>NZ_RWIV01000001.1:907500-1507500 GCF_003944835.1 Bacillus sp. HMF5848
TGATGTTGCCGGGGTGGCGGAACTGGCAGACGCACAGGACTTAAAATCCTGCGGTAGGTGACTACCGTACCGGTTCGATTCCGGTCCTCGGCACCAATGATTTATGTGAAAACATTTCTTTATCAATTCTCTAACGCCGGTGTGGCGGAATTGGCAGACGCGCACGACTCAAAATCGTGTTCCGTTAGGAGTGTCGGTTCGACCCCGACCACCGGTATTATATGAATCTATAAGCAGGATTTTCCTGTTTTTATTTTTACTTATTGTTCGACAAATTACTACAAAAAATTCAACAGATATTATTAAGACTTGGATTAACTTGCATTATAATTAGTTTATTGTTATAATCTTCAATAAATCTTGCGGGTGTAGTTTAATGGTAAAACCTCAGCCTTCCAAGCTGATGTCGTGGGTTCGATTCCCATCACCCGCTCCATACATATGTTTCTCAACGCAGTATTTCGTTTCCATAGAGGACGAGGTATTGCGTTTTTTATTGTCAATACTATTTTAAAGGAGGGATAAGCGATGAGTTATGCAGCGTTGAAGCAGGAGCTTATAGAGTATAGTAAAATAATTGGTATTGATCAGATAGGATTTGCAAGTGCTGCAGTATTTACAACGTTAAAACAACGTCTCGAAATTCAACAGCAACTTGGTTATCAATCTGGTCTAGAAGAGCAGGATATTGCAAAACGAACGAATCCAAAGATGCTACTACCTGAAGCTAAATCAATTATTGCAATTGCGTTGGCTTATCCTTCGAAAATGGAGAATTCTCCTAAGAGTACTGCTGATCAAAAACGTGGAGTTTTCTGTAAAGCATCATGGGGATTAGACTACCACCATATACTTCGTGACAGACTTGAAAAATTAGAAGCTTTTTTAAGAGAGAGAGTACCGGGTGTTCATCTCACATCAATGGTTGATACTGGTAGTCTATCTGATCGTGCTGTTGCGGAGAGAGCTGGTATTGGGTGGAGTGGCAAAAATTGTGCCATCATATCACCAGAGTTTGGCTCTTATATTTACTTAGGTGAAATGATTACAAGTATTCCGTTTGAACCAGATACACCAATAGAAGATCAATGTGGCACATGTAATAAATGTGTAGAAGCTTGCCCAACCGATGCATTAGTACAGGGTGGACAAATAAATGCACAGCGTTGCATTTCTTTTCTTACACAAACTAAACAAATGATACCAGAAGAGTTTCGAAGTAAAATAGGGAATCGTTTATATGGTTGTGATACATGTCAAACTGTATGTCCATACAATAAAGGTATTGACTATCACAATCATCCAGAGATGGAACCAGATGGGGACAGTGTTAAACCATTGCTACGTCCGATTTTGACATTAAGTAATCGCGAGTTTAAAAAACGGTTCGGTTCTATGGCTGGGTCATGGCGTGGGAAAAAACCAATTCAACGAAACGCGCTCATTGCTCTAGCGCACTTTAAAGATAAATCCTCAGTGAGTGACTTGATACAGTTAGTTCAAAATGACTCACGTTCTGTTATCCGCGGTACAGCAGCATGGGCGCTTGGTAAAATCGGAGACATCTCAGCCTTACCAACATTAATTGAGTCCTATGATATTGAAATAGACAATGAAGTAAAGATAGAAATAGATAAAGCTATTCAAGCATTAAAAGAGTTGTAAGCCTAGTTCCTTTCGTCTTATATGAAAATGCTCTGCATAAGTATAGATTAAACAAAATGTATTGGGGTGACCTTTATTTTGCGTTCTGTACTTGAAAGTTATTTACAACAGCGTATAAGTCAATTCATAAACAGCAATATGCGATTAAAGAATGATGAAATGCTTGGTAAAAAGCGAGCGTTAATTGAGAAACGACATGTAGATGTTGTAAAGTGTAAGGCTAAGGGAACTATATGCAACGTAGTTGATAATGATGATGATACACAAACTGTAGAGTATAGTGTAATGTACCAATTTCTTATAAAACAAAAGAAAAAGATATATGTAGAAGAGCAACAAGAGCAACGGGTAGCTACATTTGAAAATGGAGAATTAATATCTGATGCTTGTCCAGTATTAGAAGGAACAGATAAATGGGATGCATTAGAAATGCTAGAAGTTAGAAATAAACTCGACGAACCTAATAAATCCGCAGTCAGTGGCTATAATCGAAATGAGGCTGTGAAATATGCGGAGCGTTGGTGGAATGATTATAATCCTAATTATCATCATTTTACAAATGATTGTACAAATTATATATCCCAATGTTTACGAGCTGGGGGTAACACGATGCGTGGGTATCCTACTCGCACACAAGGCTGGTGGTACAGAGGGAGTAACTGGTCGTTTAGTTGGTCGGTTGCACATGCTCTAACCTTATATTTAGCTTCATCCACTAGAGGGCTTCGTGCTAAAGAAGTAAAGAGCCCAAAAGAGTTGTTAGTTGGTGATATAATTTGTTATGATTTTGAAGGGGACGGTCGATTTAATCATACTACAATTGTGGTGGCTAAAGATGAAGATGGTATGCCACTTGTAAATGCCCATACTCAAAATAGTCGGATGAGATATTGGTCGTATGAAGATTCAACGGCTTATACGCCGAATATTAAATATAGATTCTATTCAATTTTATGAGGTGACACGCTTGGCCATTCATGTAGTATTATATCAACCAGAAATTCCAGCTAATACTGGAAATATTGCACGAACTTGTGCTGCTACTAATACAGCTCTTCACTTGATTCGTCCATTAGGCTTTTCAACAGATGATAAAATGTTAAAAAGAGCAGGTTTGGACTATTGGGAGTTTGTAGATATTCATTACTATGATTCCTTGGATATTTTATTTAATCAATATCCAGAGGCGCAGTTTTATTTAATTACTAAATTTGGTAAGCAAAATTACTCATCATTTGACTATAGCGATCCTGAAAAAGATGTTTTCTTTGTGTTTGGAAGAGAAACGACGGGGTTGCCTAAGAAACTGATTGAAGAAAAAGCAGATCTTTGTTTGCGTTTACCAATGACAGAGCATGTACGTTCATTAAACTTATCGAACACAGCAGCTATCTTAATATATGAAGCTCTAAGACAACAAAGTTTTAGAGATTTAACATAAAAATAAAAAAACGACCGTAGCAAGGTCGTTTTTTTTTATATACAATATTATTTTGTGCCTGGGCGGTCATTGTAGCCTGCTGTGAAGATTGCTGTTAAAAAAGCAACGATAACCCCTAAAATCAAAGCTAACTTCATTATGTAGACCTCCTTAAAATTCTTGATATCCCCTTTATTAACATGTATCTTCATTATAGCTCATATTAACTTGTTTTGTGAATGATATGATTGTACATTATAAAAATATCTATTAAGTGCAATAAGGACTCAACACGTTTCGTACAAATCTCTTAGAATGATTAGGTCATCCTTCGCATAGATTGTATTAATTACAGACTACAACACAATTCTAGATGGGGGAGGCCTCTTATGGGTATATTAAACAAAATTGAAAGGTACCGTGAAGAGGAAGAAAAGCTAAAGTGGGAAGGTACATTTGCTCAGTATTTAGAAATCTTGAAAGAAAAGCCATGGATAGCTCAATCGGCCCATTCAAGAGTCTATAATATGATAAAAGATGCTGGGATTGAAGAGGTAAATGGTAAAAAACATTACAAGTTTTTTGGTCAACAACTTTTTGGTTTAGATGAGGCGCTTGAAAGGTTAACAGAAGAATACTTTCATCCCGCTGCAAAGCGTTTAGATGTTCGCAAACGTATCTTGCTTTTAATGGGACCAGTTAGTGGAGGTAAGTCTACACTAGTAACTATGTTAAAGCGCGGATTAGAAGCTTATTCGCATACTGATCGTGGTGCTGTTTATGCAATAAAAGGTTGTCCAATGCATGAGGACCCACTTCACCTCATTCCGCATCATTTACGTGAGGATTTTTATGAAGAATATGGCATACGTATCGAAGGGAATTTATCGCCATTAAACACTATGCGAGTAGAAAAGGAATTTAGCGGTAGAATTGAAGATGTGTTAATCGAAAGAATATTCTTCTCTGAAGATAAACGTTGTGGTATCGGAACGTTTAGTCCATCAGATCCGAAAAGTCAGGATATTGCTGATTTAACGGGTAGTATAGATTTTTCAACAATTGCACAGTATGGATCTGAATCCGACCCACGTGCCTATCGATTTGATGGGGAATTAAATAAAGCGAATCGTGGTATGATGGAATTTCAGGAGATGTTAAAGTGTGATGAGAAATTCCTTTGGCATTTGCTTTCATTGACGCAAGAAGGAAACTTTAAAGCAGGGCGCTTTGCGCTTATTAGCGCAGATGAGATGATTGTTGCGCATACAAACGAAACAGAATATCGTTCTTTTATCTCTAATAAAAAGAATGAAGCATTGCATTCTCGTATTATTGTTATGCCAATTCCGTACAACTTAAAAGTTAGTGAAGAAGAGCATATTTATGAAAAAATGATTCGAGAGAGTGATGTAGCTGACACACATATTGCTCCGCACACACTTCGAGTCGCAGCTATGTTTACGATTTTAACAAGATTAAAAGAACCTAAAAAAGGTGATATTGATCTTGTTAAAAAGATGCGGTTATATGACGGAGAAAGTGTAGAAGGGTTCAATGATATTGATGTAGATGAGCTTAAGAAAGAATACCAAGATGAAGGTATGAGCGGCATTGACCCTCGTTATGTCATCAACCGTATTTCATCTGCCATTATTCGTAAGGATACACCAAATATTAATGCCTTAGATGTATTACGCTCAATAAAAGAGGGACTTGACCAACATCCTTCAATTTCAAAAGAAGACAGAGACAGGTTTATGAATTATATTTCTGTAGCTCGAAGAGAATATGATGACCTTGCGAAAAAAGAAGTCCAAAAGGCATTTGTTTACTCATATGAGGAATCTGCGAAAACTCTTATGAATAACTATTTAGATAATGTAGAGGCATACTGTAATAAGAACAAGTTACGTGATCCATTGACAGGGGAAGAAATGAATCCTGATGAAAAGCTTATGCGTTCAATCGAGGAGCAAATTGGGATATCGGAAAATGCGAAAAAGGCATTCCGTGAAGAAATACTTATTCGAATTTCTGCATTTGCAAGAAAAGGAAAAAGGTTTGATTACAACTCTCATGAGCGTTTACGTGAGGCTATTCAGAAAAAGTTGTTTGCTGACTTAAAGGACGTTGTCAAAATTACAACATCCTCGAAAACGCCGGATGAACAACAGTTAAAGAAAATAAATGAGGTAGTAGCTCGCCTTATTGATGAGCACGGCTACAATTCAACTTCTGCTAACGAGTTACTTAGGTATGTAGGTAGTTTGTTAAATAGATAATATTCTTAAGAAAAGTCAATGGGCTGTTGGTCATCGCGATCATCAGCCCTCACTTTTACTATCACATAAATAGGAGACTGTTCATCTTAATTTTCAAAATAATTTGTAAATTTATGTAAAGTCTTGCATACTATAGAGTAATCCATCTTTTTACTGATAGTAAAAAAAGTATATTTTATCCGACAGAATAACTGTATGCAGTGTAAGGGCTTTTGGTGAAAAAAATTATAGGAGGGTCAGATATGTCAGAAAGTGATGCAAGGCAATTTGTTGTGTCAAAAGAGGATTGGTCCCTCCATCGCAAAGGCTATGACGATCAGCAGCGTCACCAAGAGAAAGTCCAGGAGGCCATCAAGAATAATCTCCCTGATCTTGTTTCTGAAGAAAGTATTGTAATGTCAAATGGAAAAGATGTAGTTAAAATTCCAATCAGATCGTTAGATGAGTATAAAATACGTTATAACTATGATAAAAACAAACATGTTGGCAGTGGAGATGGTGATAGCCAAGTTGGTGATGTAATAGCTCGCGAAGGAGGTCAACCAACAAAAGGTGCTGGGAAAGGGCAAGGTGCTGGTGATCAAGCGGGTGAAGATTATTATGAAGCAGAAGTATCTTTAATGGAAATTGAAGAGGCATTATTTAAACAATTAGAACTTCCTAACTTAAAAAGGAAGGAACGAGATGAGAATAAGCTTGAAGATATTGAATTTAACGATATTCGTAAAACGGGATTGATGGGGAATATCGACAAGAAGCGAACGATGATGACAGCGTTTAAACGAAATGCAATGAAGGGAGATGCAGCATTCCATCCAATATATCCAGAAGATTTAAAGTTTAAAACATGGAATGAAATTGAAAAACCAGATTCAAAAGCGGTTGTGTTAGCTATGATGGATACATCAGGTTCGATGGGTGTTTGGGAGAAGTATATGGCACGTAGCTTCTTCTTTTGGATGACACGGTTCCTTCGGACTCAATATCAAACGGTGGATATTGAGTTCATTGCTCATCATACAGAGGCTAAAGTAGTAGATGAAGAGTCATTCTTTTCAAGAGGAGAAAGTGGAGGGACCATTTGTTCATCCGCTTATCGAAAAGCTCTAGAAGTTATTAACGAGAAGTACCATCCAGACCGTTATAACATTTACCCATTCCATTTTTCAGATGGTGATAATTTAACTTCAGATAACCCACGATGTGTCAAGCTTGTTGGAGAGCTTATGGAAATATCAAATATGTTTGGCTATGGTGAAGTAAACCAATACAACAGGCACTCAACGTTAATGTCCGCTTATAAAAACATTTCTGATGAACGATTCCGTCACTTTATATTGAAGCAAAAAGTAGACGTCTTTCATGCGATGAAGCACTTTTTTAAAAAAGAGGAAGAGAATAAGATGTATGCGTAAACGGGAGAGTATTGTTGTAGGTTAATTTGAGATGTAACTCGTTATAAAAGTAAAAAAGCCTGTATCCTTTACACAACTAAAGGATGCAGGCTTTATCTATGTTGTGTGTCCTTTTATTAATTCTACGTCAACAACGGAATTGTTAATTGTGTCTGCATCTTTATTCTCAATCATATTAATAATGGTGGAGCTTAGTACTTTGCCTAATCGGTTAACTGGTTGAGCAATTGTTGTAAGTTTTGGTGTTTGAAGCATTCTTGTGAAGCTATGATAATCATATCCAACAATTTTAAGCTGTTCGGGTATTTTTATTCCATTTTCTGTCGCATAGAGAAACAGTGCATATGCTACCATATCGTTAGTACAAAAGACGCCATCGTACTCAGAAAGTGTATCTGCAATTTCACTCTTAATAAAGTTATGAAAATACTCAAAAGTTAAGTTGTCTTGAGAGCCTTCAATCACATGATGAGACACTTTATGCCTTAGACACGTTACAAGAAATGCGTCAGTACGTCTGTTTGCTAATAAATCTAACTTTAATGGCCCGGAAATGTGTAACAAGCGTTTACACCCGGATTGAATTAAATGCGTGGTAGCGAGTTCTCCTCCTCGAAAATTATCAGAAGCAACATATGGAAACTGGTTAGAAATGATTCGGTCAAAAGTAACAATAGGAGAATTAACTTTTTTATACTCATTAACATCTAATGTGTGACTACACATAATAATCCCATCAACACGGTTTTCCTTCATCATACGAATGTATTTTTCTTCTTTTTCTGGTTGGTCTAACGAATTACAAATCAGTACTTTATAGTTTTTCTCATTTGCGTAAATTTCAACATGTTTTATCAATTCAGAGAAAAACGGATGATTTGAGTCGGGTACAATCATTCCCAATATGTAAGACTGACTTTTTTGGAGAGCCCTAGCAATTTCGTTAGGAGAGTAATTAATCTCTGTCATAGCTTCTTCAACTTTTCTTCTTGTTTCTTTGCTAATGTATCCACGATTGTTTAAAACTCGAGAAACTGTAGTAATAGAGACACCAGCACGCTGTGCAACATCTTTAATAGTTGTCACGTTCTTGTCGCACCTTTCTTTGTAAAATGCATTGTCATGATTATATAATGTATTTTGTTTATCGTATATTATAATTATACTAATTTTGTGAAAACCTTACCATGTTTTTTAAAAAGAAATTTCTATACATAATTGTCTATATATAGCGGTAGACCGATGTTGATTGTATATAATACAGAAACAATGGGGAACCACTTATATGAAAACGTTTGACACAAAAATCGCATCATAGTAATATACTAATTGATATTTATAATAATTTAGCATTAATTTACTAAAATTATACAGCAACCTTGGAAGGTTTTTTATAAAAAAGAGTCTAGACCAATTCTAGACTAGTGACTGTATTGATTAAAACTTTGTCTCCAAGGGTAAAACTATTTGAGTTCTTATATATATTTCCTGAGCTTCAAATGAAAATTGTTAAGGAGATATTTTTAGATAAATTACAGCTAAAAATCCTACCAGCTTTGAAATTATTATAATCAAGTGATAAAAAATATTACTATATTGCAACATCATGGCTAAACTCCTTTATTGAAATTTTCAAAATAACATATTTGGAGGATAAGTGAAATGCTTAATTTCAACGATAAAATAAACTTTCAAGACAGCTCTAATGATATTTTAACAATCGGCGAACTACTCATTGATATGATTTCTGATGATTATGATGATAACTTCGATTGTAATACGTATACAAAGTATTTCGGAGGATCTCCGTCTAATATTGCCATGAATGTGAAGAAATTAGGTATTAATTCACTTGTGGCTTCTGCAGTAGGGAACGATGGGTTAGGAAATTATTTGATTAAACAATTGAATGAAGCTAACATCGATACGCGTTGTGTTCAGCAAGTCGATTATTCTACCAGCTTAGTACTTGTGACGAAAAGTAAGAACAGTCCGATACCAATCTTTTACCGAGAAGCCGATTATCAGCTAACTTATACCTCTGTGCTTGAAGAAAGCTTAGCAAGCTCAAAAATTGTTCATTTTTCTTGCTGGCCAATATCTAGAACTCCAGTTAGAGGCACGATTGAAAAAGTAATAGAGGTTGCTAAAAAGAATAATTTACTTATTTGCTTTGACCCAAACTATCATCCAATGATTTGGCAAAAAGGTGAAAATGGCGTTGAGTATGTAAAGTCTGTTATCAGTCAGGTAGATATTGTAAAACCGTCAGAAGATGATGCTGAACGATTATTTGGGAAAGACACTGTAGAAAATCAAATCGAAAAATTTTTAAAACTTGGTGCGAAGCTTGTCATAATGACACTAGGTAAAGATGGTGCCATCGTCTCTAACGGGCAGGAGATGATTAGGTTTGCAACCTTGGCAAATGAAGTTGTCGATACAACGGGAGCCGGGGATGCGTTTTGGTCTGGGTTTTATAGCGCGTTAGTAAAAGGGTACACGATTCGTGAATCGTTAAACTTAGGGTTTGCTGTTAGTGCATACAAGCTTAAATTTACAGGTGCGGTAGTAGATTTACCAAAGCTTGAAATAATAAAAAAAGCTTACGAAATATAGGAGGTAAAGTTCCATGGCTGTGAAAAATCAAGTACAACTGATTACGTATCCAGATTCTCTAGGAGGAGACTTAAAGGCACTAAACAGTGTTTTAACTAACCACTTTTCTGATATCTTTAAAGGTGGCGTTCACATTCTGCCTCCATTCCCATCATCAGGTGACAGAGGATTTGCTCCATTAACATATTTAGAAATTGAACCTAAGTTTGGAACGTGGGAAGACCTAAAAGCAATTGGTGAGAAATTTGATATATTAGTCGACTTAATGGTTAATCATATTTCTCAAAAATCCCCGTACTTTCAAGATTTTCTTGAAAAGGGTAGGAAATCAGAGTATGCAGACTTGTTTATTACATTAGATAAAGTTTGGGAAGATGGACAACCTGTGCAAGAGGATATCGAGAAAATGTTTTTGCGTAGACCGTTACCTTATTCTACTTTTACCATTAAAGAAACTGGGGAAGAGGAAAAGGTATGGACTACATTCGGGAAAACGGATCCTTCGGAGCAAATTGATTTTGATATCCATTCAGAAAATGTAAGGCAGCTGTTTACCGAGTTTTTTATAAATTTTAAAAAGCATAACGTGAAAATCGTGAGACTAGATGCTGTGGGATATATCATTAAGAAGTTAGGAACGAGTTGTTTCTTTGTTGAACCTGATATTTATGAGTTTCTAGATTGGATTATGGATCTTGCTAAATCATTAGATATCGAATTGCTTCCAGAAGTACATTCTCACTATTCTATTCAATATAAGCTAGCTGAGCATGGTTATTGGATTTATGACTTTATTTTGCCTTATCGAGTTCTAGATACGTTAATCAATAAAAATAGTGAAGCACTACTTGACTATTTGAAAAATCGACCAGAGAAGCAGTTTACGATGCTAGATTGCCATGATGGGATTCCAGTCAAACCAGATTTAGATGATTTAATTGATACGAAGGAAGCAAGAGAGTTGGTTGATGTGTGTCTGGATAGAGGGTCTAATTTAAGTCTTATTTTATCAGATGATCATAAAGCCGAAGATGGTTTTGATGTTCACCAAATCAGATGCACATACTATTCTGTGTTGGATTGTGATGACAATGCCTATCTTGCAGCTAGAGCGATACAATTTTTCACACCAGGAGTACCTCAAGTGTATTATGTAGGATTGCTTGCAGGTGAAAATGATGAGGAAAATATTAAAGCAACAGGTGATGGACGTGAAATAAACCGTCATAACTTTAGTCTTACTGAAATTGAACAATCACTTGAAAAAGATGTTGTGCAACGACTATTAAAACTCATTCGTTTTAGAAATGAATATGATGCCTTTAATGGAGAGTTTGACGTGTTACAGTCTAGTAAAGATGAAATCCGTCTGTTATGGAAAAAAGATCATAAAAACTGTACACTATTTATCGACCTTAAAACAATGAAAACCATCATTGACTACGTCAATGAAG
Source organism: Bacillus sp. HMF5848 (assembly GCF_003944835.1). Classification (GTDB taxonomy): domain Bacteria; phylum Bacillota; class Bacilli; order Bacillales; family HMF5848; genus HMF5848. The sequence goes on from NZ_RWIV01000001.1 coordinate 918,359, forward strand.
ATGGGACGACTACTCAATATTTTGTATAGAACAGTAAAAAGCTCGGCAGAAATGCCGAGCTTTTTGATTGAAAATGATGAAAGTATGAAGATAGGAAAAACCTGTCTTTTTTTAAAACCAAAAATAATACTTTTACAGCATAATGCTTAAACCATCATTTGCAAACCAGCATGACGCCTATCCTAGCTATTAACATACTTTACACTGGATTGCTTCCTTCTTCATCTGATATTTTAATTCTCTTCTTCTTAGCTTTCGCTGGGGCAATTTCCTTTTGAAATTCTTTTAATACAGCAAAAGACATAGCAATTAAGGCAAAGGTTAAAGGAAAGGCACTGACTATGATGGCCGTTTGCATAGCACTTAATCCACCAGATAGCATTAAAACGACTGCTGATGCTGATAGAAATATGCCCCAAGTAAATTTAACAACGTTAGGAGGGTTTAAGTCACCCCTAGTTGTTTGCATACCTAGTACAAATGTAGCTGAATCTGCTGATGTAACAAAAAATGTGGTGATAAGCATAAGTGTTATAACAACTAATACCCCTGTAAATGGAAGCATTTCATATACATAGAACAATGCTGTTTCAAGATTCTGACCAGCAATATTCGTTCCTTCAAAATAATCAAAGTAAATAGCAGTTCCACCGAAAACTGCAAACCAAAATGCACAAACAAGGGTAGGAATAACTAATACAGCGACAACAAACTCACGGACTGTTCTTCCTTTAGAGACACGAGCGATGAATGTTCCGACAAAGGGTGCCCATGCTATCCACCATGCCCAATAAAATATTGTCCATCCTTGTACCCATGAAGCACGCTCCTCATAAAATGGGGCAAGCCTTAAACCCATACTTGGTAGATTTTGTATGTACCCTCCCAATGTTGTAGTAAATAAATCAAGAACAAATTTTGTTGGGCTTAAAATTAAAAATGCTATTAGAAGAATAACAGCTAATATTAAATTGGCGTTACTTAAGTATTTAATTCCTTTATTAAGTCCTGTACCAGCGGATAATAAAAACATGACCGTGACAATGGAGATAATAATAAGCTGAATGGTAAAGGTGTTGGGAATACCAATTATATAGTTTAGTCCACCATTAATTTGAGCGGCACCTAATCCTAAGGAAGCGGCTACGCCGAAAATAGTAGCAAACACAGCTACAACATCTACAGCTGTTCCAATTGGTCCATTTGCCCTGTCTCCAAGTAAAGGTGTTAGAGTAACACTTATTAAGCCAGGCTTATTTTTTCTGAATTTATAATAGGCTAGAATTAACGCAATAGTGGCATATATTGCCCAAGCGTGAAATCCCCAGTGCAAATATGTGTAGCGTAATGCGGTTCTTGCAGCCTCTGGTGTTCCTCCTTCACCTAAAGGAGGATTGGCAAAATGAGAAATAGGCTCAGATACCCCAAAAAACAACAAACCGATCCCCATACCAGCACTAAATAGCATCGCAAACCATGTAGCTCTATTAAAGTCTGGTGTGTCATCATCTTTTCCTAATTTAATTTTCCCATATTTGCTAAAAATGAGGAAGATTGCAAAGATAAGAAAAAAGGTAGCTGACAGTTGATAGAACCAGCCAAATGTGTCTAAAAAGTAGGCTTTAGTTTGATCCATAACAGCCCCTAAATGATCGGGTGCAATGATCCCCCACCCTACAAAAGCACTTGCAATTACTAATGAAATCCAAAAAACCTTTGATACTTTATCCACCTAAGAGCAACTCCTTGTTGGTTATAGAGTGTAATATACCTTTATAATGCCCGAATAATGTTAATCCATGAATTTTATATTGGCAGATAATCGCGGAGTTATTTTGCTGAAGAGCGTAGCTAAGTTGAAAGTGCCCCACTTCCTAGAATCGTGTTTGAAGATAAAGAAGAAATAAACTGTTCGATGTTAAAAAAGCCCCCTAAGGTACAAAAGGACTGTAAGGTTTTGTATAATCAATAAAATGAAGAGACACGCATCATTTATTCTGAAAAACAGGAACAGACTGACTAGGTTCTTGTCAGCCTGCTCCATATTTTAGGATGAGATATTATATTCTAATTACTTTACAAAAAATATTTTGTAAAGTTGAATTAGTACTAAAGGCATTAAAGCAAGTCCATACACATATGAGAATTGAATTGGTGTGAGAGATACCACTTCAAACACTCTTTTTAATGGTTCTAATAAAAGCACAAGCTGCAACAATATAATCCCTAATATAACCGCAGCAATTAAATATAGGTTTGTATGCAAGCCAACTTTGAAAATGGAGTGTTTAGAGCGTGCATTAAAACCGTGAAATAAACGGGCAAGACATAAAGTTGCAAAGGCCATTGTGCTTGCAGTCATCGCATCTCCAGTTGATAATCCAATATGAAACGCCAGTAAGGTAGCAACTGCAATCAAGAAACCTTCTATTAGAAGTCTAGATGCAAACACTTTGTTAAGAAGCGGGGTATTTACATCTCTAGGTTTTTCGTTCATAACATGCTTGTTATGTGGCTCAAGTCCAATCGCAATAGCAGGTAAGCTATCCGTTAACAAGTTAATAAATAGTAAGTGAACAGGAGCGAATGGAACTGGCAAACCACCTATAGCAGCGTAGAGAACAGAAATAATCCCGGCAGTGTTTCCTGCAAGTAGGAATCGTATAGCATTTTTTATATTTGTATAGATGCTACGACCATTTGCTATTGCTTTCACAATGGTTGAAAAGTTATCATCAGTTAAGACCATAGAGGATGCGTCTTTTGCCACTTCTGTCCCGGTTATCCCCATGGCAATACCTATGTCTGCCTGTTTTAAGGCCGGACCATCGTTGACACCATCTCCTGTCATAGCCACGATATTCCCTTTTTCTTGCCATGCTTTAACTATACGAATTTTATGCTCTGGTGAAACTCTAGCGTATACAGAGATGTTTTCAACTCTGTTTTTCAGGTCGTCGTCGGTCATTTTCTCTAATTCAAAACCTTCTAGAGCCTGCCCATCTTGGAGAATACCTATCTCTTTAGCGATGGCCGAAGCTGTAATTTTATGATCTCCTGTTATCATAACGGGTTTTATGCCAGCTGTTATACATTGTGCTACAGCATCTTTTGACTCAGCACGAGGAGGGTCCATCATCGCTGTAAGTCCAACGAAAATAAGATTGTTTTCATCATCAGTTGAGATGTTATTTAGGTTATTTACTTCTTTATAAGCAAAGGCTAGTACCCGTAATCCACTAGCAGAAAATTGTTGATTAATCTCATGGATTTTTATTCTATCTTCTTCAGAAAAGTCTGTAATACCATCGGCTGTTTCTATTTTAACAATGCGATCTAATAACACATCGACAGCACCTTTTGTAATCAGTACATTTCTGGATTCAATTGTATTGACAGTACTCATTAATTTTCTGTCAGAATCAAACGGTACTTCTTTCAACCTAGGGTATTTTGATCTTGTCTCCATTTCTTCCAATCCGTAAATCTCTTCTCCAAGATTCACAAGAGCAATTTCTGTTGGATCACCAATTTCCTTTTTGTCGGTGGTTATCGCATCATTACATAAAATATTCATTAATATAAAATCTTTATGTAACCGCTCATTCATTTGGAGTTTATTATGTTCGTAAACTTGATTATCTAGAAAGACTTGCTGAACTGTCATTTTGTTTTGTGTTAAAGTACCAGTCTTGTCTGAGCATATTACCGATATGCTTCCTAAGCTCTCTACTGCATGAAGTTTGCGAATAATCGCATTTTCCTTTGCCATCTTTTGCGTTCCAAAAGCTAAGACGATTGTTACGATTGAGCTTAAAGCCTCCGGAATGGCAGCTACCGCTAATGCGACTGCAAACATAAAAGAATCGATGATAGTTCGTCCTCGGAATAAATCAATTGCAAATATAATAATCGCTATAATGATGATAGCTATCGCTAGTTTCTTACCGAAATTATCAAGATTAACTTGAAGAGGTGTTTTCTTTTCTTTCGCATTTTCCATTAGATTTGCGATTTTACCGATTTCTGTATCTTTACCGATCTCTGTTACGACAATAACACCCCGGCCATATGTTACAAAACTACCAGAAAAAACCATATTAGTTTTATCACCGATAGATATGTCATCTTCTGTGATTGGCTCAATTGTCTTCTGTACGCTGATTGACTCCCCTGTTAACGAGCTTTCATTCACTTGAAGGCTATGGCTTTCTAATATTCTGCCGTCAGCACTAATAAAATCTCCAGCATCGAGATATAAGATGTCACCTACCGTGACTTCTTTTGAAGGAATTTCAACCTTTTTTCCATTTCTTAAAACCTTTGCTGATGGAGCTGATAAGTTTTTAAGGCTTTTCAGTGACTGCTCTGCCTTTACATGCTGTACCGTTCCAAGTATTGCATTAATTATAACCACCACAAGAATGACAACGGTACTTTCGAACTTTCCTAAAAAGGCAGATAATAATGCTGCGACAATTAGGATTATAACGAGGAAATCTTTAAACTGCTCTAAGAAAACTTGAATAGTACTTTTCCGACGTTCCTCGCCTAATTCATTCAAGCCAAATTGCTCTTGTCTTTTTTGGACTTCAGTATCTGTAAGACCGTCTTTTGTAGCATTAATCTTTGTAAGTACTTCATCTGTTGTTTGATTGTGGTAATGATTAGCCATGTTTAACTCCTTTCAATACAGAGGGTAACTGTATAATTCCTGTTAATTACTATGTCACTAAATATCGACGTTATGCACAGCAAGGGGTCTGTGATAATCATATCAGAATAGTTAGTTTCTAGTGAAGAGGATAATGGTAAATATAACCTGAAATTAGGCTAGAGCATAATGTTAAAACCGCCTATTTCTATAAAAACAGATAATAAATAATAGGGGATTTATCTTAAAAAAAGAGAGAAATAGCAGCCTTTTCATTTGAGATACGCTCACCATCTAAAATAATGGAGCCTAATCGGTGTGGAATAATTCGAGTCATGGCTTTTAACAAGGTAATCTTCCTACAGCCATTAGAGCCGATAATGGTCGTGATCTTATTGTAAGGAACTGTAATGCTTAAATCTATGATAATGAGTCGGTCACCCAATCCAATACGTATGTCTTTTGTAAAAAGGCGAGTCATAATTTATGCCGTCCCAAAAAAACTTACTTAAAAATACCTATATAGTATTGATAATCATTATCAATGTAAAGTACAATTATTACTGTGGGGATAATGATAATCATTGTCAATGACAGGTTTATAATTTCACAGAAAAATATATACTCAGAAAACTAAACTGTTTTAGGGAGTGAATAAAAGTATGGATTGTTATGATGTTACGATAATTGGCGGTGGACCAGCAGGATTATACTCTGCTTTTTATAGCGGGTTAAGAGAGATGAAAACAAAAGTCATTGAGTCTCAGCCGCAACTTGGAGGTAAGCTTCATATTTACCCGGAAAAAATGATATGGGATGTGGGTGGACAAACACCGATTCCATGCGCTAAGTTAATTGACCAGCTTACCCAGCAAGGGTTAACATTCAATCCAACTGTTGTTTTAAATGAAAAGGTCTCATCAATCTCAAAACGAGCTGATGGCATCTTTGTACTAACAACAGGTACGGGACAAAAACACTACTCTAAGACAGTGATCGTGTCTGTAGGAAGTGGAGTATTAAAACCGCAGAAGTTACATATCGATGGTGCGGAGCGCTTTGAAATTAGTAATCTTCATTATACCGTTAAGTCATTAATGTACTTTAAAGATAAAACAGTAGTCCTTTCTGGTGGGGGAAATACGGCTATAGACTGGGCAAATGCATTAGAGCCTGTTGCGAAAAAGGTATATGTTACGTATCGTAAACCACAATTTAAAGGACACGAGTCTCAAGTAACACAGCTCTTAAATAGCACAGCCGAATGTTTATTTAATACATCAATCACTAAACTAATAGCGAATGAAAGCCAAGATGAAATAAAAAGTGTAGAACTCACGAATAGTGAAACAGGGAAAATAGTACAGGTCGATATTGACGATGTTGTTATTAATCATGGATTTGAACAAGATACATCATTGTTACAAAATAGTGAGTTAAATATTAAAATGCTCGATAACTTCTTTATTGAAGGAAATGCTTGTTGTGAAACATCTATACCAGGCTTATATGCTGCAGGAGATATCATTAAGTACGATGGCAAAGTAAACTTAATAATGGGTGCATTTCAGGATGCCGCAAATGCAGTCAATAAAGCGAAGCAATTTATACAACCGGATGCAACAGCAGCTGGAATGGTATCATCCCATAATGAGGTTTTTAAAGAAAAAAATCGTGAGTTAGTGAAGAAGTTAATAATGAGATAATCAGAGATAAATTTCCTTAGAAAATAGCTAGAGTATGAGTTTCATGATAAAAAGTATTCCTTAAAAATTAAGCAAACAAAACCAGTTATGAACTGTAACTGGTTTTGTTTCTAAGTAATTATAAAATCCTTACATTTATAGGGTAAAGATAAGGCTCTTTAGGTTGATCAATAACTTTCCATGCTGTAATTTTAACTAAAGGTAGCTCAATGCCATTATAGGTGGTAATCTCTAGAACCCCTTTTGCTTCAAGCCATGTATCTGTTTGAATTGATTCAGCCTCTGCAAATTCTGATAAAAAGCCAATAATGCTTGCGTCCGCCACACAATGGGTAATTAAAAAGCGTGCGATAACTAGTTGATTGTTAGGGATGCCTTCCTCTTTATATACAAACCCCTTTAGTTCAATTTCACGCCCTTCATATTTAGCAAGATCTTTGCTAATTTCCTCATAATACGTACTGTAAACATAATCATTCATATCAATAGTCGTGCTTTTTTCAAGCTTTCTTATTAGCTCGTTAAGCTCGTCTTTTGAAATTTCTGGTTGATTCGTTAAATTAGGGTCAGGTGCATTATCTATATCTAGATTTTCTTCTTCAGAAATACCAGTCTCGTCGGTTTCATTTATCGAGTAATCTTCGGTGTTATCTGATTCAATTGTAGGTTCCTTGGAATTATTTTTGGCAATATCTGAACTAGAAGCGGATTCCTTGTTGTTTGCTAAAATTGCCATGCCCCCTTTTTTCTCGGCAATTGAAGCATCCATTATTTTTGCTGGTAAAACAAATCCTGTAATAAGTGGGAACACAATAATGCCGTAAGAAATAAATTTTTTGAAAGTAAACGGCTTGTCCCCGTGGTCATGGCTACAATGGTCGTCGTGAATATGATTATGATTACAACTCTGTCTTTCCTTTTTCTCAGTCCATACTCTAGTAATCTGTATGAAAAATAGAAATAAGAACAAAACGGAAGCAGTTTGACTTAATCCTACATATTTAGGATTTACAAACATAGTAATTTCTGACGTGAAATTAATTTTAAAGAGGAAGGCAGAAAATGATAAAAGTATTAAGGCTCTAAATGCCTGTTGCATATTAAACTTCATAATTTCTAGCCTCCTAAATAAAATTTTGAACGAGCATGATAGTGATAAATACAACTGATGTCACTAATAGTAGTACCCACATTACAAATCTAGCTTTAAAGGCACTTAACATGATTAATGTGTTTTTAAAATCAATCATCGGACCAAAAATTAAAAAGCCTAGTACAGCAGGTGTAGGAAAAATACTGTTAAATGATGCGCCAATAAAAGCATCTGCTTCAGAGCATAATGATAATATATAAGCTAGTCCCATCATAATCGATAATGATACAACCATGCCATCACCAGCCTCTAACAGTGCTCTTGCTGGTACATACGCTTGTACAAAAGCAGCAAGAAAGGCTCCTAATACTAAATACTTCCCCATATCAAAAAATTCATCGATTGAATGCTTTAGCATAGATTCTACTTTTTTAATTAACGACGTGTTATCAGCGTGATTGAGGTTACTAGTAATTGTTATGGAGTGCCTTAGCTGTGTCCCTTTGAATAGGAAACTAATAATAACACCGACTATTACAGCTATTAAAAATCCTAATCCCATTCGTAAGCCTGCGATTTTAATATCATTGCCAAATGCCATGTATGTGGAGGCGATAACAATAGGGTTAATTAAAGGACCCGTTAACATAAACCCTATCGCTGCGTAAATAGGTACCCCTTTTTGAACCAATCGTCTAATAATGGGCACAATACCACACTCACATGCAGGAAAAAGTGCCCCGATTACGCAGCTCATAATAACTGCTAAAAAGCGATTTTTCGGAATCAATCGTTGAATGTGTTCTTCTGTCACAAAAATCTGAATGCTCCCTGCAATAAGTACACCAATTAAAACAAACGGCAGTGCTTCAATCAAGATACTTAGAAAAATAGTGTTCATATTAAGTATAGTAGGAGAAACATTAAGTAAATCTTTTAAATTGGGTGCTGTAATAAAAAGTAATAGAGCAAGGCCAATAATAGCTATGCCTGTAAAATCAAAAATATAAGAACGAAGTGTGCGAATCATGGAGAACCTCCTTACATGTAGATTGGTATTATTTAAAGAGTAGATGTTACTAGTATATTAAAGTACTTAAAGGTTGAAAATCGTAATTATTACGTTTTGTATTTTATAGCATTCATATGAATAAGTAAATAGTTTTAGAACGGTACATATAGTATATAACGTTTTTTTGTTTCTTGCATTTTCTTTACGTTTCGAATAAAATAAATCGTAATCATTACGATTTATAAAAGGAGGTGCAAACGTTGTATGATTGGTTAATCATTGGTGGGGGCATACATGGATGTACGGTGGCTGTATATTTAATCAAAAGCAAAATTGCTACAACTGAACAAATTCGTATTGTTGATCCATATAAGGAACCGCTACACCTTTGGCGGAAAAATACGGAGAGAATTGGGATGAAATATTTACGCTCACCATTCGTTCATCATATAGATGTTGATGCATTTTCTTTAACTAAGTTTGCCAAAAAACATAAAAACGAAGATTTTTATGGTCCGTATAAACGTCCGTCTCTAGAGCTTTTTAATGAGCATTGCATGGAAATTATGGATGCTGTCAGCCTCCATAATATGTGGCATTGTGGGTTAGTGAAGGATATAAGTAAAGGTTCTGGGTGTTGGAGGGTTGATATAAACAACGGAGAAAGTTTACTAGCAAAAAATGTTGTACTGTCTATAAGTTTAATCAATCAACCTATGATTCCAGATTGGATACAACATGTTAGAAACGGTCAAAATGTTGCTCATATTTTTGATGAAAATGTGAAAGATCTTACTGATTTTGAGCCTCCAATTATTGTAGTGGGGGGAGGAATAACAGCCGCACACACTTGTATTACTTTAAGTGAGTTATTTCCTGGTAACGTTACGTTGTTAACTAGGCATGATCTTCGTGTTCATGATTTTGATAGTGATCCTGGTTGGTTAGGACCTAAATATATGACTGCATTTCATAAAGTTAACGACTATGGTGAACGAAGAAAGATGATTCAAAAAGCACGATATAAAGGATCGATGCCGAAAGAGTTATATAACAAACTATCTATGTTAGTAAGAACAGAAAAATTGAAGATTGTAATTGATGAAGTCATTGATATAAGCAACGATGAGAGAAAGCATAAATTCAACTTATCTAAACAGCAATTTTTAGAAGCTTCTTCGATTATTTTGACAACAGGGTTTGAACCTACCATGCCTAAGCAAGATTGGTTACATAGACTGATAACAGCGGAAAAGTTAGCGTGTGCTAGTTGTGGGTTTCCTATTGTAAAAGAATCTTTAGAATGGTGTAAGAATTTGTATGTGACAGGACCATTAGCGGAACTTGAATTAGGTCCAACAGCAAGAAATATATCAGGAGCTAGAAAAGCAGCCGAAAGAATAGTGTTACATTCTGTTGTATGAATCGTAATGATAACGATTATTGATTAGGGGGATTTATTTTGAAAAACAAGCAAGTACCTGTAACAGTTTTAAGTGGGTTTTTAGGTTCTGGAAAAACAACGTTATTAAATCATATTTTAACAAACAAAGAGAACAAAAAGATCGCAGTCATTGTGAATGATATGAGTGAAGTGAATATTGATGCGTCACTCATAAAACAAGGTGGCTTCTCAAGAACAGAAGAAAAAATGATAGAGCTTCAGAATGGATGTATATGCTGTACATTACGAGAAGATTTAATGATTGAAGTAGAAAGACTTGTAAAGTCAGCTGATATAGATTACATCGTCATTGAATCAACCGGTATTGCAGAGCCGATACCAGTCGCTCAAACATTTACGTATATAGACGAAGAGTTAGGTATTAATCTATCAGAGTTCTGTAGACTCGACACGATGGTAACAGTCGTTGATGGCAATAGATTTTGGCATGATTTTGCATGTGGAGAAAGCTTGTTAGACCGCAAACAGGCAACTGATGAAACTGATACGAGAGAGGTTGTCGATTTATTAATTGATCAAATTGAGTTTGCTAATGTGATTTTATTAAATAAAACTGATTTAATATCAGAGGAAGATTGCGATGAGTTACAGGCTGTACTTAGAAAATTAAATCCAGACGCGAAAATACTGAATTCTGTTCATTCTGTTGTGCGATTAGATGAAGTAATAAATACACATATGTTTGATTTTGATAAAGCTAGTCAAGGAGCAGGCTGGATTAAGGAGTTAAATGAAGAACACACACCTGAAACAGAGGAATACGGAATTTCATCATTTGTGTATCGTAGCAGAAAACCATTTCATCCAGAGCGGTGGAGAACGTGGCTTGAAGATTGGCCTGTTGATGTAATTCGAGCTAAAGGTTTCTTTTGGTTAGCTTCAAGACCAGACATGTCAGGGCTATTGTCACAAGCGGGTACGTCGATCATGTTTCAAGCAGCTGGTCCTTGGGTTGCTTCATATACAGAAGAAGAAAGAGAAAGCGTATTACGAGAGGAACCAGAACTACTTGAAAGGTGGGATGACACATACGGTGATAGAATGAACGAAATTGTCTTTATCGGTTTAGATATGAACCGTGAAGCAATAGAAGCATCTTTAAATACGTGTTTGCTGACAGATGATGAAATGTATATGGATTGGTCAGCATTTGAAGATAGGTTACCTAAGTTTGAAGTAGAAGTATAGTTCACCATAATATAGGCGCTTTAAAAATGAGAGTAAAAATAACACTAGCATGTACTGAAACATAGATAGAAATTACATTACGACAAAAAATTAAAGAAATAATCCAGACCGTATTGAGTTAATGAAGTATTGTCCGCGTTGGAAAAAACATACAATGCATAGAGAAACAAAATAGTTTTTGCCAAATAGTAATGAGTTTCAGGTAATTTTTTAATTTTACTTTCATAACGTATACAGACCAATTATAACTTTGTAATTGGTCTGTTTTCTATGTAAAACTTAACGGCAAACCCTCGTGGGTCTCTTAATGTTTCTGGAGAATGTCCCCCATGTCATGGTTATGGATGTAAATGGGGAGCCAATATTTAAGTATCGCTCCCCGGTTTCCAACAATACGAGTGTTTTAATTGTCAGTGACAGGGTGACCTTGTCGATTCGTTAAAGTATCATCTGAATTTTTCATGTTATGTATGTTATGTTGATTCTCTGCCATCGTATACACCTCCTTCTAATTACTCTTTCATTTTTTTTCATAAAATAAAGGATATATTCATAAGAAATTTCTTTTAAGTATGATAAAATTTCAGTAAAATTTATTGACGTTATACACTTGCAGTTCTATGATGGTGTTGTAGGCGCTCTCATTTGAAATGACAGGAGTAATTAAAATGAAACTAGTGAAGAGAATTTTTGCTGAGTTAAAAAATCAAACGATTTTTGCGTACAATTTTAAAAACGATAATGGCATGGAAGTTGAGTTACTAAATTATGGCGGAATCATCACTAAAATCATCGTGCCTGATAGAGAGGGCAAGTTAGAAAACGTAGTACTCGGATTTGATACAATTGATGAATATTTTCAGCGCTCCCCTTATTTCGGTGCTATTGTCGGACGTGTAGCTGGGAGAATTAAAGATGGTGAGTTTACGTTAAATGGCGTGTCATATAACCTAGCGAAAAATAACGGAAACAATCATTTACATGGTGGAATTAAGGGCTTTGATAAGGTGATTTGGGATGCGCATGTAATAGAGCATGAAGACAGACTGTCGGTCGAACTTTCCTATGTAAGCAACGATAAAGAAGAGGGCTATCCTGGGACTTTACATATGAAGGTTACATATACGTTGACGAACAAGAATGAACTATATGTATGTTATGAAGGAGTAAGTGATCAGCGTACACTGCTCAATGTTACGAATCATTCGTATTTTAACTTATCTGGTAATTTAAAGCGAGATATACTTAATCATGTTCTAACATTAAAGAGTGATCGAATGGTTGAACTAAATGAAGAGCTTTTACCAACTGGAGAGATTTGTCCGGTTAAAGGAACTGCGTTCGATTTTTCTATTGGACGTGCAATTAAGAGTGGGTATGAATCAAAGCACCCTCAAAATATTTTAGCAGGGAACGGGTATGATCATCCATTTATTTTATCAGAGCATTTTAATAAAGAAGTTGAATTAAAGGATGAAGAGAGCGGACGTGTTTTAATAGTTGAAACGGATCAACCAGCAGTTGTGCTATATACGGGTTCACAGCTATCAGATAATTATGTGATTAGAGACGTACAATCTCGGAAATATCTTGGCTTATGCTTAGAGACACAAGGGCTCCCAGACGCGATACATCATCCACAGTTTCCATCTATCATTATTGAAAAAGATGAACTATATCAATCCACAACAAAGTATACATTTAGCATCACACAATAAAGAAGCGACCTTGACAAAATGATGTCAAGGTCGTTTTTGTTGTTAATGCCACATGATGGCTCAATCCCATAATCAGAACGATAAGTCATAGCTATGGTGATGACATCGCCTGCAGAATCTTTGAACGGACAGTCCCGGATTAATTACACATAGCATATGTTACTACGGAGTATGAATAGGAGGAATGCCTACATGTATCCATATAATGTGTATCATCATAATCATTATGTTGTAAGAGAACAACCAGGACTTGATGGAGAAACGATTGGTAATATTTACGGGATGTATCCAGGGTTTGGTCAAACACAATATCCTGCCGGATCTCAATTTAATGGTCAAGGCCAATTCCCAGGAATGCCAGGGTTTGAAGGACAAACACCAGGTCAAGGTCAATTCCCAGGAATGCCAGGGTTTGAAGGCCCAATGCCAGGTCAAGGTCAATTCCCAGGAATGCCAGGGTTTGAAGGCCCAATGCCAGGTCAAGGCCAATTCCCAGGAATGCCAGGGTTTGAAGGACAAACACCAGGGCAAGGTCAGTTCCCAGGAATGCCAGGCTTTCAAGGAGAAATGCCAGGTCAAGGTCAATTCCCAGGAATGCCAGGGTTTGAAGGCCCAATGCCAGGTCAAGGTCAATTCCCAGGAATGCCAGGCTCTCAAGGAGAAATGCCAGGTCAAGGTCAATTCCCAGGAATACAAGGCTTTCAAGGAGAAATGCCAGGTCAAGGTCAATTCCCAGGAATGCCTGGCTTTCAAGGACAAATGCCAGGTCAAGGTCAATTCCCAGGGTATCCAAACTTTGAAGGACCACTACCAGGTCCAAGAAGGTAGGCAAAAAATGACCCCCAAGTTAGGAGTTTTATATAACTAGGGGGTTTCGTTTATTCAATTATTCATTCTGTCTATACGAACCGGGTGAAATACCATATTTCTTTTTAAATACTCTATGAAAATAAGGATAAGTACCAAACCCACATTCTTGTGCAATTTGTTCAAGTGTCATAGAAGTGTATTTCATTCTCTCGATGGCAGCTGTTATTCGGATGTCTTGCGCATATTCAATCATTGTCATATCCACACTATTCTTAAATAAATGAACGGCTCGAGAAACACTGAGGCCTACATACTGAGCCACATCTTCAATTTTTAATTCAGTGGTGGCATGCTCCTCAATATATCGCATCATTCTTGTAACAGCGTAAGGCCGGTTAAGCGCAGTTTCTGTGACAGCTCGTTCTAACGATACACATAGTGCTCGAATTAAATACCCCGTTAATTCATTCTCATCTGCGGATGTTGGTCGTCTCATTTCAACAGTCAGGTGCCTCCATAAGGCGAGTAATTTTTCATCGAGACCAATTCTTGATACGGTTGGTTTTGGTGAACGTTGCCACCATTCATCAATCCACGTTCCTTCACATGCTAAGTGATAATCTGCACTATGAATAGATTCATCGTTTGTCTCTTCTATAAGTAATTCATAATCATCGCCAGGCTTAATCAGTAATAAATCACCTTTTTCAACTTGATAATTTTTACCTTGTGCTGTTATTTTACAGACGCCCTCGGTTTGAATGCGAAATAAATAAGCAGGAAATCCACTTTTATTTTGAGAATAAAACCGTTGTGTATGAAAGGAGTACCCACAATAACCAATATGTATTGTCATAGTTTTCTTCTCCTTAAGAATAATAAATAGCAAAATAGTGCATGTTTTCATTATATCATCTATGTTCACAAATAGTAATATCGTATACTATTGGGTCAAATAGTTTATAAGTAAACATGTGAAGGGGAGGCAGGATGATGAGTATTCCAGTGGCAGTACAAATGTATACACTTCGAGAAGAAAGTGCACAGGATTTTGTCGGAACTTTAAAGAAAGTCGCAGACTTAGGATTCACAGGTGTTGAATTTGCGGGTTATGGTGGTTTACCTGTTCGAGAGGTGAAAGCGCTTTTAAATGAGTTAGGCTTACATGCCGTGTCAAGTCACATTCCACTTGAGCAATTAGAAAGCAATTTAGAACAGGTGATTGAAGATCAAAAAGTGTTAGGAAGTAGTTATATTGTATGTCCTTACATACTACCTGAACAGCGTACAGAAGAAAATTACCTTAAGCTTATTGCTAATCTTAAAAAAATCAATGAGGTATGCCAGTCTGAAGGGATAACGTTGTGTTATCACAATCATGATTTTGAGTTAGAACGTTTGTCAGATGGTCGTTCAGCTTTAGAAACAATATTTGACAATACAACGGTTAGCACAGAGCTTGATGTGTATTGGCTTACAAAAGCAGGAGAAGATCCTGTTGAGTGGTTAAAACGCTATAAGGGTAGGTCCCCACTTGTTCATTTAAAAGACATGACAGTGGATGACGAAAAATTCTTTGCAGAGCTAGGTACAGGTGGTGTTGATCTAACGAGCATTTTACAAACTGGTGATGAAGCTGGTGTGAAATGGTGGATAGTTGAACAAGACCAAAGTCGTCGTACACCTTTTGAAAGTATTGAAATGAGTTTAGAGTATTTAAAAACAAAATTACCTTATCTTAGAGATTAAATTAGGAGGCAAAATAACATGAGTACATTAAAAGTTGGAGTTATTGGTTGTGGAGCTATTGCACAACGTCGTCATTTACCAGAGTATGCAGCGAACAAAAATGTAGAGATTGTGGCAGTTTGTGATATTAATGCTGAACGTGCAGAAGAAATGGCAACAAAATACGACGCAAAGGCTTATACAGAATATAAGGATGTCATCGCTTTAGATGAAATCGATGTCATAAGTGTATGTTTACCGAACTATTTACATGCACCAGTATCAATTGCTGCTTCACAGGCAGGAAAGCATGTGTTATGTGAAAAGCCTATGGCAACTTCAAAAGAAGAAGCTCTAGCTATGATTGAGGCAGCAAAGGCAAGCAACAAAAAACTTATGGTTGCACATAATCAACGTTTTGTAAGCTCACACCGCAAAGCAAAAGAAATTATTGAAAGCGGGAAGTTAGGAAAAGTGTATAGCTTTAGAACAACGTTTGGTCACCCAGGACCTGAAGACTGGAGCTTAGATGGAAGAGAAAGTTGGTTCTTCAATAAAGAAGAAGCATTTATTGGTGCAATGGGAGATTTAGGCGTGCATAAAGCAGACTTAATGCGTTATTTACTGGGTGACTTTGCTGAAGTGTCATCATTTATTGAAACAAATGCGAAAGAAAATACAGATGTTGATGACAACGCAGTTTGTATTTTGCGCACAGCTAATGGCATAATTGGTACGCTAGCAGCAAGCTGGGCTTATGTAAAAGGTGGCGATAATTCTACTGTGATTTATGGTGAGAAAGGTGTTCTTCGCCTTGAAGATCATCCAGAGTATTCACTTATTGAAGAATATAAAAATGGTGAAGCAGTATATCATAAGCTTGGTAAAATTCAAACAAATGAAGAGGGTGGCCAAACAAATTCACATGTTATTAATCACTTTGTAACATGCATCCTTGAAGATAAGCAACCGCTAATAACAGGCGAAGAGGGTATGAAATCTCTAGACGTCATTTTAGGGGCTCTTGAATCACAAAAAACCAAGAGAATCATTTCACTATAATTGAAAGGGGCAATTCACTATGAAACTTGGTGTTTTCACAGTATTATTCTCACAGATGTCTTTCGAAGATATGTTAGATTATGTAAAAAATGCAGGTCTTGATGCAGTAGAAATCGGTACGGGCTGTTATCCTGGTAATGCCCATTGTCCACTTGATGAGTTACTTGAAAGTGAAGAAAAGCGTACAGCTTATTTAGAGGCTGTTACATCTCGTGGGTTAACTATTAGTGCGTTCAGTTGTCACGGCAATCCACTTACACCAGATAAAACATTTGCGGAAGAATCGGATACAGTATTACGCAAAACAATTAAGCTTGCATCGCTACTAGGTGTACCTGTTGTTAACGCTTTTTCAGGTACTCCTGGCGATAGTGAAGAAGCAAAACAACCAAATTGGCCTACTGTTGCATGGCCAACAGAGTATGCAGATATTTTAACTTGGCAGTGGGAGCATAAACTTATCCCTTACTGGAAAGAAATTGGAGAACTTGCTACTGAGCATAACGTGAAAATCGGTTTAGAATTACACGGTGGTTTTTTAGTACATACACCGTATACGATGCTAAAGCTTCGTGAAGCAACATGCGAGGCAATTGGGGCAAATTTAGATCCAAGTCATATGTGGTGGCAAGGGATTGATCCTGTTGCTGCGATTAAAATTCTTGGAGATGCTGGTGCAATTCATCATTTCCACGCAAAAGACACTTACATCGACCAAGACAACGTTAACATGTACGGATTAACAGATATGCAGCCATACGGTGCTTTAAAAACTCGTGCATGGTCGTTCCGCTCTGTGGGATGCGGTCATAGTGTTGCTGAATGGAACGATATGATGAGCGCATTACGCCTTTACAATTATGATTATGTAGTGAGCATTGAGCATGAGGATGCATTAATGTCGATTGAAGAAGGTTTTGCTCGCGCCATAACAAATTTAAAGTCGGTGTTAATTAAAGAAACACCAGGAGAAATGTGGTGGGCATAGTATGGCATACAATTTAGTTATTGTTGGCTATGGTGGCATGGGTAGCTATCATGCTAATACTATATTAAAAGACAACGAAAGTATTCAAGTCATTGGTACGTTTGATATCGATGAAGCAAGAAAAGCTGCTTCCGACGTAGATGGATATAAAACGTATGATAGTTATCAGGCAGTTCTAGACGATAATGCAGTTGATATTATCCTTATTGCTACACCAAATGATGTGCATAAAGAGTTAGCGATAGCAGCGTTACAGGCTAAAAAGCATGTAGTATGCGAAAAGCCAGTTACGATTCATAGTAAAGAACTTGAGGAAATTATGGATGCAGCAATACAACATGATCGTCTGTTTATGGTGCATCAAAATCGTCGTTGGGATGAAGATTTCTTAACGATGAAAACGATTTATGATAAGAATGTAGTTGGTAACGTGTTTCAAATTGAATCACGTGTGCATGGTGCAAACGGCATACCTGGAGATTGGCGTCACTTAAAGGAATACGGCGGCGGTATGCTACTTGATTGGGGAGTTCATCTACTGGATCAGCTTCTTGTGATGGTAGACAGTCGTATCACAAGTGTGTATGCTAATTTAAGCTTTGTACTTGGCGATGAAGTAGATGATGGCTTTCAAACGGTCATTACTTTTGAGAACGGCATTCAAGCATTAATAGAGGTAGGCACCACAAATTTTATTCAACTACCTAGATGGTATGTGAAAGGAACGGAAGGTACAGCTCTTATTAATGATTGGAGCTTAAACGGCCATATAGTTACACAAAATCGTGGAGCAGATTTTGAACATCCTAAGCCAATTAAGGCTGGAAAAGGTTTAACAAAAACAATGGCACCACCTTCTGAAAAAGCTATCACAAAATCAGAGCTGCCAGCCTATGATTCACCTACAGAGGGCTTCTACGAGAATGTAGTAGCTGTTATAGAAAAACGTGAAGAGCCTTACGTGAAAAATGAAGAAGTATTACGAGTGATGCGTTTGATTGAGGTAATTTTCGAAGCAGCAGACAAGAACGAAGTAATAAAAACAAGACTATAATAAATGTATTGAGCCATGTCGTGTAATCTCACGCGATGTGGCTTTTTTTGCATGCATAAATTAAATTATTGTAAAATGTATTAGAATTCTTGAAAACCCACGAAAAAATCTTGAAAAACCCACCGCAATTCTTGAAAAACCAAGTAAATTTCTTGAAAAACACACCACAATTCTTGAAAACCCACAGAAAATTCTTGAAAAACGAACCGAAATTCTTGAAAAACACCGAAATTCTTGAAAACCCACGGAAAATTCTTGAAAAACCCCGGAATTCTTGAAAACCCACGAAAAATTCTTGAAAAACGAACCGAAATTCTTGAAAACCCACGGAAAATTCTTGAAAAACACCGAAATTCTTGAAAAACCAAGTAAATTTCTTGAAAACCACACCACAATTCTTGAAAAACCAAGTAAATTTCTTGAAAACCACACCACAATTCTTGAAAAACACCGAAATTCTTGAAAAACCAAGTAAAATTCTTGAAAACCACACCGTATTTCTTGAATAACCACGAAAAATTCTTGAAAAACCCCGGAATTCTTGAAAAACCAAGTAATTTTCTTGAAAAACGTTCCAACCACCTTGATGCTACATCAAAAAAATTCGAGAAATGTTGTAAAGCTGCCCGATAAGAAGTTTAATTCTCACAAAATGGGGAAGTTCAGGGGAAAGCGCAATTGTACGTTTTTTACACCGTCTCTAAATAAAAGAATAGAATGTTACTTTTTAATCCAACTTAATTGTAAGGAGAAAAATATAAGTGGGGGGTTCGACATGAAGTTAACACCGAAGGAAATTGTTGAATTACATGGGTTTAATAATCTAACTAAGTCCTTAAGCTTTAATATGTTTGATATTTGTTACACAAGAACACAAGAAGAGAGAGAAGCATATATCAATTATATTGATGAGGTGTATAGCGCCGATCGATTGCAAAAGATTTTAAGTCATGTAACGGAAATTATTGGAGCTCATATTTTAAATATTGCGAAGCAGGATTATGAGCCGCAAGGTGCTAGTGTAACAATGCTCGTATCAGAAGGACCTGTCCATGAAGCAAAGCCAGAGCATTTTGAGGAGTCGCCTGGACCTATTCCACAAGGTTCATTTGTGGTAGGTACGTTAGATAAAAGTCATATAACTGTGCATACATATCCAGAATATCATCCTACTGCTGGCATTAGTACATTTCGCGCCGATATTGATGTTTCAACTTGTGGGGAAATATCACCTTTAAAGGCTTTAAATTATTTAATTCACTCGTTTGAAACGGATGTAATGACTATTGACTATAGAGTTCGAGGTTTCACGAGAGATGTTACTGGTCATAAGCTTTTTATTGATCATGATATCAATTCAATTCAAAATTATATTCCAGATGATGTTCAAGAGTATTATGATATGATTGATGTGAATGTGTATCAAGAGAATATCTTTCATACTAAGTGCAAGCTAAGAAATTTTGATTTAAACAATTACTTATTTGGATATACGAAAGATACATTATCGAAGGAAGAACAGGAAACTATTGCTAGACAAATTAAGCTGGAGATGGATGAAATATTCTACGGAAAAAATATTTCACGAGATATTTAAAAATAACACAAAGAAGGACTTAGTTAAACTGCTAAGTCCTCTATTTATTATAGTATAAGAAAAAGCTTGATAAGTTTATTTATCAAGCTTCTTTCAGTGCTCGTGCTTTTACATAAACTCAAAAAAATATCGGATGACATGAAAAAATATAGGAGAAGTGTATGTTAAACTGTCAATGCGATTTAAATAGCTCTCTTTAAGCTTTAGCTGCTTTTCCTCATCACCAATCAGCAAGTCGCGTTTTAAAACTGAAATTGTTAAGCTTCCTAAAAAGGCTGAAGTACTAACTAATACTCCAGATAAAACACCAAATGTCCTATCTAATGGAGTTAAAAAGGGATATAAGCTGTATGATACAATAGTTGTAACGATCGTAGCGAATAAATACCCTTCCCACGTAATATTAGGATTAGAGGTTGGGACAACCTTGCGTTTGCCAATGTAAAGAGATGTTATGTACTGCACAACATCACTGACTTGTGTTAGTACTACTAAAAATAATATTAAGCTTCCCCCGTATTGGGGATTGGCAACTTGGTAATAAGCTAGGTGACTTAAACCAAATACCATAAGCATAAGCCCCCATTGTGTGGAGCTTACGGACCTAAGAAACCCAATGGTACCTTTGTTAAGCAATCTTGGTAAAGGGAGCAGTAAGAAAACGTATACTGGGATAAAAACAATAAACATGCCATACCAGCCAGTGTAAATCCAATAAAATTGTATAGGAATAGCTAAATACGCCCATAAAAACAAGCGTCTGTCTGCTTTTCTTGATTTTATCATGGAAAAGTATTCTTTTAAGGCAAAAAAACATAGTATCATAAGAGATATAAGAGACACAACAGGTGTAAATAAGGTGGCCACAGTAAAGATAACAAACATGCCCCACCAGGTTTTCACTTTAAGTAATAATTCAGAGAAATCTTTAGTTGTTGATTTTTTTTGCAACATATAAAAAATGATTGTTGCAGTTGTAAGAACAATAAATATAACAGATAAAATCCAAAGAACTGATTGCATATAATACCTACTTTCCCACGTGTATAAGTATACTGTACATAATTTCTTTTTATATTCAAAGTAAAATGGAGCTGAGGAAATGGAAACTGCAAGTATTTATATTATGCTAACGGATACAGGGACATTGTTTACTAGGTCCATCAAAAAGTATACAAAGGCTCCATACAATCATGCATCGATATCGTTTGATCGCGAATTAAAAGAGCTTTATAGCTTCGGACGCAAGCAATCTCATAATCCTCTTTATGCTGGATTTGTTAAAGAGGACGTTATCAGTGGGACATTTAGTAAATACCCTAATACGCAATGTGTCATTTATGAACTAAAAGTTACGGAACGTGATATGGAGAAAATGAGGAGAGTTTTGGAGGTTTTTAAAAGAAACCGACCAAAGTATTCATATAATCTGCTTGGATTATTGGGGATTACTTTAGAAGAACCAGTAGAATTCAGTAATTCATATTTTTGTTCTCAATTCGTGGCGGAGATTTTACAACGAGCAGGCATTCGCTTGTGGGATAAGCTGCCGGCACTGGTGACACCAGACGATTTTAGAAATCATCATAAATTAACCATTATCTACGAGGGGAAACTGTCTGAATATGAACCTAAAAATTAATAGGTGGGAAATTTCATATCAGAAGAGAACCATACTATAAAAAGCCAGGCGGCAGCCTGGCTTTTTGTTTATAATTTAAATGAGCTTTTTAAAGAAACAATGAGATTAAAAACGAGATGATCTTCTGTTGTCTGCTTAGGGTCTACATTAAAATATCCATGACGGAAAAATTGAAATTTATCTTGTGGTTTAGCTTCCTTCATGTTAGGTTCCACATACCCTTGTACGATTTCCAAAGATTTTTCGTTAACGTAGTCAAGGAATGTTTTCCCTTCCTCTTCTTCTTCTATGTCAGTAATAATTGGTTCATACAGGCGGAACTCAGCGGGAACAGCTTGTGAGGCTTCAACCCAATGAAGTGTACCTTTTACCTTACGACCAGTGAATCCTGTGCCACTCTTTGTTTCTGGATCATACGTACAACGTAGCTCTACAACATTCCCTTGTTCGTCCTTAATGACTTCTTCACATTTAATAAAATAAGCATGCTTTAAGCGAACTTCATTACCAGGGAACAAGCGGAAGTATTTCTTCGGTGGATCCTCCATGAAATCCTCTTGTTCAATATAAATCTCACGTGAAAAAGGAATTTGACGTGTACCCATTTCTTCGTTTTCAGGATTTATTTCTGCTTCAAGCATTTCCACTTGACCTTCAGGATAGTTTGTAATAACCACTTTTAATGGGCGAATAACACCCATTGTTCGAGGTGATTTTAACTTCAAATCTTCGCGGACAAAATGCTCTAGCATCTGCGAGTCAACAGTTCCACTACCTTTATGAATACCAACTTCTTTACAAAAAGCACGAATTGCCTCAGGTGTGTAACCACGTCGTCTTAATCCAGAAATAGTTGGTAGTCTTGGATCATCCCAACCATCAACAACCTTCTCATCAACAAGCATTTTGAGCTTTCTCTTACTCATAACTGTGTTTGTCACATTTAAGCGAGAGAACTCAATTTGCTGTGGTTGACTTTCCATTTCACATTCCGTTACAACCCAGTTGTAAAAAGGGCGCTGATCTTCAAATTCAAGCGTACATAAGGAGTGTGTAATTCCTTCAATAGCATCCTCTAATGGATGAGCAAAAGCATACATAGGATAGATGCACCATTTATCACCTGTGTTGTGGTGGTGTGAATGAAGAACGCGATATAACACAGGATCACGCATGTTAATGTTGCCAGAACTCATATCAATTTTCGCACGAAGTACTTTTTCTCCGTCTTTGAAATCTCCGTTACGCATACGTTCAAATAATTCAAGATTTTCCTCCACGGAACGGTTGCGGTAAGGACTATCTTTACCAGGTTCTGTTAATGTTCCACGATATTCACGAATTTGCTCTTGTGTTAAATCATCAACATACGCTTTGCCTTTTTTAATTAATAAGACTGCTCGATTGTACATTTCTTCAAAGTAATCAGAAGCGAAGAAAAGGTTATCCCAAGAGTATCCGAGCCATTTTACGTCTTCTTTGATGGATTGTACATATTCTGTATCCTCTTTTAGTGGATTTGTATCATCAAACCGTAGATTCGTAAGACCCTCAAATTCATCAGCTAGTCCAAAATTAATAGTGATCGATTTGGCATGTCCAATATGTAAGTATCCATTTGGTTCTGGTGGAAAGCGAGTAACTATTTTTTCATGCTTACCAGACTGTAAATCTTTAATCATAATATCTTTAATAAAATTTGAATTATGTTCTTTCTCCATACTTATCATCCTTTTGTGAAACGTTTTATAAAAGTATATATAACATAAACGCCCTTATGAATCCAAACATTTCTTTAGTATAGACGAATTTGTTAGTATTTTACTCATTTTATTGTTTTATTGTAACAAATTATGGGCACATATAAAAATAGGAAACGAAAAGGGAGTCTTGAGCATGGAAGAAAGTAGAGAGTTAATTATTAATAATTTCAAGGAGTATAATTTAATAGAAGAAGCCATGCAGCAAGAATTACTACTGATTCCTTGTGAAAAGTGTCGTCTACTATTTCAAGTGGCGATTTTAGAAGCTTTTAATAATGCTGTCGAATACGGAAAATATCCGATTGTAATAAGATTTAAACATATGAACTCTCGAATTGTTACTCGTATAAAGGATTGTGGAAAGGGGTTTCCTGTTAGGCCATTATTTGAGTCAATATCAGTGAACGGTGTATCGACTATGATGGAAGGTAAACTAGAAGATGCTCGAGGCAGAGGAGTTTTAATGATGGTAGAAATAGCTGATAAAGTTATATATAACGCACATGGTAACGATGTAATCTTAATTAAGGGAGTACCTTGTAGCTGTTCGAAAAATGCACCTGGGTAAGTAGAGTTTGCCGATTGCTGAAGAAAATGTTATAAGTACGACTTTCGAATATCCAAGGCAGTAATTTGACATCTTTGTGAAATAGGTAAAATTAAGCAACCGTCTTGTTATAATATTAAACAGACAGATGATGTTTAATAAATAACAAGGCGGCGAATGGTATGCAAACAATGAATGCTGTGCAAGACTTACATTTGAAGTCTCATAAGCTAAGACAGTCATTTTCACCAAGGTTAATTTTTTGGGAGCTTACAGAAGGCTGTAATTTAAAATGTATACACTGTCGAGCGACCGCTCAACCTATGAGATCGGATGCTGAATTATCAACGATTCAAGCCAAACGTGTTGTAGATGATATTGCATCATTTGCAGATCCTATCTTAATTTTAACAGGGGGAGAGCCTCTCTATCGACCTGATTTTTTTGAAATTGCCCAATACGCGCATGATAAAGGGTTAACGTTAGCTATGGCAACAAATGGAACATTAATCACAGAAGATATTGCTAAAAAAATTAAAGATGCAGGTATTCGTCGTGTAGCGATTAGTTTAGATGGTCCAACAGCTGATATACATGATAAGTTTCGTGGCATTGACGGAAGTTTTGAAGCAGCATTGCGTGGTGCTGAGCTTGTTAAAAAGCAAGGTATACAGGTACAATTTAATACGACCATCACGAAACACAATGTGCATGCTGTGGAAGATATGATAGCGCTAGCGGAAGCGCGTGAAGCAGATGCTCTTCATCTATTTATGCTAGTACCGGTAGGCTGTGGGGTACAAATTACGGAATCTAATATGTTAACAGCAACAGAATATGAGAATGTCTTAGAATGGTTTTATGAGCGCTCCCGTGAAGTGTCGTTTGAGATTCGAGCTACTTGCGCGCCACATTATTATCGAATTATGCGTCAAAAAGCTAAGGAACGTGGAGAGCGAGTGACTAGACAAACACACGGCATGAATGCGATGACAAAAGGCTGTCTAGCTGGGTCTGGTGTGTGCTTTATATCTCATAAAGGGTTTGTTCAACCATGTGGATACCTCCCTGTTCAAGTCGGTAACGTTCTTCAGCAACCACTTGAGCAAATTTGGAACGAGTCGCCTGAATTCGCGGTTCTTCGAGATACAAACGAATTAGATGGAAAGTGTGGCATTTGCGAATATGTAAATATTTGCTCGGGTTGTCGCGCACGTGCGTATTACGAAACTGGCAACTTCATGAGTGAAGAACCATATTGTAACTATCAGCCTGGGAAGTAAGAGACCTGGGACTTAAACCTCAACGATAGACGGAATAAACTTATCTATAAATAATTAAATCGAGGGCGAGGCTCTCGGTTTTTTTTCTTGTGTAAATTTGTCTATGATGATGGGAAAAAGAGTCTATGATGTAGTGAAGATAGGGGTTTTTAAAGCCGTATCGTGAAACTCTTATATGAAAAAGGAGGAATTTTCAGACTTTTACTGAAATATAATGTTAAAGCTTGTCACGTGTGTATAAAATTGAAAGCGCTTAAAAGGTAAGGGGTTGCTGTAAAACTATTGTTAAGCAAGCGTTATACAGCAACTAAGTAAATACTATTATATCGATGAGTTACTTAGAAATGAAAGCGAGCAGATACAGAATTCTTATTACGCGAACAGCGGGGGGGCTGAGCATGTCTAACATTTATAACGAAGAACATCGTATTTTTAGGCAAGCATTTAGAAAGTTTTTGGAAAAAGAGGCATACCCCTTTTATGCCGAGTGGGAAAAAAGTGGAATCATCCCTAGGTCCTTTTGGCAAAAGCTTGGAGAACAAGGATTTTTAGGTCCTTCTGTTCCTGAAAAATATGGAGGACTTGGAGCAGACTTTGCGTATGCGGTCATTATTAATGAAGAACTAGAAAAGGTAGGCTCTAGCTTAATAGGTGTGGGACTGCACAATGATATCGTGATTCCTTATCTTCTTCATTATGGCACCGAGGAACAAAAGCAACGTTGGTTACCTGGATGTATTAGTGGCGACATTATTACAGCAATAGCGATGACAGAGCCGGGAGCAGGGTCAGACCTAGCAGGAATTACGACAACAGCAAAGCTAGATGGTGAGTATTATATTGTTAATGGGCAAAAAACATTTATCACAAATGGGATTCATGCAGATTTAGTCGTTGTCGTTTGTAAGACGAATATCGGAGCTAAGCCTGCGCATAAAGGGATAAGTCTATTAATAGTAGAGCGAGAGAATCCTGGCTTTAGTAGAGGGCGTAAACTAGAAAAGATAGGATTACACGCGCAAGACACAGCAGAGCTTATTTTTGAAGAAGCAAAGGTTCCCGCACATAATTTATTAGGTGTTGAGGGAAAGGGCTTTTACTATTTAATGGAGCAATTGCAGCAGGAACGTCTCATTGTAGCAATAGCTGGACAAATTGCTGCAGAGGTCATGTTTGAGCTTGCAAAGAACTATGTAAAAGAAAGAAAAGCATTCGGCAATTCTATTAGCGATTTTCAAACAGTTCAATTTCGATTAGTTGAGATGGCCACGGAAATAGAAATTGGTCGAACATTTGTTGACGACTTAATCGAGAGGCATATGAATGGAGAAGATGTTGTGTCGAAGGTATCTATGGCTAAATGGTGGATAACCGACTTGGCTAAAAAAGTTGCAGCTGAGACGATGCAGTTGCATGGCGGCTATGGCTATATGGAAGAATACGAGATTGCCAGACGTTATCGCGATATTCCTGTTTCAGCGATTTATGCGGGAACAAATGAAATCATGAAAACGATCATCGCTAAAAAACTAGATTTATAAAAAGAAAGGGGTAGTTAGAATGCAAACAGTGGCCGTGATTGGAGCAGGACTAATGGGAAGTGGTATAGCGCAAACCTTTGCGATGAAAGGAAAGTATGTACAGTTGTATGACATTTCAAATGAAGCACTGGGAAAAGGAATTCAAACGATAGAAAAAAGCCTAGGCCGATTTATCAAAGCTGGGCAGCTCTCACAAGCAGACTCACATAGATGTTTACAAAAAATACAACCCACTTTGGATTTGCTTGAGGCAGTAGTAGAGGCAGATTTAGTAGTGGAAGCCATACCTGAAAATCTGCAGTTAAAGCTCAACATGTTTAAACAGCTTGATGAGCTAGCACCTGAACATATTATTTTAGCAACCAATACATCAGAATTAAGTGTGACGGCAATAGCTGCTGCTACATCACGGCCTGAGAAGGTTGTTGGCATGCATTGGTTTAATCCAGCTCCTGTTATGAAGCTAATTGAAATCGTGCGAGGTGTTGACACGTCCGACGAGACAGTTGCTGAAATAGAGAGGGTTTCTACAGAAATCGATAAAGAAACAGTTGTTGTCAAAGATGCTCAAGGTTTTGTAACAACAAGAGCACTTGCAGCACATATGATTGAATGCATGAGAATGTATGAAGAAGGCATAGCAACAGCAGAGGATATTGATAAAGCGGTACGCTTAGGCCTGAATTACCCGATGGGGCCATTAGAGTTAGCTGATTTAGTCGGACTTGACACGATACTATTTGTATCAGAAGGGATGACAGATGCATATGGTGATAGATTTCGCGCCCCACAAGTACTTCGTAAGCTTGTAGAAGCAGGACATTTAGGACGTAAAACAGGTAAAGGCTTTTATAATCATAGATAACGTGTAGCTTTGTATAGGGGATTTTTTAAAAAAGGGGGAATTTTACTGTGAGAGATGTTTTCATAGTTGAAGCAGTGCGTACGGCAGTAGGAAAGAGAAATGGCGTGTTTCGTGACACGCATCCAGTACATTTAGGGGCAACTGTGTTAGATGAAGTCGTTAAACGTGCTCATGTTGATAAAGCTTTGATAGAGGATATTGTTATGGGGTGTGTAACGCCGATTGGTGAACAAGGTTATAATATTGGGCGGCTAGCAGCACTAGAGGCATTATTTCCTGTTGAGGTGCCAGCAGTCCAAATAAATCGTATGTGTGGCTCGGGCCAGCAAGCATTACACTTTGCTAGTCAAGAAATTGCATCAGGGGATATGGATGTAACAATAGCCGCTGGGGTCGAATCGATGACGAAGGTACCGATATTAAGTGATGGTAGCAATGAGCTTACTATTCCTTCATCTTTACATGACAAATATAATTTTATCCATCAAGGACTATCAGCAGAGCTAATTGCTGAAAAATATGGTTTTACTCGTCAGCAGCTAGATGAATATGCACTTGAAAGTCACCGCCGAGCTACGAATGCCATTGCGGCAGGCAAATTTCAGGGGGAAATTGTAGTGTTAAAGGGTGTTGATAAAGAAGGGAATGTGATAGATGTGGAGAACGATGAAGGTCCTCGTGCTGATACTTCCCTTCAAGCACTGTCAGGCTTAAAAACAGTATTTAAACAAGATGGTGTTATTACTGCGGGTAACGCTAGTCAAATGAGTGATGGTGCAGCTGCTGTATTACTAATGTCAGAGAAAAAGATAAATGAACGTAAATTGAACCCAAAAGCGCGTATTGTGGCACGAGCAGTAGTTGGCTCTGATCCAACTATTATGCTGGATGGGGTTATACCTGCAACTCGTAAAGTGCTACAAAAGGCTGGTATGACAATGCAGGACATAGATTTAGTTGAGATAAATGAAGCGTTTGCCCCGGTTGTGTTAGCATGGCAACATGAGTTGGAGGCAGATTTAAGCAAAGTAAATGTAAACGGTGGGGCCATTGCTCTCGGACATCCGTTAGGGGCGACAGGTGCTAAGTTGATGACAGCACTAGTACATGAACTAGAACGCCAACAAAAAAGGTACGGCTTACTAGTTATCTGTATCGGCCATGGTATGAGCACTGCGACTGTTGTTGAGCGGGTATAGTAGGTGTGTATTTCAAAGTGTCAATATAGTTCGGATGGAATCGCGTGATGTGATTTCATCCTTTTTTTTATGTATTTGTAGCTGTGTAACGATTTAACTTGATGGCGCGATTTCGACAAGACTTGGCGCGTTTCCGACAAAGGGTGGCGCGATTTCGACACAAGAGTGGTACATTATTTAGTTCATTTTCCTCTTAATACCGGATATGGTGCGATTTCGACAAGACTTGGCGTGTTTCCGACAAAGGGTGGCGCGATTTCGACACAAGAGTGGTACATTATTTAGTTCATTTTCCTCTTTTTACCGGCTATGGCGCGATTTCGACAAGACTTGGCGTGTTTCCGACAAAGGGTGGCGTAATTTTGACACGAGAATGGTACATTAATTAGTTCATTTTCCTCTTGATACCGGATATGGCGCGATTTCGACAAGACTTGGCGTGTTTCCGACAAAGGGTGGCGCGATTTCGACAAGACTTGGCGTGTTTCCGACAAAGGGTGGCGCGATTTCGACAAGACTTGGCGTGTTTCCGACAAAGGGTGGCGCAATTTTCGCCACGCGAACCGCGCATACCTCGTTTAGAGTCATAGCATTATATTAAGAGCGCGCTACGCCAAAGTATGGAGCATATTCGACACACTAATGGTACATTCTATTTTGAACTTATAATCTCCCTACATGCTAGCGTCACTTCCCCTCATAACTCCAGCATAATGAAATGCTTTCCCACTCTCTATGTCTACAACAATATTTGTGAGATTCATCCCTCACCTTAATCCCATCACTAAGAAATTGTGTGAAAAGTATGAAGTGTTCTTTTGAAAAAATATACAAAAAAACATGTTGTTTACTTTGATAAATGAAGTTTGTGACAAAAAAAGGTCACAAAACTGTTGACCGGTGTTCATTCACTATGAAGTACTCCTAGTGGTATAACTAATAGTAATAACACCTATACGCGTATATGTAAAAGATGTCGAAATCTCGAAGTTATAACGATACATCTAATTAAAATTTAATTGGTATGGAGGTGATGCAATGGCAATTGATATATCAAGATTTTTGACATCAAAATACGACATCTACGAAAAGAGCTGTATGAACCACGGAAATAAGGAGGTCAACTGTCATGCTTGCACAACTACCTGCCCAACTGAGTCCATTTCCTTTCAATTAGGAACACCAGTAATCAATAACAGCAAATGTATAGATTGTGGTGCATGTGTAAGTGCTTGTCCTACTTTAGCAATTGACCATAAGATAACAGATTATATAAGTGTAATGAATAAAATTAACAGCAATCACCAGCAGCCGATAACTTGTGAATCATATAGCAAATTCTCAAAAGGTATTAAGATCCCGTGTTACTTCATGCTAGATACACCATTGCTACTGACAATTAGTCAATACCAGAAGGATATTACATTTCATATAGATGATTGTAAAAGTTGTTTAAAACAGTTGAAGATCAATGGGAGCGCTATCATTAATCATTTCGCTGATCTTCAGTCTCAACTTGATGAAATGGGAGTGCACGTAACTATCAAAACCTCACAAACGCCGCCTGTTGTTTCAGTGTACAGTGATGAAAAAGGGATAAGTAGGCGTGATTTCTTTAAGTCGATAATGAATTTTAGAAATACTAATGAATCTTCACCTACTGAATCAAATGATTTGCCAGTTAAAAAAAGAATGCTGTTCAAAAAAAATCTTATTAATAAAGCCCTAATGAAACATAACAACACACTCAGTTCATCTCCACTACAGTCTCCATACTATTTTTCAATTACTCTTACAGGCTCATGTACAGGTTGTTCTTTGTGCACAAAACTTTGTCCAACGGATGCTTTACATTGGTTGGATAAAGATGATGTCAGTTCACTTCATTTTCAGAATAAAGATTGTGTCGGCTGCAATAAGTGTGTAGCTTGTCCTGAGGAGGTGATTGAGTTAACGCTAATGAGTCCACGTGCATACGTAATGGGGGGAGACAAAACGTTAGTAGATTTAGAAAAAAAGAAGTGCAAACATTGTCATGACAGCTTTCAGACTAATGATGAAAAACAATCACTTTGTCATATTTGCCGTGTATCACGACAGAAGAGCAGCGTAGATTTGTTTGAAGGACTGGAGTTCTAAATTTTTTAAGGGAGAAGGTGTACGAACATGCAATTTATGCGTAAAACGTGGTTTGTTTTAATGTGTATCATGATAATTTTTCTAGTTGCTTGTAAACAAGATGATACTACTACACAGTCTGCTGAAGAGACAACACAAACAAGTGAACAAGCATCTAATGTAGTACAAGTAGCTGCGCCAATAGAAGATCCATTTAATGAATTACAGCAAACGGCAGTCGAATTTTTCAAGAACAATCCTATGAAGTCTATGACAGCTAAGGAAGTGTTCGAAAAGGTTATCTTAAATCACAACCCTAACTATGTAGTAGTAGATGTAAGAGATAATGCTACGTTTGCAAAAGGGAACATTGAAGGTTCTATTAATATTCCGTATGGACAAACAGCAGACCAAAATCAAATAAAAAATCTTCCAACAGATAAAACAATTATTGTTGTATGTTTTTCAGGTCATACCGCAAGTCAAACGGCAGCTTTTTGGAGTTTATTAGGATATGATGCAGTGCCAATGATAAATGGAATGGGTGGTTGGACATCAGACAAAGAGCTTGGAGTTCCAATTCCAGCAGCAGCTTTCGATTTTGCAACAGAAACCACGGAGGTAACAACAAAAGAATACACGTTACCGCAAATAGACACTACAACAGCGACTAACTTAAACGAATTAGTAATTGAGCGCTCTAATCAATATTTACAAGCCGGAAAACCACCAGTAGTAAGTGCAAAAGCACTTAATGAAGTCATGTCATCTCAGGATACTTCCATGCAAATTATTGATATTCGTCAAAGTAGTGACTATAAAAAAGGTCACATACAGGGTGCAATATCCATTCCGTTTAATAGCTTAGGAGAACAACTAACAAAGATTGCATTGGATAAAAAGATTGTGCTTGTAGATTACAATGGTCACTTAGCAAGTGAAGCTGTTCGCATACTGAATATGCTTGGCTATGATGCTTATGCCTTAAAGGATGGCATGAGAGTATGGACGTCAAATGCTGACATTAATGGCATTGCCCCGATATCTATGGATAAAATCTATAACTATCCTACTAAAACGATAAATGCCTATCTTGATGCAGAGCCTGGCGAGGCAAGCTGTGGATAAAGAGTGGAAGGAGTGACAATTATGAAAAAGTTTGGTAGACGTACCTTTTTAAAAGCAACAGCTGCAGCAGCAGTTGTAAGCTCAGTACCATTATACGTAAGTTTAGATGATTATAAAAAGGCTGCGAGCGAATCGCCTGTTAAGAAAATCCCAACATTTTGTCATGGCTGCACGAGCTACTGTGGGATTATTGCAAGTGTGAAAAATGATCGAGTCTGGAAGGTAGAAGGCCACCCTATACATTTGAAATCACGCGGCAAAATGTGTGCAAGAGGACATGGTATGGCGGCGTATCTGTATTCAAAAGACCGCATTACGGGACCTATGAAACGTGTCGGTGAAGGTGAATTTCAGCCGATAAGCTGGGATCAGGCATTTACTGAAATTGCTGAGAAGCTAAACAAAATTGTGAATAAATATAGTGGGAATTCAGTGGTGTGGCTAGAGCATGGCACACATCGACAAGCCTATGTCCAACGCCTACTTGATGTGATTGGCTCCCCGAACTTCACAACACAATATTCAACGTGTTTTAATGCAAAAACAAACGCGTGGAAGCAAATGACGGGTACTTCATTAAATGGGGACCATCTTAATAGTAAATATATGATTTTTGAAGGCCGTAACTTTGCGGGAGGTATTATCCCAAATGGTATGAATCATATTACAAAGGCGAAGGAAAATGGGGCAAAGATAATTGTTATTGATCCACGATATTCAGAGATTGCTAAGCTTGCTGATGATTGGATACCTATTCGCCCTGGCACGGATTTAGCATTCCGGTTGGCATTAGCAAACGTACTTATTTCTGAAAACCTTTATAATAAGGCTTTTGTTCGTAAATATGTAGATGGGTTTGATCAATTTAAGCTAGAAAATAAACAATACACTCCAGAGTGGGCTGAGGCTATTACGGATATTCCGGCTCGTAAAATTCGTGAGATTGCTAGAAACTTTGCGAAGTATGCTCCGCAAGCATTTATCGAACCGGGATGGCATGGCTTACATGCACATTATAAAAATAGTACAGAAACAGCGCAAATGGGTATTATTTTAAATGCACTTGTCGGGAATTTTTATCAAAAAGGTGGCTTAATGCCGAGCGCATCCATTACGTTAGGACATCTTCAATTACCTGCATTAGAAAACCTTCCAGAAAAAGGTGAACGCATTGACGGAGCGGGTGTGTCAGGTAAATATCGCACAGTAGAACCAGCGCGTGGTATTGCTCATATTACGCCGAAGCTTGTAAAAGACGGACTAGCGAAGGCTTTATTTGTATGTAATTACAATCCATTACGAACCGCGCCTAATCCTGAAGAACAAAAGCAGATAAAAGAGGCAGAGCTTGTTGTATCAATTAATATAGATTGGAATGAAACTAGCTATTATGCAGCTGATTATATATTACCAGAGCATTACTATCTCGAAAGATTAGAGCATCCTTATACAGTATCTGGTCATATATCACATGCCAGTCCACAAATTTCGTTACGTCAGCCTGTTGTCAAACCACTACATGATACAAAAGATACACTTTCTATATTAAAAGGTATCGCATCAGCTATGGGGTATCCAGATTTATATCCATTTACAGTCGAGGACGATGTAAAGGCGGCTATTGAACCGTTAGGCATCACATTTGATCAATTAAAAGAGGCAGGAACACTTGAATTTCCACCAACAGTAAAACCAGGGTTTCCTATGAAAAAAGGAAAACCAGCATTGCCTACTAAGACAGGAAAAATTCAATTTTCAGCTGACTTATTCCGCGTTGATGGGAAGCAAGGTATACCAAGATGGGTGGAGCCTCTCGTATCGCCGAATCCTTCTAAAGATGATGAATTTAGACTTATTCATGGTAAGCAGCCATGGCATTCACATGCGATGACAACAAACATTGACCAGCTTATGCAAATTACAGAACGTTATGATGGGACTTTTATGTGGATGAATGCTAATCGTGCTGCAAAACTTGGCATTCGCACAGGAGATACAGTAGTAGTGAAAAATAAGCAAGCAGAGAAAAAAGTAAAAGTGAAAGTAACTGAGTTGCTTCATCCGGATGCGGTATGGCTTCCTTCCACGTATGGTGGGTTTTCACCTAAAAATAAAACGGCTTATAACGTAGGTATTAACTTTAATGATTTTGCACCTGTTATGGTCGAGGAGTTGTCAGGAACAACGATGGTGCAAGAGGTTGTTGTGTCAGTGAGAAAGGAGGGTATCTAAGATGACTAGGTTTGGCCTATTAATCTATCCCGAACGTTGCACAGGCTGCAGTGCTTGTACCGTAGCTTGTGCATCACATAATCAATTAACAGGACATATGTATTATAACCGCCTTGAGTTTAGGGAATCTGGGACGTATCCGAATGCAAGTATGCAAATCTTGCCGTTTCAATGTCAACATTGTGACAACGCTCCTTGTGTCACAGTGTGTCCGACCCAGGCTTCGTATAAACGTGACGATGGCATTGTGGCTATTGACCATGACAAATGTATTGGGTGTAAGTATTGCATGACGGCGTGTCCATATAATGCCCGCCAGCTTAATGAGCATCGTGTACCTGAAAAATGCCGCTGGTGTCCTGAAATGCTTGAAAAAGGAGAACAACCAGCATGCTCAGCAACATGTATGAATGAAGTTCGTTTATTTGGCGATTTAGACGATCCAAATAGTGAAATCAGCAAGAGATTAGCGAAAGAGGAAACGTATCAGCTTTTAGAGGCTAAAGGAACACGACCGAGTATTTATTACGTAAAAGGCTAAAGTGGAGGTGAGTACTATGATGAAGAGAATTGTTATTATTCTATCTCTGTTGTTAGTAGCATTTGGAATAACCGGTGCTATCACCATCTTTCTACATGGTGAAGAAGCAATGGGAACGTCGAATTCTGTACCCTGGGGGACTTTGATAGCAGGATATGAATATTTTGTTGGCTTAAGTACGGGATTACTACTAGTTGGGGCTATCGGCGTGTTATTTCAGAAAAAAGATATTATTAAGTTGCATAAATCACTTGTTACACTCGCAATTTTAACGCTCATAAGTGGGTTTATGCTGTTGCTTGTTGAATTAGGGAATCCATTACACTTTTTCTATTATATTCTTTCTCCGAATTTTTCATCGCCAATCTGGTGGATGGCACCGTTGTATGGACTATATTTCGTGTTACTCGCCACATTATTTGTGTTTATGGTTAAAAATAAAGGCAAACAAGTGCGCACCATTACAACATTAACAGCCATTTCAGCACTAGTTGCATTAATTTGTATCGGGTTTCTATTCGGATTTGTTGTAGCAAGACCATACTGGAACGGACCAATATCACCATTATATTTTGTAATTACGGCGTTTTATTCAGGTGTGGCATTAACAGGCTTGGTAGCTGTTATTCTCAATAAAGACATGAAGCTTTCCGAAAACTTCTTATCAATTTTCAAAAAACTATATATATCGACAGTTGGTTTTGTAGCAGTTATATATATAGGCAAAATTTTAGTAGGCTTATATGGTGAGGCGCCTGGAAAATATGAAGCAGTCATGTCCTTACTTTCAGGTCCATTACGCATTAATTTTTGGACGTTTGAAATTGTAGGAGCTATTGTTTTACCGCTAGTAGTGCTGCTAGTCGTTAAGCGTACGCAGTTATGGCACATCGCTACCATTAGTGTTATTTCTTTAATCAGTTTATTTTTCATGAGATATGACATGGTGTTTGCAGGTCAAATTGTGCAAATTGATGTTGTTCATGCTACCCATACAGAGCTCGCATTCAATACATTTACAACAACATGGGCAGAATGGGCTCTTGTATTAGGCGGAGTCGGTCTATTTGTGGCGCTGTTTACCCTTCGTGATATGTTTGAAAAAGCTCTTGTTAGAACTACGCCTGTTACCAATAGTTCTAGTAAAGGTGTGAGAGGATGATTGCTCAAAAAGCTGAAACGCTACTTGCCTATGAAGAACTTTTGTATGTAATAGCAGAGTTTTTCAAACCTCCGATTTATAAGTTTTATAAGGAGCTAGATTACGAAGGCATCGAACGTTTGCTTAAAAGCATTGGATATGATGAACAAGTTACCTGGCCTAAACCTAGTAGTTATGAAGATTTACAATACATGTATATGCGCTGTTTTGTTGGTCCCGACCACTTGACATCGCCACCAGTCGAATCATTGTATAAACGCTGGACAACAGATTCAACAGCTCAAGTATCCTTTGCAAGTGAAGCAGGCTATTTATATGGAGACTCAGCATTACACATGGAGCATTTATATGAAGTGAATGGACTAGAGATTCCTGCCTTCTATTCACGCATACCTGATCA
Source organism: Bacillus sp. HMF5848 (assembly GCF_003944835.1). GTDB lineage: Bacteria > Bacillota > Bacilli > Bacillales > HMF5848 > HMF5848. The sequence continues at coordinate 954,855 of NZ_RWIV01000001.1, forward strand.
TTTAACATTATTACTAGAATTTGCAGCTTATTTAATAGAATTAGACCAGTACAGTGCACTGAAAAATTTTATACATGAGCATTTAGATTGGTTACCTGCGTTGAGAACGCAATTGGCGGCAATTAAGGATAGTCATTTTTACGTATGTATTATTAATATTTTGATAGATGTATTAACACTACTTGAGAATGAAGTAGAGGGAAGGGAGTGACATTCAAGTGAAACGAATATTGATTATTTTTATAGGGCTTTTCATTGCGTTGATAGTAACTAGCTGCGCAACATCACAATCAGCAGTGACTTCGGATAGTAGTAACGCTGCTACTGTTGATTTTGATAAACAGCCCGATTTAAGTAAATATATCGTACCAAAAGAACCAGCACCTGTGAAAGAACCAGTACCATTGAAAGATAATCTAACATATGTGGATACGTATTATATGACAAAATTAAAAGAAATGGCAGGTGAAGTTAGCGCTAAACGAAAGAAATATGAACAATATCCGCTTGAATGGAATTTTGTATTAATTGACTCTAGACCTGCTCCCGTTTTTGACGCGGGGCATATTAACGGCGCTATTAACATACCAGATTCACAATTTGATACCATGACACACATGCTACCAGAAAATAAAGAAACGGAGCTTATTTTTTACTGTGGTGGTTTAGCGTGTCATTTGAGTGGGAATTCTGCTGAGAAGGCTCAGAAACTCGGATATTCAAATGTAAAAGTATATCAGGAAGGCATACCAGCTTGGACAAAAGCAGGACATTATTTAACTGTAACAGCACCATATGTAAAAAATTTAATTCTTGAAGCTAATGTCACGAGAGAAGACAAAGCACCGTTTGTGATTTTGGATGCAAGACCATATAAAAAATATTTTGAAGCACATATACCGAATTCAGTTTTTGCAGATGACACATTATTTCTTCAAAAGTTTCTCGGAACAGCTCCATCAGATAAAAGTATAGAGATCATTGTGTACTGTGGAGGATTTTCCTGTCATAAAAGCCATGTTGTAGCAGAAGAGCTCGGAATTGAAGGGTACTCAAACGTAAAAGTATATTCAGGTGGTCTACCTGACTGGAAATCACAAGGTCTTCCAACCTTCGGAATAAGTGCGAGTGAAGGAAGCTTCAATGTAAGTGAAGGTCAAGTGGATAGAGCGTTAACGCCTGAACAATTTGTTGGAAAGCTTGCAACTGGGAACGTGTTTGTACTTGATGTACGAACAGAAAATGAAGTGAGAAATGGTGCCATTAAAGGTTCGGTAAACATTCCAGATAGTGTCATTCATGCAGACCCTGCTGCAATCGTAAGCAAACTACCTAGTGATAAAAACGCGGTTATACTGATCCATTGTGCAACAGGGGCGCGTGCGGCTGGTGTCGCAAACAAAGTAGCCGACCTTGGATACCAAAATACATTTTACTTAAATAATGCTATAACGATTGGGGCAGACGGCAGCTATTCGTTTAATTAACTAAGTTTTAAATTTAAAAGATGAGTGGAAATAAGTCACTCATCTTTTAAATTTCTTTTTTTACAAAAATCCTGTTTAATAATCCTTCTACTCGGTTATATATTGTTATTGAGAAATATTTGCAAATATGCTACTCCATTATATATTATTATTGAGAAATGTTTGCAAATATGAAACAATGGTTGTAAGAACCGAGCAGAGGAGAGTCCCTATGAAGAAAAATAAAATTGCATGGGTAACGGATAGTACAGCTACTTTATCGGATGAGTTTATTCGTGACCATGATATTTATATTATTCCTTTATATATAAATTTTGGAGAAAAATCATACAAAGAAAATACAGAGATTACAGCTGAAGATTTTTACGATATGCTTTCAAAAGCGGACGAGCTACCAAAGACATCTCAACCCTCTATTGGGGAGTTTGTAGAGCTATATGAAAAATTAAGAGATGAATATGAAAAAATTATTGCAATACATGCATCGAGTGCTTTAACAGGTACTTATCAAAGCTCATGTGCCGCTTCAGAGATGGTAGGCGTTCATGTGGATGTAATTGACTCGAAAATTGGCTCTTATGCACTAGGTAAAATAATCGAACGTGGCGTGCAAAAAGAAAAAGCAGGAGAGAGCTATGAAGAGATTGTTTCATATCTTCGTGCACTTCCAGATAGAGCTCAGTTATATATGGTACCTGGGAGCTTAGAACAGCTTCGTAAAGGTGGACGTATGTCTTCAGCTCAGGTGTTAATTGGTAACTTAATTAGACTAAAGTTAATTATAAAATTTGAAGATGGTAAAGTTGTTTTGGCAGACAAAGTTCGTACTTATGGAAAAGTAAAACAGCGTTTGTTTGAGATATTTGACGAAGTATCTCACAAAATTAAAGAAGCATCAGTCATTCATGGCAATGACCTAGAACTTGCAGAATCTTGGATGAAAGAACTACAAGGAATTTATCCATCAATTCGTTTTACAACAACGATTTTTAGTCCAGTTCCTGGGACACACACAGGACAAGGAACAATTGGCCTAAGCTGGATAAATGATTAAAAACGCTTAGATGCAAGGCTCTACCTTTATAGGTGGAGCTTTTTTGTTATATTTAGCCCTAAATATGAAGTTTTTAATATTACAAGTGTTTTAATGTTGTTTTCTCCATGTTCTTCCTATTATTTGAACTTTTTATGACATAGCTTTAATTGTCTTTTCAAATAACACTATTTGTGATAACATTCACAATATCAAACTAAATACTATACATGGTAATGTATTTTAAATAAAAATATTTGGGGGTAAACGTTATGTCTAAAAAAATAGTTATCGTTGGTGGAGTTGCTGGAGGAGCTACGGCTGCAGCACGTTTAAGAAGATTAGATGAATCAGCACAAATTGTTATGTTCGAGCGCGGTGAATATATTTCTTTTGCAAACTGTGGATTACCGTATTATATCGGTGGAGCTATTCAGGAGAGAGATGCTCTATTAGTGCAAACGGTTGAAGGAATGAGTCAAAAGTTTAACTTAGATATCCGAAATCTTACAGAGGTTGTTAGTATAAATAGAGAAAACAAAACAGTAACGGTGAAAAATTTACGAACTCAAGAGTCATATGAGGAAAGCTACGATTATTTAATTTTATCACCTGGTGCAAAACCTATCAGACCTAACATTGAAGGTATAGATGAGGCGAAGAACTTGTATACGCTTCGTAACATTCCCGATACAGATAAAATTAAAGCGCATGTAGATCAAAATGAGCCGAAACGTGCGGTTGTTATCGGTGGTGGCTTTATTGGTTTAGAAATGGTTGAAAACTTATGTGAACGAGGTGTCCAAGTCACACTTGTTGAAATGGCTAACCAAGTTATGGCACCCATCGACTATGAAATGGCAGCCATTGTACACGACCACTTAGTTGATAAAGGCGTTGAGCTTCTTCTTGAAGATGGAGTTAAGGCTTTTGCTAATAATGGTTCATCCGTTATATTGAATAGTGGAAAAACAGTATCTACTGATATGATTATTATGGCTATCGGTGTAGAGCCAGAAAATAAGCTTGCGAAAGAAGCAGGTCTTGAATTAGGTGTTAGAAACACCATTAAAGTTAATGATAGTTTACAAACATCTGATTCGGGCATTTATGCAATCGGTGATGCCATTGAGGTAAAAGATTATGTGAATGGCTCAGCGACTATGATTCCACTAGCATGGCCAGCCAATCGTCAAGGACGTATTGCAGCAGATCACATTTACGGGCACAATGTTTCTTACAAAGGCACACTTGGAACATCTATTGCAAAAGTGTTTGATTTAACGGTGGCAGCTACAGGAAACAACGAAAAAACATTACAAAGGCTTAATATGTCGTATGAAGTGATACACATTCATCCTAATTCTCATGCAGGATATTATCCAGGTGCCTTCCCTGTTTCTCTTAAGCTTTTATTTAATCCACAAACAGGAGAAATTTACGGAGCACAAGGTGTTGGATTAGATGGTGTTGATAAGCGTATTGATGTTATTGCGACTGCTATTAAGGGGAATTTATCTGTTTATGATTTACCAGATTTAGAGCTTGCTTATGCACCTCCATATTCTTCAGCGAAGGATCCAGTTAATATGGCAGGCTACGTAGCGTCAAATGTTTGTGACAACGTGCTAAAACAAGTACAGTGGCATGAAATTGACTCTATCGTAAATGAAGGTAATTTGCTTATTGATGTTCGTGATCCAATTGAAATAGATATGGGTTACATTACAAATTCTATTAATATCCCATTAGATACACTTCGTGACCGTCTCGATGATATTCCAAAAAATAAAACGATATATGTGTATTGTCAAGTAGGCTTGCGTGGCTACTTAGCGACACGTATTTTGCAACAGCATGGCTATGAAGTCCGAAATCTTGATGGAGGATATAGAACATATAAAGTAGCTAAACAGGAAAAGGATGATGAAGCTGTGGAGAATGTAGTGCCTGCTAATGTACTAGTCGAACAACAAATACCAACAAAGCTTGAGGCAAAAGTAACGTTGAATGCTTGTGGATTACAGTGTCCAGGTCCTATTATGCGTGTTAACGAAGCAATGAGCGGAATGGACAACGGAGAAGTATTAGAAGTGCAAGCGACAGATCCAGGGTTTGCAAAGGACATTGCTGCTTGGTGTAAAAAAACGTCTAATACGTTAGTTAACACAACGTTTGAAAATAAAGTATTCAAAGCATGGATTCAAAAAGGTCAAACAGGTTGTCCGCTGACACAGCCAACTCAAACAATCCAAGAGAAAGACGGTACGACACTTGTTGTGTTCAGTGGTGACTTTGATAAAGCTATGGCATCGTTTATTATCGCATCAGGTGCTGCTGCGATGGGGAAAAAGGTAACAATGTTCTTTACATTCTGGGGCTTGAATGTTTTACGTAAGCATGATGCACCAGAAGTAAACAAAGACATGATGGAAAAAATGTTTGGTATGATGATGCCGAAAGGTGTGAAAAAGCTCCCATTATCTAAGATGAATATGGGGGGATTAGGTTCAAAAATGATACAACATGTGATGAATAAGAAAAATGTAGATGATTTAAATACCCTAATGACAAATGCACAAAAAGCAGGTGTAAAGCTTGTGGCTTGCTCTATGTCTATGGATATTATGGGTATTAAAGAAAGTGAATTAATTGACGGTGTTGAACTAGGGGGAGTGGCTGCGTACTTAGGCGACGCAGAAGAAGCTAATCTTAACTTATTCGTATAACAACCAAAAACGAAACAGCTGTCCGGAGCGTACACGTATTTTGACGTGTGCAGCCGGACAGCTGTATTAATTTTGCATGCTTTTTTCTTTTAATGGGGACGCCGAGAAAACTAATGAAGAGTGTTGGGTTGTAATAGATGCCGGTCTTTCCCTCATTAGAAAGGTGTTAGGAGGTAATTGAATAGAGATAACACAAATATCATCAAGCTCTTCGTCTGAATCAGGAATCCGCTGTCTAACTGTCTGAAGGAAACTAGAGTTTTCTTTAGTTGTGCAGGCAACTTCATGAAGCCACGATTCATGAGTTTGGTTGTCCCTATCAAACAACTCCGTAAATCCATCCGTTACGAGAATAAGATTTTTATATTCATCTTTGTTCCATGTTATAGTACCAACTTCAATGTTTTCCGCTAGCTCCATCAACCCTAATGGAATCGTTCCTTTATCTAAATGTTCAATTTTATCCTCTGACAATAATAAGCCAGGCGGATGACCTGCATTGATATATGTAAGTGTTCGGGTTTTTGTGTCAATCGTAGCATATAAAGCTGTACAGTATGTCGAGAAATCATCTTGTCTAAAGTTAGTTAACATGTGTTTATTTAACTCTATAATAACGTCTCTAGGATGGTTGGCTTTTGTAATTATTCCCTGCAACAGTGCACGGATGGACACACTAACTAAGCTTGAAGCAACACCGTGTCCCATCACGTCTAAAATAATGATACCATATTGGTGTTCACCTGTTTTATACCAAGCATACATATCACCAGACAGCATTTTACTTGGTTCATATATTGCTTGGATATTAATTTCTTTATGATTGAATGAATCACTTAAAACACTTTGTTGTACTACTTTAGCAAGCTGCAGCTCTTGTTGATCCTTTAATTCGTTAACATATCTGTATGTGACATCTCTATAGTTCCATATCTGCTCAATTAAAATGCCAGTTTTTGAGTGAATTGGGATATAATCACGCTCAAAGGCTCGACCGTCCTTCATAAATATCATTTCATTTTTAACAATTTGTTGTTCTTTCACAATGTCCTCAATGCGATTGGTAAAGTTCTGCTCACCTTTCACAAGTCGTTCGAATAGTTTCATTATATATTGAGAGTCTTCTTGCTCTAAGCTATTGTCAGTAAGAATTTGCAACATGTCATAAAACTTTTGATTGGCAAAAGAGACTTTACGAGAAGCAGATTCTACTATAATAGCTGACTGCATGTTTTGAATTAGAGACTGTAACCGTGAGTTTGAATCAAGAGATTCTAAAAATAAGCGATTGGACCGTATGATGTAGCTCGCTACTTGGTAGCTAAACAACCCACCCAAGAATGCAAGGAGCACTTGAGAATAAAATGTTAAAAATACGTTGTCAATTTGTTCATGGAAAAAAATATACAGAGCCCCATACATAGAAGCACCTGCAAATATATTCATGTACGTATTTAAAATAACGAGCTGTCCCTTATAATATTTTTTCATCAAAATACAAACAACTGCTACTGTTAATGTTAGAATAGCACCTATAATAGCTGCTTCAGTATGCTGAAAGGCAACTAAACGTATAGTAGCAATAATAGCTCCTGCTATTAGCGGTGCTTCCCAACTGAAAAAGGTGGCGGCCAATACGACAGCAATGAGGCGTAAATCGATTAAGACCCCTAAGCCGAAATCTATGCCAAAAAACATTAACAATATCCCTAATATACCGTATAAAACACCAGCGAAAATGGAATTATTTCTCTTTTGCATCCTAGAAATTTTTTGTTTATATTTTTGCATAAAATAATTATGTAAAAACCCCATCACAAATAAATAGGAGACTATGATTGTAATATTCATAAATAAGTCTTCTAACATAGCCTCACCTCAACAGGTCTTCATAGAAAAGTTTAACTATCAATATTATATTTCTTTTTACAAAAATAGACAACAGTTGAGCTGAATCTTCAAAAATTCGACTTTTTCTATTTTTTTTTTCAGTATACTTATATATAATTTAATATAAGTACATATTTTTGATTTCGAAATATTTTCATATGGCACAAAAATGAGGATGCTAGTATATGATACTTTTAAAATTTACCGGGTTTGTTCAGGAACTCGATTATGGTTATTATGAGACAATAATTGATGCATTGCTAAACAAAAATCAACTACAAGAAATAAAACAATTAGTAATGTTGGCTTGTCATGAAGCGATGGTAAATGTGTTCGAAGCTGGACAACGACAAACAGGAGAACAGCAGCAGATTTCGATTGAATTTGAATATAGACATGATGATTATATTTTGTTAACAACAAGGAATTATTGTGAATCTCATATTAGCTTATTACAAATCCTTGATGAAAAGAAAAATTCACAAGACCTCACAAGACCACGTGGGCGTGGTCTCATATTAATGGATGCATTTATGGATGAAATGTCTGAGTCTCGTGATGAAACGGGAAGACTTGTTTTACAATTAAAAAAGTACATTTAAGGGTGAATAAAGTGACTAAAACTGATTGCATACATGTAACAAGTGACATCGTGAAAATAACATTTACCGGAGATATGGTTTACGGACAAACAGGATTTTTACAAGAGTATAATTTGATCATTAACGATGACATTACAGGTTATATTTTCAACTTAACACATGTTAAACGTATTGATAGTACAGGCTTCGGAGCTATTGTATCACTTGCTTCAAAGCTAAAGGGAAAGAAAATATGTTTAGTAGTTTCTGATGAGTTAGTAAAGAGAATGATACAAATTACGAAACTTCACTTAGTGTTTTTTCTAGCTGATACAGTGGAGCAGGCTTTAGTATTATTGCAAAGCTCAGAGGACAATTCACTATTACCAATTGATCAATATTAATCTTATTGTGTAATGTCCCAGTAGCTCAGTAGGATAGAGCAACAGTTTCCTAAACTGCAGGTCGGAGGTTCGAATCCTCTCTGGGACGTAAATGAATATAATGGAAAGAGGCAGTTCAGTGAACTGCCTCTTTTTATAATATTAACTCAACTTTCGCAGAGTGAAATCGGCAAACAAGCCTTGATATAACTAGGAAGGCCAGATATCCACTGCTGTAGTTGACTTTTTATTAGTTTTGCAACTGCTTTGCTTGTTTGTTTCAACTCCTCTTGAATAAGCTCAATTAATTGCTGTAGTGCGACAGCCCAATCAAAGTCGTTTACTTCGTCGCACAATTCGTAGAATAGACCGCCTAGTTCATTTGGTAGTTGATTACTATGGTTGTTTTGGTCTATCATATGGGGAGCACCTCTTCTATGTGGTAGTGATTTCTCGACAATCTCACTATACCAAAGAATGAGGTGTTTTTTCATTTTTAAAACCATGTTTCATGTGCCGAGTTGATTGTAGCGGAATGCGCTCGACTCCTCAAAAATGCTTTTGCATTTTCTTCGTGCGATGTTAGCCCGAAGAAGCCTAATCAACGTCCTGCGGGAAGTAGTGGCAGGCGTGAGACCCCGCAGGCGAAAGCGAGGAGGCTCACGGCCACCCCGCGGAAAGCGAGCGCAATGGAGCGGCTCACGGCCACCCCGCGGAAAGCGAGCGCAATGGAGCGAAAATCAACGCCACTGTTTTTTTAAAATAAAAAATGCCCCAAAAACGTAAGTTTTGGGACATCCTCCTTTTTATATTAACTATTAAATTGACTGATCTTTTTAGAGAGTGTAGAGGCTAAGTTATTCACGTCGCTACTATGCTTAAGCATTTCAGATGACGATGCAGCTTGCTCTTCTGCAGATGCTGAAACTTCTTCAGCAGCCGCAGCGGCTTCTTCAATTGTTTGGCCGATGTCTTGAATGGCTCTCATAACACCATTTGCATTGTCGTCTACCTTTTGTAAGATATCTTTTACATCAAGGATTGAAGCTTCATTCTTTTTAACAACTTCAACAATTTCATTAACAGATTCCCCACCTTTGCGGACAATGGATGCTTGTCGTTTAACAACATCAATATTCGTTTCCATTGAGCGAACAGACACACGCGTTTCAGCTTGGATATCATGAATTAAGCGTGCAATTTCACTAGCAGCTTGACTTGATTGTTCAGCTAACTTGCGAACCTCGCTTGCGACTACAGAAAATCCTTTCCCCATTTCACCTGCTCTAGCAGCTTCGATACTAGCATTCAGTGCAAGCAAATTAGTTTGACCAGCAATTTCTGTTATAACATCAACTATCTTTTCAATTTCTTCTGAGCGCATGCCCAGCTTTTGAATAGCCTCAGTTGCGAAGGTTACTGTTTCGGTAAAGCTCGTCAATTGGTCGATTGCTTCACCGATAGCACTAGAAGTTCGTAAAGAAGAACTTGTAGAATCACTTGCATATTGTACACTTTCATGAATTTTACTCATTCCTGTGTCGATTTGCTGCTTTGTCGAAGTCATCATGCTATAAATCTGACTAAATTGTTCTTCCTGTGAAGCAGCGCCTTCAGATAATTGTGCTATCGTAATGGCTACTTGATTGGCACTTTCCCCAGTTTCATTAGCATAAGTGTTCAGAGAATCTGACGCTTCATGCATGTCGGTCGCTGATTGTTTAACAGAGGTTATTAAGCTTTGTGTCTGCTCAACAAAATAATTAATCTTTGTAGCTAGAAGCTCTGTTTCATCGTTTGTTTTTAAATTAATTCGTTTAGTAAGGTCAATTTCCTCACCAACAATCGAGTCAATTCCCTCTACAACAGCGTGTATCGGCTTAAGTACAAAGCGATTAATAGCATAGTTAACAAAACCTAGTAAGATTACTAGATTTACAATCAACGTAAAATATGTTTGAACGAGTGAGGTGATTTTATTTCCTAATATATTAAGTATACCTGATTCGAATAATAAATTTTGCACATAGGCAATCGGAGCACCTGCCAGTACACTAATTAATGTAGCAACAACAATAACAACACCAATTTTTCGTTTAATAGTCCATTTTATAACATGCTTTGATACTTTTCTTTTCATTGTCTCCCCCACTTTGTCGAAATATATCATATAAAGTTAACGTACTTTAACTTTGAAATATATATTTGGATATATATAACTTTAGAAAAAACAGAAATGACAGAATAATTTTTTAAAATGGTTTTTAGTAACTTCTTCAACTGTATGAGAAAACAAGAGCATTAAGGTGCTATTTTATGAAATATAATATTGGCATCGTTTTCATGGTGTTTTTCATATGAGGTATATTTTGTTATGATGACAAACGTTGTAAACGGTCTGACTTTCTTGAGAGTAGAAAGTCAAAACAATTAAATAATATATTTGGAGGTGTTACTATGCTTCAGTCAATTAAGCAAGAATGGTTTTTTAACACGCGCGCTGATGTGCTTGCAGGGATTACGGTAGCCCTTGCATTAATACCAGAGGCGATAGCATTTTCAATTATCGCAGGGGTAGATCCGATGGTCGGATTATATGCGTCGTTCTGTATAGCTATTGTGATTGCTTTTGTTGGTGGACGGCCGGGCATGATATCTGCCGCAACTGGTGCGATGGCGTTACTGATGATTACGTTAGTGGCAGATCACGGTTTGGAGTATTTATTTGCAGCAACGATTTTAACGGGTATTATCCAAATTTTAATGGGTGTATTTAAACTTGGTAGATTTATAACGTTTTTACCACAATCGGTCATTATCGGATTCGTAAATGCTTTAGCTATCTTGATTTTCTTAGCACAACTGCCACATTTTGTAGGTGCAAATTCAATCATGTTTATAATGGTTGCAGCGACTTTAGCCATTATATATATTTTACCTCGCTTTACTAAGGCTGTTCCATCAGCGTTAGTAGCTATAATTGTTATGACAGCTTTAGCGATATTTTTTAAGTTTGATTTAAAAACGGTAGGGGATATGGGAGATATTCAGAGGTCGTTGCCGATTTTCCATTTACCAATGGTTGAGCTATCTCTTGAAACGTTAAAAATTATTTTTCCTTATGCTATGACTCTAGCTATTGTTGGTCATCTTGAATCATTATTAACAGCAACAATTGTCGATGAAATGACGGAAACAAAAAGTGACAAAAATAAAGAAATGCGTGGGCAAGGTATTGCCAACGTTGTGACTGGATTTTTCGGTGGTATGGCGGGCTGTGCCATGATTGGACAGTCGGTTATAAATGTGAAATCTGGTGGGCGTGGCCGTCTATCTGCGCTAGTTGCTGGGTTGTTCTTGATTTTCTTAATACTTGTGTTAGGTGACGTTGTTAAGCAAATTCCAATGGCAGCTTTAGTTGGTGTCATGATAATGGTGTCTATTGGTACGTTTGATTGGCAATCTGTTAAAGCTTTAAAAAGAATACCAGTTTCAGATTCAGTTGTTATGGTAACAACAGTTGCTATTGTTGTGTATACTCATGATTTAGCAAAAGGCGTTATGGCTGGTGTTATTATGAGTGCGATTATTTTCGGCTGGAAAATGGCACGCATTCATGCTACAACACATATTGAAAATGAGGCAAAGGTGTATAAAGTATCTGGACAAATGTTTTTCGGCACGATGGCCCACTTTGTTGATATGTTTGACCATCAAAATGATCCTGATACAGTTGTAATAGACTTTAGTCATTCCCACGTTTGGGACCACTCGGCTGTGACAGCTATTGCAAAAGTAATTCTTAAGTATCAAAAGCTTAACAAGCGAATACAAATAGTAGGCTTAAATGAAGAAAGTCAAACACTAGTTGAAAAAGTAGGACTTGCTGCTCCAACTGGTCACTAAGTTGTATATGCAGAAAAACCGGCTTTTAGGCCGTTTATATAAAGAGAGGCACTGTATCATATATGATGCAGTGCCTTTTTTGCACTTGCTAGCGCTCGGACTATAGGGTGAAAGTAATTTATATAGTTATTTGACGACCATGACAGGGCAGCGGGCATCATGTAAAACCTTGTGGCTCACACTCCCAAACATAACCTCACCTAGCATATTTAACCCACGACTCCCCATTATTATTGAATCGTACTGTCCGGTATGGGCAAATTGGACAATCTCATCGGCAGGATTTCCTATGGCAATTTCTAAATGGATTGGGATGTTTTCAACGCTAAATATTCTTAGAGATGGTAGTAGTTTTTTGTTTACCTTTTCAGATAGTAAATCTTTTACATTGTAATGTTTATCTGCCATTTCGCTTCTTGTTGGGCCATGCTGAACAACGCATAATACCGTAATGGATACATTTTTAATAAGTTTAGCAAGCTGAAGGGCTTCTTTAGCAGCTTTTTCCCCGTGTTTAGAGCCATCTAAAGCAAGTAATATTTTATACAAAATACCTTCATCCTTTTGTTTTTTATTTAGCATAGCAGAGATTTACTCCAATTTCATGATTTATTTACTTCGATGTGTTTGTTTATTGCTCTTGTAACTTTTGTTAGCTGTAATTCGTAAATAATAATAAAGTACTGTAAAGGATGGAGCTTATAAAATGAATGCGGTGTTGAATGTACAAATAAAAAGGGCTGGATATAAAGAAAATATTCCTGTTTTAAATAATGTTAATTTTTCTATAGAAAAGGGTGAAATAGTCGGTTTGCTTGGACCGAATGGTGCTGGAAAAAGTACGATTATTAAAGGCTTGTTAGGCGTGCTACCTTATTGTGAAGGGCAAGTTGAATTATTAAATAAGCATCTATATGCATACATACCAGAGCATCCCATTTTTTATGATGATTTAACAGTTTGTGAGCATATTGATTTTGTTGGTGTATCAAAAGCGATACCAAGTGAGGAGTTAACTAGACGGTCGGAGAAGCTATTACATATGTTTGAGTTAAGTGACGTAAAACATCATTATCCCTCAACGTTTTCAAAGGGCATGAAACAAAAGTTAATGATAATTCTTGCCTTTCTATTAGAGCCTGAATTATATATTATTGACGAACCGTTTATGGGACTAGATGCGAAGGCTATGAAACGTTTTATTGATTACTTATATAAAGAGAAAGATAGACAAGCAGGGATATTACTTTGTACACATTCATTAGATACGGCTGAGCGCATTTGTGATCGTTTTTTACTATTATCAAGTGGTGAATTGATAGCTGAAGGAACGTTATCAAGTATACAAAAACAAGCTAATATCGGTGTTACTGGTTTATATGAGTGTTTTTTTGAGCTAATAGATGGGTAAGAGGAGTTTTTTTGATGAACGGTTTTCAATTATTTCGTACTAGATTAATTAAACATATTATCTATCAGTTTAATGCAATACGAACGATACTTGATTGGACAATTCTCCTATATCTATGTGTTCCAACGTTAGGTTTTGCCATTGCTGTATATTATGAGTGGTGGGTGACTACTCCCGTTTGGATGTTTGCATTAAATGATCGTGTTATTTTTGCGATCTTGCTTTTTATGACTTTAAGAGGACAATTACGAACATTTTTGTATGCTGCAGACCAAGTGTTTTTACTTCAAGATGCTCGTTTAATTAAAGCTTTAAAAGGCTGGGGAGTTTCGTATACAATTTTTTGGAGCTTTGTAAGAATAGGGTTGGTCATTATAACGCTTTTACCATACTTTCTTGTTGTGGATAATATTTCAATGTTTACATTGGTGGTCATCTATACTAGCTTTGTTATTGTGAATGTATGTGTAATAACATTAAAGCATTTTTATCAAAACTGGTGGCAACGAATTTTACTCTATTTTTTAATAAGTATCGTAATGTCGATATCATTTAATTATCATGTTATTTTCTATAGCGCATTGATAATTTTTATAATCTTAATTTTTAACTACTTGCGAAAACATTTGAAAATTAATCATAGGTATTATTATGATATAAAAATCGAAATGGAAGAGAAGCTGAAGCTTGCTAAATTTATCTTAAATGCTTCACCAGAAGCAGGTGTTTCAACGCCATTATTGTCCTGGAAAAAACCTGTGCTGTGGCGTAATTCACGTAGAATATTTAAAGATAGAACAGAGACGAATGCTCTAGTAGAGATGTTCATAAAAGTGTTTGTTAGAAACTCACGATACTCAATGTCTTATTTGCAAATCCTTGGGGTAACTAGTGTTGCTGTCATTACTTTGCCAATCTTTATCAAAATAATCGTCGCTGTTTTAGCTGCCATTTTTATTTACATATGGCTAATCAATTGCTGGCAGCTTGTGACAAGCAATAATTTTATAAAAGCTATCCAACCGGATGAGGACGTGTTTTTTGTAGCAAAGAAAAAAGCAGTGTTGATTGTTTATGTCCCAACACTTGTTTTACTTAGTCTTATAACGTGCTTTGGGATATTTGTATTGTAGCCGTGTGTAAGCACGGTTTTTATTTGTAACAAATTGCAGATTTCTAATTCTAAATCAAGATTAATATGTTGCTTCAAGCATAAGGAGTGTACAACAACCATTCGTTATCGAATCTCTCTTGATAAAAATACTAGTAATCAAATCTAGTATTATCGTCAGGTCGAATAGAGAAGATAAAATAATATTGTAAACGATTTCAAATAATTATATAATATAATGAGAACGATTTCATACATTATCTCGAGAGGTTCGGAACATCGAGATAAGGAGGTAGGATGATGGCAACAATAGAAGACGTAGCTAAGTTAGCCGGTCTATCACGTACAACAGTATCGCGAGTTATAAACAATCATCCGTATGTAACGGAAGAGAAGAAACGACTTGTACAGGATGCAATGGCTAAGCTAGGTTATGTACCTAACTCATCTGCTCGTAGTTTGCGTAGTCAAAAAACTGAGATGATTGCTGTACTAGTATCAAGAATTATGAACCCTTATTTTAGCTCGTTAATAGAAGCAATGGAGATGAGGGCATCAGATAAAGGTTACCAATTGATTGTATGTCAAACACGCTATTCACCTGAAAAAGAATTAAATTATTTAAATCTCCTCAAAACGAGGCAGGTTGACGGAGTCATATTAGCATCTATTCAAAGTGATTGGCCTTCTATTAAGCCATTTTTAGACTCTGGTCCAATCGTTCTTTGCAATGAATTCGTTGAGGATGCACAAGTGCCGATGGTCAGGCTAAATCAAATACAGGGTGCTTACATTGCAACGAAGCATCTCCTAGATTTAGGGCATAAAAGGATAGCTTACTGTTGTGGTATTTATAGAAGTAACACTGCCGTATATCGAGAGCATGGTTTTACTAAAGCTTTACAAGATAATGGTGTGGAGTTTGATGAAGATATTGCCTTTCGCAATGCACTTACTATTGATGATGGACGAAGAATTTTTCATGAAATCGCATCTTTGACACACCCGCCAACCGCTGTTTTTACAGGTAGTGATGAAGTCGCAGCTGGCTTAATAACAGAAGCTAAGCGTTATGGTTGGACTGTTCCAGAAGACCTTGCTGTAGTTGGGTATGACGATCAACAAATCGCAGAGCTTATTGAACCTACTATTACAACAGTATATCAACCAGCTAAACTTCTTGCAGAACTAGCTGTTGATATATTAATAGAAAAAATTAAGCTTAAAGTTCATAAAACACGAGAAGTTCATGAGTTCCCACTAGAGTTAATAGTAAGAAATTCAACCGTACCTCACATTGGCGTACCTGAAAATATTGTAGAGCGTAATACGTAGACTATCTTTAAAATTTTTACAGAAAAAGATTTAATACAAACCTGCATTCTCAAAAAGTACGAGGATGTGGGCTTTTTGTGTGCCACATTACCATGTATAAAAAAAGCCGATTCGAACATGTCAGAATCGGCGTCATGCATTATCTTATGCGCTTATTTTTTTTACGAAGTTCACTTATAAAAGTATCAGGATTTTTCGGAGATATAACAATGGATTTAGTATATATGCCTTTTTTGTAAGTGACAGCTAATCGTTCTAACGACAGTGCAGGGCTAGCCATCGGATTATTTGTTTCTTTAATGGTTTGAATATCATTAATATTGATGTTCCAGCGTAATGGTCCAGCTTTAACCGTTAATGTTTTGTCGTGAATAATGTATGAAGTAGTAAATATTGTCCACGATAGTACGCCATTTAAAACTAATAATATTATCCCCATCATGAGGTTAGCAGGTGTAGCTGCTTCCATCAACACTTGTACAGCAACAACAAGCATCATAATTAAAGAAAAGTAAATTAAAATCATGAGTACAGGGTCTTTTTTTGAAGAAAATTTCAATGATGTCACGCTCCTTGTAGTTAGATTATAGCAAAGTAATAGGGGACTAGCTATACGAATTCAGCATAACGAGGCTTGTTAATTTTAAAGTGTTAATTTTTTCTATTTTTCAATTATGAATATATAATGAATATGTATTACATAAAGAGAGGAGAAGATTTCATGCCGAGAAACTTACTGAAGGAAGCGCGTGAAAACCTTTTAGAAAGTGTGGAAGGTGTAAACGATACTGTTCTGAACAAAAAGCCTAGTGAAGACTCTTGGAGTATCGCTCAAGTATTACGCCATTTAATCGACACAGAGGCAATGGTGGTTACACAACTAAAAAAAGCAATCCTTGAAGAAAGTGAAAAGGTTGAGGATAAACCTCTTCAAGCTGTAGCGAGTCGTAAACACAAAGTAAAGACACCGTATGATCCCCCTACGGACTATATCGAGAAAGCCACTTTAATAAATAATCTACACGAGTCTAGGCAACAGCTTCTTCTTTTCTTAGATGAAGCGGATGAACAGTCTCTAGATAATAAATCTATGAAGCATCCAGCTTTCGGTGCGGTTAACTTAAGACAAATGATTGAATTTATAGGTTATCATGAGGAGCGTCACACAGACCAAATAGAAGAGATTAAACAATTGGTATAAAAAGAGGTAACACTACGTTTAAAACACGTAGTGTTTTTTATCGCTTAGGAAATTAATTTTTCAGCAGAGAGCAAGAAAGTCTTCCGTTACTAGCAGTTTGGACGATAGTGGGAAGCGGGATTCATTCAACGATACTTTTTCCCTCTAGCGTGGCTTTGTCCTTTCAACTCTTTGCTGGGGATGTCACCGCATTTAACCTGAAACAGAATTATGTACACTTCTTAATGGTAATAATTTGCATGTTTAGTCACATGATAACTCATACTAAATAGGGAAATGTCTAAAAAAGAGAGGTTACCATGTATGCCAAATACTCCCCCTCTTATCTCGGAAGAGGAAATTCGTTCTAGCATACAGCCGCTAGATCAATCTGCAGATATGCAGTTTCAAAAGCTTACACTAGAAGATTGTGAAATTGAATTAGCTTATTTGAAAACGGTAACGGATGCAAAAGCAATTCATGAACAGCTTGTAAAAGTTTTTTATGAAATGAACAATATAAATCGATTTAGTAGCTATATAGAAAGTCATACGGGCTTTAAAGAGATACAGTCAGCTAAACAGGTTATGGAAGATGTGCTATGTGGCTTTGTCGTTATATTTGTTTTTAACAAGGCATATTTAGTCGAACTTAGCATGTTCCGGTATAACGATTCTGAAGATGCATCAGTGGAAACTACGATACAAGGTCCACAAAAAGCGTTAAGCGAGGATATCCTTGTTAATTTAAATTTATTGCGACATAGATATCATAATCAAACACTTCGTATAGAAAATGCACCTCCAATTGGCGGGGCTAATCGCCTTAAGTCTGTTTTGTTATACGACACGAAGGCTGTTGATGAACAGCTTCTTAAAGAAGTAAAAGAAAAATTATCTAATTTAGATAACTCATTGATCCAATCCATTGGACAGCTTCAACGTGTATTTTCAATGGGAAAGAAAACACTATTTCCGATATATATGATTACGGAAAGACCTGATAGAATTATTTACAATATCGCTCGAGGAAAAGTAGTCCTACTACTTGAGGGAACATCGTTTGCTCTAGTTATGCCTGCAGTATTTTATGATTTTATGAGTTCAATGGAAGATTTATATCAACCATATTGGGTCGCTAAATTTCTTACTATATTAAGGTATACTGGGTTGATTATAAGCCTCATTTTACCCGGCGTTTATATAGGGATTACAAGCTATAATCCAGAAGTGTTTCGTGTTCAACTTGCCTTATCTATAGCTGGGAGTCGTGCCGCTGTACCGTATCCATCTTTTTTAGAGGTGCTGTTCATGCTCTTTATGATGGAAATGCTTGTTGAGGCGAGTATTCGGTTACCAAAAACAATTGGGCCTACCGCCACAACAGTTGGTGGGTTAATACTTGGACAGGCTGCAACGGAAGCAGGGCTTGTATCAAATATTATGATTATTATTGTATCGGCGGTGGCGATTTCGAATTTTGTTGTTCCAATCAATGAAATGAGTTTTGCGATGAGAGTTGTGAAATATATATTTATTGTTGCTGCCTCCCTGTTTGGCTTAATAGGTGTTGTTATTAGTCTATTGGGGTTAATCATGTACCTCGTCAATTTAAGCAGCTTCGGTCAACCTTATTTTAGAATTTATTTTAGTGAAAACATGACAATACCTAAAAATGAGTGATTTATAAATGTCTAATCTTCATTATCGATACTTTTATTATTTAGTTGCAATAAATATGTTATCAAATGTTGTTGCATATATCCCTAAAATCTTAATAGAAAACAGACTTGATGGCTCTGTTATGGCAATTGGAGTGGCAAGTGTGTTGGGATTTTCTCTGTTATTTTGGCATGTAAAGCTGATAGCTAAATTCCCCAATAAAACAATATTAGAGATTATGGAAGGCCGTATAAATATGCCTGTTACAGTCGTGGTAAGTTTTTTATATGGCTTACTCTGGCTTGTAGCAGGTCTTGTTACAGTTGTTGCTTTTTCAACTATAACGAAGCGATTTATTAATCCCGAGATACCTGAAGAAGGTATCGCAGCGTTATTTTTAATACTCGTTTGTGCAGGAGCATTACTTGAATCAAAGAGAGTATTATATATGCTTGAAGTAGTCCTTGTATTAAACCTTCCCTTCTTAGTTCTGTTGTTTATTAAAGCCTATGCCAATAATTACTTTCAGTGGGACGCAGTAAGGACAGTCTTGACACATTATGCAGACATTCCATCGTGGTATACTTTGTCAGCTGCTGCGTATACAATCTCAGGTTTTATTAATATCATGATATTTAATAGTGGATTCAAGGAGCTAAAGCCGAAATTTATATATTTAGTGCCTCTTGTTGCAATAGCAAATTTATTTACTACTTTAATGGTGCCAATAGGCTTCCATGGTGTAGATGGGGTGGAGGATTATAATTACATATGGATAACGACGAGTGACGCACTTCGCTTTGAATTTGGCTTTGTTGAGCGCGTCGTATTTGTCTTTTTATTGATTTATATATCCATTTCCTTAATGAGTGTAATTATCCATTGGCATGTGGCTGTTGAGTTTTTTAAATCACACTTACCAAAGATTAAAAAAAATAATAAGCCAAGAATACAATATGTAATTGTGTTAGTTTTTAGCGGGATTACCATTTTAGTCATCCACTATTTTAACGAAAACACTATATTAATTTTAACAAAATTATGGCTTAGTTTATTAATTCCGTTTGGTTTATTAGCTAATATCCTTTTAACATATCTCGTGCGAAAGGAGCATAAAAAAATATGAAATATATTCTTGTTTTTATATGCTGTCTTTTGTTTACGGGCTGTGGGTTTAAAGACATCGATAAGCGTTTTTTTGTTGTAGCAGTAGGTATTGATAAAGATAAAGAGAAAGAAGAAAATTACTTGATTCATTTAAAGCTTGCTATAACTACCACTGAGCAAAAGATGGGAGAGAGTAATTCAATCGTTGTGTCAGAATCGGCAGAAACTATCACGGAAGCCGTTCGTATTATTAAGTCTCGTGTCGACAAAGAGTTAGATTTTGGACATGCAAAGATGATACTTTATGGAGAAGACGTTGTTAAAGAGGATATCCGAAATGTGTTAGATTGGTTTCTCAGGCGCCGTGATATTCAGCAAATAGCATGGATCGGGATTGGTAAGCCAACGGCAAAAGATATTCTTGAGCTTCAGCCAAAATCTGAGAATATCCCAGGTAATGCGTTATTTTTAGGTTTTGGATATTCAGGGACAGAAACACCGTATGTTGCTTCTAACTATTTGTTCAATTTTCGTCGGTCCTTATATGAACGAGGCATAAGTGCTTATTTACCTATTGTTAGCGTAAAGGATGATTTGTTTAATATTAATACAATGGCGTTGTTTGAAGACTTTACTATGAAACATGTGTTGAGCAAGGACGAAACAAGAATTCTTTATGCGCTCATGTCTGATATTTCGAAGGTTGATATAGATATTGAAGAGGAAGAAGGGTTTAAATTTATCTTGACCCTTGACCACGTAAATAAAGAGTATCAGATTGTTACGCCAGTAGATCGTCAACCGTTTATAGATATGAGAATTAGCCTTGAAGGTATTGTAGAAGAGGCAACAAAAGAGTTAACTAGAGATGAAATTGAAAAATTAAATAAAATTGCTTCAAATGTTGCAGAGGAACGTGTGTTGAGTTTACTGAAAAAACTGCAGGGAAAAAAGCTAGATCCTTTTGGTTTTGGTCTTCGCTATCGAGCTACTCATCGCGGTGAGGAAAGTGAGAAAATAGAAAAGTGGCTTTCAATTTATCCGAACATTGATTTTCGTGTGAGTGTAGATGTGAATGTGGAAGGAACAGGTGTAATTGAGTAAAAAACACGCTGACTCGCAGCGTGTTTTCTTAAGGTTGGTAGTATAACTTAATTGAAATATACATTATATAATGCCTGAACAGCGTTATTGAGATCGCACTCTTTAACACCAAACATCATACTCACTTCTGAAGAGCCCTGGTTAATCATATCGATATTAACATTTGCTTTCATGAAGGCAGTGGTAGCTTTTGATGCTATTCCGATTGTGCTAGTCATACCTTCACCAACAACCATGATAATAGCCTGGTTGTGCTCAATCGATATATCATCTACTTCAAGCTCTGTTCGAATGCGATCTAGTACACGACTCTCTACTTCACCATTTAGTTGATTAGAACGTAAAATAATGGATAAGTTATCAATACCAGATGGCGTATGCTCATACGAAATACACTCGTCTTCAAGTATTTGAAGCAACTTACGCCCAAAGCCTATCTCACGGTTCATCATGTATTTACTTACATATACCGTACAGAATCCTTTGTCGCTTGCAATCCCAACAACGGGCTGCTTACTATGCTCGCGGGTAGATAAGATTAGTGTACCAGGTGCGTCTGGGTTATTTGTGTTTTTAACACAAACGGGAATGCCTGCGTGATATACTGGCTGTAGAGCTTCATCATGAAATACACTAAACCCAGCGTAAGATAACTCTCGCATTTCGCGATATGTTAGTTCTTTAATGTCTTGAGGGTTTTGAACAATATTTGGGTTCACACAATAAATAGAATCAACATCAGTGAAATTCTCATACAAGTCTGCTGTAACACCTGCCGCAACAATAGAACCAGTAATATCCGATCCTCCACGAGGGAAAGTGACAAGTTCGCCACCTATTGTATAGCCAAAGAACCCAGGTATTACAATGATACCTTCCATGTTCCGTAATTGACTCAAATTATCATACGTTTCAGGAAGAACTTGTGCATTACCAGGTTCATCACTTACTAAAATCCCAGCATGTTTAGGATTCATATATGTAGCTCTGTGTCCAAGGTGCTGTAAATAATGAGCCATTAATCGCGCATTATTGTCTTCTCCACTAGCTTTTAGATTATCAAGTAGTCGTGGCGAATTTTGATATGCTGAAATGGTCTTTTCTAATTGTGCCCTGATGTCAGCAATTATGGTAGTTGGCAATTCAAGGCCTAGCGCAATCTCCTCGTATCTATCCAGTATTTGCGTAAGCTGAGTTTGATAGTCTTCTCCAGTACTGATTGATTGTGCTAATCCAATCAGCATATCGGTCATCTTAATGTCATCTTTTGAACGCTTACCAGGTGCCGATACAACAACAAATTTTCGATTTACATCTGATGTAACAATAGATGCCACCTTTTTAAACTGTCCAGCACTCGCTACAGAACTCCCACCAAATTTTACTACTTTCATCATCGAACACCTTTCTATCTGTAAAAGTTTGATTCTACTATATTAACACATTTTCGCTTTAATGCGTAAAAAACTTTAAAATGAATATGTTTATTTTTTGAAAATAAAAAATTATCTGTTATAAAATAATTGGTGTGCCTGTCTAGGCTTTAGGAGGGATGAGGGGAGATGGAAATAAGCATATTCGGAACACTATGCGCCTTGCTCTTAATCATATTTTTAATTATAAAAGGTGTCACGCCACCTTATGCTATGATGATAGGTGCATTTATTGGATCTATTATAGGAGGATTATCAGTTGAGCATGCTGTAACCATTATGATTGAAGGAGCCCAAGGAATGACTGGTGTTGTGTTAAGGGTATTAACAGCAGGGGTTCTAGCGGGAGTCTTAATAGAGTCCGGAGCAGCTAAAATAATAGCCGAGACAATATTACAATCGTTAGGTGAAAAAAAAGCACTACTTGCAATTGCAGTTGCCACTATGCTATTAACAGCTGTTGGAGTGTTCATTGCCGTTGCTGTCTTAACAGTAGCTCCTATTGCATTAGCCATTGCCTCGCGTGCCAATATGTCGAAGCTGGCCGTGTTGCTAGCCATCTCAGGGGGTGGGAAGGCGGGAAATATTATCTCACCAAACCCGAATACGATTGCCATTAGTGAATCTTTTGATTTGGCACTTACGTCAGTTATGGTTGCAAATGTAATCCCAGCTTTTATAGGATTAGGCATTACATATGTACTTAGTAATATGTGTATAAGTAAAGGTACGCTTATAAAGACGCGAGACTTAGAAGAAAAAATGAAAACAACTGTAGAGAACCCAACATTTTTGTTAGCCATAATAGCGCCGATGGTT
This sequence comes from Bacillus sp. HMF5848, assembly GCF_003944835.1. Classification (GTDB taxonomy): domain Bacteria; phylum Bacillota; class Bacilli; order Bacillales; family HMF5848; genus HMF5848. Next base: position 978,026 of record NZ_RWIV01000001.1, read on the forward strand.
GCGATCTTGCTATTGCTTTTACAGCCAATTTTTAATGTAAGCATCGACCCTTTAATCGCATTGCCTGTTGGTGGCGTCATCGGGGCCATTGCAATGGGAAGAACTAGAGATTTATTGTCATTTGTCAGTGCTGGCTTAGACAAAATGGGAGGCGTTGCCATTCTACTGATAGGAACAGGGACACTCACAGGTGTAATAACGCACTCTGCTTTATTGGAGAAAATATCTGTAGGGATTGAAGCGCTCGGTTTGCCTAGTTTTTCCATTGCTCCTATCGCAGGTATCACAATGTCAGCCGCAACAGCTTCAACAGCGGCAGCATCGGCTGCTGCGGGGGCCGCCTTTGCCCCAGCAATATTAAAATTAGGAATAGCCCCATTGGCAGCGGGTGCGATGGTACACGCAGGTACAGTCGTGTTAGATCATTTGCCTCATGGAACATACTTTCACATTACACGAAATGCAGTTCATATGGATATGAAGGAACGTTTTAGACTACTACCATATGAAACGTTAATAGGTATTGTTATTGTAACTGTAAGTGTCCTTATGTTTGGTATATTAGGGTAATGCGTAAGTGCGATTTTTTACTGCCATAGAGAAATGATGTAAAAAAAGCTCCTGTAGAAACAGGAGCTGTACCGTATTTTATTTAGATTGTTAAAGGCATAGCAAATGGATCAATATCTTGAGGCATTGTGCTAAAACGTAACTCAAAAGCCTCTTTGTATAGCTGCGCTACTTTTGCTTTTCGTAAGTCATTATGTTCAATAAATTTTTCTAAAGCAAAGGTACTGTTTATTTCAAGAACAAGAAGCTCGTTGGATGCAGTATGAAGTATATCGATGGCACAAAATGTCAAGCCAATCTGTTTGGCCGCCGCAACAGCTAAAGGCTCAAGATGAACTAGTGTTTCAGTATCAATGTCTTCTTTCACTTGTGCGCCGCCGCCTGTTAAGTTGTGGCGCCACGAGCTTACACGCTCCTTAGCAAACACAAGCTTTACTTGACCATCCAAAACAACTACGCGATATTCTAACGGGGCATCAAAAAATGGGCTAATAGCAATGTTGTGACCAGCTGCAAACAATTCTTCACAACCAGCTATTAATTCCTGTTCATTTTGCACAAGGATAACATTAGAACCTGCTGAACCATCATCTTGTTTAATAACAGCTTTGCCACCAAATGATGAAAAAGTATTAAGGGCTTCTTGCATGACATTAGGAGTATGTTCTTTATACAACGATAACGAATGGTGTCCAGGGTTAACGAGTAAATCATGCCGAACTGCTGATATACGTGCGAAATTCATAATTTGATACGTACCTGCTTTACTTCTTGATGCTCTAAATGATGTAGCGTTATTTAAACCAACATCAATTTGATACATAATAAAGGCTTTACTGTCTTTTACGACTTGATAAATCAGCCCATGGTCAATTTCAAAAAATGTGTAACCAGCTGTTGTCATTGACTCCTGAATAAATTGAAGATATTTACGTTTCATGCATGTGCCCCCTACCATTATCAATGGTTTCCAATTCTAATACTATCTAAAAAAGTGATAGTTCCGCGCAAGTGCCTTCTTTTTTAAAAAAGATAAGGTTCTTTTGAGAAGAATTTTAGTATTCTAAAACCCCCAATGCTTAAGCTGTGAGAGTTGTCAGTAGCTTAATAATAAGAGGGAAAGGGCAGTTCGTCTAGTGAAATTTTTTATAACAATCGACTTATTTTTTTTCTGCCAATTTTTCTAATAAAACCTGTATGTCTTTGCTTAATGGAACGGTAACATCAATATGTTTGTCTAAAAATGGATGATAAAAAGATAAAGCATGAGCATGTAATGCTTGCTTCTCTAAAGTCTGCCTTTTACTTCCATACAATGTATCTCCAACTAATGGATGTCCAATGGAAGACATGTGAACCCGTATTTGATGAGTTCGCCCTGTTTCAAGTGTACATTTGACAACGGATATTTTACTTTTTGGAAACGTATCTACAACGCGATAATGTGTTACAGCATGTTGTCCATTTGATGACACTCGTCGGCGTGTACTGTGATGACGGTCTTTTCCGATATTAGCGTTAATGATCCCTGTTTGCTGCTTCACAATACCTTCCACTACAGCTGTGTATGTGCGTTTAATTTTTCGCTCTGCTAATAATCCATCGAACATGGCTCCTGCTAGTTTATGTTTTGCGAATAATACCCCCCCGCTTGTATCTTTATCAAGTCTATGTATGTGATGTGGTCTGCAATGAATACCTGTATCATCAAAGTAACCAGCTACTCTATTTGCAAGTGTGTTCGTTTGCTTCGGTACATTTGGATGTGTATCAATACCTGCAGGCTTATTTACGACTAGCACATGCAAATCTTCATAGCATATATTAATTGAATCGTGTTCTGTTATAATGTCGTGGTCTTCTTCCGTAAACATTTTGATGGACAACGTATCATTTAGCTTAAGTGGGTGCCGCCAGTTTAGAGCCTCACCATTGACTAGAACACTTTTATTCATCCGCCATTCGTGTAAAGTTTTTCTAGGAACTCGCCATTGATTTATTAACAACTCTTCAAGACTCTTTTGGGCCCACTGATATGGGACAACTAGCTCTAAGCAATCCCCATTTCGTTTTTGTTTTATCATCTTTGCCACTCCTTCTACTTCCTGACTGTACCGGTAACACTTACCTTCTCACAGAATGTATATTATATGGTATCATTTTTTTATATCACACTAGTGTAGCAAAATATGTTTTTTGAGTGAGAGAAGGTGTTTTTGTTGAAAATTGTGCAGGCTGCAACTCCGGAACAAGAAGTTCATATTCAGGAGTTAGTTGATTACATAAGCACAGATATTTTACCAAAGTTTTTTTCGGATGATACAATTGAAGACTTTGAAAGAAAAGAAATTCTGCGTTTACAGGTTAACAAAGAAGCTTACAATGGAACTTTGAAAGAGGCTTTTCAGTTAATCTCAAGTCTACAGGCAATTATTGCTGTTTTAGAAACGATTCAATCAGAGGAAATAGTAGAAACGCACAAGGATGTATTTAGAAATAATATTGATACATTACATGATTTCGGTTTTTCATTTCCATTCACACTTGAACAGTTTACTACCCCACTGACATTACAGCAAATAAGCTTATATGCGAGGCCGGAAAACAAGTATCTCGTTTAATTAAAGCTCATGAACTATTAAACTGCATTCCAAAGGGAGATGCAGTTTGTCTTTTTTATAAGGCTACCCAGTATCGTTATGGGCAGGATTGCATATTTTCATGCGCCATGTTGCGAATTTTTCATTAGCATGGATGTCTGTGTTAAAGTGTAATGTGATTTGTCAATTGATTGTAGCGAAATGTAGCGAAAATCAACAACAAGGTTTAACACATTCTTTTATAAAAGTAATAAGGCTATTTTGTAATGGAAAATAAATGATACAATGTATATATAATACACTTTTAAGTAAGGCAGGATTTCTATGTTTAAAGATAGTAGTATACTTGATAGCAAAATATCAATAAAAGAAGCGCTTGAGATTTCTCCATTTCCAGTATTAATAGGAAAAGGAGGGTTCTTTTTATATGCAAACCGACATGCTTTAAGCTTATTGGAGACTGATAATGTTGAACAGGTGATAGGTAAAAATGTCATTGAACTAACTCACGAAAGTTCGATTTTCGAGACGAAAAATTTCTTAGAAGATCTCAAACAACACAAGCAGTATGATAATTCTGCGAAAAAAATTGTCACTTTTAAACATAATATATTAGAAATAGAATCTGTAGTTACTCGTATTACACTTTTCGATGAAGAGATTGATGTCGTTTTTATTAAGGATCACAGCCAAATAAAAGAAATGGAGCAAAAATACTTAATTCAACAAAACCACTATCAAACCTTGATTGACAACTCTATTGATACGGTGGCATTAATTACAGCTGACCATATTTTTAAATACATAAATAAGTCAGGGTTAAAATTACTTGGAGCTAAAGAGCGAAAAGAAATTATCGGAAAGTCGTTGTTCGATTTTGTTCCGAAACAGTATCATGATGATATGCTTTATCGAACGAATCATGTTATCCAAAATCAGTGTATAGGTTCGGCGAAGGAACGTGAAATGATCCGAATAGATGGTAGTTCGAGACACGTGGAGTCAGTTGTCATGCCATTTTATATTGACAATAATCCATCATTACAAGTGATTATCCGCGATATCACGGAACAAAAACAAAACTTAAAGCATATTATCCAATCAGAAAAATTGTTAACAGCGGGACAGTTATCTGCCGGAATTGCACATGAAATACGAAATCCATTAACATCTATAAAAGGGTTTCTTCAATTTATGGAGAATAAGATTCCTCAAGAAAATCAGATGTACACACAAATCATGATGGATGAAATAGATAAAATAGAGAGAATTACGGGAGAAATGCTATCCTTATCTAAACCACAGGCATATCAATATAGTAAACATAATCTTGTTATATTAATCCGCGAAGTTATTACGTTACTGAACCCACAGGCTATATTGAAAAATGTTGAGTTCAGTATTGATTTTAAGGTGACGCAATTTGATTTCAACTGTGATAAGCAACAAATAAAACAAGTTTTCATTAATGTTATTAAAAATGCAATTGAAGCAATGGAACATGGGGGACTTGTTTCAATTGTGACCGAAGCCTCTGAGAAAGGTCTTAATATTCATATAACAGACCAAGGTCAAGGCATTCCTAAAGATACTTTAACTAAAGTAAGTGACCCATTTTTTACAACGAAAGGAACTGGCACCGGACTAGGACTAACAATCTGTAATGCAATAATTAAAGACTATGAAGGTGAGATAGTAATTAATAGTAAAGAACAAGAAGGAACTACTGTAACAGTGGTATTACCTGCAAATACAAACGTTTAAAAGAACCGGACATAAGTTGTCGGTTCTTCTTTAATGTAATTAAAAATAGACAATAGGGTGAAGGCAGTAAGCTTCACCCCCGCATGTATGAATTCCTGTATCGTTTGTTTGTTAGGATACGACAAAAAAATTATGTTTATTATATGTGTCTACTCTAATACGTTCTCATTCAACCATGCTTCAAATACATCTTCTTCTGCATAGCCTACTGTACGATTTGCTTCTTGTCCATCAACAAAATGGATAAGAGTTGGTGTTCCCTCAAGACCATATGTGTCCCATGCTTCGGGAAATTCTAATACATTGAACATTTTTAAATCAATACCCATATCTTCTGCTAACGGTACAAGAATCGGTGCTGTTTTTACACATGCTGGACATGTAGGGCTATAAAAATATACAGACACTGTTTCATTTTTATTTAAAGCTGATTCTAGTTCATCAGGTAAAATAACATTTTGATAATTTGGGTCATCTAGCTGTTTTAATGTTTCGGGATGTAAAGTTTCTTTACCAAAGGGATTGCCTTGTGCTTGCTGCTGTTGTTGGTAATTGGTTAATAAAAATAAAGCTAGAAATAAACCAACTACAATAGCAGAAAAAATAATTATTTTTTTCATAACTGAACTTCAAACCTTTCACTATTTTTATTTTTTTAAAATGAAAATTGACATAATAAAGATAGTTGTAAATGCAATAAAAGCTAATACAGGTATACTAATAAAGCCGAACCAATTAATATAAGTGGTTGTACAAGGTATAATAGTACATGAAGGACTAGCCGATTGGAAGGCAGGCACCTTTTGAATTAAGATATGATAGAAAGAAATAAGTCCTCCGATACTAGACATAGCTATACTATATCGTGCGAATAAATAATCTTTTTTTATGATTGCTATACCTAGTAATATAACTAAAGGGTACATGAATATTCGTTGATACCAACACAGTTCACAAGGAATGTACTTTTGTACTTCAGAAAAAAATAAACTTCCAATTGTCGCTACCAAGCTTGCAGCCCAGGAAACAAATAATGCATTGTCTTTTGATAGGATATTGTTTCGCAAGTCTATCACCCATTCAGTTTATTTGCCTTGATTACAGGGAACATAGTTACATTATTAAATTATAATACGCACATTCATAAAATGAAAAGAAATTCTATTTATTTTATTGACTTTGTTAAAGATAATTGTTGATTTTTAAATATTTTATGATTGTAGCGAACCGCACGAGACTCCAGCGGGAAGAGCGGTAGACGGGTGACCCCACAGGCGCTTGTGCCGAGGAAGGTCCCGAACCGCCCGCGGAAAGCGAGTGCAATGGAGCGAAAATCAACACCGAAGTTTAACAGAGCTTATTTTTAAAAAGGGGGAGAATCATGTGTCAAAGATAGATTTAAGTAAATTTGAAAAAAAAATGATAGTAAGGCAAATTACATTTACTGATATAGATGATATTATTAAGCTTCAAGAAGTTTGTTTTCCAGGCATGGTCCCTTGGAAACGAGACCATTTAGAAAGTCATTTGTCACACTTTCCTGAAGGGCAGATATGTGCAGAATATGATGGTCAAATTATTGGATCATGCTCTAGCTTAATCGTAAACTTTGATGAATACGACGATAAGCATACGTGGGATGACATAACCGATGAAGGTTACATAACAAATCACAATCCCGACGGGTATAATTTATATGGAATTGAAGTGATGGTTCACCCTGAATTTAGAGGAAAGAAGGTTGGACAACGTCTTTACGAGGCACGAAAAGATTTAACAAGACGTTTGAACTTAAAAAGCATAATTATTGGAGGACGTATTCCGAATTATTATAAACACGCAGATGAACTATCGCCGCGTTCATATGTAAAAGAAGTTATTCGGCATAAACTGTATGATCCTGTTCTATCATTTCAATTACTAAATGGATTCACACTAATGCGAATTAATCCAAATTATTTACCTGATGATGTTCGTTCGCATAGCTATGCCACTTTAATGGAGTGGAACAATGTTGATTATATTGGAAAGACAAAACAACATTATAAAACGAGTTTTCCTGTTAGAATATGTGTCGTTCAGTATATGATGAAACGAATTACAACCTTTGAAGAGTTTGCTAAGCAAGTGGAATATTATGTGGATGTTGCTGCTGATAGCAAAAGTGATTTTGCCGTATTTCCTGAAATTTTTACGACGCAGCTTATGTCACTATTTGAAGAGAAATCACCAAGCCAGGCTGTTCGAAGAGTAACAGAATATACTGAAGACTACATAACACTCTTTACAGATCTTGCAATTAAATATAACGTAAATATTATTGGTGGTTCACATTTAGTTGAGGAAGAAGGAAAAGTGTACAACATTTCGTATTTATTTAGACGAGATGGCACGATTGAGAAGCAGTACAAGCTTCATATTACACCGAATGAGCGAAAATGGTGGGGCATTAGTAAAGGCGATAAAGTACACGTATTTGATACAGATTGTGGGAAGATAGCTATCCAAATTTGCTATGATATAGAGTTCCCAGAGTTAGCACGTATTGCGGTTGATAAAGGAGCAAAAATAATATTCACACCGTTTTGTACAGAGGATCGTCAAGGGTATTTAAGAGTACGTTATTGTGCGCAGGCACGTGCGGTAGAGAATCAAGTGTACACTGTTATTGCAGGTACAGTAGGAAATTTACCTCAAGTTGAGAACATGGATATTCAATATGCAAAATCAGCAATATTCGCGCCTTCTGACTTTGAGTTTGCACGTGATGGTATTGTTGGTGAATGTAGTGACAACGTAGAAATGGTTGTAATCGGTGATGTTGATTTAGAAATATTACGCAGACAACGACAATCCGGCACAGTTCGTCAATTAAAGGATAGACGAAAAGACATTTACGAAGTGGATTACAAAAAATAATTCGTGAATTTTTTAAGAAAATTTGTCGAAACACTTGCAGGATTGTCTAATTTCATAAAAAATATGAGAGATAGTTTATTTATTACTTGGGAGGTAAAATCAAGATGAGTTGGGAATTAGCTTATAAACGATGGATGCAGCATGAAAATCTTGATCAAGAAATGAAACAACAGCTTGAAGATATGAAGAATGATAGTAAGCTTTTAGAGGATTGTTTTTATAAAAATTTAGAATTTGGTACAGGCGGTATGCGTGGTGAAATTGGACCTGGTACAAATCGCATGAATGTCTATACGGTACGTAAGGCGTCTGAAGGACTCGCGCGTTATATTGATACGTTTGGTGAAGAGGCTAAAAAGCGTGGCGTTGTTATTGCATACGATTCTCGTCACAAATCACCTGAGTTTGCTATGGAGGCAGCTGCAACATTAGCGACTCACGGAATTCAAACATATGTGTTTGACGAATTACGTCCAACACCAGAGCTTTCTTTTGCTGTTCGTTATTTACACGCCTATGCTGGGATTGTCGTGACTGCCAGTCACAATCCACCAGAATATAATGGTTATAAAGTATACGGACCGGATGGAGGTCAATTGCCTCCAGAAGCAGCGGATGCTGTAATCTCCCATGTTGATAGTGTTGAAAATGAACTACTGGTTAATGTTACCGATAAGCAAGAATTAAAGGAACAAGGCTTAATTCAAATTATTGGTGAAGCTATTGACCGTGTATACATAGAAAAATTAACAACGATATCAGTAAATCCATCTTTATCAAATGAAGTCGATGTAAAGGTTGTGTTTACACCACTTCATGGAACTGCAAATAAACCTGTACGTGATGGGTTAGCGGCCTTAGGCTATAAAAATGTGACTGTTGTAAAAGAACAAGAACTACCTGATCCGAATTTTTCAACAGTATCTTCGCCAAACCCAGAAGAGAACGCAGCCTTTGAATTAGCTATAAAAGTAGGAAAAGAAATAGATGCTGATGTTTTAATCGGGACAGATCCTGATGCGGACCGTGTTGGTGTGGCGGTAAAAGACTTAAATGGTGAGTACGTTGTTTTAACAGGAAATCAAACAGGGGCTTTAATGCTTGAATATATTCTTTCACAAAAACAAGCAAATGGTGTGTTACCCGCTAACGGCATTGTGTTAAAAACTATTGTAACAAGTGAGATTGGACGTGCGGTTGCTTCTGCATATAATTTACCGACTGTTGATACATTAACAGGGTTTAAATTTATCGGTGAGAAGATAAAGCAATATGAAGAAACAGGTGAACACACCTTCTTATTTGGTTACGAAGAAAGCTATGGTTACTTAGTTGGTGACTTTGTTCGCGATAAGGATGCTGTGCAAGCGGCATTAATGGCTGTAGAAGTAGCTGCGTACTATAAGAAACAAGGTATGACAGTATATGAAGGACTAATGCAATTATTTGAGAAATATGGTTTTTACAGAGAGGGCTTACGTTCTCTTACGTTGAAAGGGAAGCAGGGAGCAGAACAAATTGCCGTTTTACTCGAGACGTTCCGTAGTAATCCTCCTGTTGAAATTGCAGGAAAAAAGATTTCTGTTATTGAGGATTATGAAATAAGCAAACGTGTTAATGTAGCAGAAGGTAAGGAAGAACACATTCATTTACCAGCATCAAATGTGTTGAAATATCATTTAGAAGATGGGTCATGGTGTTGTTTACGACCTTCAGGTACAGAGCCAAAGGCTAAGTTTTACTTCGGAGTAATTGGCGACTCTTACGCACAAAGTGAAGCAATGCTAACGGAGCTTGCTGACGGTTTCATGAGTCAAGTTCAGGCAGTTTTAGACAAAAATAAATAAGTTATGTTAAAAACAACCGGGTAAGCTTATGGATACCCGGTTGTTGTGTTGTTTGCGAAAAATCAGTTACTTTGTTGTTTAGGCTTCGAATCGTAGCACCCTGAAATTTTCCTGTGCCTTGGACCTTTCACTGGAAATTTGGTATGGGACCTTAATACCACTTAATTCTCACCAGTTGCCCAAGGCTTGTTTTATTGATGAAGTATTTTTTAAACCCCTGAGATTATTGGGTGCTTAAACTGAACCGGAAAATTTTCACTGTGTTCTTGGAACTTTCTGTGGATAACGCGTTAATGAGTTTTGACACCATGATATTCATGCCTAGCTCTAACTCTAACTGTAACTAACAATTTCTTCTAAGTCTAAATCTGAAGTGTCAATGGCGTGATCTATATATCGAAGCAACGCATACAGTTTTGTTTCAATCACTGTATAGTCATGCTCGAAATTATAAGCATGTAAAAAGTGTTCGATTTTCTTTGACAAAAATTGGTCCTTAGTACGAACCATCAATATTAGTAAATTATCCCACTGTGATCGGTGCGTGTAATATAATGCGCGATCATAATCGGCTACATTCACAATTAACGTCCTCCTTTTCAAGGAGATATGATTATTGTGTGTTACTTCTGTTTGAACTTTCGCTGTAAATGTTGGTCGATGTGGGAATGTTAAAAGTGAAGCATAATTGGACCTGAGTAGCCGAATTGTCATGACACAATTATGCGTGAATTTTAGAAGTTTATGCGTTAGTTCTTGGTGTTTATGCGTGAAATTCTGGAATTTATGCGTAAAATTTCAACGTTATGCGTGAATTTTCCTTATTTATGCGTATTTTCCATTTTATTTAGATAATTTTATCAGTTAAACTATATTTTTAGTCCGATGATGGCACTCTTCATCCCTTTTCAACACTTTCCTTAATAAGTTTTTCATCAAACCCCTTTTTTGTACATACATTGTGATAAGAGGAAAAGGGGGAGTGAGGGAGTCTTGCGCGAACAGGATGAAAAGCAATTGCAGTTTGCTATTGAGGAAATCACTGACATTGCAAAGGGGTTTGGTCTTGACTTTTACCCAATGCGTTACGAAGTGTGTCCGGCAGATATCATTTATACATTTGGTGCTTATGGAATGCCTACACGATTTTCCCATTGGAGCTTTGGAAAGCAATTTCACAAAATGAAGCTACATTATGATTTAGGACTAAGTAAAATTTATGAATTAGTTATAAATTCAAATCCATGCTATGCGTTTTTGTTAGATACCAATTCGTTGATTCAAAATAAACTGATTGTTGCCCATGTTTTGGCGCATTGCGATTTCTTTAAAAATAATGCCAGGTTTGGTAACACTAAACGCGACATGGTTGAAAGTATGGCAGCAACAGCTGAACGTGTTAATCACTATGAACGTATTCACGGAAAGAAAGAAGTAGAGTCTTTTTTAGATGCGGTCTTAGCGATTCAAGAACACATTGATCCATCATTAATGAGACCAAAGCTGTCGTGGTCGATAGAGGATACAGAAATTGAAGAAGAGGATGAACCGAAGAAAACTCCTTATGATGATTTGTGGGGGTTAGAGGAAACGTCTAAAAAACCTAAAAAGGTTAAAGTGAAGCGAAAATTGCCACCACAACCTGAAAAGGATATTTTACTTTTTATTGAAGAGTACAGTCGTGAATTAGAAGAATGGCAACGCGACATTTTAACTATGATGCGTGAAGAAATGCTATACTTCTGGCCACAATTAGAAACAAAAATCATGAACGAAGGCTGGGCTTCGTATTGGCATCAAAGAATATTACGTGAAATGGATTTGACTACCGAAGAATCAATTGAGTTTGCCAAGTTAAATGCAGGCGTTGTACAGCCTTCACGAACGGGGATTAATCCGTATTATTTAGGGTTGAAAATTTTCGAGGACATTGAGGAACGGTATAATAACCCAACAGATGAAATGAAGGAGCTAGGTGTTGAACCAGGATCGGGACGGGATAAAATATTTGAAGTACGTGAAGTTGAGTCAGACATATCGTTTATTCGAAATTATTTAACAAAAGATCTTGTAATGCGGGAAGATATGTATTTGTTCCAAAAACAAGGGCGAGATTACAAAATTGTTGATAAAGAATGGGAAGGTGTTCGTGACCAGCTTGTGAGTATGCGTGTAAATGGTGGATTTCCATATATCACTGTCAATGACGGAGATTATATGAAGAGTGGAGAGCTTTATTTAAAGCACTGGTTTGAGGATATTGAGCTAGACTTAAAATACCTTGAAAAAGTAATGCCGTACATTTATCAGCTGTGGGGTAGACCTGTTCATATGGAAACAGTTGTAGAAACAAAACCTGTAGTATTTACGTATGAAGGCAAAGGTGTACAGCGAAAATATTTATAAATTTTTACTGCGAATTATTTAATTCGCAGTTTTTTTAAGAGCCGCGGTTACTGTATATAACGTAATATAAAATTCTGAGTTAAAAAATTAAATTTTATATTTGACAGTTTTGTGAACGTTTGTTAATATACCCTTAGTGGTATTAAAAAAGAGAAACAAAACAGCTTTATCAACATACCCATGGTGGTTATGCAATTTGATTTAACTTAAATATAAGGAGGAGTTTATAGATGAACGCGAATAAAGTTCTAGATGCAAAAGGATTAGCATGTCCAATGCCAATTGTTAAAACAAAAAAAGCGATGAATGAATTAGAGTCCGGTCAGGTTTTAGAAATTCATGCAACAGATAAAGGAGCAAAGAATGATTTAACAGCCTGGGCAAAGTCTGGTGGACATGAAGTTGTTAATCACGAAGAAGATAGTGGCGTTTTAAAATTTTGGATTCGAAAGGCATAATATTTTTTTATACTACTAAATACCTATGTAGGTATTTAGATATAACTAGACAACAAGGGGGGTAGAGAGAATGTCAGACAAAAAAAGAACGACTATCGTTTTGTTTAGTGGGGACTATGACAAAGCGATGGCAGCATACATTATTGCAAATGGAGCAGCTGCCTATGACCATGAGGTAACGATTTTTCATACGTTTTGGGGATTAAATGCGTTACGAAAAGATGAAAATGTACTAGTTAAGAAAAGTTTTATGGAAAAGATGTTCGCAAAGATGATGCCTAAAGGTGCAGAAAATCTAGGGCTATCAAAAATGCAGTTTGCAGGCTTTGGTCCAAAAATGATTAAAAATGTTATGAAAAAGCATAATGCTATGCCATTATCTCAACTTATTGAAATGGCACAAGAGCAAGATGTAAAGTTAGTCGCCTGCACAATGACGATGGATCTGCTTGGTCTAAAGCAAGAGGAGCTATTAGACAGCATTGAATATGCAGGGGTAGCGGCATATTTAGCTGATGCTGAAGACGGAAACGTAAATCTGTTTATATAAATTAAAAGGGACCTATCCATTGTTTTAGATATTAAAAAAGGTTGATGAGGTAGTTTTTTAATTTCCACGGTTTAACAAGCGAGACGCATCAGTTGTTTGGCCGTGGAAGACTTGTTAAGAATAATAAAGCCATACAAATTGAGTAAAAGGAGTGTTCTATAAGTGAAAGCTATGTATGCTAGTGAAGTAAATGCAGCTTTGCAACAAGGAAAAAAATTAAATATTATTGACGTGCGTGAATATGATGAAGTTGTAGCGGGGACTATTCCTGGTGCCATTCATATCCCACTTGGTTTGTTAGAATTTCGTATGAACGAGCTTGATAAAAATAAAGAATATATCATCGTTTGTCGTTCAGGTGCAAGAAGTGGCCGTGCAACACAATTTTTAGAATACTATGGCTACAATGTTACTAATATGACAGGCGGTATGATCTCATGGGAAGGTAAAATTGCATAATTCAATTTGACAACTAAAAGGGTAAACTGGAGGTATATTAATATGAACGCCATTAAAACTGATAAAGTGTTAGATGCAAAAGGCTTAGCATGCCCAATGCCGATTGTAAGAACTAGAAAAGCAATCAATGAATTAGAACCCGGTCAAGTTCTTGAGGTGCAAGCAACAGATAAAGGATCAAAGGCTGACCTAAAAGCTTGGGCAAATAGTGCCGGTCATCAATACCTTGGGACTATAGAAGAAGGCGAAACATTAAAGCATTATGTGAGAAAATCTTCTGGTGATGAAAAAATTGAAAAGAAACATCCGCATGTTATATCAAATGATGAACTAGAGACAAAACTTGATCAAAACATTGTTGTCCTTGATGTGAGAGAAGCTGCAGAATATGCATTTAATCATATTCCAAATGCAATCTCTATGCCTCTAGGGGAATTGGACGCACGTATAAATGAGTTAAATAATGAAGCTGATATTTATGTAGTGTGCCGTACAGGTAATCGAAGCGATTTAGCGGCACAAAAGCTAACGGAAAAAGGCTTTGCTAAAGTAACGAATGTTGTGCCAGGGATGACGAACTGGAATGGTAGAACTGCGAGCTTAGATTAATTTGATTATCGCACCAAACCGAGGTTTCATCGCACCAAAAAGATTCACAACCATATAGGCTGTTGAAAAACAAACAAAGGGGAGTAAGTAATGTCTAATAAAGTAGCCATTATTGCTAGTAACGGTGGGTTATTCGATGCATATAAAATTTTTAATATTGCGACTGCTGCCGCAGCAACAGATAAAGAGGTAGCAATTTTCTTCACTTTTGAAGGGTTAAACTTGATTCACAAAGATGCTTACGGACAACTTACGATGCCAGAAGGAAAAGAACATTTCGCTGAAGGCTTCGCTAAAGCAAATGCACCTAGCATTCCAGAACTAGTAGAAATGGCTCAAGAGATGGGCGTTAAATTTATCGGTTGTCAAATGACGATGGATGTAATGGGATTAGAAACAGAGCATTTCGTGGATGGAATTGAAGTTGGCGGTGCCGTAACATTTTTAGAATTTGCAAAAGATGCTGATGTAACATTAACGTTTTGAAAAATTTTTTACGTAATTAAATACTATAGGGGGTAATTTTAAAATGACTGTAAAAGCAATGACTGCAAAGGAAATTACGAGGAGAATTTTTAATAAAGAGAAGTTATTTATATTAGATGTTCGAAACGAAACTGATTTTCAAGATTGGAAAATTGAAGGAGAAAACGTGACACATTTAAATATTCCATATTTTGAGTTGCTTGATGGTGTGGAAGAGATACTTGATTCAATTCCAACAGATCAAGATGTGTTAGTTTCTTGTGCGAAGGAAGGCTCATCAGTGATGGTAGCAGAAATGCTTTCCGAAGCTGGGCGTGATGTATCATATTTAGCAGGTGGAATGAAAGCTTGGAGCGAGCACTTAGAGCCTGTTAAAGTAGGCGATCTAAAAGGTGGCGGAGAAATGTATCAATTCGTCCGCATCGGAAAAGGGTGTCTATCTTACATGGTTGTTTCAAATGGTGAAGCAGCTATCATTGACGCGACTCGTATGGTAGACGTGTACCTTGATTTTGCAAAAGAAAATGGAGCAACAATTAAGCACGTTTTTGATACGCATTTACATGCCGATCACATTTCTGGTGGTCGCATAATTGCAGAAAAAACAAATGCAACGTACTGGTTGCCACCAAAGGATGCAACAGAGGTTACATTTGAGTATGCACCTTTAGAAGGTGGCAATGATGTGACAATTGGAAATACAACAATTAATATTCACGCACTATACTCACCAGGACATACAATTGGTTCAACATCATTTGTTGTAGATGAAAAATTCTTACTATCAGGGGATATTTTATTCGTTGATTCTATCGGTCGCCCTGATTTAGCTGGATTAGCTGAAGATTGGGTTGCTGATTTAAGAGAGACTCTTTATAAGCGTTACAAAGAACTTTCAAATGACCTTATTGTATTACCAGCTCATTTCATGATTATGGAAGAATTAAATGATGATGGAAGTGTAGCTGAAAAGCTAGGTACTTTATTTGCCAAAAATCACGGTTTAAATATTGAAGATGAAGAAGAATTCAGAAAGCTTGTAACAGAAAATCTACCACCGCAACCAAATGCATATCAAGAGATTCGCAAAACAAATATGGGGAAGATCTCACCGAATGAAGATGAACAACGAGAAATGGAGATCGGTCCAAATCGTTGTGCCGTTCGATAAAAAACTTGAGCCCGTTTCGACGGGCCTCAAGTAAAATCGTGCATCCTAGGAAGGGGCGTGTTGGCACGTGGATTTTGCATTTATTATAACAATCTTTCTAATCGGCTTTATAGGTTCATATATATCAGGGATGTTAGGTATTGGTGGCTCTATTATTAAATATCCAATGCTACTGTACATTCCGCCACTATTCGGTTTAGCGGCTTTTAGTGCACACGAGGTTTCTGGAATAAGCGCTGTGCAAGTGTTTTTTGCAACAATAGGTGGAGTATGGGCATATAGAAAAGGCGGTTACTTAAATAAAACACTGATAATCTACATGGGAACTAGTATACTAATTGGAAGCTTTGTAGGAGGATTTGGCTCAAAGCTTATGTCAGAAGGTGGCATTAATTTAGTATATGGTATATTGGCTTTAATTGCGGCTGTTATGATGTTTGTTCCTAAAAAGGGAATAGATGATATTCCACTGGACCAAGTAACCTTTAATAAGTGGTTAGCTGCTGCTCTTGCCTTGATTGTTGGGGTAGGCGCAGGTATAGTCGGGGCGGCAGGAGCCTTTTTATTAGTACCAATTATGTTAGTTGTACTAAAGATTCCTACTAGAATGACAATCGCTTCATCATTAGCAATTACATTTATTTCTTCAATTGGAGCAACTGTTGGTAAAATTACGACCGGGCAAGTTGATTATGCTCCAGCCGCTATCATGGTGGTGGCTAGTTTGATTGCTTCGCCATTAGGAGCACAAGCTGGGAAGAAGGTAAATACAAAAATTCTTCAAGTTGTGTTAGCGTTATTAATTTTGGCCACAGCGATAAAAATATGGGTTGATATATTATAGTTGGGGGGCTCCCCCCTTTTTATTTTTAAAAATGCAGTGATTAGGCACACTAAAAATAAAAAGTAAGGAGAGTCTTAATGAATATTGGAAAACTATTCGCACCAACAACGAGCAAAGTCAATCTACGAACGAAGCCTCACATAAATGCACAAATACATAGAAATATATTGGATAGTGTTAAAATATATAAATATAAAAGCAAGGAAGAAACACACAAACGCATAAGAGATTTGGATTACGAATGGGATATGGAGCGAACTTTAGAGATTAACTATGCAGTTATTGTTTTACTCTCAACATTTTTGGGGTTATTTCGCAACAAAAGCTGGTTTCTTCTAGCAGGTGTCGCATCAGGATTTATGATACAACATGTGTTACAAGGGTGGTGCCCTCCCATGCCTTTGTTTCGTAAATTAGGAGTGCGAACTGCTAAAGAAATTTTTACAGAACAGGAAGCATTACGAAGCTTACTTTCAAAGGATAAGAACTGATTTAAGGAGTGTGGTTATGGCGGGTCATCGATTTAATCCAGAAAAAGCCAATAAACTTATTGATCCAAAAAGAAAAGAGATAGTGAATCCAGAAAAGATTGTTTCATTGCTAGGACTAAGCAAGAACGATATTGTTGCTGATTTAGGCGCTGGAAATGGTTTTTTTACAGTGCCGTTTGCTAAAAGCACAGAGCGTGTATATGCAGTAGACATTGAGCCGAAAATGCTAGAACTTCTTAAGGAACGTATGCATGAAGAAAACATACATAATATCGTATGTATAGAGAGTGATCTCGAGCAAATAATGCTCGAGGATAATAGTGTGGATAAAGCATTTACCGCATTTGTTATGCATGAGATACCCGATATGAAAAAAGCACTTGCTGAGTTTGAGCGAATTGTAAAGCCTGGCGGACAATTCATGATTGTTGATTGGGAAGCTGTTGAATCAGACATGGGACCGCCTGTGCATCACAGAATATCATCTGAGGACATGGTTAAAGTACTCGACAATCAGGGGTATAAATCTGAAGTTACCCATGTACATGATTCAGTATATGTTGTAAATGTTCGTACTAAGAAAAATAATGAACATACGGTGAAATAAAAGAATCGTCAAAGCTTAACACAATAAATGTAAGCGTTAGATTAATAAGGTGTAAAAACCAAATTAATCTAACGTTTTTTTATTCTTTGCTATTGCATTTTTCAGTACTTTTGCTAAGATAAAAACAAGAACTAAAATTTTACTAAAAAAGGTGATAAAATTGCTGAAAGCGCTTAAGAATGAATTTGTTAATGTATTCGGTGGATCAATTAACGATGTTAGCAGTTACTTTGCACCCGGTCGAGTGAACTTAATTGGGGAACATATTGATTACAATGGCGGGCATGTATTTCCATGTGCTTTAAGTGTAGGGACATATGCAATTGCTCGCAAGCGAAACGATAATATACTTCGTCTTTATTCAAAAAACTTTACTGAAATGAATGTGATTGAAACATCAATTAAAGATTTATCGTATGATAAGCGGCATGATTGGTCTAATTATCCAAAAGGTGTTATATACATGCTTCAGCAAGAGGGATATTCCATCACTTCAGGCTTCGATGTTTTGTTTTTTGGCAACATACCAAACGGTGCAGGTTTATCCTCGTCTGCATCCATTGAGGTCGTGACAGCTGTTTTACTAAAAGATTTATTCAGCTTACAAATAGGTATGATTGATATGGTAAAATTAAGCCAGCGTGCTGAAAATGAATTTATCGGCGTGAATTGTGGTATCATGGACCAATTCGCTATCGGAATGGGTAAGCAAGATCAAGCTATTTTATTAGATTGTGATACACTTGACTATCAGTATAGTCCTATTAAATTGAATAATATGTCTCTTGTCATTGCTAATACAAATAAAAAACGCGGGTTAGCAGACTCTAAATATAATGAGCGTCGAAATGAATGTGAACGTGCATTATCTCAATTACAACAAGAGCTATCTATAGCTTCACTTTGTCAGCTAACACCTGCACAGTTTGATCAAAGTAAACACCTTATTTCAAATGAAGTCGACCGTAGACGTGCTAAGCATGCTGTGTACGAGAATGAGCGTACGATGCAAGCCGTTAAGAAACTACAAAATGGAGATATCGCTGCCTTTGGTCAGCTTATGAATCAATCACATATCTCATTACGCGATGATTACGAAGTATCGGGCTTTGAATTAGATACGATGGTAGAAGCAGCTTGGAAACAAGATGGTGTCATTGGTGCTCGAATGACAGGTGCAGGATTTGGTGGTTGCGCGGTTTGTATCGTAGAAAATAATAAAATAGAATCGTTTATTGCGAATGTGTCAAAAGAGTATACGTTAAAAACGAAGCTCGAGGCGGACTTCTATGTAGTAGAAGTTGGTGAAGGAGCTAGAAAACTAGAAGAAGTATTATTGTAGGAGGAGATACAATGGCAGTACTTGTTTGTGGTGGTGCTGGGTATATAGGAAGTCATGCAGTGGCAGAATTACTAGCGCGTGGAGAAGAAGTTGTAGTAGTTGATAATTTACAAACAGGGCATAAAGGCGCTGTATTAGAAGGCGCTACGCTTTATGTAGGAGATTTACGAGATACAGAGTTTCTAAGTACTGTTTTTTCAGAAAATCAAATAACAGAGGTTATGCACTTTGCTGCTGATTCACTAGTCGGAGTTAGCGTTGAAAAGCCTCTGGATTATTATGATAATAATGTTTATGGAGCGTTATGCTTATTAAAAGTAATGAAGCATCATGACGTGAACAAAATTGTCTTTTCATCAACAGCTGCAACGTATGGGGAACCGAAACGAGTTCCAATTGAGGAAACAGATGATACAACACCAACAAATCCATATGGAGAAACAAAGCTAGCAATTGAAAAAATGTTAAAGTGGTCTGGTATCAAGCATGTTGTTCTCCGTTATTTCAATGTGGCAGGGGCCCACACGGAGCATGATATAGGGGAAGACCATGATCCTGAAACGCATTTAATTCCAATTGTACTACAAGTCGCTTTAGGACAGCGAGACCATATTTCCATTTTTGGTGAAGACTACGATACACACGATGGAACTTGTATTCGTGATTATATTCATGTAGTGGACTTAGTATCTGCGCACTTACTAGCGATTGACAGATTAAGAGCTGATCGTGACAGTGCTGTTTATAACTTAGGAAATGGGAACGGATTTACGGTAAAAGAAGTGATTGACTGCGCAAGAAAGGTAACTGGTAAAGATATACCAGCAGTTGTTTCACCACGTCGTGCCGGGGACCCAGCGAAGTTAGTAGCATCTTCAGAGAAAGCGATGGAAGAATTAGGTTGGACACCAAAATATGCGTCACTTGAAGATATTATTGCAAGTGCATGGAGCTGGCATCAAAGACATCCGCATGGTTACAATGACTAAAATAAAACGTGACATGAGCTAAAAGTGCTTGAATTGAAAAACACGTCAGAATGTGTTGATGTTACCTCATATAGCTAATGTGTGAGTATCTTTTACTAACAATCAAATGGTCTGTCACCAGTCGATTTTCTAAACAAAAAGGAAAAGATATGGCCACGACCACGTTGGAAAGGCGCATATGCTATTGTTTGAAGTTCTACAAAATGAAAGGATGCGTTTCCTTTGAATATTTATGTTGAGATTGAGCGTTTATTGCATTATGGTATGACAAAAAAGCTCATTGAAACAGATGACCTAGATTTTACTAGAAATCAATTATTGGCGATACTGGAATTAGCTGATTTTGAACAACCAGCTGAAATACCGGATGACGAGCAAGAAACTCCCGTTGAAATACTAAATGCGATATTAGATTGGGCTTATGAAAATGGTCGTATCCGTAACAACACGACAACAGAGCGGGATTTATTAGACACGAAAATTATGGGTGTGTTTGTGTCTCGACCATCAGATGTCATTAATAAGTTTTTTGGCTATAAAGATGTAACCGAAGCAACTAATTATTTATATCAACTATCAAAAGACTCGTTATATATTCGAACAGACAGGATTGCAAAAAATGAACATTGGTTTGCGGATACAAATTACGGTCAAATAGAGATAACAATAAACCTATCAAAGCCAGAGAAAGATCCAAAAGAAATTGCGGCTGCAAAACAGATCAAAAATAGCTCGTATCCAGAATGTCTCCTCTGTAAGGAGAATGTCGGATATGCCGGTCGTTTGAATCATCCAGCACGTCAAAACCTACGGACTATACCTGTTGATTTAGACGGTGAAAAGTGGCATTTACAATTTTCACCATACGTGTATTATAACGAGCATGCCATTGTCTTAAAGGACTCACATGAACCAATGAAAATTTCAAAGCGGACCTTTGAGCGTCTGCTTGCTTTTACTAGCATATTTCCACATTATTTTCTTGGATCCAATGCAGATTTACCGATTGTGGGTGGGTCCATTTTAAGCCACGATCATTTTCAAGGTGGCAATCATGATTTTCCGATGGCAAAAGCTGAGATTGAGTTCGACTTTCAGCTAACGAACTTTCCTCATACAAGAGCCGGAATTGTTAAGTGGCCTATGTCTGTGGTGAGACTGCAGAGTTTAAATCTACACGAACTTGTAGATGCTGCTGATTATATTTTCCGAACTTGGCGTGAGTATAGTGATGAATCAGTAGATATACATGCATTCACAAATAACACGCCACACAACACAATTACGCCAATCGCACGCCGACGTGGAGAAATGTTTGAGCTTGATCTTGTGTTACGTAATAACCGAACGAGTGAAAAGCATCCAATGGGTATTTTTCATCCACATGATGAGGTGCATCATATAAAGAAAGAAAATATTGGTTTAATTGAAGTGATGGGTCTTGCTGTGTTACCTGGTCGTTTAAAGGAAGAGTTAAAGCTAGTTGGAGAGGCGTTAGTCTCAAATAATCCGATAGAAGAACTTAAAAAACAACCTGACATTCAAAAACATGCGGACTGGGCAATTAAGATTTTGGAAAAACATCCTGATGAAACAGTTGATTCGATAGATGATGTATTAAAAAAGGAAATTGGCATTGTTTTCACTACAATATTAGAGCACGCGGGTGTATTTAAGAGAGATGAAAGAGGCGTCCGAGCATTTAAATCATTTATTGAATCACTATAATGGTTAAAATATGGAAAAACGGTCACTTTAATATTAGGTGACCGTTTTTTATGCAACATAAAAAAGATTTTATAATAGCAAGAGATTATGATAAAAAAACAAGAGAAGATTACTCTAAGTTTGCTATGATTATAAAAAGAGTAGACGTTTAAGGTTTGATTTATTAAAGGTATTTTTTTAAAATGTTTGTTTCGTTTCGCTAAATAAGTGTAAAAATTTTTTGTGTAATTCCTATTATTATTTAACTATGATAAAATAATAATAGGACTTTATATCTATTTTAGGAGAGAAAAAACTATGGTGATGATGCAATACGCTCAATTTATTGTTTATATTATAGTTATTGCAATCATTACTAACTTGTTTCGCTTTAAGATGAATGAAACAGTCGACAAGCTGATGTTAGTTATGTCAACGTTTGCATTAATTATATTTGATGGCATTTTATTTGACTCTATTCATACAGAGTGGTTAGCTTTTTTATTTATTTGTGTATCCATTATTTCATTTTTTATATACGGAGCTATTGTAAGTGTATCTATAGCATCTTTTGTTTTATCTATACAAACAGACGTAACAAGCCCTGTAATAATGTTAGAATACATCCTGTTTGCTTTAGGTAGTATTGTACTGTATCAATATTTCCTGAAAATAAAAGGTGAACGTGATAGATGGTTAAGTTATCTTATTGATAATTCTAAGCAATTAAGCGTTTTGAAAGGCGTTAGTACTTCTATTCAAAAGGCGTTACAGTTAGAAAAATTAATAAAAACTATACTAACAACAGTAACAGCAGGGTATGGGCTAGGATTTAATAGAGCCATGATTTTATTAGTAGATGATGAAGAAGAAAAGCATCTAAAAGGTATAATGGGGACAGGTCCGATGAATGCGGATGAAGGGTATGCTACTTGGGAATCTATTGTGAAAAATAAGTTTAAACTTAAAGAACTAATTGAAATAAGTGAAACAGAAGTACCTCGTGATACACTTCTGAATCAACATGTGAAAGAATTATGTATTAGTCTGGAAGAAAAAAACTTTCTGAGTCAAGCACTAGATAATGGTAATCCTCTTCATATAAAAGAACACAATATAAGTGACCAAACGTTACAAGATTTTGTTAAGCGCTTTAATATGACAGAATTTGCTGTAATACCTTTAATCCAGCAAGGTGATAAAGTTGGTGTTTTAATCATTGATAATCCTGTTAACAAAAATCCAATTACTGTAAATGATATTGATAGTACCATACCGATTGCGAATCAAGCAGCTATTGCTATTCAAAATGCCCGTTTGTATAGTAAGGTGCAAGATATGGCTTTAAAAGATGGTTTGACAGGATTGTATAATCAGAGAGCATTCCAAACACTTTCTTCGAATATTTTTTCAAATGAAAATACACTATCAGTTATTATTTTGGACATAGATAATTTTAAACATTTTAACGATACGAATGGTCATATTCTTGGAAATGAAGTATTGAGCAAACTATCGAATGTAATTCAGGGCACGATAGATTCTCATCATATTGCTTGTCGATACGGAGGAGAAGAGTTTGTTATTTTGCTTCCCAAAATGGGCAAAAACCAAGCGGTAGAATTAGCTGAAGAGATACGTAGTAACGTAGTAGCGACTAAATTTCCTTGTGAAGAAAACCAGCCAACAGGGCATCTAACTATCAGTTTAGGTGTAGCGTCAACAGAATGCACAACTGTTATAAACCCTGACCAACTTCTAGACTATGCTGATAAAGCACTATATAAAGCGAAAGCTACAGGCAAAAACAAAGTTATTTTATTTGAAGGAGACTGAGAGCAATGATTGGCTATACCGTCACGGTATTTATTTTTGTGTATGCTTTTGTGATGTTGTTAAGTAGCCGCTACTTTTATTTGCTAGAGTTAAGAAACCATTCAAGAAAAAAATTGCGGTCTCTTGAATTGAACCTAGAGGAGTTAGACTTTTCGTTTGAACAAATGGTTTATTTTGTATCACTCCCGAGTAATTTACCTATTATTAAACAGGCAAAGCAAAAGGATATAACTATTAAAATAGACTATTCAAGTTTAGTATTTCCAACGGTGTCAGGGATAAATATTATTATTAAAACAGACACAGATAATATGACATTAGCCTATTTACCTATTAAGGACTTTAGGTTACCTAAACTTGACCAGCTTTTAGCAAAGAGAAAGTTGAATGAAAAATCATATATTAAAATCAGTACATATAAGCTTATTCATAAAAAAACTCTTCAACTGATTGCGGAAGATGTCTATAATCAGCTACAAGTTGGTCGAAACAATATTTCTTCTTCAAAAATGTAAAACATAACTGTCTTGAAAGTTAAGAGGGTTTTAACTGTTCTATTATTATTAGGATAATGCACCACTGTCATTTTCATGATTAAACTAGGATACAAAAAGCTCTGCGCTTGCGTAATAAGTCTACGGAGCTAACAACAGATAGTCATCTATCTTTTTTAAGTAATCCTCTAAAAATCTCTAGCTCCCATCTTGGGGCTATTTTTTTAAAAAAATTAGTGCAACCGATTTCACAAATTTGATAATATAAATAAAGAAGGAGATGACATAATGGCTGTACAAAAACAAATTAATTATAATATTTCATACGGTGATGGCTCTGTTTTTTCAAAGTCTTTTGACGAAAAGTATACATATAACGGTGATGACCTAGGTGTAACTTATACGAAAGAGGATACAACGTTCCGTCTATGGGCTCCAACGGCTGAAGAAGCTTATGTTAACATTTATGAGAAATATGATAGTGAAAACGGCCAGTCCCACCCATTGGTGAAGGCCGAGAATGGGACTTGGTCTGTAACATTGACTGGTGACCTGGCAGGAAAATACTATACTTATAAAGTGCGCATAGAAGAGGAATGGAATGAAGCAGTAGACCCTTATGCACGTGCAGTTGGCGTAAACGGTGATAAAGGGGCTATCATTGATTTAGCGGATACGACTCCTGTTGGTTGGCCAGGTACGAAACCACCTCTTGCAGCACCGACAGATGCTATTATTTATGAACTTCATGTTCGCGATGCCTCGATGCATCCAGAGAGTGGGATTCAGCATAAAGGAAAATATCTTGGTTTAACAGAGTTAGGTACAAAAGGACCAGGTGGCATTCAAACTGGCTTAGACCATATTAAATCGTTAGGCGTGACGCATGTTCAGCTTTTGCCGGTGTATGACTATTCGACAGATAGTGTTGATGAAACACGACTAGATGAAGAGCAATACAATTGGGGATATGATCCGAAAAACTATAATGCGCCAGAAGGGTCTTATGCAACAAATCCGTATGACCCAGCTAGTCGTATTAAAGAGTTAAAGCAACTCATTAAAACAATGCACGATAATGGATTGCGTGTCATTATGGATGTTGTTTATAATCATGTGTTTGATGCGTATCGAATGAGCTTTACAAAGCTTGTACCTGGCTATTATTTTCGATATGACGTACCAGGAGAAAAGCTTGCGGATGGTTCAGCATGTGGAAACGATACAGCAAGCGAACGCACGATGGTACGTAAATTCATTGTCGATTCGGTTTGCTATTGGGCAAAGGAATATGGATTTGACGGTTTCCGTTTCGATTTAATGGGACTACATGATGTAGATACGATGAATGAAATTCGTGCTCGTTTAGATCAAATTGACCCGACTATCATGACGATAGGAGAAGGCTGGGTTTTAAATACACCACTTAGTGAAGAGCAAAAAGCGAATCAAGAAAATGCGAGTAAAATGCCAAGAATCGCTCATTTTAACGATTACTTACGCGATGGATTAAAGGGAAGTGTGTTTTACGAGGATGAAGCGGGCTTTGTAAATGGGAAAAAGAATAGCGAGCTAGACATGAAAAAAGGGATTGTTGGTGGAATTGCGTATGATAAAGACATTCGGACATTTGCTGACGAACCAAACCAAACAGTAAGCTATGTGGAAGCACATGATAATCATACGGTGTGGGACAAGCTTGAGCTCACAAACCCATCTGATAGCGAGCTGGACCGTAAGAAAATGCACCGTCTTGCGACAGCTATTGTGTTAACATCTCAAGGGATAGCGTTTTTACATGCTGGTCAGGAATTTATGCGTACAAAAGGTGGCGACGAAAATAGTTACAAATCACCGACAAGTGTGAACTGGCTAGATTGGCAGCGTTGCTATGAATTTGGTGAAGATGTGGACTATGTTAGAAGTTTGATTTCAATTCGCCGCAAACATCCTGCATTTCGTATGCAAACGACAGAGCAAATTCGCAAGCATTTATTTTTCGAAAAAGCACCGAAAAACTGTGTAGCATATACACTTCGCAACCATGCAAATGACGATGATTGTGAAACGATTTTCGTTATTCACAATGCTAATCGAAAAGAAGTAGAAGTCACTTTGCCGAGTTCTGTAAGCAAATGGGATGAGTTACTTAGTAATGAAGCAAAAGTAAATAAACGCACAGTGCTTGTACCACCGCTATCAACGGTGATTTTGGGTAGTCAAACGAAATAATTTGTATATAAAATAGATGTCCATGAATGTGGACATCTATTTTCTTTAGGCTGTAAAATTGACCCGATTTATATGGAATTAATTTCAAATATATGTTAAAATTTTTATGAATAAAAAATAAAAATATTCATACGTTCAAAAATGGAGTTGAGGATGATGGCAAAGGGTTTTTCGGAGCAAGAAAAACATGTTATTCGCGACAAGCTTTATGAAGAAGGCAAAGCATTATTTAGTCAATATGGACTAAAAAAAACAAGTATTAGCCAAATAACAAAGGCTGTTGGAATTGCCCAAGGATCCTTTTATTTATTTTTTACATCGAAAGAGGAACTATACTTTGACATATTAGAACAAGAAGAAGCAGAAATGAAAGCTGAACTACTCCCTCTTTTATCGAGTGGTATGACACCTGACATACTAAAAGAGATTCTATTAATAGGGCTAAAACAATTCGAGGAACGGCCATTTTTTAAAAATATGTTAATGGGAGATGATATGGAGGTTTTGATGAGAAAGCTTCCTGCAGACCGATTACATGCACATATTACCAATGACCAAGATGCATTCTATCCTTTTATTCAAAAATGGAAGCAGGAAGGTATTTTAAAAGAAGGAAAACCAGATGTTATTGTTGGAATGATTAGAGCGTTTTTTACCATTATCCTCCATAAAAAGGAGATTGGAGAAGACATATACCCTGAAACAGCTGAGCTACTTGCGGATTGTATTGCCAATGGGATTATTGTCTCGAAGGGAGAGTAGCAAAAATGATTGAAGTGAAAAATTTAACGTATCGCTATCCCAATAAGAAGGACGATGTCATAAAAGGTGTCGACTTTCATGTAGATAGCGGAGAAATCTTTGGATTTTTAGGACCATCAGGTGCTGGTAAGAGCACCATTCAAAAGATTTTGATTCGTATTTTAAAAGAATATAAAGGTCATGTATCGGTCGGTGGAAAAGAGTTAAGTCAATTAAGTAATGATTATTATGAAAAGATTGGTGTTGCCTTTGAGTTTCCAAACTTCTATCGAAAATTTACCGGTTTAGAAAACCTTGCATTTTTTCAAAAAATGTACAAATCAAATACGATTGCTCCGTTAGAGCTTATGAGATTAGTTGGCCTAGAAGGAGATGCGAATGCTCCCTTCGATAGCTATTCAAAAGGAATGAAAATGAGACTTAATTTTTGTCGAGCACTGTTAAATGATCCAGATATTTTATTTTTAGATGAGCCAACGTCAGGACTAGATCCGGTGAATGGCAACCGCATGAAGGAATTAATCCTTGAGCAAAAGGAAAAAGGAAAAACAGTAATATTAACGACACACAACATGATGGCGGCTGACCAGCTTTGTGACCGAGTTGCTTTCATTGTCGATGGAAAAATCGCTTTAATTGATTCCCCTAAGCAACTTAAGGTGAAAAATGGCGAAAAGGTTGTAAAGGTAGAGTATGAAAATGGGGCTTCTGTTGCTACGGAAGACTTTGCCCTCGAAGGGTTAAGTAGCAATAAAGAGTTTCATAGAATACTAGAAAGTGAAACGGTTATTACGATGCATACCCAAGAAGCGACGTTAGAGGATATTTTCATAAAAACAACAGGGAGGAAGCTCACATGAGGTTTCTACATGTTGTTGGCATGGATATTCGGTTTCAATTGAGGCAAGGCTTCTATATAGCGTACGCATTTGTAAGTGCATTTTATATCGGCATACTTTTCTTTCTACCAGATGTAATTAAGGAAGAACTATCAACAGTAATAATTTTTACAGATCCAGCTGTTCTTGGTTTCTTTTTTATCGGAGGAATTGTATTACTGGAACGAGCCCAGGCCATCTTTGATCCGTTATTTGTGACACCGTTACATGTTCATGAATATTTGATAAGCAAAGTCTTATCGTTATCACTTCTTGCTGTTATCACTAGCTTGCTTATTATGTTTTCCTCTCATGGAGGTGACATTCAAGTAGTCCCATTAATGGTGAGCGTATTATTAAGCTCTATTTTCTTTACTTTACTAGGTCTTATATTGGCCGTTCGCGTACAATCGGTGAATGCCTTTTTGTATACTTCCCCCATTTTTGTCGTAGTCTTTTTTGTGCCTATCATACAATATTTTGGTGGTCCTGAGTTGTGGCTGTATTACCTTTTACCGAGTCAAGCAGCTTTGCTTTTGATTGAAGGAAGCTTTCACGTTCTTCAGCTAAACGTATATGTATATGCGATTCTCACGTTAGTAGCTTGGATTATTCTAGCATATGTATGGGCCTATCATAGCTTTTATCGGTACATTGTACTTGGTGTAGGGGGTAGGAGCTCATGAGAAGAATGTTTGCGTTAGCAGGGAGTGACATTAGGCAAATACAAAAGGATCCCATTCTTGTTGTTGCCATACTATTGCCCGTTCTGTTTGCTGTACTTATTAGATTTGCTTTACCGGTTCTCACAGAGAAGCTTAATGACTTTAATTTACTAGACTTAAGTAATCATTACGATTTAATAATCGGGATAGGGTTATTAATAACCCCCATTATGATGGGATTCTTAATCGGTTTTATCGTGTTAGATGAACGTGACGAAGAGCTTCTCATGTTTTTCTCCATTACACCATTAACAAAAACAGGGTATGTGTATTACCGATTGATTAGCCCTATACTGCTGACCTTTGTTTTATCATTTGTATTCATGTACGTGCAAGGTATAGTCTCGTTTGAAGTGATTACGTTTTTACCAATTGCTGTCTTAAATGCGTTAGGATCATCTCTATTTACTATGGCTATGGTCATGTTTGCTTCCAATAAAGTGGAAGGCTTAGCGCTATCAAAGGTTCTAAATCTAACACTAGTAGTACCTATCATACCGTATATTTTTAAAAATCCAGTGATGCTTCTATTTGGAATAGTGCCAACTTATTGGCCTGTCATGGCGTTTGTAGAAAGATACAGCAGTATAGGGACCTTTGTTTTATACGTGATCGTCGGTTTTGTTATTAATATGGCTTGGCTCATATGGATGACTAAGAAATTTGAAAATAAAATTGGGTAATTTGAAAAAGCAGGTTTAGGTGTAAAAATCTAAATCTGTTTTTTTATTTGAATTGTCATCTGATATGGAACGCTGTTTGCTGCGTTGGTTTGATAAAATCCAAGGGTAATTGAATTACATATTTTGTTCATGTGGAGTTGGTTTAGGGATGTACTTTAACTAGCGGGCGAGGTTAGTTTAGCTATGATAAGTGAAGAAAACATATGATTAAAGAAAAGAATGACTCGAAGAAATATAATGGTGAAAAAATAAAATTAATAGGTTTAGAGAGAGCGCAGACGGGAAAATAACCTATGTACTACAATATACGAGGAGTGATGCACTTGAGAGATATAGACAGTATTGTTCAATCGTTTATGAGTTATTTAGGAAATTTACCTGATCTGTTATTTGCTCTAATCGTCTTATTTATCGGGTGGTTAATAGCTAAAGGAATAGGCAGTGGCGTCACAAAGCTACTTAAAAAGTTTCAGCTACATAACAAGCTGTTTGATGGTAATGAAGAGAGAAAGGAAACTGCTGAAAAGGCTGTCGGAAAAACAGTTTATTATATTTTGATGGTATTTGTGTTTATTTTATTCTTCAACATTCTAAATTTAAGCATTATCGCTGCACCACTAGTTGAGATGTTGTCATCTATTACAACAGCCATACCAAGTGTGCTAAAAGCAGCCCTTGTTCTTTTATTAGGTTGGGTTATCGCAACTGTCTTCAGTTGGTTAATTGAAAAAGGTGCCCGTCTGTTCAAGCTGAAAGAGCGTTTTGTTCAGTGGGGTGTCGTACGTTCTGAAGAAGAAGCTGAAAAAGCTGTTAAGAGCACGTCTAAAGTTGTCTTTTACTTAATTTTACTCATTTTTATTCCTGGCGTATTAAGCGCCCTGAATATTACAGGGGTTTCTGAGCCATTTGCAGGAATGATCGGAAGTTTATTGGCATTCTTACCTAAACTGTTTGCTGCTACCTTAATTGTATTAATTGGTTGGGTCATTGCGAGAATTGTCAGAGATATCATAAAAAACTTATTGGCAAATGTAGGAGTCGATCGTTTATCCAATAAATTCGGTTTATCTAAAATTCTAGATGGAACTAGTCTTTCGTCAATTATTGGAACCATCGTCTACGTACTGATTCTGATTCCAGTAGTCATTGCCGCACTCGAGCGTCTTAACATTAACGGTATTTCAGACCCTGCCGTTAATATGCTGAATGAATTCTTAACAATGCTGCCAAATATTATTGTGGCCATCGTTTTAGTGCTCGTCGGTTTATGGCTAGGGAAATGGACAAGCAATATTGTTAGCAATTTACTTGAAAATATGGGTGTCAATTCGTTACTATCACGAATGGGTCTTGGAAAATTAGATTCAGAAAATAGCAATACGACTCTATCAAAAATTATCGGTCAAATTGCTCAAGTTGTCATCGCGTTATTATTCATTATTGAAGCTTTAGAAGTAGTAGAGTTAAGCTTTATCGTAACGCTAGCAACCGGTGTATTTGCATACTTACCTTATCTATTTACAGCTCTAATTATTCTAGGTGTAGGATTTTACCTTGGGAATCTGGTTCAAAAAATGTTACAACGCGTTCTACAAGGTCATGAACTTTATAAAGTTCTAGGATACATCGCCAAATACACAATCATCACACTGTCCTTCTTTATGGCATTAGATCAGTTAGGTGTTGCGGCTTCCATCGTTAATGCAGCATTCGTGTTAGTTCTAGGTGGATTGGCGTTAGCATTCGGCTTATCCTTCGGACTTGGTGGTAAAGAATTAGCATCAAAGTACTTAAGCAAATGGACTAGTAAGCTGAGCGATTCAGAAGAAAATACTAATCTGTAAAAACAAAAGGGTGGGCCGTTAGTTGGCTCACCTTTTAATTTAGGGCTATTTACTTCGGGTGATTTCTGTTCTCTTTGCTGTTTATTGATCTCATAATTGAAATTTTAAACTAAAATGTTAGAAGACTATTCTGTTCATTTTGATTTGTAATTCTTTCTGTAATTATTCCGTTACTCATTCGAAGGATTTGACTACCTATTTTTTTAGCTTCTTGAAGGTCATGTGTAACCATAATCACGGGAATATTCCATATACTATGGAGCCGCAATAATTCTGACTGACATTCTTCTCGAATCTCTTGATCCAATGCAGAAAATGGTTCATCAAGTAATAATATCTGTGGTTTGGTTGCTAAAGCCCGTGCTAAAGCCACTCTTTGTTTTTCTCCCCCAGAAATTTGTCTAGGATATTTGTTAAGAAGGTGCGGAATATCAAGAACTGTTATTAATTGTTTAACAAGGCTGTTATCCTTACTACCATATTCAATATTTTTAATAACAGTCATATGCGGGAATAATGCGTAATCCTGAAATAAGTAACCAACATTCCTTTTTTGAATAGGCAATGCATGTTTTTTCCCTTTGAAGAGTATTGTTTCGAATAGTGAGATAGTCCCTGTATCTGGTCTGGTCAGACCTGATATACAGTTAAGAATGGTTGTTTTACCTGATCCCGATGGACCAAATAATATTGCTATTTCATTTTCCACTTGAAAATCAACATCAATCGTAAAGTTAGGCATTTTCTTTTGAATATTTACAGAAAGCATATGCACAACCTCTAATCATTTGTATTCGCTGAGAATTTTAATATATTACGTTTAGTCCACCAATTCAGCCACATGATGGAACTAAATCCAAGGAGAACAATAATGATAACCCAAGTGGTCGCAATCTCCGTTTTTCCTGATTCAACAGCAAAGTAGATAGCTATTGGAATCGTATCTGTTTTATTAGGAATATAACCAGCAAGCATTAACGTTGCTCCAAACTCCCCTAAAGCTCTTGCAAAAGTAAGAACAATACCTGCAAGTAATCCTGGAAATGCAAGAGGAAAAGATATCGTCCAGAATACCTTCCATTTTGATGCACCCATTGTGAGTGCAGCATTTTCTACATTCAAGTCAAAATTTCTAAATGCAGCAGATGCACTCTGATACATAAGTGGAAAAGAAACGACAACAGAAGCGATGACAGCCCCAATCCATGTGAATACTATTTGAAAGTCAAACCAGTCTAATAATAAACTACCAATAGGACCGTTTTTACCAAATAAAAATAATAGTCCAAATCCTACAACAGTAGGTGGTAATACCATTGGTAATAAGATAATCGACTCAATCACATTTTTACCTGGGAATTCGTTTCGAGACACAACTCTTGCTAAAAAAACTCCAAAGATAAAAACAATAAAGGTTGCTATACTTGCTACTTTTAAGGATAGGAATAATGGTGAATAATTCATTGGCCTCACACCTTCTTACTTAAATCCATATTGAGCTAAAATATCTTTTGCAGCATCGGTTTGCAGAAATTGGACAAATAACTTTGCAGCTTCAGCATTATCACTGTCTGCTATTACTGCTGCAGGATACACAATTGGTGTATGCCAATCTGAATTCGCTTCTGCTAAAATTTCTACTCGTTCAGAAATGGAAGCGTCACTAGAGTATACAAACCCTAGATCTGTATTACCTGATTGTACATAAGCTAAGACTTGCCGAACATCTTTCGCCAAAACAACCTTCTCTTGCAGTTGCTCCCATTTTCCAATACTAACAAGCGATTCCTTTGCGTATTTTCCAGCAGGTACACTATCTGGATTTCCAATAGAAATTTGGCCTATTGGACTTTGATTAATATCCTCAAATGAATTTATATCATATGACTTTTCTTTTTGTGCAATAAGTACAATTTTGTTTCCAGTAAAATTAATTCTCGTTTCAGGTAAGATGTGTTCTTCTGCTTCAAGGGTGTCCATCCAGTTTTGGTTGGCGGATAGAAAGACGTCCGTTGGTGCGCCCTGTAGAATTTGTTGGGCTAGAGTTCCTGATCCTCCGAAATTATATGAAATATCCACTGAAGTATAAGTAGATTCAAAAGTTTTTTCTAACTCTAACAAAGCATCTGTTAAACTTGCTGCTGCAGAGACTAGTACCTCACTTTTTTTGTTATGTTTGTTGCTAGTAGATTCGCTTGCCCCTTGATTGTTACATCCGATTAAAAACAAAAATACAAACAGAATAACAGTGACTAACTTAAAACGTTTCATTCATAAACCTCCGGTGTTATGTAATCTAATTATAAGTAGGTATAAGTGATTAGTCATAAATAGTTTTAAATGGAAAATTGTTATAAGTAGTTATAACTAATTATAACTACTTATATTTAAATTATAATTAGGAATCTAATTCATGTGAATGATAAAATATGAATATACGATAAATATTTTTGGAGGTTATCTATTATGCCTGAGAATGAGTCTTATACAACAGAAGAAATTGCTCAAATTCTAAAGGTATCGAAATTGACCGTTTACGATCTTATAAAAAAAGGGAAATTACCAGCATATAGAGTCGGAAGACAAATGAGAGTGGATGCTTCAGATCTTGAGGAATATAAGAACAAGGAAAAAAGGATTCGGAAAAGTGAAGGCTCAATCGTCAAAGGCAATAATACTGTGAAAATTCCTCAGCAAAATTCGCGGTCAGTAATAATAAGTGGACAAGACAACTGCCTAGATTTGCTTACAAAGTATCTTGAAAAAGAGGCAATAGGGATAAGACCACTTCGTTCGTATGTTGGCAGTTTAGACAGCTTGATAACTATGTATAAAGGAGAAGCAGATATTGTAAGCACTCATTTATATGATAGTGAAACTGGAGAATTCAATATTCCTTACATAAGAAGAATATTAGTAAGCAACCCCTTGATAGTAGTAAATTTAATAACGAGACAATCCGGATTCTATGTTGCTAAAGGGAATCCAAAGAAAATAAGTAAATTTAAAGATTTGTTAAGTGATAATGTAAAACTAATAAATCGAGAAAAGGGATCGGGAGCACGAATCTTTCTTGATGAAAAGTTAAGAGAGGAAGGGATCTGCCCTGCAGATATAAAAGGTTATCTTAATGAAGAAACTAGTCATTTAGGTGTTGGAGGAATCATTTCAAAAGGAGTTGCTGATGTTGGTATTGGCACAGAAAAAGTAGCGAAGATTGTCGGAGTTGATTTTATTCCCTTAATTAATGAAAGATATGATTTAGTAATGTTAAAGTCCGAGGAGAATAAACAATTGATTTCAACAATTCTTAGAATACTTCAATCAGGTACTCTTAAAGAAGAGTTAGCATCAATTGGATATGATGTATCTAATACAGGTAATATTATGTATGAGCAATAGAAGGACATTAGCCCAAATAGGGAATAGGATAGTGTCTTTTTATTGCTAGATTTTAGCTATTTAATAGTAAATTGGTATGGGTTATTTTTTGCTAAAGAAGAGCATTTCTTCAAGAAGGAGAAGTGCTTTTGTGTTGGAATTATTTTACTGACGAAGCAGAATAGCATACAAGAATTTTGTATGCTAACTAATCATATTTATGGTGTAAGTGTTAATGTATGATTGGAGGACTTTTAATGGTGAATTGGAGTCAAATAAGAGAAAAAGGAAAACAAAGATTTGTCTTGATGTTTAGCCTTGTCTTATCATTACCGCTTGTAATTGACTACTATATAATTAAATTTCTCCTTAACTCATTTAGAATTGAGATTGCAATTACTGAGGTATTAATTGTATGGATTATATGTTTAACAATAGGGTTTGCATTCGCTTTATATGGTTGGAGTAGGATGGAAAAAGATTGGCATGAAAATAATTCCTTATTCAAGTAAACTCAGTTTAGTGAAACAAGGAGCTGTTAATACCCCAGCTCCGGTGGATAGTTCAAAGAACCTGGTGATTTTTAAAACTGTGATATGCAAATGGTAAAAGAACGATGGTCATCAATAATGAAAATATCGGCATAAATATAAAAGGAGACACTGATACGTTTATCATTTCATATTGAATAGGCGATAAAGTTGACCAAATTGTCATCATATTAGACGGAAGCAAATGAAACAAATTATATAGCAAGATATTTGTTTCTGACACGCTCATCATCATAGGTGTAAAAGTGATCACGCTAATGATAATGATAACACCAAAAGGTGATTTGAACTTCGATGAAAGTAACAAAGTGATAGCAACCGTAAAAATGTTTGCAAGTAATATACAACCTGCGAAGATAGCTGATACCTGCCACATATTGAATGGATATACACTTAGTGGTTGAAATAATTGGAAGGCTGCCAAAGCTCCGTCGAATCCATATAAAAACATACACTCCAAATAAGTAATGACTGCTAGAAACATGTAAATAATTGTGGCAAATGAAATACCAGTGAATAGCTTTGCAAAAATAACTTTATTTTTCCCGTACTTCGACGACAGAATCAATTGAGCAGCGCCTGTACCGTATTCTTCTGAAAAAATGGGAGCAATACAAATAGCAACTGCAAAGCAACACATTACCCCTGTTGTATACATGACAACTAGAAATCTCTGATAACCTTCTATTGAATCAAACACAAATGGTTTTTTTACATTTGAGTCTAGGTGTAGTAACTTTTCTTTTGATCTATCACGTAACGATGTGTTCTGAACGACATCTTGTACTTTGGATTGTCTAATGGTATAAAAATCTTCTGCTTGTTTTGTGCTTAGATTTTGAAGATCCTCAAGTGCGAATCTCTGAGCTCCTGTATTATATACAGGTATCATAATTCTTCTTATGCTGCTGTATGGTCGGGCATATTGCTCATATTCCATGGTTGTTATATAGCGTTCTTTTTCAGGGATTTTTGCGTATGCTTCTCTTGTCTCTAAAAGTAAGCTAGAATCAAGCTTTCGCCCGGCTAGTGCTCTTGCATACTCTATGTCGGTAACCATAGATTCATACTTACTTTCCTTTGGTATACCATCAACATAATGGTGGCCTATGAGTGTTCCTACATTTCCTAAAACAATAGCTAACAATGCTAAAAATAGTGTTATATATGTACTTTTCCTTTTAAAGATCTTCTTATATTCAAACCTTACAAGATCCCAAAAACTACTCATTGTCACTCACCTCACTAAAGTAGTATAAATATAAGTCTTCTAATGTAGCCTGTACACTATGGGCCTGCTCACAAGGTTTTTTATCACACACTAGCCGCAAAAACACATTGGACTCATTTTCTCTAATATTAATGACAGGGTAAGTTGACATCATTTTTTCTGCTGTTTGGGGATCAACGTTACATTCAAAAACCTTATGATCAATTACTCTTATAATCTCTTCTAAACTTCCCCTATGAATAAACTGTCCATCTTTCATCATTAATATAGTACCAGCTATATTTTCAATGTCAGATACGATGTGTGTAGATAAAAGTACAATTCTTTCCGCACCAAGACGAGAAATAAGGTTACGGAAACGCACCCGTTCTTTAGGATCTAGTCCCGCAGTTGGTTCGTCCAAAATTAAGATTTTCGGATTGTTGAGCAAAGCCTGGGCAATGCCTAGCCGCTGTTTCATTCCACCAGAAAAAGTTTTTATTTTCTTTTTTCTTACATCGGTTAGTGACACTAGTTCTAGAAGTTCCGCTGACTTTTCTTTTGCTCTTTTTTTGTTTAGTCCCTTCAAACTTGCCATATAATACAAAAACTCTATGGCTGTAAATTCTGGATAATAACCAAATTCTTGAGGTAAATAGCCTAAAGCTTCCCGATACTCTTCTTGCTGCACATCTATTCCGTTAAACGTCACTTCCCCACTGGTAGGTTTGAGTACACCACACATCATACGTATTAATGTAGTTTTTCCTGCCCCATTAGCGCCTAATAGTCCATAAACTCCTTTACTGAGTGTAATAGAAATGCGATCAACAGCAATTTTGTTTTCATATTGCTTTGTTAAGCGGTCTATGTTAAGTTCCACGCTAACTCCTCCAATTTCTTTATATATTTAACAGTCTGTATTGCCACTGCTACGAGTAAGATGCAAAATGCAATACCCCATACGTAGAATAATTGATCAGCAAAAAGGCTTACATTTGAAACACTTATAATGCTGCTGGAAATACTGACAAAACAACTGATACCTCCACATATATAGGTTACTTCTCTTGTTTTGAAATGGTTTAGTACGAGTAAGGATAGAACACAAGTAAGTAAAAAGGGAACAAGTAGATAAATCCCAACACGTATTAAGCCATACTCCATTTTTTCAAACAATGCTAATATCAGGATAGTGAATGTGACTAAGTGAATCCCGCTTAAAATTCCTAAACGTACGAGTATAATATTTAAAAGATTATATTTACAACTCATTTCAAGCTCAGCCATGTTATACGATTTACTTCGTGCAACCTCGGTAATAAAGAGTAGTGCTATAAATGGTAAGATGGACGAAATTGACCATAACACGCTAAACGAATTGATATCAGTTAACAAATACAAGCTTAATAGCGCACCTATTAATATAAGGCTAGAACTAATCCACACTCGTTTTCTAATATAGAATACTTGATTATAAATAAAGTCTAGGTTGCTTGTCTTAGGGAAGTCTAGATTTTTCAAAAACTCATCTTTCCGTTTTGGAGTAGGCGTGTGAAAGGCTGATTTTAATTCGATTTTTAGTTTTCTATTCAAAAAAATCATCCTCCCTTAGCATCTGTTTTAAATTCTTTAGTGCTTTCTGTAACTTTCGATAAATAACAAATCGAGAACAGCCTGCAATGCTACTAACTTCTGCTAATGACAAGTCATTTACATAGCGAAGTAAAACGAGCTCCTGTAAATCTTTTGATAAGGATTCTACTGCCTGTTTGACTTCAAAATTTGTTGCAAACCTATCAAACTCACTTCCTACTGGAATATCCTGCTGTAAGGACTCCACTTTTATCTTTTTATTGGCATCAATACACAGATTTCTAGCAATGGTATAGAGGTATGCAAGAGGCTTCCCTCGATTGATATAAGAAGTTTGACTAAAATATTTCAAGAACGTTTCCTGTGTCAAATCTTCTGCTAATTGCTGATTTCTTGTTTTAAAATAACAATATCGATAGATTTTATCGTATTGATCTTCGAGATCTAAAGACACACGGCAGCCTCCTTTCACTATGTATAACGACTGGGGAGAGATAAATGTGCGGAAAAAAATGAAAATGTTACCCAATTAATTTCATCATATCTTTTATCTATTGTTCATCATATGGACTTTTTCTTACAGATTGTAAATTTCAAGAGGAATGTCAAATCTTTAAGAAGGAAATGGCCTTTGTTTATTGAAATAAAGAAGCAAGTTAGTATGAAATGGCGGGAGATATATTGAGAACATTACAAACGATACTGTTTACTTGTGTACTTATTTTACTATTGGTTGGATGTAAGGTTGAAGAAGTTGATGTATATGATATGGAGAATTCACAACTTAAAGAGCATAACAACCTTCTTCAAGAGAAGATTGTTAGATTAGAAGATAAAATCAACAAGATAGAAAAAGATAATTTATTAACTTCCCCAGCTGCTGTGGAACAATGGTATGAAGAATTTGATAAGAAGTTTTCATTACTTAGAGTGGATAATTGGGATAAAGTGAGTATCTCAAAACCTGGGGACGACAATGAAGTTACTATTTCTGATGAAAGAATAATGACTGCTATTGGGGACTTAATTGGTGGATTTAGAGACCCGGAACCATTTGGAAGTGGACCGTTTTCTGACGTGCCCAACTATCAATATACTTTTGTTAAAGATGGAGAAGAGTTAACAATTGATGTCATAGCTCGAGACATCATTAGGGTTAACGATGAGTACTACGCTACTAGTGAAAATTTGCATCTATTAGGAAACGCATTTTTAACACCTCCTCCATATCTTGAGGGGAATATTCCAATCATGACGAAGTTAGCATTAAGTGGGTATGTGGAAGTAGACACGGATTATTCGTATGGAATGTTTTCCTCTTTTAGAATTATTAATTTAACAAATGCACTAGCAGAATTAGGTGAACAAATTGATTATGTTCCTTCTGAATTAAGTGAAATCTCATTAACATTACATTTTTATTTTTTTGGTGAAAAAATAACGTTAACAGTATTTAATGAAAAGTACACTAAAGTAACAAATGGCGTTAAAGAATATTGGTTTATCATAAATGACCCACATGTCTTTGAGAATATACTGAATGCTGGATAAAAATTTATTTTCCTCCTATACATCATGGTTTCTTACCTGGAGCAAGGATTACAACCTTTATTTCGTGTTAGCAGAGCGGGTTAGTAGGCAAGTGCAATGTAATAGGGATAATAATGGTTCTTTAAA
Organism: Bacillus sp. HMF5848; assembly: GCF_003944835.1. GTDB lineage: Bacteria > Bacillota > Bacilli > Bacillales > HMF5848 > HMF5848. The sequence continues at coordinate 1,017,714 of NZ_RWIV01000001.1, forward strand.
GAGAAATAAATTTCTCGTCTTTTTACTGAAGGGATAGGCGAATATTATATGTGTTAGGTATTAGATTGCGTTCAATACTGTGAGTTATATTATCTGTCTCTCTTTTCGTAGAACCACACTGTTGCTTCTAAATCTTTCGGAGAGAGAACTTTAATTTTCGATTTAAGTAGGTGATGTTGATTATGGAGTTTAAAGAAATTACGTGGGATAATCTCTGGGATGTTTTAGCGTTAAAAGTGAATGAAACGCAAAAAAAATTTGTTGCTGATAATGCAGTATTCTTGGCTCAGGCATACGTAAATGTAAAGTATGGGTATCCTGATAGCTGTTTCGCCATATATGAAAAGAGCGAGTTAGTAGGTTTTACAAAAGTAGTATATGTTCCCTCTTGTGAAGAAGCATATAATTTTAAAGAAGATTGCTATATGATCGATGTGTTAATGATTGATAAAAAATATCAAAAACATGGCTTTGGAAAAAAGGCATTAAAAATGATTTTACAATATATTGAGTCCTGCCCGTTTGGAGAATATGATTCAATCAAGCTTTTATGTAATGATGAAAATATTAATGCAATACATGTATATCATAGCTTTGGTTTTATAAGTACTGATGTAATTATAAGAGGAAGAAGACTTTTTACTCGTAATAAAACATGAACAATAACGAATAGAAAAAAGGATGTCAAATGCCATCCTTTTTTCTATTCGTTATTTTGTTGAGTCGTCTATTAATATTAATTTCATGCAACTGTAGATTTATATCCTACACTAAACAGAACCCGTAGCCAATTGACTACGGGAGAACAGTTTGTATTAAGCGAGTTGTTTTGGTTGTGAAAATTCAACCGAATTTTGTGCGATTTGAAGTTTTACGACTGTTGCTTTTAAGGTAGTTGGAGGATCTGAATCAAGTCCGAGCTGAATGTTTGATAAATCAACTACAGAACGAGCTAGCTGTTCTACAGCATTTTTTAACAGGTATTCGTCATACTCCTTGCCATCTCGCAGCATTGATTGAAGTATCTCCTTGGCTTGACGGTTAATTCTCAGCATTTTGTCACGTTCTTCGCTCATTCGTAAAGCCCCCCTTTTATAAAGTGAACTTCCCACTAATGTAGTATATGTGAGCAACAGACAAGTAGAAGGTCTCTATCATATATAATTACATATTTTTTATGAAAATCCTTTTTTTGTAACAAATTGTACAAAAATACCTGCGAAATCATCGAACTTCATATGAAAGCAATTCGTATTATAAGTGTTATGGAAAAGGAGGGAAAATAATGCTGAAAAAAAATATTCAGTATGTCATAATTATCGCTTTAATGTTTGGCTCGATTTTTGGAGTGAGCTTTAATAGCGTTCAGGCTGAGGAAATGCTGAACGCTGAAGAGGTAGCGGAACAATTTTTAACTTACATGCAAGAAAAACAATGGGATGAAATGTATGACATGTTCAGTTCTAATGTAAAGGAACTTGATGAAAAGGATAAGGTAATTACATTAGTTACTGCTGTTATGACACAGTTTACAGCACAGTATGGGGAACTCACTGAACCGACAGATGTTACGGTTAGTAAAAATCTCGTTTTTTCAAAAGTAACATTTGTGTTTAATGTAGCGGTTGCGGATCAGACTATGCCAATGGAACTAATAATCTATGTAAATGATGATGGTTCAGTTGAAAGTTTTTCGGGACCAACACCCCAAATGGAAACAAACTATCAAGCACCTACATATGAAGTAGAGGATGCCTACACGGAAAAAGATGTTGTAGTGGGTGAAGGTAAGTATGCTTTACCAGGGAAATTAATTATTCCTACTCAAGAAGTAGGACCATTTCCAACAGTTGTTCTTGTACATGGTTCGGGGCCAAATGATATGGATGAAACCATTTATTCGACTAAATCATTTCGCGATATGGCAGTAGGATTAGCGAACGAAGGCATTGCGGTATTACGATATGATAAACGTACGAAAATCCATGGATTAAAGGCCTCCCTCATGCCAGATTTAACGGTAAAAGAAGAAACTGTTGATGATGCGATTGAGGCTGTTAAACTAGTAAGCTCTATGCCTGAACTTGATAGTACAAATATATTTGTAGTTGGTCATAGCTTAGGTGGCTATGTTTTACCAAGAATTTTAGAAGCAGATACAGAAGGTTTAATAGCGGGCGGGATTAGCTTAGCGGGTCCCATTACACCATTACATGAGCTACTTTTATGGCAATATGAGCAAGGCTTGGAACGCGGCAAGAAACTTGGTGCCACACCGGAACAATTGGCTCAAGGAGAGGCTATGCTAGCTCAATGGAGTGCTATAGTAGACGTCTTAAATAATCCTGACTACAACGCTACGAATGTACCAGCAGAAGTAGGATTAGGAAATCAGGCGGCGTATTGGTTTGATTTACGTGATTATGACGCTGGCACACTAGCGGCTCAACAAACGGTTCCTTTGTTGTTTTTACAAGGTGAAAAAGATTTACAAGTGCCAGTAAGCGAGTTAGATATTTGGAAAGAAGCATTGCAAGGCTACTCGAACGTAACGTATAAAACGTACCCTAATCTAACGCACATACTTGTTAACTTTGCGGGTGTACCTACGACGTTGGAATATGCAATACCAGCCAATGTTCCAATAGAGTTTATAGAAGATATAGCAAGTTGGGTAAAAACGGGGACGGTGAAGGAACGTGTTGCGATGACACAGTTGTTTACTGACTTTGATCCAGATGCATACTGGGCTGAACCGATGACGTGGGCAGTTGAGAATGAAATTATGAAGGGGTATGAAACTGAAAAACTATTAAAACCATATGACGCGATAACAGAACGTCAAGCTTTGACGATTTTATTTCGCTTTGCGGCATCAGCGTTATTAACGGATGAAAGCGATGAGGAATTATATGCGATTGCTGCTCAGTTAGGAGTTCCAACAAATGAAACTCCAGCTGGTGTTATTACTCGCGGAGAAGCAGCAGTATTGTTTGCGAAACTACTTGCTAGACAAGATATGACCGTTGAAGACGCTGTATCGTGGCTGTATGAAAACGGGATTGTGACTGGATATGCAAATGATAAAGGAGAATATGAAAAGACCTTTGCTTCTTATCATGCTGACGAGACGTTAACACGAGCACAAGCTATAACAATTTTACATCGAATTAACAATATGAAGTAATTAAGCAAGAAAGCTTGAGGAGTAAGACCTCAAGCTTTCTTAACGTTAAAGTGCATAAGTTGTTAACCGAGATTAGTGGCTAGCTCCAGCGCCTTGCCCCTCGAGGTCTTAAGTCGTCCCCCCTCTGTACGGGGGACGGCTTAAGCTGGTAGGCGCTGAGCAAGCCGCTTTTTTCTTACTTGGTTGAGTAAGTTGTGTTTGTATTTGTTTTCTTCTATATACCTTGTTAAAATGGTAGCAAATAATCACGTTTAGGAGGTACTATGGTTATTCAAGCAAATATGTCACCTGCTACCATTGTTTCTGTTTGGCCTGAGACAAAGAAGGTATTCGCAGAATTTGAAATTCGAATGACAGATCGGACACTGGATAAAGTTATTGCTAATCCAGAACGGCTTACTTCTATTCTAGAACATTTAAATGTAGCAATAGGAAGCTATAAAGCAAGTAATTAGCGAAGAGTTAACAGACGTTATAATGTAATCCCGTACCTCATTGTTTGGAATGAACTAAATTACGAATTTCCTCTAAACTCTCAGGATTTTCCAATGCCGACGTGTCACCTGGATCTACTTGCAGGTACGCTGCCTTAATCATCCGTCGCATAACTTTTGAATTTCTTGTTTTAGGTAAGTCAGATACGAAAAAAATTTCTGCTGGCTTCATGGCTTTTCCGAGCTTTGTTTGAACAAGATCAAATAATTGTTGTTTGATTGACTCGGCAGTATCACCTGATAACAAAACGACGAAGCATACTGCTACCTCACCTTTTGTTTTATCAGGTATTCCAATTGTCGCAGCTTCTACTACATGAGTATGATCGACTAATATCGATTCAATTTCCGTTGGACCGAGTCTTTTTCCTGCTATATTTAACGTATCATCTGAACGCCCTGTAATAGTATAAAACTGATCATCATCTTGTGACACCCAATCTCCGTGTACCCATGTATTTTTCCAACGACTCCAATATGTTTTTTCATATCGTTCGTTTTCCTGCCAAAATCCACTTGTCATGCCAACCCAAGGTTTCTTTAAAACCAATTCACCTACTTCATTTTTTACAGAAATACCGCTTGAATCATACACATCTACAGCCATCCCAGGAAGAGCCGCGTTGAAGGATACTTCTTTAATGGGCTTTACAAGCACGTTACCCAAAATGCCACCGGAAATTTCAGTGCCACCAGAATAGTTGAAGATAGGCACTTTTTTCTTGCCAACGGTTTCGAACGTCCACCACCATGGTTCGGGGTTCCAGGGCTCTCCTGTTGAGCCGATAACACGTAACGAGCTGAGGTGATGCTTGTTCACCCATTCCTCTCCATGCTTCATAAGCGAGCGAATTAATGTAGGTGAGATACCTAAGTGTGTGACGTGATGCGTATCAACTATTTGCCACAAGCGGTCTGGAGCTGGATAATCTGGTGTACCCTCAAATAGTAGAATGGTAGCGCCATTAATGAGCCCTCCAAATACTAAAAATGGCCCCATCATCCATCCCATGTCTGTATACCAAAACAAGCAATCCCCTTGACGTACATCCATTCCCATAGCGGCGTCAAACGCGGCTTTAATGGGGAAGCCTGCATGAGTATGTCTCGCACCCTTAGGTTTACCAGTCGTTCCAGATGTAAATAAAATCATCAGAGTTTCGTCCGTCCCCATTATTTCATTAGGCAGCGTTGTTTCGCTGTTCATTAATGTATCCCAATGAACATCTGTTTCTTTCCATGCTATCTCGCTTTGTAGGCGAGTGACGACAAGTGTTTTTTCAACAGAAGGTGTTTGTTGAACAGCTAAATCTGCTTGTTGTTTTAAATGAATCTGTTTGCCTCTACGTTTAAAACCATCCGCTGTAATAAGAATTTTCGCCTTGGCAGCATTCATTCGTGTGGCTACAGCGTCGGCACCATATCCAGAAAAAGCTGGACAAATGATAGCCCCTATTTTTGCTGCCGCCAATAGTGCTATTACAGTTTCAGGAATCATAGGCATGTACAGCCCTATTACATTTCCTTTTTTAACCCCAAGTAAGCGTAAGCCAATTGCTAGTTTCGTAGCCTGTCTATGCAGTTCTGGGAAAGATAAGGTTGTCTTTGTGCCGTCATCCCCCTCCCAAATAATAGCAGGGTGCTGGTGGTGCAGCCATTTCGTAACACAAGAATCATAAATGTTTAGTGTGCCCTCCGAAAACCATTTCGGATAGGGGAGACCGTTTTCTAAATTGAGCGTATCAGTATATCTTGAATTCCAGTTGATTTCTAACTCTTTTTCCGCTTGTTCCCAAAGCCATGCAACATCTTCAATACTTTTTTTATAGAAAGAATCATAGTCCTCGTAGCCAAGCTTTTTCATCCAGTTATATAAGCGTGTATTTTTTTTATATTCATCAGAAGGAATCCAAGCATTTTTTACAGGCATATCATCACCTCTACGTTAATAAAAATTAAGTGAGTGGGTTTTATGTATTAAGTGTATGCGAACGTTAGGTGGTGATATAACAGTTGTCTGATAGTAAACCGCTAAAAGAAAGAATACTAGATGCAGCCTTACAATTGTTCGAACGATATGGATACCATGGTGTGACTGTCAATCAGATTGTTGCTGAGTGCAGTGCTTCAAAGGGCGGATTTTATCATAATTTTTCCTCCAAGGATGAATTGTTATATGAAATTCATGATTATTTTATTTCATATGTGTTGGAGAAAGCAAAAAGAGCCTTTGAAGAGTGTGCCACCCCTACAGAAAAGCTAGTCGCGGTGATTCAGTCGTTTGTTAAAGTGTTTCACATGTATAAAGCGCATATCACGGTGTTTTACCAGGAAAGTATGTATCTACGACCTGAGTATAAGGAAGCCATTGCCACAAAACGTGATGAGTTTCGGACTATAATGCGTGCGGTGATTGTAGAGGGAGTTCAGTCGGGAGAGTTTCGAGAAGAACTAAATATTGATATCACTGTTATGTCTATATTAGGCACAGTGAACTGGACATACAAGTGGTATCAACCTAATGGTGCATCAACTATAGAGGAAATTGCTGAGCTTTATATTGATTTAATATTACATTCCATTTTAACTAACGATGCAAAGGTCAATAAGCAGTACGCACATTTTTTTCGAAAAATACCTTGTATATAGTTGATATTTTTTTTAGTCTTGCTCAGACCAACTGGTCGGTACGGAATTAGGGTGGGGGTGTAGGTTCGTCCTAATTGCCTGACGTGAATCCTTAATAACAAGTGAAATTCATGAAAAACCCTGAGAAATTCTTGAAAACCGGCTAGAAATTCTTGAAAAGCAGTGAGAAATTCTTGAAAAGAGCCGAAATTCTCTTGAAAAGTGGCCGAATTCTTGAAAACCGCGGAAAACTTCATGAAAACCAGTGAGAAATTCATGAAAAGAGCCGAATTTTTCTTGAAAACGAGTGAAATTCTTGAAAACCGCGGAAAAATTCTTGAAAACCGTTGAGAAATTCTTGAAAAGAGCTGAATTTTTCTTGAAAAGTGGCCGAATTCTTGAAAACCGCGGAAAAATTCTTGAAAACCAGTGGGAAATTCTTGAAAAGAGCCGAAATTTTCTTGAAAAGTGGCCGAATTCTTGAAAAATCCGAAAAAATTCTTGAAAATCACCACCTTAGTCATACAAAACGCCGTTAGTGAGAATACGAGAACTTAAGCATATCAAACAATACACACAGTGGATTAATAAATCTCTGGGAGAAGGAGATGACAACATGAATTTTTCATTTACGAAAGAGCAAATAATGATTCAAGAAATGGTTTCTGATTTCGCACAACGTGAAATAAAACCTCTTGCGGAGAGTCTAGACCGTACCAGTGAGTTTGCTCAAGATATTTTTAAAAAGATTGGAGAGCTCGGTTTACTAGGTTTACCGTTTCCTGAAGAGTACGGTGGTGCTGGTGCGGATACGATGTCATACGCCATTGCTGTTGAGGAAATTGGAAAAGCGTGCGGTGGGACGGGACTAAGCTATGCGGCTGCTGTATCTCTTGGGGCTTCACCTATTTACTATTTTGGAACGGAAGAGCAAAAGCAAACATGGCTCGTACCGATGGCAAAGGGTGAAACGTTAGGGTCGTTCGGTTTAACTGAGCCAAACGCAGGATCAGATGCAGGTGGAACGCAGACCAAAGCGATTCTTGATGGTGAGACGTACATCATTAATGGAGAGAAATGCTGGATTACAAACGCTGGCTACGCAAGACAAGTGATTGTAACCGCTGTCACCGGACAGGATGAACGTGGTAAGCCTATTATTTCTGCCATCATTGTACCAACCGATGCAGAGGGCGTTGATATTACATGCAATTATGAAAAAATGGGTGTTCGTGCCTCAAACACATGTCAGATTGTTTTAACGGATGTACGTGTGCCTAAAGAAAATATACTAGGAGATCACCAGAAGGGATTTAAGCAGTTTTTATATACGCTAGATGGAGGCCGAATTTCGATTGCTGCTCTTTCGGTTGGTATTGCCCAGGCAGCCTATGAAAAAGCACTGCAGTATGCAAAGGAGCGTAAGCAGTTCGGACAGTCGATTTCAAAGTTTCAGGCGATACAGTTTAAGTTAGCTGATATGGCGATGGAGATTGAACTCGCCCGTACTATGGTGCACAAAGCGGCTTGGTTAAAAGATAATGATAAACCGTTTGCGAAGGAAGCGGCATTTGCGAAGCTATATGCTTCAGAAGCGGGCTTTCGTGCTTGTAATCAGGCTATTCAAATTCATGGTGGGTACGGCTATATGCGTGAATACGAGGTAGAACGCCATCTGCGTGATATTAAATTAATGGAGATTGGTGAAGGTACATCGGAAATTCAAAGGCTTGTCATTGCTAGACAGATAGGTTGCTAATTTAATTGAGAATTTGTGCTTAGGACAAAAGAACTCATGTGCGAAAGAAGTTATGCGGAAAAATTTGAGCTTTATGCGTGGGATTTCTAAGTTTTTGCGTGAAATTTTGATTTTTGCGTGAAAAATTTAGTTTATACGTAAAACTTTGAGCTTTATGCGTAAAAAAATCAGATTTATGCGTGAATTTTTCCAATTTATGCGTAAAGGCTTAGAATCAACATCAATTTTTATGCGTGAACAATTCAGGTGCAACGTGTAGAACTTTGGGTTTATGAGACAGTTTCAAAGTTTCATGCGACACACGACATTTACAAGTTTCTCATTCAGCTACAAGAATCTTACACGCCGAACGAGAGACGTTCCGTGTCCATCTAATATTTTACAGCACTAAGAAAAAATCCAAGGAGGTATGCTATGGAACTGTTACAGGTTACCGTTGGTGAGCTGCTGTCGAAAAAGGCAGAGAAGCATCCTGATCATGAAGCGGTTGTGTACCCGGACCGTGACTTGAAAATGACATACAAGGAGTTCAATGACCATTGTCATAAGGTAGCGAAGGGGCTCATCCATTTAGGTATTCAAGCGGGAGAGCACGTAGCAATCTGGGCGACAAATAAGCCCGAATGGCTAACAAGTCAATTTGCCACGGCAAAGGCTGGGGCTGTGCTTGTTACTGTCAATACGAATTATCAACGAGCAGAGCTTGAATACTTATTAAAGCAATCTGATTCAACTACTCTTATTTTAATGGAGAAATTTCGTGATACGTCCTACATCAACACTTTGTATGAAATTGCACCAGAGCTAAAGACGAGTGAGCCCGGTCAGCTTGAATCAAAAGCACTGCCATGTTTAAAAAACGTTATTGTACTTGGAGAAAATAAATACCCGGGTACATTCAATTGGGGTGATGTAGTTGAGATGGGGGCACAAGTATCCGACGAAACACTACTAGCACGTGAACAATCTCTCCATCCACAAGATGTTATTAACATGCAATATACATCAGGTACTACAGGATTTCCAAAAGGAGTGATGCTCACTCACTCTAACATTGTGAATAATGCCTACAACATTGCGAGCTGCATGAATCTAACGCAAAATGACAGGCTATGCATTCCTGTCCCATTTTTCCATTGCTTTGGTTGTGTGCTTGGAACACTCGCCTGTGTCACAGTAGGGGCTACGATGGTACCTGTAGTTGAGTTTCAACCCGCAGCAGTGTTAGAAGCGGTTGAAAAAGAAAAATGTACAGCGTTACACGGGGTTCCAACTATGTTTATCGCAGAATTAAACGATCCGAGCTTCCTTTCTTATAAGCTTGAGTCCCTTCGAACCGGTATTATGGCAGGCTCGAATTGCCCGATAGAGGTGATGAAGGCTGTTATTGAAAAAATGGGGGCAACTGATATAACAATTGCCTATGGTCAAACAGAATCTTCACCGGTAATTACTCAGACGAGAACGGATGACCCGATTGAGATTAGAGTTGAATCAGTGGGGCGAGCGTTACCTAATGTAGAAGTGAAAATTGTTGAACCCGGCACCACAAATGAAGTGCCTAGGGGTATCCAAGGTGAGCTTTGTACACGTGGCTATCATGTCATGCGAGGCTATTACAATAATGATGCCGCAACAAAAGATGCGATAGATGTTGAAGGTTGGCTTCATACAGGCGATTTAGCTGTCATGGATGAAAACGGCTACTGTCGTATTACAGGTAGATTAAAAGACATGATTATTCGAGGTGGGGAAAATATTTACCCGCGTGAAATTGAGGAGTTTTTATATAAACATCCTGCCATTTTGGATGTGCAGGTCGTCGGCATCCCTGATGAAAAATATGGGGAAGAGGTTATGGCTTGGATTATCCCAAAGCAAGGTATCGAGTTAACAGAAGATGATATAAGACAATTTTGTAAGGGCAACATTTCAAGGCACAAAATCCCGCGCTATATTGCGTTTACGAATGAGTACCCTATGACAGCCTCTGGGAAGATTCAAAAGTTTCGACTGAGGGAGCAAGCAAAAAGCATTGTGCAAGGAGGTAGCCATGTTTGAAAAAATACTAATAGCGAATCGCGGAGAAATAGCAGTCCGCATTATGAAAACATGTCAAAAGCTACAAATCAAAACAGTGGCTATCTATTCGGAAGCCGATAAAGACGCCCCTCACGTCAAGCTTGCTGATGAAGCATATTTAATTGGGCCACCACGTGTCAATGAGAGTTACTTAGTAATCGATAAAATAATCGCAATTGCTAAACAAACGAATGTAAATGCTATTCATCCAGGCTACGGTCTATTATCTGAAAATTCAACGTTTGCAAGGCGCTGTGAAAGAGAGGACATTATCTTCATTGGTCCCACAGCGGATGTAATAGAAAAGATGGGGAGTAAGATTGAGGCGCGACGCACGATGCAGGAAGCGGGTGTGCCGATAGTGCCAGGCTATACAAATTCTCTTCAGGATGAAGAAGAAGCTATAAAAATAGCAAACGAAATTGGCTATCCGGTTATGCTGAAGGCTTCAGCGGGTGGAGGCGGAATTGGGATGCAAGTGGTCAGCTGTGATGACGATATTCGTAAAGCTTTTAAAAGTAACCAGCAGCGGGCTACAAACTTTTTTGGTGATGGCACCATGTATATCGAAAAATACATTGAGAACCCGCGCCATATAGAAGTACAAATTCTTGCAGATCAAAAAGGAACGACTGTGCACCTTTGGGAACGAGATTGTTCGATTCAAAGGCGTCATCAAAAGGTTGTCGAGGAAGCGCCCTCGCCGTTTTTAGATGACATAACACGTGCAAGCATGGGAGATGCAGCCGTTCGCGCAGCGAAACATATAGGGTATAGCAACGCTGGTACTATTGAGTTTCTCGTGGATGAGCAAAAGAATTTTTACTTCCTAGAAATGAATACACGCATTCAAGTGGAGCACCCGGTAACAGAGGAGATTACAGGACTAGACTTAGTAGAACAACAAATTCGGATTGCTGCTGGAAGCCCTTTACAGCTCACTCAATCAGACATAAAAGGCACTGGCCACGCGATAGAGGTACGAATCTACGCAGAAGATCCGAATACATTTTTTCCATCACCAGGGAAAATAACAGAGATGTCGTTTTTACAGGAGTCATGGATACGTTATGAGCTTGGCGTTGAAGCGGGAATGACAGTAACGCCGTTCTATGATCCTATGATTGCGAAGGTAGTAGTGTCAGGTACGACGCGTACAGAGGCTATAGATAAGCTTCGCCAGGCATTAGCAGGCTACCGTGTAGAGGGAATAAAAACAAATATACCGTTTCTTCGGGAGGTTATCGACCACCCAACATTCTTACAAGGCGAGGCAACGACCAATTTTATTAAAGAGGTGAGACGATGACAAAGGTTCTAGCGAGTATGGCCGGGAATGTATGGAAAGTGCTTGTTTCAGAAGGAGATGAAGTGACAAATGGCCAGGATGTTGTCATTTTAGAGTCGATGAAGATGGAAATTCCTATTGCAGCCGAGCAGGTTGGTGTGGTGAAGGGTGTTAAGGTAGCGGAAGGCGATTTTGTAAATGAAGGCGATGTTCTTATGGAGCTAGACTAATTATGAATCTACCGGCAACTGTAGAAATAAAGGAAGTCGGCCCACGAGATGGGTTGCAAAATGAGAGTAAGTCTGTTAGTACGGAAGATAAAATTCAGCTCATAAATCATTTATCTCAAAGTGGTTTGAAGTACATTGAAGTAACATCCTTTGTCAATCCAAAGTGGATTCCACAGCTTGCTGATGCAAGTGAAGTAGCTTCTCGGATTGAGAGAATTGAAGGTGTGACATATGCTGCATTAGTTCCAAATGAACGCGGCTTACAGCGGGCGCTCCAAACCGGTATCGATGAGATCTCCGTGTTTTTATCAGCAAGTGAGACTCATAATCGGAAGAATATCAATAAATCAATTGAAGATACATTGCCGATTTTAAAAAATGTTATTCAAGAGGCGAAAGCTGCAGGCAAGACTGTTAGAGGATATATTTCCACAGTCATTGAATGTCCGTACGAGGGGTTAGTTAACGCTTCGCAAGTAAACCGAATTGCCGATGTGCTTCTGGAGTTTGGCGTTCGAGAGCTTTCGTTAGGTGACACAATTGGAGTAGCTACGCCACTTGAAGTGGAGGCGTTGTTAGCAACGATGTGCAATTCTATACCTCCAAGTAAAATCGCTATGCACTTTCATGATACGCATGGTACAGCTCTAGCAAATATATTAACATCCATGCAAATGGGGATTTACAAGTTTGATAGTTCAATAGGGGGCTTGGGAGGCTGCCCATATGCGCCGGGTGCGTCCGGTAATGTCGCAACAGAGGACGTAGTATATATGCTTGAACGAATGGGAGTTTCTACTGGTGTAAGGTCAGAGGTTTTAACAACAGTGACAAAGTATTTAGAAAATCAAGTTGGTTTGCGTCTAAATAGTTGTCATAGTCAAATATTTCGAGCAGGAGGCGAAGGATGACACCATTAGTTTTAAAAGAAAAAGTAAACGAACATATCGCAATTATTACGTTAAATAGACCTGAAGCGGCTAATGCTTTGAGCATACAGCTGCTGCATGAATTAATAGATTTGGTGGAACAAATTCACTATGATTCTTCCGTTCGCTGTGTCATCTTAACAGGTGCTGGTGAAAATGTATTCTGTGCTGGGGCCGATTTAAAGGAACGAGCAGGTATGGGAGACGAGGATGTTAAAAAGCATGTCGCACTCATACGGAAAGCAATAGACACTGTGGAAAAGTTGCCGCAGCCAGTCATTTGTGCGATAAATGGGGCTGCTTTTGGCGGAGGGTTAGAGTTGGCGCTAGCTTGTGATATAAGAATAGCTGTCGCAAATGCGAAGCTTGGCTTAACGGAGACAAGTCTCGGTATTATTCCAGGAGCAGGCGGTACACAACGGTTACCTAGATTAATAGGCACTGGAAAGGCGAAGGAATTAATATTCACAGCTGCAAAAATAAATGCGAAAACTGCACAGCAATTAGGTGTGGTCGAACAGGTTGTGCAGGAGGGGGCAATATCGAACGCGTTGATACTCGCAGAACAAATTTCGCGCAACGCTCCGCTAGCACTGATTCATGCGAAGCTTGCAATAAATAAAGGGATTGAATGTGATTTGGAAACTGGTTTAGCAATTGAGGAGATGGCATACGAGCAAATCATTCGAACGAATGACCGTATAGAAGGATTGCGTGCGTTTCGGGAAAAGCGTCCACCAGAATATAAGGGTGAATAAGGAGGAAAAAATCATTGTCACGATCAGATGAACTATTAGATAAAAAAGCACACATTCACCAAGGGGGAGACAAAAAGTATCACGAGAAAAATAAAGAACAAGGAAAATTATTTGTACGCGAACGCCTTGCGTTACTTTTTGATGAAGACGTCCAATTTGAAGATGCCGAGTTTGCTAACTGTTTAGCAAGTGGCCTTCCTGCTGATGGTGTGGTGACGGCAGTTGGAACAATACATGGTCAAACTGTTTGTGTAATGGCAAATGATTCGACGGTCAAAGCTGGTTCTTGGGGAGCACGTACCGTTGAAAAAATCATTCGCATTCAAGAGACGGCCGAAAAGCTTCAATGCCCGATGCTATACTTAGTCGATTCAGCTGGGGCGCGGATTACAGATCAAGTAGAAATGTTTCCAGGACGACGGGGAGCGGGGCGAATATTTTATAATCAAGTAAAGCTTTCAGGAAAAGTACCGCAAGTTTGTTTGTTATTCGGTCCATCCGCTGCTGGTGGTGCATACATTCCAGCGTTTTGTGATGTCGTTGTCATGGTGGAAGGCAATGCTTCTATGTACTTAGGTTCTCCGCGTATGGCTGAAATGGTCATTGGAGAAAAGGTGACTCTTGAGGAGATGGGCGGTGCGCGCATGCATTGCTCTGTGTCTGGCTGTGGCGACGTGCTTGTAAAAACAGAAGAAGAAGCGATAGCATTTGCGCGCCGCTATTTGTCATATTTTCCAGCGAATTATAAGCAAACAGTCCCTGTTGTGAAAGGGAGTGAACCTAAGAAGTTTAGTACAAGTATTGAAGATTTATTACCTGCGAATCAAAATGCACCGTTCAATATGTACGACTTAATTGAACGTTTTATTGATGATGACTCTTTTTGTGAAATTAAAAAATTGTTTGCTCCTGAGCTAATTACGGGGTTAGCGCGACTGGATGGGAAGTCTATTGGTATAATCGCCAACCAACCTCGTGTAAAAGGAGGCGTTCTATTTCATGACTCGGCAGATAAAGCAGCAAAATTTATAACATTATGCGATGCCTTCAACATCCCGCTCGTATTCTTAGTGGATATTCCTGGATTTATGATTGGAACGAAGGTAGAGCGTGCGGGTATCATTCGTCACGGAGCAAAAATGATTGCAGCGATGAGTGAAGCAACAGTCCCGAAAATATCGATTGTTGTACGGAAAGCCTATGGGGCAGGTCTTTATGCGATGGCGGGTCCAGCGTTTGAACCAGATTGCTGTTTGGCATTTCCGCACGCACAAATTGCTGTAATGGGCCCTGAAGCCGCGGTTAACGCCGTATATGCTAATAAAATTGCTTCACTTCCAGAGGGAGACCGATCTGCTTTTATCGAAGAAAAGCGTGAGGAGTATAAAAAAGATATCGACATTTATCATTTAGCTGCCGAAATGGTCATTGACGCAATTATCGCGCCAAACAGTTTACGTGAAGAACTAAATCATCGCTTACGGGCATATGAAACAAAGTGCTTAACTTTCTCAGAAAGAAAGCATGGAGTGTATCCTGTCTAAAAAAGTACTATAGAAAAGATAACTCACTTATTATTTTTTTGAACTGAACTGCATTGTGTCAGGTAGACATAGTGCAGTTTATTTTATTGGGAGGGTTAGCTTTTTCCCGTCTCCCTAAAAAAGCCTGTCTTTTTAATTTTTATTGAAAGAATTTATCTGAAAGAAAATCATAGAGATGTAAGTGTTTAGAGCCGTTTTTCTATCGGCTTATTTTTTTTGTCGAACTTTTTATGTAAGAAAATATAACATAAGTATTGACTATTATCTGAATCTTGTAATATATTATAACAAACGATGTAACAAAACCTAACATAAGGGAGATGAACAAAAAAATGAATGCTGAAACTTTATCATTTGCTTTGGACTCATTATGGGTAATGGTGGCGGCGGTCTTAGTTATTGGAATGCAAGCAGGATTTGCTTTATTAGAAGCAGGATCAACAAGGATGAAAAACTCTGCACACGTAGCGGGAAAACAAATACTTAGCTTTGCGATTGCAAGTATAGCGTTTTGGGCAGTTGGTTTTGGAATTACGTTTGGAGCGGGAAATAGCTTCATAGGAACATCAGGCTGGTTCTTAATCGGTGATGAAGCTACATTCGATTCACTATCATGGGCGAATGTTCCACTAGAACTTAAATTTTTATTCCAAATGGCATTTGTTGGTGTATCGTTAGCAATTGCTTGGGGGGGCTTTGCTGAACGTGCGAAATTAGCAGTATATTTTGTGTTTGGTACGATTTTCGTTATTGCGATTTATCCAGTTATTGGTCACTGGGTATGGGGTGGCGGTTGGTTAGGTGCCATGGGGATGCAGGACTTTGCAGGTTCAACAGTCGTACATTTACAAGGTGCGATAGCAGCTTTAATTGCTACAATTCTTTTAGGTCCACGTATTGGTAAATTCAATAAAGATGGTACACCAAATTTCATTCCTGGTCATAACCAAGTGTATACCGTATTAGGTGGACTTATTTTATGGATTGGTTGGTTTGGATTCAATGCAGGTAGTACGATGGCAGCAGGAGATGGCTTTTTCACATATGTTGCGTTAACGACTAACTTAGCAGCTGCAGCAGGAGCTATTGCAGCAATCGTGACTGCAAAATTATTAGTAGGTCGCGCAGATATTCCGGCGATGGTCAATGGTGTGTTAGCGGCGTTAGTTGCTATTACGGCGGCTTGTGCGTTTGTTGAGCCTTGGGCAGCTATCGTAATTGGTGCCGTAGCGGGTTCATTTACTTTCTGGACATCAGTGTACTTTGAGAAGAAAGGTATCGATGATCCGATTTACGCATTCTCTGTACATGGTATTGCAGGTATTATTGGAACGATCTCAACAGGCTTCTTTGCTTCACCACGTTTAGTTGAAATAACAGGTATTGGTAAAGCAGGTTTATTCTATGGCGGTGGATTCGATCAATTAATCGTTCAAACTGTTGGAGTGCTTGGAGCGGCTGCGTATGTTGCGGTTGTATCATTTGTCGTACTTTATGCACTGAAAAAGACAATTGGCTTACGTGTAACAGCTGATCAAGAAGTAACAGGATTGGATATGAGTGAGCATGGCTCATATGGGTATCCAGAACAATTAGACCCAGAGTTTAAATCATCTAATCAAATTAGCAGCTAAAGCAGGAGGGGAAAGGATCGGAGTGCTCACTTCGGTCCTTTCTTTTACTGTATAGAAATCGACGAAATTGAGGTGAAAGAGAAGCATTAACATTTTGAAGTAATGCAATTATTCTTTAATTAATACGATAAATGGATAGTCGTTTATTGAATGTTCCTATTTTAACTAAATGGATTTTTATTGAAAATATGTGTGGTGTTAAAGGAAACGTGATGTACTTCAAGAAATAATATATACAAAGCCATAATTTTCAGGTGATTATATGAATGAATTACTGCATTTGCAAGATAAAATAGAGCAGGCTAACAGCATTTCAATGTTACGTGAGTTGCATGATGAGATTTTGATGATTTTAAAAGGACATCCCGATTTTTTATCGTTAAATCGAGATGTGACGTTTAGTGTATATAAGCAACTAAGTATAGTTCATGATGCTCTTATGTATCGTGTATTGAAGCTAGCTGAGATTGAGGTAGAGTTAAGAGGAATAGGACAGCGTCCGGATGCTTACTGCTGGTATATAATGGGTAGTGGTGCACGGCATGAACAGACTGTACGTACAGACCAAGATAACGGCATCATTTTTGATTGTAATGAAGGTAACAAAGAAAGCTGTTATCAGTATATAAATGAGTTAGCGAAAATTGGTACTTCATACATGAACGACATAGGCTATCCCTTTTGCGAAGGACATGTCATGGCGACGAATCCTAGATGGCAAAAGCAATTGGCAGACTGGGAAAGGCAAATAAAACAGTATGTTGAAGGACATACACCAGATGATATTCGATATTTGCTAATAGCATCTGATTTACGGGCCATCTATGGTGATCCACGGCTCATAGTTGTATGTAAAAGAAACTTGCAGAGGCTTCTTTATTCATCCGCTATGACGCTAAAACGTATGGGGGAACATTGCTTAACGCCTGAAGTGCCGCTATCCTTTTTTGGTTATATTCATGCTGAGCGTTGGGGAGAGCATGCTGGAAAGCTAAATATTAAGCAAGCCATATATGTTCCCATTATAAATTGCATTAAATTTTTATGTGCTATTTATCATGTTGATAAGGATTCTACTTGGGAACGTGCTTATACATTGTTTGCAAAAAATCACTTACCACATGCTTTATATGAAGATATTTGTATTGCTTTACAAACGGCGCTATATTTAAGGCTGCTATATTCTGTTAAAGAACAGAGTAGTGCAGATTATGTATGTCTACGTGATCTTCATGAACAGGACCGAGCGCTGTTAAAAGAGGGATTAAAAACTGCAAAAGTGTTACAAAGATATGTAAATAAGTTAGTGGTGAACGCTCAATATGAAGCAACCAACCTTTAAACAATGGACGGCGTTGTTACAATCGCTAGGTATAGCGAAAGGAGAAGCAGCCGCTTCCTTTTCACAAGAAGCTTGGTTGCGACAAAATTTAAAAGAAGCTCATAAAAATAAATTGGATTTAAATATGCTATTGACTGAAATAACGTGGGTGGTACTTGATACGGAGACGACAGGTTTTTACCCACAACAAGGGGATAAAATTATATCAGTAGCTTGTGTTAAAATTAAGAATGGAACAAATCATGGGTGGTACGAAAGCTTCGTGAATCCTAATCGATCAATCCCAGAGCACATCACTCAGTTAACAGGGATTCGAGATGAGGATGTGTTAAAAGCACCAACGCTGGATGAAGTTATGCCGTTATTATTGCAGTTTCTAAATGAATGTTGCGTTGTTGGGTATCATATTCAACACGATGTACAATTTATAAATCATTTCTTATCGAGACAATATCGATCAACACTTCCACAAACGGCATTTGAATTAAGACAAATTACAGAAAAACTGTATAAGCAGCCTTTTCCAACTTTAGACGATGCCTTAAGCTTTCATGATATTCGTTGTGAAAATAGACATACAGCGAAGGGGGATGTTGAGGCGATGTATCAATTGTGGCTGCAGTTGTTAGAGAAACTAGAAAACGAAAAAATTGCTACGTTATATGACTTATATGTGTGGTTAAGTTAAAAAATTTTTAAAAGGTGTTATAAAAAAGTTTTTAAAGGACATAATATTGTCGTCGCACATAGTAAATGTGTGAATAGGATTTATTGCTAGGAGGAAAAGAAAGTGGAACGTGGTAAAGTAAAATGGTTTAACAGTGAAAAAGGATTTGGATTTATTGAGCGCGAAGATGGTGACGATGTATTTGTTCACTTCTCTGCAATTCAAAGTGAAGGCTTTAAGTCTTTAGATGAAGGGCAAGAGGTTGAATTTGAAATTGAGCAAGGTCAACGTGGTCCACAAGCGACGAACGTTCATAAAGTGTAATCCGACATCATTTGTCTGGCACATATTACTGTGCCAGACGTTTTTTATTTATACACTTGTTAGCTTTAGCTTCCTGTGCTTGCAAAAGCACGTAAGCCTTGATTCCAGAACCAATAAGCTAGAAACCAGCAAACTGCTGCGACGACGGGAGTCCATAAGGCGAATGTTTGGTAACCAGCATTATCGATGAAATAAGCAGCTGGATAAAATGCTGTAAATCCGTATGGGATTATCCATGTAAGTACAATTTGGATAGAACGATGATAAATAGTGAGTGGGTAGCGTGCGAAATCACTCAAGTTGAAAACAGCCCATACAACAGGTAAGCTATCTATCATCCAAAAAGATAGTGTAGCAAAAAATAAATTAACAGCAACAAAAATGACCCCACTTGCTAATATCATGATGATTAACATACACACGGCCCAAACACTCCAAGTAATATCAATGTTCGGAATTGCCGTTACTAAAATAATTATACCGATAATAAGCTGACCAATTCCATCTTGCTGCACTCGGTCTGCTACTATATGAAACAATGGATTAATGGGACGTATTAAAAGCCGGTCAAAGTTACCAGGCCTAATATACTGCCATCCGATTGTCCAAAGGTTATCGAAAAAGATGTGGTGTATCGAGCGCCCAGTTGCTGCAATACCATATATAAATAAGATCTCATAGAAATTCCAGCCGTTTAACTCCTCTATATGATCGAAGACGATTTTTACGAAAAAAATCGACGTGAATTGCTGTAGCATGACAGAGCTAACTCCTAACCAAAAGTCTGCGCGGTATTCCATCATAACCTTTAGTCGGGCTTTGAAAAACTGCCAATATAGTTTAGCATATCGTTTCATTGTTCTCACCCCTTATCCACCAAAAATCGTAATTTTCTTCATAGCGACTAGCCAAATCAATCTTACGGCGATGTATAGTACAGCAACCCATACGATTTGCATTGCAATTGCAACATACATGTCCGTGCCAGTAAGGATTCCCGTGTAAATAGAAACAGGTGTATACACCATGGCTTGAAACGGTAAATATTGACTTAAAGCTTTTAACCAATCAGGGAACAGTATAATAGGTATGAGAGCACCAGAAAAGAAAGTGACCATAGCTTCTTTTAATACACGAAGTCCCCAAATATTTATAGTCCAAAATGCCAATACGCCTACTATAAAGTCAAACAATGTACCAATACAAATACCTAGTACAGCACTCACAGTGAATAGAATGCCAGATAGGAATGAAACAGGCATCGTAATCTGCAAAAATATTACGGCTACAATAATCATAGGTAATGCTTCACGGATAATGACGGTCACTTTTTCACCTGCATCAATAGCAATCATTTTAAAAATAAGGTCGTATGGTCTTAAGAGCTCAATAGCCACATTGCCGTTGCTAATATTCTCGGAAAGTAAATTGCCAACCCCACTTACAAAACGGCTGAGTAACATAGCGATGACAACGTAAGTAAGCATCGATGATAGACTAATAGAATTGATAGATGTTCTATTCTCATAAACAGCATGCCAGAAAAAGTACATAATGAGTAACTGCATAACAGTCGAAGCACTTCCTGCCCAATACCAAGCACTATATGTACTTGCGACCTGCATCTGTGATTTTGCTATTTTAATATATTTGCGCACCAATCTCACCTCACATACTGTGCTTATAAATTTGTTCCACAATCGTTTCGATTTTCGGTTCTGAAATAGTGATATCTGTCACGACATTTTCACGTAATATTTTACCTATCACATCACTAGCTGACATATTATCCTTATTAAATGAAATGGTAATGTGGTGTTCTGTTGACTCCTTAACATCAACGATATATTCTAGCTCTAATGGTAAAATAAACGCAGCTGTGTCTGGCATTTCTAAGGATATTGATCGTTTTTGTCCATATGAGTATTTAAATGTTTGAATGTCTCCATCATAGACAAGTTGTCCTTCATCAATTACGATAATTCGGTTGCAAATTTCCTCAATATCCTGCATATCGTGAGTGGTTAGCAACACTGTTGTATTCCATTTTCTATTCATTTCTTTAATAAATTGACGAATGCTATTTTTTACTGCCACATCTAACCCTATTGTAGGCTCATCAAGATATACAATGGAGGGCTTATGTAAAAAAGCAGCGGCTAGCTCGCAGCGCATTTTTTGTCCTAGTGAAAGCTGACGTACAGGTATTTCGAGAAGAGAGGAAAGCTGAAGTACCTCTGTAAATAAATTAAGCGTTTCTTTAAACTGTTCTTCTGGAACCTCGTAAATGTGTTTTAGTAAATCGTATGATTCTCGAACAGGAATGTCCCAAAACAGCTGTGTACGCTGTCCAAATACTGCGCCAATTTGACGAGCATTCTTTTGTCTTTCTTTATAGGGGATAATTCCGTTTACGCTGACCATTCCCTCGCTCGGTGTTAAAATACCCGAAAGCATTTTTATCGTAGTTGATTTTCCAGCACCATTTGCACCGATGTAACCAACCAATTCTCCTTGATTAATCGAAAAATTAACACCTTTTACAGCTTCTTTAATATTATACTGACGATAAAATAATGCTTTCATCGCACCGGATAAACCGGGATCACGTTTTAGTATTTTATAATCTTTTTTTAAGTTTTCTACAGTAATCATGAGATAGTGCTCCTCTCAAAGGGTGAACAAATTTTTGGTAAACCATACATATTTTACTAGTTGTAGTGTCTGTCGTAAATGTTTTTTAGAATAGGTTTTGTTAAAGTTTAGTGAACTTGGGCTAAATTTTATGAATTGAACGAGAATCTGGTTCGATCTTCCCAGTAAGGACAACATCAATGTTGGTCAAAAAAATACCAGACATCTTATAAGATGCCTGGTACATTGATATTATTGAACTACTTTTTTCTCACCATTGTGAGTGATTTCTAATGCAGTTCCTTCTATTAATTTGTATGTTGTGTCTGTATGTGTAATTGCCACTTCTAGTAAGCTGCCTTTAAACGTTACTCGGAAGCGAAGCTCGTCCCATGCCTTTGGTAAATGAGGTTCAAAGCTAAGTTGGCCGTTATGAATGCGCATGCCAGCAAATCCATTTACAACACCCATCCAAGTGCCTGCCATATTAGCGGCGTGTATACCATCCTTCGTGTTACCTTGTGTATTATCTAAGTCCATACGAGCTGTACTCATGAAGAATTTGTATGCTTCTTCCGCATAGCCAATTTCATTAGCGATAACGCCATAAATAGATTTTGATAAAGAAGAATCATGTGTTGTGATTTTTTCATAATAATCGTAGTCGCGTTTCTTTTGCTCTTTTGTGAATTTTTCACTCAGTAAGAACTGCGCTAGTACAACATCTGCTTGCTTTAAAACTTGGTGACGATAAATGACAAGAGGATGATAGTGAAGAAGTAAAGGATACTTCTCTTTTGGTGTATTTTCAAAATCCCACACTTCTTTTGCCAGGAAACTATCATCTTGTGGATGAATGCCAAGTTTCTCATCGTAAGGTAAATACATGTCATCGGCTGCTTTTTTCCATATTGCAATTTCATCGTCTTTAACAGCAAGTTTTCTCATTAAGTCCGCATAATACGATGGTTGTTCTTGCATTAACCAGTGCGCAATATCGTATGCAAATTGAAGATTTTCCTGAGCCATACTATTTGTAAAGAAGTTGTTATTTACAATAGCAGTATATTCATCTGGCCCTGTTACATCATTGATACAGAACTTTCCGTCCTTGCTTTCTATAAAGCTACCAAGACTAGCCCATAAACGAGCTGTTTCAAACAACATTTCTGCACCCATCGTAATCATAAAATCATGATCTTCTGTTGCTTCATAGTAACGTTTAATCGCAAATGCAACATCAGCATTTATATGGTATTGGGCAGTACCAGCTGGATAATACGCAGAGCACTCTTCTCCGCCAATTGTTCGCCATGGGAATAAAGCCCCTTTACTATGACCCATTGTACGAGCACGGTCGCGAGCTTTGTCTAATATTTTATAACGGTATTCTAATAATTTACGACTAATTTCAGGTTTTGTATAAACAAATATTGGTAATATATATGTTTCTGTATCCCAGAAATAGTGTCCTTCATAGCCCTCGCCAGTAAGTCCTTTGGCTCCAATATTGGTCGTACCATCTTTCCCGACTGATTGAAGTAGATGGAACAAATTAAATCTTATTCCTTGCTGAAGAGCATCATCACCTTTTATTACAATATCTGCACTGTGCCAGAATGTATCTAAATATTGTTTTTGTTCTTCTTTTAATGATTCAAAGCCTTTTTGAGAAGCCTCACCGACCACTAGTTCACCTTGTTCAAATAGCGTTTCTGGTGAAATACTCTCTTCCCGACTAGTTACGTATGAAATATATTTTTCCAAAATGACTGGCTCATCTTGTTTAGCATTTGCAAAGGCTTGTACACCAACCTGAAGGTCTTTTGTCACTTGTTTGAATTCACAGTTTGCGCTAAATGTATGAAGTGCAGAGCACACCAAGTCAAATTTAGTTTGCTCAGTTTTTTGATGTATAGCAACATACGTACCATCATGACGCTTTTCCTCTACACTTAATACGCGACCATGTAGTCCTGAACCAACACGAGGGTCATCTTCGGTAACTAAATTTGTTACATCTCCATCCAATTCAGATTCAAAACGGATGCGACCTGAAAAGTTTAATGGTGTTACTTCATAACGAATAGCCGCTAAATGTTTATTTGTAAAGCTAACAAGGCGTTCAATCGCTATTTGAACTTTTTTACCGCTAGGAGTAGAGTACGTAACCTCTCGGCGTAATACACCGTGTTGCATATCTAGCTCACGCTTATAGCTAATAATTGAACCTTCTAGCATAGTAAAAGGCTCTTCTTCTATGTATAGACTGATTGCCATCGCGTTAGTCACATTTAGCATCGTTTGACTTTTTTCAGCATATCCATAAGCGATTTCACCGTACTTAATGATTTCGCTTTCATAAAAGCCGTTAATATAAGTTCCTTTGATTTCGAGCTCACTATTAAGACCTTCTTCGAAATTCCCACGCATTCCAATATAACCATTACCTTGGGCGAAAATAGTTTCGTGAAGCTTCGTCTTTTCTGGTATGAAATCGTTCTCATAAATCTTCCAATCGACGTAAGGATTCATAAATTCATTCATATTTACATCTACCTTTCTTAAAAAAAGTTAGCATCAAAAAGTCAAATCATATTTTACTCACGTATATTTTATCAATATTATCGGCAGAAAGAAACTAGTATTTGGAATCGTTTTCAGATTTTTATTTAAAGATGGTGATATGGTATAAAATAAGGATGAATATATGGTAGTATTTATGTTGTTAGCAAGTTAGGTTATCGTTTGTTCTCATAACTTGGTAGAGTGTTTAATAAGATTACTGCTTATGATTTCATGCGGAAAATGGAACATAAGCGGCATAGCAAGAGTTGCGAATAGAGAGGATAAGTCTTGTGTTTCTTCTTTCAAGATGGAGACGTGTGAGAACTATTCAGAACTATTCCTCTATTTAATTTAAATTTATAATGAGGTGACTTCTATGAATAAAACTTGGTGGAAAGAAAGTGTGGTATATCAAATTTATCCGCGCAGCTTTAACGACAGCAACGGTGATGGGATTGGCGATATCCCAGGTATTATTGAAAAACTAGATTATTTAAAAGAGCTTGGTATTGATGTCATCTGGCTGTCTCCAGTTTATAAATCTCCAAATGATGACAATGGGTATGATGTAAGCGATTATCAGGATATTATGGACGACTTTGGAACAATGGCTGACTGGGAAGCATTGCTAGAAGGTATGCATGCTCGTGGCATGAAGCTTATTATGGATTTAGTTGTGAATCATTCTTCGGATGAACATAAATGGTTTGTAGAGTCTCGCAAATCTAAAGATAATGAATACCGTGATTACTACATATGGCGTCCTGGTAAAGAAGATGGCTCTGAACCTAACAACTGGGAATCAGCATTTAGTGGTTCAACGTGGGAATATGATGAGACGACTGGTGAGTACTATTTACATATTTTTAGTAGAAAGCAACCAGACTTAAACTGGGAAAACCAAAAGGTTAGACAAGAAGTATACGATATGATGACTTGGTGGCTTGATAAAGGGATTGATGGCTTCCGTATGGATGTTATTAATTTCATTTCAAAAGTGGAAGGCTTACCGGATGCTCCAAATCCAGCAGGAAAGCGATACGTATCAGGTGCCGAATACTTCATGAATGGTCCGAAAATTCATGATTACCTACAAGAAATGAATCGTGAAGTATTGTCTAAATACGATTGCATGACAGTAGGAGAAATGCCTGGAGTAAATGTTCAACAAGCAAAGGATTATACTGGCGTAGACCGCAAAGAGCTTAACATGGTGTTCCAGTTTGAGCACGTTGATCTTGATTCAGGTCCAGGTGGGAAGTGGGATTTACGTCCACTCACATTAAAGTCTATTAAAGATAGCTTCACAAAATGGCAAAAAGGTTTGGAGGGTGTTGGTTGGAATAGTTTATATTTAAACAACCATGATCAGCCACGTATGGTTTCACGTTTCGGAAATGATGAACAGTTTCGCGTGGAGTCAGCAAAAATGCTTGCGACATTTTTGCATACATTACAAGGAACGCCTTACATTTACCAAGGTGAAGAGCTTGGTATGACGAATGTTAGATTTGAGAGTATAGATGAATACCGTGATATTGAAACATTAAACATGTATAAAGAAAAGGTAGAGCATGACGGTGCTGATTCGGCAGAAATCATGAAAGCAATATATGTAAAAGGTCGTGACAATGCTCGTACACCAGTGCAATGGGATGATAGTGAGCATGCTGGCTTCACAACTGGTACACCATGGCTTTCGGTAAACCCGAATTATAAGGACATTAACGCAAAAGCAGCGATGGCTGATCCGAACTCTGTGTTCCACTATTATCGTAACTTGATTGCTCTTCGTAAAGAAAACCCTATTATGGTTTACGGTAACTATGATTTGCTGTTAGAAGATGATGATAAAATCTATGCATACACTCGCACATTAGGTGAGAAAAAATGGCTTGTTGTATTGAACTTCAGTGGAGAGCTTCCGGTGTTTAATCTTCCAAGTGATATTACGTATTCGGATAAAAAATTAATTGTAAGTAACTACGAAGTAGATGCTTCTGAAGATATCGGTGCATTTACGCTTCAACCATATGAAGCGCGAGTGTATGAATTAATTAAATAATATAGAACTTTCTGTGCAAGCTTGATGGATCCGTTCAGAGGTGAAGACTTAGAGATAACAAGTCTCCAAATTGGCACATAAACTTATAATAGTTTATGTGCCTTTGTTTTATTGAATAATTGTTTATTAGGTGGCTATTTCCTGTGACAATTTGCCATATCGAGACTGTTTATACAATAGTGTATGAAGAAATATGCATAAATTAACGGTGAGGTTACTTCAACAACTGATCCGTTTCTTTATAGAAAGCAAGTTATTAAAAGACAAGTAGCTATTCTGACTCATTTATTGATTAATACCGTATCAAAATCTTACGGTTTAACAGGAACACATATTTCGCAATAAGGGTTGCTAATCATATCACCTATATATTTTTCTATAATTGGTTTGTTATCCATTATATATCCAATGTTTTGTAGTGATTGAAAAATTTCAGAATATGCTTTTTGAATATCTTCCGCTGTATGTTTAACTTCGAAAATAACATACTTCCCACTAGAAAGTTCCCCTTCAAGAACTGTATCATCCACTTGATAATCAGTTGGAATAACGATACAAGCATCAAATCTACAGTTACCAGGAGGTGTTGTAGCTGGATTATCTTGTGATATTGCAAATAGAATGGCAGATTCAAGAAGATTTTTCTCCTTAGCCCAGCTTTTTAACTTCTCCATTACTTCAATATTGGCAGGTCCATATTGGCCAACTCGTCGCATATAAGCAATACGATGATTTGGAAATGTTTCTACTTTAAATTTCATTGTTTTTTTCGTCTCCTTTTATCTTATTTTGTTTGATACATTCTGAATTTAGCACGCTTTAAAAATATATCCACGTAAATTTTTAAAATTTATTGAATTTATGAAAACGTATTGGTATAACTACTTATTTGACTAAGGGGGAATCTATAACAGGTGAGTAGCTTTTATTTTTATTTCTTTGTGGATGTTTGGAGTTTTTTTAAATAGAAAGGGGGGAGAAGGTGGGATCTTGTTGCTTGCAATGTATAAGGAAGGTTATACAAAAAAATAAGCAAAAACGGTTAAGAGTAATATATCTAGATAGCATAAATTTCTGGGAACATTAATCATTTAGGTGAATATCCTGATTCATGGGAGGTGTTTCCTATGAGGGACTCAATTAAGCGAATAGCTGAACAGTTTATCGTTTCCCATTACCCTGAATCAGATATAGTCTGGATAGGTGGAAGTACTGCTTACGGAAATGTAACAACAGAATCTGATATTGACATCATTATAATTGATGAAACAGAAACACCAAGACTTGAATGTTATCACTTTCTTGGTTGGAAAATAGAGGCGTTTATTTATACGGCTTCATCTCTAGAGTTTCAATTTCATACAGCTAAATATAGAGGAGTACCAACTATCATTAAAATGTGTGCTGAAGGTGTGCTTATAGAAGATAAAAATGGGAATGGGGATAAATACCAACGAGAGGCGAAAATGCTTTATGAGCAAGGGCCACACCTATGGGATGAGGGCAAAATAAACGAAGCAAGGTATTTAATTACAGATTTTTTGTCAGACTTCAGAAGTTCAGAAGACTTTGGAGAAAGTTTATTTATTTTAAATAAGTTGATAGATATGTTAACTGAACTGATTTTAAGAGCAGATGGCAATTGGATTGGTGAAGGAAAGTGGTTTGCTAGAAGCCTTAAATCATATGATAAAGATATATATGAGAAACTAGTTAAATATACAAAAATATACATGAACACAAATGATAAAACTGAACTTATTTCATTCATTCAAACTACACTTGATAATTACGATGGAGAATTGTTTGTTGGTTATAAAAGATCCTTTTTGTAGAAAAAAACTTATTACAAAGAATAGTAATGTTTCATGCTTTATTTAATTATAAGCTCTGTTAAACTTTGTTGTTGATTTTCGCTACATTGCGCTCGCTTTCCGCGGGGTGGCCGTGAGCCTCCTCTGCGCTTTGCGCATGCGGGGTCTCACGCCTGCCACTACATCCCGCAGGAGTCTCGCGCATTTCGCTACTATCAACATTATTCAACAATCAACACTCACCTTTAACAGACATACATGCAAATAAATTGGCACATATATCAATGAAATTAAAGTTATCCACAGTTATTTCAGGGTAGAGCCTAATTATAAAGTAGTCTATCTAAATTAATTTTCGTAACTTGCGAATAATTACACTTACGCGAAAGATGGGCATTTCTTCAAGAAGGAGAAGTGCTTTTTTTATTGAAGTTATTGTATTAACGGAGCAGTTTAGTGAAAGAACCAATAGTAGTTTCTGTGACCTTTTTTAAATATGAACGTCTACTTATTTATAAAAAAATAGGAGTGATAACAAACATGGAAGAATTTTTGGGTAATATTTTGTTTGGCATAAATTTGTTTTACCCTCTGCTGTTTTTATCAATAGGTATTTTTGTTTATGCAGTATTTAAGCGTTCTTGGTTATGGATGTTAACAAGTTGTCTTATTGTTCTCCCAAATGTACTATATTTAAGTTATTTTCCATTTCCACTAAATCTTTCAGTAGTATATGTGGTAATACAGTTGTTCCTGATAATAAGTTTATACTTCAAGAACAAAAAGCGTAAGAGTGTGCTATTCAATTAACGGGGGCGTTTCTGTAAGAAGCAGTGACGCTATTTTATTATCAAATAAACTTTGTGGGATAATAGTACATCAAGGTAATACATCGATAAAAAGGATGATTTTATGGATATAGATTTATTTCCAGAGGAACATGAACTTATTGATATATTTGAGTCAGAACCAACTGAAATTGATGAAGATATGCCTTGGTATTACAACGAATTAAGATTTTATTTAAAAAGAAATGAGAATGTCCTTGAAGCAATAATCAGTCCTGCTATCAGTGATATAAAATTAAGGTGGCATAACCAAAAACATATTCTTGCTTCCCTGCATTTAGAAGATGTTAAAGGAATAAAAATTGAAAAAAAGGATGGAACAGAGTCTTTGTGTATTATGTTTGAGGACTTGCTGGTTAAGGATTTAATAATCACCACTAAGCCTTATATTTCAATTTCATGGGGCACAAATCGAAATGTATGACTCCTCCCTGATTCGTATCCGA
This sequence comes from Bacillus sp. HMF5848, assembly GCF_003944835.1. GTDB lineage: Bacteria > Bacillota > Bacilli > Bacillales > HMF5848 > HMF5848. Next base: position 1,046,955 of record NZ_RWIV01000001.1, read on the forward strand.
TTTTTAATAAGGAAATGGGGTTAATCATAATATGAAGACTGAAAGTATTAATAGTAAGGAGGATCTTGTATCCTTTATTGATAAGTTAAAAAATGATTTTGAGACTAATAAAACGGAGTGGGAGAACCTATCCCTTGACGATTACTTGGAAGCAATCAAAGGGTGGGTAGAGGATACTAATTCCTTGCCAAGTAACCCAAACTGGAATACCTTTGCCGAAATTTTAATGGCAGGTAAGTATTATGAGTGAGTTCTTATTGTGTTAACGGTAGCGATTGTGGAACAAGCAGTCGCTTCTTGTGCTTTGAAGTAGAAGAGTTAAGGGTAAATATATTGAAAAGGAGGGGCTTATGCACCCAACAGAAGTAATTGAGTTTATGATTGTTGGTATTGTTATTGCAGTAATCATAATTATTTCATTTATTTTAAAAGATAATTGGAGAAAGTTTGGATTGGTATGCGCCACAGTTATTCTTTTGACATATAGTGTATTTTTTATAGCTCGCCCCTATTGGATTGATGCACAAATTGAGAAAAAAGTTCAAATGTTAGAACCATATTTAGAACAACAGTATCCCAATGAAGAATGGATGATTACAACTGTTCCTCATAGAGAAGATGGTTATAAGCACCTTAATCCCTATTACATTGGGGTTGTTTTCGAAGACGAGCCAGAAGTAACTTATCATTATTGGGTAAAGAAGAATCACATTTACCTGGTCAGTTTTTCGACTAATATAGAAAATTTAGAGGAGTTAAAGTATAAAGAAAGCGAATAAGCTAATGTTTTAACAACATTGTGCGGGTTATCCTTATTCCAATAAGCCCCCTTTAGCACAACAGTAATCTTCTTCAATTAGGCAATATAAAGAAATGATAGATGTATAAAACGATGATATAATAATCGTAAAGAGTAAAAGAGGGAGACTACAGCTGCTTTTCTATACTCTGGTCTAAATAGTAATTAAGATGATATGTGGGTCAAATTAATTAAAAGTGAATATTTAATAGAAATCAACTAACAAACATCATGGCTAAGGATATGTGCTTTGGTGTTATTTTTGTTGGAAAATACTGAAGTTTGTGAAGGGGTACACTTAAACGTAGTGTAGTGCATTATTAAATGAATAAGTAATTTTGAAGTTATTTCTAAATATTGATTGAACCCTCTAGGTTGAAGATGGTGCGATTGCTTAATAAGAAGCAATTGTTTTTTATTAACTAGATGGTCATTGACATGATTTTGTATGGTAAAATATGGTCATGGGAGAAAGGGGTGGTGTTATGAAGATAAAGGAGATGGGTCTATCTGTTGTGTTAAATGCTTTTTTAGGGTATTTATGGATACTATTCGTCGACAACATTGTTAGTGTTGCAAGCACTATAGATAACGCTTTTATTGTCGGTGGGATTATTATAGTCATTGGGACAACATTATTTGGGGAAATTGTTAGGAGGACTACACGATTTGATGAGTATAAATTTACTCATCCAGTAAAATTAATAGGATTTTTATCATTTGGATCAGTGGTTATTATTAATTTAACTATTTTTAATTAACGGTACCTATTTCACGACAAGTAATGATTGGAAGGCTATAAAATGAAAAAACTTTACCCTGATAAACATCCATTTGCAGGGGGAGAAAACTATTATGCAGTGTACTTCGAAGACCCAGATGGGATTAAAGTAGAACTCGTTTCCCTAAAATAGAAGCTATTTATCAGTTAATTCTTCAATTTGTGGGGTAGTTTCTGAATTTACCGAGAATGTTTTTGGAACAACGAGGAACGCTTATTTTGCTATTGAGCCTCTGTACTGAAAGAAGCCATGATAACACAAACAAATATGGATATATATGAGATTACTTTTAAAATGAAAACTTGCACAGTTATCTATTAAAGCAATTGGAGGAATAACAGAATGAGCATGTTACAAACATTGTATTATCGTGATTTATTAGTAGAAGAATGTGACCGAATTTCAGAAATCGACCCAAGCCAGTATATTGAGAAGGTTTGGAGAAACATAGATGGTGAGTATCATCTGATTTCAATCGATTATATGGAAGAAGATTGGCCAGATGGTTATGAGAAATATTGTGATGCATTGAAAGAATCGATTCGAGCGGGTGGTGTAGCAATCGGTGCATTCGATAATAAGCAAAGATTAGTTGGCTTTGTAACATTAAATAGTGGTTTTTTCGGAGAAACAGCAAAGTATGTATTGCTTGATTCAATGTTCGTCTCAAAAGAATTTCGTAACTACGGAATAGGGAAACAGCTATTTCAAAGATGTACTGAAAAGGCAAAGGAATGGGGAGCTGATAAAATTTACATGTGCGCCGCATCGTCACAAGAAACAATTGCGTTTTATCGTTCTCTTGGTTGCGTGGATGCAAAAGAAGTGAACAAACAGCTTTATCAAAGCGACCCACGCGATATCCAGTTGGAATTTGAACTACATTAATTAAAAGGGCGAATAACATAATAGAAAAATGAACTGTCGAGCTAACCGAGTGCATTTCTTCAAGAAGGAGAAGTGCTTTTTTTTGTGGAAGTTAAATCTAAATAAATAGTCGACAAATGTGCTTGCTGCCTAATATCCTATATTAGCGGTTGAATAGTTGCCAAGAAAAAAGCCGAGCATGTTTACTCGGCTTTGTCTGATATATGTGATATTCACGTTATGGGGTGTCTACGCTCATTTCAGTTGTATCATTAAAAAATGCTGAAATTTCTGCGATGTTTTTTTCCTTATCTATTTCGAGAACGGCCCCTGCATGTTCATATGAGGCGTTCCAGAACGAATTATCAACAGGTATACGTAGAGTTTCAATGTCACTATCTGGATTAAGTAAATAATCCGTTCCCAACGACAACATCTTTGTTTGACTCATATTCGTATCAACAAATGGTTGAATTGTTCCTAGTAGTCTTGGCAGTTTAATAACGCCGTTTATGCTAATAATCTCATCTTTTACTTTAGATAGAACAATTTGCTGGCGTCTTACACGACCAAAGTCACCTTCACTGTCGTTTCGGAATCGAGCAAAGTCTAGAAGCTTATCACCATTAAGCTTTTGCACACCTGGATATAAGTCAATGTTAATTGTGCCAGCCCCATCTTGATATTTCATACGTTTTTCAACTTCAATTTCAATTCCTTTAGGTGAAATAGTATCTACTACTTTAGTAAATCCTTTGAAGTCGACGATAGCATAATACTCAATATCAATACCGAAGTTCTCTTTAATCGTTTGGCGTAATAGCTCCGGTCCGCCAAAATAAAAAGCAGTATTGATCTTGTTATCCTTATATCCTGGAATTGATACATATGTATCACGCATGATAGATCCGAGCTTTACTTCGTTTGTTTTACTGTCATATTGCGCAATAATAATTGTATCTGTTCGAGATTTGGTCTCACCGCGAGAATCCACACCTAGTAGTAGCACATTCGTTTTGCTACTGGTTTGCTCTTTTACACCATTAAATTCTTCGGTTTCTTTTTCCGTAGAAGTTTCTTCAGCTACGTTTGGATCTTCCCCTTCTGTAGCATTACGTACACCTGCATTATATTCAAATACTGCGTAAGCAGCACCAGCTAAAAGAAATACAATAATAACTGTTAAAATAGAAACTTTTTTTCTCTTTCGCTGCCTATGTTTGCGTTGCATGCGACTGTTAGCCATCTATTCATCCCCTCAAACCCTCAAAAAATTCAACTGTCATATTACGTCGTATTGTGACAAAACACCTAATTGTAATTGTACCATGTTCTTTGTCATTTTTGCATAATGCAATCATATTTTTCAAAGTTAAGAAAAACGCATCACTCACAAGCCTGTTACTGTATCGGTCTTGAGGATGAGTGCAGATTACGGCAGTAGACGGTCTGCGTTGTCTTTATAAAAAGCTACAATACAAGTAGACGAAGAGCAAAGGAGAATAATTATGAAACAATTCACTAGTATTTTTAAAAACAAAACCTTTACGAAACTATTTTTAGCAACTTTCACGTCACAAATGGGTAACACAATCGGGATGACGGCGTTTATGTTTTATTTATTGGACCGGTTTGGTGACCAACCAGTCTATGCGACTGTCACAGAGTTAATGTATTCTTTACCAACTCTCGCTGTATTCTTTCTTGTAGGTGTTATGGCAGACTTAATGGACCGCCAGAAAATCGCATATTATTGTGATTGGATTAGCGCTTTGCTATCAATCGCATTGTTAGGTGCGATTTTATTAGACTGGATGCCACTTGTATTCGCGCTATTATTTTTGCGCAGTGCAGTTTCAAAATTCTTTTTCCCAGCTGAAACAGCCATTGTGCAAGGTATCTTATCAAAAGATGAATATACTTCATCTGCAGGCTTAAACCAGATGATGATGAGCTTATTTATGCTATTCGGTAGTGCTTTAGGTGCTTCTGTGTATTGGGTGTTTGGTGTAACAGGTGCTGTCTTGATTGATGCGTTAACCTTTATAATCAGTGCTTTACTTATAAAAGCATGTCGTATAGAAGAACACGTACGACTTGCAAATGGGCCGCATGCTTTACGTGATATTAAAGTTGTTCGGATCATGAGTGAGTTTAAAGACGGTTTAACATACATTTTACATCATAAATTGTTAATAGCTTTAATTACTGGGTTTGTTGTTTTCGGAGTTGTCAATGGTGGGTTTTCCGTTATGCCAATATTTATTTTAAAATATAAATTAGCTCCTGAAATGTATGAACAAATGGCTGTAATCACAGGGTTTGTCTTTGGAGCGGCCGTTCTTATAGGAAGTATTTTCGGTTCGTTACTTGCGAAAAAGTGGAAGCTATATCAAATGATGATTGTAGGTCTAGCAGGGTCTGGTAGCTTGATTGTTGCGGCAGCATATGTACAGCATATATGGTTGTACTTTGTACTAATGGCTTGTGTTGGATTAGTGCTGCCGTTAGTGAATATCGCTATCGGTGGCTGGTTGCCAGCTATCGTAGATCCAAAAATGATGGGACGTGTGCAAGGCTGGATCACTCCATTAATGATGTTATCTCAATCTGTTACTTTAGGAGCCATCGCGTTTAGTTTCCCTAGATTTATCGAAGTTGGAGGACTATTTATTGTCGTTGGCTGCTGCTTATTATTAGTTAGTATAATGTATGCTGTTACATTACCAAAATTGGCAGATGCCCAAGAAGTGGTACCGCTAAAAGAGCAGTTAGAAGTTTGAGTAATTAATGTAAACGAAAAGCCTAATTCCACTCTCGGACTTAGGCATTTCGTTTATCCTTATTATGAGTCTGAGTGTGTCATCGTGGGAATAGAGGGCAATTATGAGAAAAACTGTCCCATCGCGCGTGACTCAAACTTCCTGGGAAAAATGTAGCATGCAAAGTACTCTTGTATCTTAATCATTACAATAAGTTTACTATAAAATCAATATTCCTCTCGAATTCTATGCATACTAAGTATCATACTATTTCATGGAGGATGAGTATGAAAATACGTGTACAATATATTTTAATTATGTTTGTGGCAATGCTAATAATGTTATCTCCTATTATCTCGGATGCACATGTGAAGTGGTTTACAGAGGTTACACCAAAAAAGGAGAGCATTGAGCAAATCTTAACTCCACTATTTATGATTATGGCGTTATCCATTGCGGCATTTTTAGCTGTGTTATCACAAATATGGCCGTCACTGGATAATATTCCTTTTTTTCAAAAGCTTGAAGGTCGTTTAGATGGGTATCGTAAATATTCTCGCTATATTTTAAAGTATGGCACGGCGGTAGCATTAATTGTACAAGCTAGTTCAGGTTCAATATTTGCCCCAGAGCTTTTTATCACAAATACAATCGTGAGTATCTTGTTATGGATAACTATTGGATTGTTACTCATTCCTGTTCATTATGCCACGAAAGTAGCGGCCCTCCTTTTACTTGGGTTATTTATATATACCACCAAAGAATTTGGGATATTTTATATGCTTGATTATGGGTTTTACCTCGCCATAATTGGTGTTCTTCTAGTGGGGAAAACAAAGCTAGAGGATTGGGGGTTTCCATTTCTTTATTTAGGTACAGGTCTTTCGCTCTGCTGGGTGGCTGTAGAAAAATGGGTGTATCCTGTCATGAGCGAGAATATTATTATTAATCATCAAGTGCCAACATTCGGATTTGCTCCAACAACGTTTATCGTAATGGCTGCTTTCATAGAGTTTGTTGTTGGCTACTTGCTTGTTGTTGGTATATTAAATCGTTTGCTAGCTTTTGTGTTAACTCTTATTTTTATCTCCACTACGATGCTGTTTGGTACAACAGAAATTATAGGACACCTCATGATTCATATAGTACTCATTATTTTTATCATTGAAGGGGTGTCATTTTACGATCCACCAATTCGCCGTCACGACACGCGAATAGACCAAATGATATTTGTATTTCTTAATTTTATATTTACGCTCTCAACGTTTATTTTAATTTACTATCGCTTTGCGTAGAGACCTCGTCGGAAAACTAAGGCTAGCTATTCATTTTAATCGTTCGTATACTAAGGTAAAGTGCTTGTTTTTTAAGGAGTTACTAATATGAGGTATTGCTTAGTTGATAACATCGAACAAGGTGAAAAGCTAGCTAGGCCAATCTTCACAAGTGATGGACGTGTTTTACTAGGTGAGGGAGTTCTTCTTACGGTTGGGTTAATTGCTCGACTTCATCGCATGGGAGTACAGGCCGTATATATTCAGGATGATAGATACAAGGATATTTCTGTCGAAGAAATAGTATCAGAAGAAACACGACGTGAAACAGTGTCTCGACTGAGTGAATCCTTTCAATATATTCAGGATGATACAAAAGGCTTTCAACTTAAAACTGTTAGTAAGCAAGCGAGTTCTATTGTAGATGAGATTATGCTTAATAAGGACGTGCTTGTGAATTTATCGGATATTCGTACAAAGGATAATTGTGTGTATTATCATTCTGTTACCGTCTGTATAATGGCAATTGTTATTGGTATTAAGCTTGGGTTAGATCGAGGGAAGTTAAGAGATTTAGCTATTGGTGCCCTGTTCCATGACATAGGCAAAACATTGATGGGTTCAAATGATCATACGTGGAAAGGGTTCAATGCTATCAGGCAAAATCCAGAATTTAGTAGACTATCAGCTGTTGTAGCACTACAGCATCATGAAAATATTGATGGAAGTGGATACCCACGTCAAATTAGAGGGGAAGAAATACATATATTCTCTAAAATAGTCGCTGTCGTTAACTATTATGACAATCTTGTATCTCCGAGAGAAGAAACAAAAGGACTGTATCCTTATGAAGCTTGTGAGCGTGTCATGGCATTAACAAATAAAATGTTTGAGCATGAGATTGTCTGGACATTCCTGAGGTCTATTGCTTTTTACCCGACGGGATGCCAAGTTAAACTTACAACAGGAGAAACAGGGATGGTGTATGCACAAAACCATGGTTTGCCACAAAGACCAGTGATTCGTGTGTTTAAGAGTGTTGGAAAAGAAGCAGATGATTACGAGACAAAAGAAGTCGATTTAGCAAAGGAAACTACTATTTTTATAAAAGAAATTATTGCCAAATGACAAAAATAGCCCGTTGACAGTAAGTGTTAGAAAGTGGTAATCTAACTAAGAATTATCAAATACTAATTGTAAAGGAGGGTTACAAGATGGAAATGATTGCTATGGTTATTACTAAACAATTTCATATAATATCTCGTAACCACTCCTGTTTGATTCGTTCTTAGGACTGGTTGCGTTCATACGCTCCGTTATGTCTTTTTGATTTTATCTGAATTTTTTATTGTATTCATGTATGCGTATGTCATTTTATAGACATGCGCATTTTTTGTTTTTTATCGGGAGTATGGCAGGCTACGCTTGTCTTTCCATATATAAAATAAAGAAAAGGAGTTGTGTAGTATGAGCATGTTGTTTACTACAGAAAGAAAACTATTAAATGAAGGATCGCTAGACGGTACCTAGCCTTGTCAGCGTGAGAAGAAAGCAAGGGAGTGACGGATTATGTTTGAAGTTTTAGGTAAATTAAGTTGGTTTTTTAAAGAGCATTGGAAAAAGTATGTCATTGCTATCTCATTATTAGCATTTGGCGGAATCTTAGAAATGTTCCCCCCACGCTTGGTGGGGCAGGCGATTGATTACATTAATACAGGAAACTTAACGTCTGCTGTTATGGTGCAATTAGCTGTTTCACTTGTAGTATTGACGGTATTGACGTATGTTGTGAATTTTGTCTGGATTCGTAATCTATTCGGTGCGTCATTTGTATTAGAACGAACGTTACGTTCGAAGTTTATGGCTCATCTTATTAAAATGACACCTACCTTTTATCAAAAAAATCGTACAGGTGATTTGATGGCTCGTGCAACAAACGATTTGCGAGCAGTCGGTCAAACAGCTGGATTCGGAATATTAACACTAGTTGATTCAAGTATGTTTTTACTTGTTATCGTAATAGCAATGGCAGCGACGATTAGTTGGCAGCTAACGCTGGCCGCCATTCTTCCGATGCCGATACTTGCCATCCTTGTTCATAAGTACGGCAAGATGTTACATGAAAGATTTACAGTGGCGCAGGATGCATTTGGTGATGTGAATGATTATGTACTCGAATCAATTGCAGGTGTTCGTGTCAATCGTGCTTATGTACAAGAGAAAGCAGATGAGGCACGCTTCCACGAAATGACCGAGGATGTATATGATAAAAATGAAAAAGTAGTGCGCATTGATGCGTTGTTCGAGCCTACTGTTAAAATTCTCGTAGGTTTGAGCTATGTAATAGGTCTTGGATACGGTGCTTATCTTGTATTTAACCAGACCATTACACTTGGTGAATTAGTTACATTCAATGTGTATCTTGGAATGTTAATATGGCCGATGTTTGCCATTGGAGAACTCATCAATGTCATGGAGCGTGGAAATGCGTCCCTTGATCGTGTTAATGAAACATTGAGCTATAAACCCGATGTAGAAAATCATGTTGAACCGCTTCATGTAGAAGTACCAGATTCAATAGAATACAAGCATGTGACGTTCCGCTATCCAAGCTCAGAGGTTGAAAATCTGCATGATGTATCTATGTCCCTCCATCGAGGGCAAACATTAGGGATTGTAGGAAAAACAGGTGCTGGGAAAACAACATTTGTGAAGCAGCTGTTACGTGAATTTCCAACTGGTAAAGGGGACATTCGTATTGCAGGTACACCGATTGAAAGAATTCCTCTTGAACAATTGCAGGGCTGGATTGGGTATGTGCCACAGGATCATGTATTATTTTCCAGAACCGTAAAAGAAAACATTCGTTTTGGTAAAAAAGATGCGACTGAGCATGAATTAAATAAGGCAATAGACTTAGCCGATTTCAGAAAAGACCTTGAGAATTTACCTGAAGGGTTAGCAACGATAGTAGGAGAAAAAGGCGTATCATTATCTGGCGGTCAAAAACAGCGTATTTCGATTGCAAGAGCGCTATTAGTTAATCCGGAAATATTAATTCTTGATGATTCTTTATCCGCGGTTGATGCGAAGACAGAGCATAAAATTATTGAAAATATTCGTAAAGAACGAAGTGATAAAACAACCATTATTACAACACACCGTTTGAGTGCTGTCGAGCATGCGGATTGGATTATAGTTCTTGAGGATGGCCGTATAATTGAGGAAGGTACACATCCTGTTCTGTTAGCAAAGAATGGTTGGTACAAAGAGCAGTATATCCGGCAGCAGGTAGAAGCTATTGAAGAAAGTGGGGTGCTGTTATGAAAGTAGGAAAAAGATTATTTCAATATGCACTCCATTTTAAAAAGCGAATTTTGTTTGCGTTAGTTATGCTAACAGTTGCTGTATTAGCAGACTTATCAGGTCCGTTCATTGCAAAGCAAATCATTGATAATAATGTAATGGGGATTGAAAAAGCTTGGTATGAAACGAGTGAAATTGAAGGTTCAGTTTTATATAAGGGAAATTGGTATACAAGAGAGGACCGTTTGCCAGAGGGTGTTGAGAAAGGCGGAGAAGTGCGTATCCTTCAAGTTGAAAGAGCGTATTACTTTATAGAAGGTGACATTCCTATTGATGGACAACGCTCTATTAATGACGGGACTGTTACAATAAAAAAAGGTGATACGGTCTCAAGCTATGAGGCGACAAAGCTTACTCGTGACGAATTAATGAGCTTCTATCGCCCAGAATTAAAACCAATTCTAACATGGTTACTAATCTATCTATCATTAGTAGTAGCGGCAACATTTTTCACGTATGGACAACGATACTATTTACAAACGGCAGCCAACCGCATTATTCAAAAAATGCGTGAGGATGTGTTTGCTAATATACAACGGCTACCAATTCGTTATTTCGATAATCGTCCAGCCGGAAAAATTGTCTCCCGCGTAACGAATGATACAGAAGCAATTCGAGAGCTATACGTGACAGTACTAGCTCAATTCGTAACAAGTATTATCTATATTATTGGGATATATATAGCTCTATTTTTATTAGAAGTCCGTTTAGCACTAGTATGTATGATTATGGTGCCAATATTATTTGTTTGGATTCACCTGTATCGTAAAATTGCATCAAAATACAATCACGTAGTACGTGCTCGCCTAAGTGATATTAACGGCATGATCAATGAATCAATTCAAGGTATGAATATTATTCAAGCATTCCGTCGTCAGCACGAAACAAAAAATGAATTCGAGGAATTAAATAAAGAGCATTTTACGTTCCAAAACAAAATTTTAACACTTAATTCCTTAACCTCTCATAATCTTGTTTGGGTGTTTCGTAACCTAGCGTTCGTGGCGGTAATTTGGTATTTTGGTGGAGCAAGCTTAACAGCTAGTGGTGCTGTTTCATTAGGTGTGTTGTATGCGTTTGTTGATTATTTAAACAGATTGTTCCATCCCATTAACGGTATTGTGAATCAGCTCGCAAACTTAGAACAAGCTCGTGTAGCGGGTGAGCGTGTATTCCAGCTACTAGATGAGGTGGGAGAAGACGTATCGACAGAGCAAGTACCTCGCTATAAAGGGAATGTAACGTTTGAACATGTTCATTTCGGCTATAAGGAAAACGAATACGTTTTAAAGGATATTACGTTTGAAGCGAAGCAAGGGCAAACAATTGCGCTTGTGGGCCATACAGGCTCAGGGAAAAGCTCAATTATGAATTTGCTGTTCCGCTTTTACGATATTCAAGAAGGTCGCATTTTAATTGATGGCAAAGATGTTCAGTCTATGTCGCGTCAAGCCTTGCGTAAGCATATGGGAATTGTACTGCAAGATCCCTTCTTGTTTACAGGTTCTGTAGCAACAAATGTAAGCTTACATGACCCTTCTATTACGCGTGAGAAAATTGAAAAAGCACTTCGTGATGTCGGAGCCGAACAACTGTTGAAGAATTTACCAAACGGGTATGATGAGGAAGTAATCGAAAAGGGAAGCACACTTTCATCAGGACAGCGTCAACTTATTTCCTTTGCCCGCGCACTAGCATTTGACCCAGCTATTTTAATTTTAGATGAAGCAACAGCGAGCATTGATACAGAAACAGAAGCACTCATTCAAGATGCACTAGAAGTACTGAAAAAAGGACGTACAACGTTTATCATCGCTCACCGCTTATCTACTATTAAAAATGCGGATTTGATTTTAGTTTTAGAAAAAGGAGTAATCGTTGAACGAGGCTCTCATGATGAACTTATGGCCCGTGGTGGGAAGTACTATCAAATGTACGAATTGCAGCAAGGAAAAAAATTAGCATAGTAATGGAGAAGTAGCATGATAATTCCAAGTGAATTGTCATGCTATTATTTTTGGATAATTTTTCTTGTACACAAAAATAGTTGAAACGTGTAATGTTTTAAAAGGTGGCTTTTAATTGGCTAAAGACTAATACATAAGGGAAAATCATAAGCCATTTTCAAAAGGTTGCTGAATTCATATTAATAAAAAGACATACGGGGGAAAGTTTGATGAAGCAACAGACAACAATGATGTTGGCTATTCTACTATCGTTTTTATTAGTAGGTTGTAGTAATGGCACTCAAAGTAAGCAAGAAGAGAAAGTTGACGCGACACTTGATGCAACAGAAAAACAAGATGCCATTAAACAAGTAGAGGAACCACAAGTGTTAAAAGACGACGAATTATTAGTTATTATTGATGGAGAAGAACAAATCGTAACCGCTAAATCAGAATTGACCGCTTTTGCAACAACGATAAAGGTTGTAGGAGATCCGAAGAAAGAAAATACATATGGTGATAGATATACAATATTCGAATGGCCAGAAGAATCTCCGTATCATGTTCTTCAGTTTGGTCTGTATGAAAATAAATACGATCGAAGCTCACTAGAGATTGACATGGACAAGAAAATTAAAATGAGATTTTTAGAAAATATGACGTACTCTTACAACGGTAAAGGTGGACCGGATGAAAATACGTTTGTAGAAGAAGTTAATTTACATGAAATAGGACTAGAAGATACCTTTTCCTATGGCTTTAAAGCTGAAACAGTTATAGGAGACACTCACTTTGTAAAGGCGTTAGGACTCTTTAAAGAAACGGATTTTGGTAAACCTATGGTTGAATACCGTTTTTACACTGTTAAGCCAAAAGAAAAAAAGGAATACAGTGTGATGTTTAAATATTTAAAGGAAAAAGAAACACCTGAATTTACTGCTGCAATGTTTGCTATGCTAAAAAGTCATTCTGTAAAGGTTGATAATTAAAAAAGTAAACATAATAGCCCTTACCATATGGTTGGGGCTTTTTTTATTTTAAAAATCCATCCATAAAAAAAGAAGTGATTAGGGGCATGTTAAGGAAGTTGCCTTTGAATTGGCCGATTGTTTTGCGGGAATATGCCTCTATAATAATCTAGCTGTTTAGTTGATAATTGCAATGGTTCTTCAAATACATACCACTTTACGTTTTCGGTACATGGAGGTGTTGTTAAGGAACCGACATATGCAATGTTGTTTAAATGCTCGGGAAAAAAATCGTTAATTTTTAACACGACAATACCCGTTTTTTCGTTGCTTTCCCAAATTTTTTTTAAAAGTCGATGACTATCCCCTAAAGTAAAGAAAATAGAGAGTATAGCATATTCTTTTTCGCTATTTTGATGAATAAAGTGAGCTTCCATTGGGTGAAAGTTTCCATTAATGGTATGTTCACTAGGGGCATTAAAGTGAATTTGCTTTAAAAAATATTTGCTATCATCTATTAATACATAATTAAAATGCTCATCAGATGAAATACCCACTTCAAATGTATAATCACGTCTTTGAATATTGTAATAGCTAGGTATGTAGTGATAGGTAAAAGGGAGTGATGGTGAAAATGTTGGATTGTTAAAATTAACAGGTGATTGCTTATGCCCTTCAGCGCATAGGGTATAGGCTGGTTTGATTTGGCTCCAATACTCAGGACCTGTTTCACCTGAATATGACCAATCTTTTTTGGCAATAGCACTTTTAGAGAAACAAATACATAATATAATAGTTATGAGTACCTTCCGATACATGACTCAACACTCCTCATGTCGTAAATATTCGCCTATTTCAGCGGTTCATGTAATCCAACTCCAACAGCATAATGATCCCAAAAAATCTCCTCAATCTTTGTTTTATTTGATTGATTACAATGAACCATTACAATGACTTCTCCGTTCTTCGTATCAGAACGAAGTGCTTTTTCATGCTTTTTTTTAAATAAAATACCGACTAGTGTACCTATCACACCACCAAAAATTAATCCTATCAGTGCCCAAATGATAGGACCCCACGTTAATATAAAACCATAAATAGCTCCAAGAAGCATAAAGACAACACCAAAGCTTGTAGTTAAATCAAATAAGCTTTTGCCATCTGTTTGGTGTAAAGAATCAAATAAAACAGTTTTCCCAACTCGCTTATCTAAAGGGACAACAAGTATATGTGATTTAGCAATATTGTTTCTCTCGAGTTCGGCAAGAGCTAATTCTAATGAGTTGGAATATTTAAACGAAGCAAATATATACATGTTTTACTCCTTTATATGGGGTGTTTTGTAGTGAAATTTTGATAAGTAGCTTTCAAAAAACGAGATTGTTCGATTTTGAACATTTTGTTGTTTTCCACGGTGTTAACGTAAGCGTCATACATCATAAATAAATACCCGGAAGGTATATATAGGAACCACTGTGGCTGTATGATTTGTTTTGTTTTTTCGAATTCTCCTAAGAAAGCATAATGAAAGCCTTCCAGTAAATTTGCTTGTGTAGCAATAATGACAAAAACAATTAATGTGAAAAATGCAACAGGGATCCGTCTGTTATAAATGTGACCCACACCAGGAACTAGCAACGTCCAAAATACAGAAATCCATGGTGTTCGTAATTCTAAGAAATTTAGCTCGATAGGAGATAAGTAAAACGGGACGGTATCATGATGAGATTGGCGATATGCTAGAGTATATAACTGATTGATTTTTACTGTTCGTTGATAACAATCCCATATAGCAAAGATGTACATGCCTATGTAAAATAAAAACCACTTAATATTAATAACGTCTTTTGCTGTCTCAAACTCACCATGCATAGAATAGAGAATTGCTGTATTGAGTTGACTCATGTTGTTTATAAAAATCTCCCAAATAATTAACGTAAACCCAATGAAGTAGCTGTTAATAAGTAAGTGACCAAACCCCGGAAATGCCATGGACCACCACGCAACCATCCAAGGATTCTTTATATGAATATGATTAGAAGTTATTGAATTAAGACTGTATAAGTAACGTCTTGCTCTTTGCTTGTTCATTTGTGGGTTAAATTTTGTTAGATCCATGATGCACCTTCTAATGATTTTACTTTTATCATGCTACAAAAGCCTTATAATAATTCTTTGTAATGGGATTTAAACAGTAAAAAGGAGAACGCCGTATATTCTGCGTTCTCCTTTTACAATATATTAGTCTACTTTTATTTTATTTAAAAACTCGAAGCGTTGCTGCTTTCTAAAATGTTCTCGAATCATATAGGCAACACCGAGTTGGTTGTTTGAACGGGTAATCCAATCTGCGGCTTTCTTAACATCTGGTTTTGCTTGCCCCATAGCAACACCAAGCCCTGCTGCTTCTAACATTGGAATATCATCGCTCTCGTCTCCAATAACGACCATTTTATTTACTTCAATATTAAGATGTTTACCAAGTGCTTTTAAACCACCTAGCTTAGAAACGCCTCTTGGAACAATAACAAAGGCATTATGCGTTTCCTTAGTAATTACATCAACCTCAGGGAAAGCATTAGCTATCGCAGTCATAGCATGCTCTCGTTCTTGCTTATCAGAAAAATACACTTCTAATTTCGGTGCTTCCACTGGTTTATCACGCAGACTATCTCCTAATGAATCTACAAATTGTAACGGATAAAACAAAGGGTCACCAGAGCTTAAAACAACTTTCCCTAATAAGCTTCCTGGAAGTCTTTTCTTATTACTTATGGAGAAGCGTTCGTGCTGTATGCGAATGTTACATTCAAACGTCTCAAGAACTTGAACGATATTAAATGTCATTTCTTCCGATAATCGCTTAACTTGAAGTGGCTCATCAATGCTGTCTCCAATAAATGCCCCATCATGAGTAACTAGATGGGATTCAAGTTTTAACGCTTTGGCGACTTTTTTTGCTGATAAAAAACTTCGACCTGTCACTAATGTAACGTATACTTCCTTTGATAAAGCAAAGTCAATCGCTTCTTTCGTATCTCGCTGTAATCTTCCATTTGGCTTCAATAGTGTCCCGTCAATATTAATAGCTAGTAGTTTATACAACATAAGGGATCCCCCTAATCAAGTTTTTTACGACAATAAAGTCTCTTTTTTAATCTGTATGAGCCGAGCTATATATATAGAACATCTGTCATAAAAATATAAGGTTTTACATAGCAATCACGTAGCCTATTTGCTTAACTTAGTCACATCCTTAAACATCAATAAATTCTCTAAGACATGTTTAATAAGACTCAAGTGAATGGGGGAAATACTCGGATAAGCAACGTAGTTTGTTAAGGGAAAGAAGGTAAATGTGGGAAGGGTGAACAGATAATTGAATTGATTGTTTTAGTGTCAGGTGATTTAATGTGATTTTATCCGCGTTATTCAAGAATTCCGCATGCGTTTTCAAGAGTTTTCACCCGTTTTTCAAGAATTCCGCGCGCGTTTTCAAGAGATTTCATCCGTTTTTCAAGAATTCTACGCTTTTTCAAGAATTTATCCGCGTTATTCAAGAATTTCGCGTGCGTTTTCAAGAGTTTTCACCCGTTTTTCAAGAATTCTACGATTTTTCAAGAATTTATCCGCGTTATTCAAGAATTCCGCACGCTTTTTCAAGAGATTTCACTCGTTATTCAAGAATTCTACGCTTTTTTCAAGAATTTATCCTCGTTATTCAAGAATTCTACGCGCGTTTTCAAGAGTTTTCACCCGTTTTTCAAGAATTCTACGATTTTTCAAGAATTTATCCGCGTTATTCAAGAATTCCGCGTGCGTATTCAAGAGTTTTCCCCCGTTATTCAAGAATTCTACGATTTTTCAAGAATTTATTCGCGTTATTCAAGAATTCCGCGCGCGTATTCAAGAGTTTCCCCCCTTTTTTCAAGAATTTCCCGAAAAAGAAGTCGGTAATGTAGGTGTTGTAACATTAGGAAAGCCAAGTGGCTCAAGCATCTTAGTATGCTAAAAGAGGAGTTGCTTTATTTGGCAGTCTCGTGCACTTCAGTGAGAAGGTTGCCTATCAATATCAAAAAGACTGTCAAAGTTGGCTGGATACCTGTATCAAACAAAAAAACGAGCTAAAGGTTCTAGCCCTAGCTCGCTTTCTGTGTGTATTATTTATAAAGATCTTCAAGTGGCTTCATCATAATACGACTTACTTCTGTGAAAATCATGTTCATACGTTGTTCAGCTTCCATAAGCTTCGCAATTTTTTCATTTTGCTGTGCCTGCATAGCAAGACCTTGAATTTGTTGTACTTCTTGTTCTGTTACTTCTTGACCGGCCATTTGCTTTTGTTGTAGGTCTACTTGAATTGAGCGGAACTGTTCAAATAATTGATGTGACTCTGGATCCTGCTGCATGCTTTCATAAGCATTTGCTACGGCTTTAAATTCATCACTCTCACGAATACCTTTTTCAAGTTCATATGCAACGTCATGTAGATTTACTGACATAAAATAATACCTCCTAAAAATTTGTTATATTAACTATAGAACAAAACTTGATAAATATGACTATCCAAGCAACATAACTATGACACCTTGAACGAATCCAATGAGACCTCCTAGAAGAGCTCCAAGCCATGTGATCATTTTGAATTCTCTACGAGAAATGGATAGAACCATATCCTCTAATCTCGACACACTAAAAGATTCGACTTGCTGCTTCACAATGTCTGCTAAGTGTAATCGTTCCATCATTCGTTCAATACGGGTGGCTAATAGCTCACTCATGTTGTCGAAAATACTAGGAAGCCAATTATTTATAATTGATTGTCTATAAGATAATAATAATTTCCCAATAGGTTTGTTTAGTGTTTTCTCAACCTTTAAAAAGGTAAGTGTTTGCTTTTGTAATTCTGCTGAGATTTTACCAGTACCAACTTGCTCGTCAATGTCTTTAAAGGTTAATGTTTTTAACTTATTCCATTCACCTTGAATAAGCTGGGCAAGAGCTTCTCGTGTCCGAGGGTTATGTAAAAATTTAGAAAGCTCTGGTAATATCTTCTCCGTTAATCCATTTTGACCTAAAAACATCTGTACCATATTACCAAGCATGCCACGATTTTCAAAAAATTCATCAATCATAGATGCAAGCTTTCGTTTACCCTCTTCAGTTTGAAAAAATTCTATTCCTTTATCAGCTAAGTAATCTGCAAGCTTTCTAGGCTGTTCATCGAGTTTTTCTAAGATTTTCGGAGATAGAATTTGTTCGATAGGCGTTTCGCCTTGTACTAGTGTATCATACTTTGCTGCTACCCAACCGGCTATTTTATCTTCTAGGGATTGAGTTAGATTAGTAGCCCCCATTTTTGCAGCTATACTTGCTATTGTTCGGTCTGAATCTAAATATCTTTCTATCTCTTCAGTAGCCCATCGCAAGATATCCTCTTTAAAGCTAGGCTCCTGTAGTTTTCTGCGCAATCCTTCAGGTGTTAAAAGATGTTCGACAACCATTTTCCCCATTTGATGAGCAAGCTCGTCACGACGCTTCGGTATGAGCCCGGGTGTGAATGGCAATCTAACTCCAAATATAAAAATTGGATTGTGGGGGCGGAAAAGCATCTTAATTGCTAAAGAATTTGTAAACCCTCCTATGACTGCTCCCACAATCATCATCCCAATAATTAAAAAAGTTGCTTCCATAATAATCCTCCAATAAATCAAATGTTTCACAGTTTATATTGTTTCTACATACGATACGATATCAGACATTCGCCTATATATAAATGATTATTTAGCTTTTCTTTTGTTCAGCTCTTCCGCCTAGGCGCTCGCGATGCTTCAGAAAAGTCGATGAAGTAAAAAAACGACTTCATCACTTTTCCTCCAGCCGTGTCGCGCCTGAGCAGTCGGCTCCGCTTATCTTTTGTCTAGCTTCAGCGCTTAGGCCCTCGAGGTCTTAAGCCGACCACCTTCGGAGGGCAGGCCCTTCCTGCGGAGGCCGTCTTAAGCTAGTCGGGCCTGAGCAAAGCGCTTCCGCTTTTCTTATTATAGTGTTTGTTTAGTTTGCCAGCAAATGAGGGATGTATATGATGGATGATTCGCTAGTTGTAATTGTTAAAAGAGAACAAAGTGAACAAAAAGAATTTTTAGCAGTTTTATCTTCAAAAAAAGAAAAAAGTGAAGAAATGTTTCTTTCAAGTATTTCGCAACGCTTTACCTCAATAAGGTTAGATACTGATATTTGTAACAAGTTATCTATTCCAACAGCTGAACCTGTAACATTGACATTTGGTAGAAATAACATACCTGTTCGGGTGATGCCAATTCAGGAAACAGATGAGCTAGTGTTACCGTTACACGTGAGTGAACAGCTTTGCTTGCCAGATTGGGATTGTAATCTAGCTGTTTCGTATGA
Source organism: Bacillus sp. HMF5848 (assembly GCF_003944835.1). GTDB lineage: Bacteria > Bacillota > Bacilli > Bacillales > HMF5848 > HMF5848. Next base: position 1,066,127 of record NZ_RWIV01000001.1, read on the forward strand.
TGAAGACAGTAAAACTCTAATGATTGGGCCAGTAATAGGACTTGTTACAGAATTAAGAGAGACACATAATAATGTCAATTTCGGTAATATTCATGACTTTTGTAATGAGCTTGATAGCTATTGTAAGCGGCATGGCTATTACTTCTTTGTTTGTCAGCTTAGTATGTATCACAAAGATGCGATTGAAGGGTATGTTAAGCATGATGATGCTTGGGTAAAAACAACTGTGCCCCATCCAGATGTAATACACAATCGAATTCATTCACGAAAACGCGAGCAATCACCGATATATCAGGCGTTTTTATCCTGCCTTCAAGAACAACATATCCCAATATTTAATGATCGTTTTTTACACAAATGGGAAGTTCACGATATTCTCCAAAAACATGAATATTTACATCCTTACCTGCCTGAAACGTACCTATTGAATGACAAGCAAACTCTAGAAAATATGCTACAGCGACATCAATGCTTGTTTTTAAAACCAGTACATGGTAGCCAAGGACAGCGTATATACCGAGTTATGCTTGATGATGAAAAAATTTATATGCATGAGTCGGCTATGCCTCAGGTTGGGGAGTCTCAATCGTTTGATACCGTGAATTCTTTATTTTACACGTTAAAGGCACGAATTTCAAAGACTGCGTATATTGTGCAGGCTTGTGTACCTCTTCTTGAAGTTGATGATAGACCACTAGATTTTCGACTTTTATGCCATAAGGACTCATATAATCAATGGAGAGTCTCATCTTATGTCGCCCGAGTATCTGCAAAAGGTACATTTGTCTCTAACTTAGCCCAAGGAGGCGACCGCCACAAAATCTTAGAAGTACTTCAACCACATTTTGATAAAAATACAAGTTTACATGTAAAAAAATTAATGACAGAGCTCGCAATTGAAGTTGCTTCTATTATTGCAATAGAGGCAGGCGGTCATTTTGCCGAACTTGGCGTTGATATAGCACTGGATCCTTCTGGCAAGCCTTGGTTACTTGAAATAAATACAAAGCCATCAAAGCATGAAGAATCTAGCAAAAACAATTTTATAAGGCCATCTGCTAAAGCAGTTATAGACCATTGTATATATTTAGCTAAACCAACTAAGTAAGGAGCGTGCAAGATGATTTTTTTAGGTATCACAACGGTTTATCCTCACCAGGAGCGGGGGTATATTACTGAGTTGGCAAAGCGCGCTGAGAGGTATAACATCCAAGTCTGTCGCTTCTGTCCGAGTAATATTCACCCAGTTTCTGAATTGGTTGAAGGTTATATGTTCGATTCACAATCACAAGAATGGAAACAAGCAACATTTTCTCTACCACCCTTTATATATGATCGCTGCTTTTATGATAAAAGTGAACGGAGCCGCAAAACCGTCCCTATCGTAGATTGGCTTAAAAAACGAAAGGATATAAAGTTTCTAGGGAAAGGGCTACCAAATAAATGGGATATTTATAAAGTTATCATTGAAAATTATAAATTAGCTCCATATGTGCCAGAAACAAAGCAATATACAACAGCTTCTAATTTTATAAAAGACCTTAGACAGCAAAAACAATTGATATTAAAGCCAGTAGTTGGCTCACAAGGAAATGGCGTTATTAAGGTTATATACGATTCATTAATAAGAATAGTTACAAATTCGAAGAAAAAACAGCGTATTGAGCAGACGTTTCCAACAAAGCAGCAATTTGAAATATGGTTAGAAAAATTAACAAACAAAATAGAGTATTTGTATCAGCCATATTTGACGCTACATGACTCTTTAAGTCGACCTTTTGATATTCGAGTATTATTACAGAAGGATGAAAGTGGTCTATGGCAGGAAAAAGGACGCGGTATTAGGATAGGTGCGGAGAATCAAATAATATCAAATCTTTCTGGTGGTGCCGACGCTTTACCATTCGATAAATTATATAATCTGTGTCCACAAATGAATGAGATTTTATTAGAAGATGACATTCACACAATTATTGAACAACTCCCCATTACACTTGAGCAACATTTTTCTTCCTTGTTTGAGCTAGGGGTTGATATTGGTATTGATCAAGACGGAAGGATGTGGATTCTTGATACAAATTCAAAGCCTGGTCGGAAAGTACTTTTACAGACTAAACCAACTATGGCTGAAGAATTATATGAAGCTCCTTTAAAATATTGCCTGTTTTTAGCAGCTACTAACAAAGTTAAATAAAAAGAAGGTGCTTGCTTACAGACAAAGGAAAGGGTTGAAAAAATGTATCGACTTAAATTTCACCAAAGTGAAAAGGAGACTGTTTTTTTACCTAGTAGCCTATATAACAATGAAATTACGCATATATCATTTGGTACACAGCAGCATAAGTGTAAAGTGATACGATATGACAGTGATGAAAAAAATACTATTCACATTAGTCGTGATGTTGCTGATATTTTGTTAATTCCACACGAAGCTTCAATCCGTGCATTTAAAAAAGATAACGTATTACACATCGGTCCGTTAATTGGTATTTTTACTGCTGGATTTACAGGGTCCATATTACGACCTGTTGGCGAACGATCGATTTTCTTTTCGAAGTTGTTATCAATGGCGAATAGTGTAGGGGTGTGTATTTTTGTATTTGGGGCTCATCAAATAAATTGGGATAATGCAACGATAGCAGGTTATTTTTTCACGAAAAAGGGTTGGGAACAATGTGAGGTACCATTCCCAAATGTTATATACGATCGCTTGCCAAATCGAAAAACAGAATCACATCCAGCCATTGCTCAAATTAAAAAAAGACTATCGAATGATTATCTTATCCCGATTTACAATCCAAAGTTTTTCAATAAAACCGAGATATATGAGTTGCTTGAACAGCATAATCAATTGTCACAATATACACCAAAGACTATTTCTCGACCATCATGGTTGGATATTGATCAGATGGTAAAACAATTTGGTCATGTGTTTGTCAAACCTGCAAATGGAAGCTTAGGTTTGGGTGTATTTCAAATATTGTATTCGGAGAAGGAGCAAGCGTATTATTGTCGCTATCGTGACGAGGAAGACAAAAACCGATTGCAACGATTTATGAACCTATCAACGTTAGCAGACTACTTATTTAAAGATAGAGATTTAGAATACTATGTTGTGCAACAGGGGATCTCTCTAATAAGGATGGATAAAAATCAGATTGATTTTCGTGTGCATACAAATCAAGATGAAAATGGTGTTTGGCATGTGGGTGCGATAGCTGCAAAGGTAGCAGGACGTGGCAGTGTAACGACACATATAAATAGTGGCGGGTCTGTTCACACATTAGAGGAAGTTATTGTAGAAAAAGATGAAGCTAAGCGTATAAACATGAAGATTGAAGAGGCAGTATTAGCAATAAGTGAATATTTAAGTGAAAAAATGAATGGCTTAGTAGGGGAAATTGGCTTTGATATAGGCGTTGATAGAGAAGGCCGCATTTGGTTATTTGAAGCCAATGCTAAGCCAGGTCGTTCCATATTCCATCACCCGAAACTGCATGAAGCAGATAAATTTACGAGACGCCTTACGCTAGAATACGCCATTTATGTTATGAAGCAGTCTATTTATAATCCAGAAAAAATATATTCACTTGTTTAAGTGAGGAGGGTGACGATGAAGGTATATTACGATTTAACTAGATGTGAATGGTACCAAACGGAAGTAAGCGACATACAATTGTATTTAGGGCATTCTAGGATACCTGTTCCGTATCGTTCACAATCATCGTCACCTTCTTTGTCATGGAATGTCATGGTACATGAGAATCGACTTGGACCCGTCATTGCCATTGTAGCTGCCCCCTACAAACAAAATTCTTTTAGTGGGAACGGGGCATTTTTCAAAAAAATTATGAATCAATTCAACGGAATTGTTATAGTCATGACAGATTTAAGCTTGCGGGGTAACACAATCAAATCATTTGTATATTGGTTTGATGCACAGGCCTGGGTTCATGTAGAGGCGCCGTGGCCAGATGTCATGTATAACCGAATACCACGTTTAAAGCAAATAGAGCTGCCAGACAAGTATCCAATTCCAGTATTTAATCGTACCTTTTTTAAAAAATATGAAGTTTATAAACGGTTATATGCGTTTCCAAGGTTGAGAGATTATTTGCCAGAAACCCGACTGTTAAATGACATGACTGCAAAGGATATATTATCTTTTATGCAACAGCATAAACGAGTTTACATTAAGGCCAATGATGGGAGTCAAGGTAAGGGGACGTTAGTTGTAAAACTGTTAGAATCAGGTCATGTACAGATGAGGACGGTAAAAGGAGAAAATAAAGTTTTAGTGATGGAGGATTTTAAGAATGTAGTGCTGCCGTTGCTAAAAAAACAACAGGAATGGGTCGTGCAACAAGCAATCGAACCTGATAGGATAGATGACCTTCGTTATGATTTACGTATATTAGCGCATTTAACAGATGATGCTTCACATAGCATAACAGGTATTGGTATAAGAGCAGCTCCGATAGATGCCGTTGTGACACATGTGCCGAATGGTGGCCAGCTTTTGAACTTTGAAAAAGTTAAAACAAGGATAAATACTCGGGAGCTCGATAACATAATTGCCACGTGTGGTGAGGCGTTATCTTATCAGTATGGGTTAATAGGAGAGTTTAGTGTAGATATGACACTATCAAACACAAATAACATTTGCATTTTTGAAGCAAATGCAAGACCTATGAAGTTCGACGAGCGTGATATAGAAAAAAAAAGGTTAAAAAACTTACAACGTGTTTGTTATCAATTAGCTGAATTCCCTCCACCAAATGAAGCAAACTAATAAGGGAAGGGATGTGGTTAATATTGAAACGAGATAAAAATACGGACGTTTTGTATGAAGGTCGTAAAGAAAACTATGTAGATGTTGATCGTATGATAAATGAAGGGTTAGCAGGTGGCTCCGTTCATGTTTCAAATGGTAAATCTAACATTGAGGAAAATATACATTTGCCTAAAGAAGAGCCGCCATATGAAAAATAGTTCAACATGGTAAATAAAACACGCGAAACGTAGAATGGACTTTTGGAGCAATTTTTTAGGACACATGGCAATCGCCTCTGGAAGTCCTGACTTTCAGAGGCGATTACTTTCGGCTTGTCGTCGTTAGACGGGCGCTTTTACTATTATTTATGTTTATCGGCTTTTTACAATCATAGCAATTGCTTCTTCGATAACTGCATCTGATTGTTTATCAGTGTGCAGCATACATTCTTGTAAGTTTTTTGTTACCATATAACTAATAAGTTGATCTACTGAAGCGCGTGTACTAGCTAATACAGACACAACTTGACGACATTCTGTTTGTGAGTTCATGATACTTAAAACGTAGGCAACCTGTTGTTCTATAAAAGCAAGCTGCTCTGAGACATCACCAAGCTCCTCAACTGACTTTGAAGGTTGATGACTAACTAAAAATCCTACGGCTTCTTTTATAATTGTGTTGGGATCGTTTACAGCTTCTTCACTTATACATGCTTCTAAGTTTTTGGCAACAATATAGCCGTTTGCGCGATCAAGTGCAGAGCGAACTGCTGATAGTTGTGTAACAGTATCTTTACAGCCTTTATCTTCTTCAATCATGCGAACAACGCCTCTTATTTGACCCTCAATTCGCTTGAGACGATTCTTCATTGTTTGTGTGTATTCCATTTAAACCATACTCCATTCTAAAAGCAGTTTATTTATAGTTTACCCCGTGTCCTATATTATACCTTATTTAACCGATGAATTTGTAGTGAATTGACGAATTTTTTCGTAAAGGAGAGAATGATATAATAAAACCATAAAGTGAATCAGAATCATTCATTGAAATTTTTTCGTCAAAGGAGAACAAATATCCATGCTAGAAAAGCTTAAAAATATTTTTTCAGATCAAATTATACATGAATCAAAACCGGGGTACAGTTGGTTTATCACCAATGCTGGTGAAGCATTTGCAATTCATATTGAAAGTTTATCAGAAAAAGAACGGGAATTATTGTCACTATTGTGTCAACCTCTTGAACATGAATATGATTTTTCAATTCAGCAACAAAAATGGACAAACATATTATATAAGCAATCGCTAGATGAGCTCTCAAACTATCTTGGGAAAGCATACAGATTTACGTTTTTTCAAGCTAGTGATGATATAGGTGATAAATATGCCTTTACGGAAGCTGTAAAAGGAACATTTGCAGGAGATGTTACAATCATATGGGAAGATTCTTTAAGCGGTTTTATTATTGAAATAGACGCTATTGAGTCTGTTGATCTTACACAATTAATTGATATGTTAGAAAGTGATTTTTACTTAACATTCAGTTTTTTAAATGGCTTGCAACGAACCGTTACACAATCTATTGCGATAGAATTTCAGTGGGAAAGAGCTTGCTTTACAAAAGTAAAATCGTTTTTTGCACATTCTAAAGTGATGAGTATGGAGTTGGCATATACATACTTATTAGTAGATAGTGCCAATATAGAGGAAACAACACATTTTATACAAGAGCATATATTTACTGACAAAGAATTATTAACTTCTATAAAAACATATATAGATTGCAACTTAAATGTAAGTTTAGCTGCGAAAAAATTATTTTTACATCGTAATACGATGCAATACAGAATTGATAAATTTGTGGACCGGACAGGGATTGATATCAAGAACTTTGAAGGTGCTGCAGCAGTATATTTAGCTATACTTCAACATGAAGTCATACAAGGATAATGAAAATGCTTTCAACATTTGTTACAAATACCTATCAATATTTTTGTGCAGGTTGTACATTTACGAAATTACACAAAAACGAGTACACTAAGAATGTGAAAACGCTTTAAGGAGGCAATTAAAAATGGCAGAATTAAAACTTGAGAATATTTATAAAATTTATGATAACAAGGTAACAGCAGTTTCGGACTTCAACCTCCACATTGAAGATAAAGAATTTATCGTATTCGTAGGACCATCTGGTTGTGGTAAATCTACAACTTTACGTATGATCGCAGGATTAGAAGAAATTTCAAAAGGTGATTTTTCTATCGGCGGCAAGCGTATGAACGATGTTGCTCCAAAAGATCGTGACATCGCGATGGTATTCCAGAACTACGCTTTATATCCACATATGTCAGTGTATGACAACATGGCATTTGGTCTTAAGCTTCGTAAAACACCGAAAGATGAAATTGATCGTCGTGTTAAAGAAGCTGCAAGAATTCTTGGTCTAGAACAATACTTAGATCGTAAGCCAAAGGCTTTATCTGGTGGTCAGCGTCAACGTGTTGCGTTAGGTCGTGCTATCGTTCGTGATGCTAAAGTATTCTTAATGGATGAGCCTTTATCAAACCTTGATGCTAAGCTTCGTGTACAAATGCGTGCTGAAATTGCAAAGCTTCATGCTCGCTTAAATACAACTACTATATACGTAACACATGACCAAACAGAAGCGATGACAATGGCTACTCGTATCGTAGTTATGAAAGACGGTTTTATCCAACAAGTTGGCTCACCAAAAGAAATCTATGATAAGCCAGACAACGTATTCGTTGGTGGATTCATCGGCTCTCCAGCTATGAACTTCTTCACTGGTACGTTACGTGATGGTCATTTCGAAATTAATGAAGCAAAAGTATCTGTTCCTGAAGGTAAAATGAAACTTCTTCGTGATCAAGGTTATGTAAACAAAGAAGTAATTCTTGGTGTACGTCCTGAAGACATTCACGATGAGCCAGTGTTCATTGATGCTAATCCAGGTTCAGTAGTGGACGCACACATTGAAGTAGCAGAATTAATGGGTGCTGAAACAATGTTATATTCTGAAGTCGGTGGTCAAGAATTCGTAGCTCGTGTTGATTCACGCACTGATGTTAAGCGTGGTCAAATATTAAAGCTTGCATTTGACATGAATAAGTGTCACTTCTTTGACAAAGATTCAGAAGAAAGAATTCGCTAACATCCCCCTAATATATAGATTTTGAACCCGTCTTTTTTAAAAGGCGGGTTATTTTTTTGTCTATTTCCCTTTTTTATATCACTCGTGAATAAGATGTATAGTCTCTTTTTTACATTTGCTACAGTAAAATAAATGTGCACAAAGGTTTTCTTTGTATGTATCCACGAAACCATCAACCATCTTCATCCCATCAATATCCATATAAGCACTATATTCATCAAAATAATCAATAATTCTTCCATGATCCTCAAGTACCTGACCACATGAGCATGTCACTTGTAATGTAGAAAATCCGTTACATAAAGGACACATAGACACAGTACAACTCCTCCTTTTCCCTTTATTTTAAAAAAACGGGATGGTTACCCATCCCGTTGTATATACTATTGCTGCTGATAACCGCTCAGCTGCTTTTCAGCCATTTGGACTAAACGTTTTGTCATCTCTCCGCCTACTGATCCATTGGCACGAGCAGTCGTATCAGGTCCAAGCGTGACTCCAAATTCTTGAGCAATTTCATGCTTCATCTGATCAAGTGCTGCATCTGCTTGAGGAACAAGTAATTTATTTGAACCCATCGTTAAGCACCTCCATCGCTTGGTACATTCATATTATTTACGTTTGTACAGCTATTATGATTGTTGATTTTATGAAAAATTGACGCTAATCACCAATTAGTCAAATAGGTAGCTTTATGTGAGAATAATTTACCAGCTTTTATTTTGAATTAAATTATTGTTTTCCACCATAATACGTAGTAACAAAGCAACACAAAAAAACAAAGCAAAGTTTATAAATAAACCAACCAAGTTCAGCAACTAACTAACAAATTCTTAACCAAGAATTAACAAGCATAAAAACATAGCGACAGTCAAACAATAATTCATGAAAACACAACATATCAACTTAATCACTGGGTTAAGCCATGAAGAAGGCATCGGTTGACTAACCGATTGTTGGTGCAAATCCAACTAACCCAACCAAAACAAAAATTATTAAGAGGAGATGTTTAATTTATGGCACAACAAAACGCTTCAAACAACACTAACCAATTACTAGTAGCAGGAGCTGCTCAAGCTATCGATCAAATGAAATATGAAATCGCTTCTGAATTCGGTGTTAACTTAGGTCCAGATACAACTGCACGCGCTAACGGTTCTGTAGGTGGAGAAATCACTAAGCGCTTAGTATCTATGGCTCAACAACAAATCTCTGGTTACCAAGGTCAATAATAAAAACTAAATATAAATGGCTATAAGCCCCAAGCATCTTGCTTGGGGCTTTTTAAAACGGCAGTATGGGGACGGTTCTCATACTGCCTTCTTCGAAAAAGCTCATACTCATAAACCAAATCGTGTGTAATTTGCGAACCACAAACATAATTTATTGAATTATCTTTGTTTACACCAGTTTCGCGCCATCTGCTTCCGATTTGCACCCGCTCTCGAAGGTATGAAACAGAATAATGTCATGAAATTGTCAAAAAAACTGTGATATAGCATGACTATTTTATGATAGTTTTTTCATAGGGGAGTCTACATAAAGGGAGGCATTCGTTATGGAGCTATTATCAGTTACAATTTTTATCACTTCATTTTTAACTCTTTCTTTATTAGTTGGATATATTTTATTAGAGTCTTAATAGCAACAAAATACCCGCCATTTGGCGGGATTTTTTATATAATTCAATCTGTCTTATTTTCTTATGCGTGAATTTTAATTTTCTTATTTTTATAAATCTGCTATTATTATTTATATGTGTGAAATATATCTTTCTCACATAGCATAAAATATAAAAAAAGTTGAACGTAGGAGAGTGAACCTTCTTTGAGTAGTGACCTGCCACTGAGTATGTTGGCCTTATTGTTGTTTCTTATTTTTTTATCAGCATTTTTCTCATCATCTGAAACAGCATTTTCAAGTGTTAACAAAATCAGGCTTAGAAACTATGTTGATGAGAACCGTCGGGGTAGTAAAAAAGCCTTATATATTGCCGAGAACTTTGATACAGCCTTATCAACAATTCTTGTCGGAAACAATATTGTAAATATCGCAGCTGCTTCTATATCAGCCAAAGTAGCGGTAGATATGTTTGGCGAATCGGGACTTATCTATAGTACTGTCATTATGACCATCTTAGTCCTTATCTTTGGCGAAATATTGCCGAAGTCGTTTGCAAAAGAAAAAGCAGAAGAATTTACTTTAGCTATTTCTGGGATTATGATGTTCCTTATAAAGGCACTGTACCCCATAACAACAATATTTTTAAAAATTAAACAGTTAGCAAGTAAGTTAATAAAAAGTGATTCTGAAACACCTTCTGTAACAGAAGAAGAAATTAAAGTTATGATTGATTTAAGCGAAGAAGAAGGCGTCATTGATAACAAGGAAAAGGAATTAGTTCATCGCTCATTAGACTTCAATGATATATTGGTGGGTGAAATATTAACGCCACGTATTGATATGATTTCAGTGGATGTAAACCAATCAATAGAAGAAATATTACAAATTTTCCTTGAAGAGCGCTATTCACGTATTCCTGTTTATGAAGATAGCATAGACAATATTATAGGTATTCTGTCAGAGCGTGAATTCTTGAGTCACTTAGTTCAAAACAAAGACTTTGAAATTCGAAGCTTGTTACGAAATCCGTTTTTTGTTGTTGAGTCGTTAAAAATTTCAACACTATTACCAGAACTGCAAAAACATAAAATTCATATGGCCATAGTGGTTGATGAATTTGGTGGCACGTCTGGGCTAATTACATTAGAGGATATTTTAGAAGAGATTGTCGGCGAAATCTGGGATGAACACGATGACGCTGTTAAAATATTTACAAAAATAGATGACCATTTGTATGAATTTAATGCCGAATTACCTCTTGATGATTTTTCAGAGCTTATGCACCTTGAAGAATTAGAAAGCTCTTCACATACATTAGGAGGATGGATTTTGGAATTACTTGAAAGAATTCCCGAAAATGGCGAGACTCTCGATTATCAGCATTTATCAATAACGGTTGACTCTGTTGAAAATCGAAGAATTCGTAAAGTAAGGGTTTATATTAATGAAAAAGAGCTAATTGCTGAGAATATGTAATATGCTTAAAAAAAGCTACCATGGTTATAAATGGTAGCTTTTGTTTGTGGAATTAACTTGGTTAAGTACTTAATCGTATCATAGTCCTTGGGACTTTTTGTGTATAATCGAATTATTTCATGCAAAAGGAAAATATAAAATTTTCAGTTTAACGGTAAGAGTTTCATGTACCATTATTTATAGAGGTGTTGTTTACTGGATGTAACATAGTCCAATCAACTCACTACCATCTATTTATATGAAAGTACACGGAAAATTTTTTATGTTGCGTGTTAACGTGACGATTAGTACACTAAAAAAGAGCTTTAACAAGATGAAAAAGGTGAAAATGTGTGAAGAATATTAAAATTACCGGTATTACGGAAGAACGATTGATTAGACCTTTTCAGCTTATTGCTGATCTGTTTTTTGAAAATAGTACGGTATCATATGAACTTACAGATGAAGATTTCATCGTTGACTTCAAAATGGAGCTAAATGACACTCAATGTTGTGTGCAAGGTACATTGCTTGATGTCCTAATCAATACTAAGTATAAGACTGAGTACTCTGAACAACGCAACTGCGAATTGAGCGAAAAAGCTTTAAAAAAATTGACGAAAAGAGTTTTAATTCGTGTTTTTTTACAACTTTTCGAGCAAGCAACCTCTATAAAACAAAATTGGGGTGTGTTAACAGGGATTCGACCAACAAAACTCGTTCATAAAAGGAAGAGGCAAGGACATTCAACCGAAGACATTCGTCAAGAATTAAAAGAGATATACGGTATACGTGATAAAAAAATCACTTTGATGGAGCAAATTGTGGATAGGCAATTACAGGTTATACCAGACTTGTATAACTTAGATAACGAAGTAAGTATCTATATTGGTATCCCTTATTGTCCTACAAAGTGTGCCTATTGTACATTTCCAGCATATGCGATACAAGGGCGACAAGGTGCTGTTGACTCCTTTTTAGCAGGGCTTCATTATGAAATACAGGAAATAGGTGCCTTTTTAAAAAAGCACAATAAAAAAATTACGACGATTTACTTTGGCGGTGGAACTCCTACTAGTATTTCAGCAGAAGAAATGGATACACTTTATGAAATAATGTATGAGTCTTTTCCACACATGGAAAGTGTTAGGGAAGTAACGGTAGAGGCGGGTAGACCTGACACAATTACGGTAGACAAACTTAATGTACTAAAAAAATATAATATTGATCGAATTAGTATAAATCCACAATCATATATTCAAGAGACATTAAAAGCAATTGGTCGTCATCATACTGTTGAAGAAACTGTTGATAAGTTTACACTTGCTCGTCAAATGGAAATGAACAATATTAATATGGATTTAATTATTGGTCTGCCAGGCGAAGGATTAACTGAATTTGATTATTCTCTAGCAGAAACAGCTAAGCTTATGCCTGAGTCACTTACTGTTCATACTCTCTCTTTTAAAAGGGCATCTGAGATGACGAAAAATAAGGATAAATATAAAGTAGCAGACCGAGATGAAATTACGCAAATGATGGAACGTGCGGAGAAATGGACAGAACAACATGGCTATCTTCCTTACTATTTGTATCGCCAAAAGAATATTCTTGGAAACTTAGAGAATGTCGGTTATTCACTTCCAGGAAAAGAAAGCTTATATAACATTCTTATAATCGAAGAAATGCAAACAATTATTGGATTAGGTTGTGGGGCATCGAGTAAGTTTATTGATTCAACAACAGGAAAAATCATTCGCCAAGCTAATCCAAAAGAACCAAAAGCATATAATCTGGGCTTCGTGTCGTACACGGAAGAAAAGATAAAAATTTTAGAGACATTATTCTCCTAAAGCTGTTCTTATTTGAACAGCTTTTTGTAAAAATTTACGCAAATGAAAAAATAGTGTGAACATACTGGAAATTTGTTAAAAATTCCGAAATAAACTTGTATAATATAATTGGGAGAAAAATGGAATAAGGGGAGGAATCGTATAGTGTTCATTCACGGAACTACTGATACAGTGTTGCTTAAAGTCTCTGGTAGAGTTGCAAGGCTTGAGTTAAACCGCCCAGATCAATATAACGCTTTAGATCCTGAAATGATTAGGGCAATTACGGTTGCACTGAAAGAAGTTGCTCATATGGATGAGACAGATGTGTTAGTGATTGCTGGGAATGGGAAAGGCTTTTGTGCAGGTGGAGACATAAAAAGTATGTTAGCAAAGGAAGTAAACGATTCCTTTTTTCAAGTAATGGATTTAATTAACGAGATGGTTATAAATCTATACTGTTCACCTAAATTAACAATTAGTGAAGTTCATGGTGCAGCAGCAGGCTTAGGCTTTAGTCTTGCGCTTGCAAGCGATTACATCATAGCCGATGAATCTACACGGCTTGCCATGAACTTTATTGGTATTGGTTTAATACCGGATGGTGGAGCGCACTTCTTTTTAAACCGTAGATTAGGGGAGCATAAGACAAAACGCCTTATTTGGGAAGGTGAAAAATTAACAGCTCGTGAAGCATATAATAGAGGACTTATCGATAAATTAGTAGAGGATGGAAATCTCCGTCGTGCTGTTGATGAAAAAGTAGAGGATTGGCTTAATAAACCATTACAAGCTATGATAAAAACAAAAAAGATACTGGCGGAAGTCAATCGCCCAGAGCTGTTAAAGGTACTAGAACTTGAAAAACATGGGCAATACAAAATGAGACAAACACATGATCACCGTGAAGGAGTATCGGCATTTATAGAGAAAAGAATGCCGAACTTTAAAGGAGAGTAACAAACAAATATGACAATGGCGTGTATCCTTGGTATAGGAGCACGCCATTTTATGTTGAACTCTTCACTTTTCTTGGTCTATAAGCTTATTTCTATCTATCGATTGTGGAGGTTGCTCAAGCCAGCTGCGTTCAATCAATAAATCTAGTCCATCCTCTGAGTACGTTAAAAGATCAGGTAATAGCCGAATATACCTTGAGGATAAATCCTTTCTTGACGATCTAGATATTGCATGACCTAAATAATTAATGCCACTTGAGTTTAAGGAGTTAATAATATATAACATTAATTTATCGGAGAATGGAGCATCTGTTGAATCCGTAATTTCCATACTTACAGGTATATTCCCGTGAAAACCATCATCAAGAAGAATTTCGTTACTAAGAGAAATAATTTTCTCAGTTAGCTTTTTACCTTTTTTAAAATATTTTTTAATTTTCTCATCCTTAACAGTTTGTAAAAAAGCAGTTAATAGGATAGAGCCAAAATAGTTTTGCTCAATTTGAAAGAAGAGTTCCGTTAGCTCTAAAACATTTAATGGTCTTTTGCTACCAATAATATGACCTACATAAGCTTTGTCAGAAACAAAGGCGACTTCTTTTGGATAAGATATTTTTGGAGGTCTATCATATATCCCCTTGGAAAGCATCAAATTCAGTGCTTTTTGATATAAATTTTTTGAGTCAACAATACACTCACTAAAAAAATTCACAATATCTAAACGTGCAACAGTTGAGGTAATGTTCCCGTATGTTGGCATGCTTATCCGGCTCAAGCCATATATAAAAGACAGAGCAAATAAATCATAAAACAGTGGTGGGGTAGATAATGAATAATCCTTTTCTGAAAAGGCATTAGGAACTGGGAATTGTTCTTTCTCAAAAATTTGGTTAATACGGTCTATATGTCTTTGTGATACAGATAGTGTGTCTTTTACAATGGAAAGGATCTCTTTATCTTTTGTATGATGCTTGAAATATTGTAAAAAGCAAATTGTTGCGCTGTCTTGTATGTATGTCGTCCAAAGCCCACCAATTTCCGTTGAGGTAAGTCTAATATTCTGGGTATCCACAAAGAAACCTCCATATAAATTTTGATATTGTTATCTTTTGTAATATTAATGAAAACATGTAAAAAAATTAAAGACTTAACCTTTAAGAAGGCTTTTGGGTAAAACGGTTGAGTTTCTATTAGTTGGACTGGTGCTTGTCTCATTTTGTAAGTCGTACCAAT
This sequence comes from Bacillus sp. HMF5848, assembly GCF_003944835.1. Taxonomy (GTDB): domain Bacteria; phylum Bacillota; class Bacilli; order Bacillales; family HMF5848; genus HMF5848. The sequence continues at coordinate 1,081,172 of NZ_RWIV01000001.1, forward strand.
AGAGAAAAGTAATAGTTAAACAAAAAAAATTCACGCGCAACATGTACGCGTAAATTTATCGGTTAAAGCTATATTCCTGTTATCTGTGAAATAAAATCAAAGCACCACTTGACGAAATGCAACGATGAGTGTGTTGATCATATTGTTTTTCCTTTAATAAATCTTCTCCGACTTGTTTTGCATCTCTGTCACTAGTAGCTTCGAAAGCCTCATCAAGAAGTTTTTCTCCATCCTTTGCGTATACCGTAATAAAATATGTGGCCATTTCGTATTCCCCCTCTTTACGTTAAAAAATAATAAATTAATTTTTCAGAAAAAACTTTTAACTATATTTTAATAAAAAATGGAAAAAAAGTGAATCATTTAGCAATCTGAATCGTTTAATATAAAGAAAGAAAAGGAGAGGTGAACGATGGCATTAGAAATTAATGAAGTTACAAAAAAATTTGGTACCTTTACGGCTGTTAACCATCTTAGTATACAAATTCCAGAGAAGCAGATGTTTGGTTTTCTTGGTGCGAACGGTGCTGGTAAAACAACCACATTTAGAATGATTCTTGGGTTATTAGATCCAACAGCTGGCTCTATAAAATGGAACGGTTCAGCTATAGATTACAGTCGTAGTGGGGAAATTGGATATTTGCCAGAGGAAAGAGGACTTTATCCGAAACTGAAAGTAAATGAACAAATTGTCTATTTAGGCAGACTGCGCGGTATGGCTAAATCAGATAGTATGAAGCAACTAGACTATTGGTTAGACCGTTTTAAAGTACCAGAATATGCGACAAAGAAAGTAGAAGAGCTATCAAAGGGAAATCAACAAAAGATTCAATTCATCGCGTCTGTTATACATAACCCAAAGCTTCTTATTTTAGATGAACCATTCAGTGGTCTAGATCCGGTCAATGTTGAGATGCTTAAAGAGGCTGTACATGACTTACAAGATGCCGGTACTACAATTGTATTCTCGTCACATCGAATGGAGCATGTAGAGGAGCTATGTGAAAACTTATGTATTTTACATAAAGGGGCACCGGTTGTTCATGGGAAACTGAAAGATATTAAACGCTCATTTGGGAAGAAGAATGTCACTATTCATGCTGATGGACTAAACGTCGCTATGGTTGAAAATATGCCGGGTGTTGTGAAGGTTAGGCAAACGGCTGAAGGGTTTGAACTGCAGGTGGAGAACGAAGAGGTTTCAGAACGCATACTTAATGCAATCGTAGGCAAAGGGTTTATCCGTAAATTTGCTTTAGAAGAGCCGTCGCTAAATGATATTTTTATAGAAAAAGTAGGTGCTTCACTTGAATAAATTTTTTATTATTTTATGGCATACATATTTTACTAAATTAAAAACTAAATCATTTATTATTACAACCATATTAACAGCTGTGTTCCTAGTTGGTCTTGTTAATATGCAATCTATCATTGGGATGTTCACTGGAGATGATGTACGGCGTGTGGCCGTTGTAGATGAATCAGGTGCACTTTTTAATGAAATGAGCCAAAACATTGTCAGTGAATCTTTACAGCTTGAAAAGGTAGAAGGACCGGCGACATCATTTGAGAGCCAAGTTCTTGATGGTACGTATAATGGTATTTTAACGGTGTCTCTTAATGATAGCGGACTGCCGGTAGCTTCTTACATATCTATGTCATTTACTGATACAGAGACAATCAGTAGCTTAGAACAAGCGATTCAACAGGTAAAGGTGGAGATAGCAACCTCACAGCTTGGTCTAACAGCTGTGGAAGTAGCTTCGTTATATGAGCCTATTCCTTTTGAAAAAGTTGCTCTTGAGGAAAATGCAAAGTCAGAGGAAGAATTAAATCAGGCACGAGGCCTTGTATACTTTCTGTTATTCATCATTTACTTCTCTGTCATTATGTATGCAAGCATGATTGCCATGGAGGTTGCAACTGAAAAATCATCAAGAGTTATGGAAATATTAATTTCAAGTGTGTCACCAATTCAGCAAATGTTTGCGAAAATTTTAGGAATTGGCTTATTAAGCTTAACACAGTTCATTACCATTACAGTGGTAGGATATTTGTCAGTTCAACAAAATATGAGTAATTTACAAGGTGGATTTTTTGACTATTTCGGGTTAAGTCAGATTCCGACGGCAACAATTATTTATGCAGGTGTGTTTTTCTTATTAGGTTACTTTTTATTTGCAACACTTGCAGCATTCTTAGGCTCTTTAGTAAGTAGAATTGAAGATGTGCAGCAGATGATTACACCTATGACACTATTAATTGTAGCTGCTTTTATGATTGCTATGTTTGGTTTAACCAAACCAGATGCTACCTTTATTACAGTTACGTCTTTTATTCCATTTTTTGCACCTATGATCATGTTTTTACGAGTTGGTATGTTATCTATACCTGTGTGGGAAATTGCTTTATGTATAGGACTATTAGTTGGCACAATTATACTTTTAGCAGTAATTGGTGCACGTATATATCGCGGTGGAGTGTTGATGTACGGCAAATCAAACTCATTCAAAGATTTAGCTAAAGCTTGGCAGTTAAGTAAAGAATAACATAGTAGGAGTATTTTGGAATTTAACTGCCTTTTATAAAGTAGCCATTCATAAGTTACCGTTTCGGTTTTATTGTTAAGATTCAATCAAATTATTCATATTCAAAGCGCATGGATTCCAGGATGGGATTTCATGCGTTTTCAGTATAGATACCCAACACTAATAAAATAGTAGCCCTAATTCATTCGCTGTTTCTAAGCTTAGAGAAAGTAAGCATTTCTATTTTATGATATAGGTAATTTATTTGTTAGGGGAGTGTAATTATCCGACTGAAAATGAAGGCAAAGTAGCGAAAATCAACAACAAAGATTAACAAGCTTTGTTATGAAAAAGAAATAACTTGTTCATAAAGAATTTCCGATAAAGCTGTAATGTAATTTAGTTTGTGAAGAGTTACACTAAGTTGGTAGTCAATTATCAAGAAAAATAATAATCCTAAAATGAAGTAGCTATGGGGGGATGTAAAGTGATTGAATTAATAACTGTACTTGTTGTCCTGTTAATATTGGTATATTGGCACAATTCTACGTTTGATTTTAAATGTATTCATTGCAGTGAGAAATTTTCGATATTATATTTTACAAATTTAATAAGCCCACATTTTTTTGTAAAGAAACGGTTGAAATGTCCCCATTGTCAAAAGGTTAGTTGGTGTTTAGTTGTTAGAAAATAATGCAACTCGAAAAAAATAGCGAGAAATTAATGTTCTACTCAGAAAGTGTAAAAAGGAGATCTGAGATGAAAACTGTTGTTAAAGCAAATATGAACAATTTAGATGAATTAGTGCATATAGACAGCGAGGCCATTGGCAATACCAGCAGACGAAGTTATATTGAGCAATCTATTGAGTTTGGACGCTGCATCATTGTGAAAGAAGAAAATGCTGTTGTTGGTTTTTTAATTTATGATACTAACTTCTTTGACTGTACTTTTATATCGTTAATTATTGTGTCACCATCTAAAAGACGAAGCGGATATGCAAGTATATTGCTAGATTATCTCATGGGTATAGCTCCAACTGAAAAGGTTTTTTCTTCTACTAATCAAACTAATATTACTATGCAGAAAGTATTTAATAAGAATGGATTTGTTGAGAGTGGTATAGTTGAAAACTTAGATGAAGGAGATCCTGAAATTATATATTTTAAGTTAAAATCGTAGCTGCATGGTTGGGTTTGTATAAACAAGGAACCATAGTTACTGTTCAATTTATACTTTTCAATGTTTACATGAAAAATAGATTAAGGAGTTGATATATGTGATTTATAAAACATCATCAGAGGATCTTACTCCCTATATGTTGGAAGGATTTTTTGTAGGCTGGCCTGATCCTCCTAGCTCAGAAACTCATTTACATCTATTAAAAAATAGCTGGAAAGTAATTGTCGCTATAGATGAAACGAATGGGAAGGTAGTGGGCTTTATATCTGCAATAAGTGATGGAGTTCTTACTGCTTACATACCACTCCTTGAGGTTTTACCGACATATAAAAATAAAGGAATTGGAACAGAGTTAGTAAGACGAATGCTTGCTGAATTAAGTGATATATATATGATTGACCTATGCTGCGATGATGACTTGATTGGCTTTTATAAAAATTTTGGCATGCATAAATCGAATGGGATGATTGTGAGAAATTATGAAATGCAATCAGGAAAAAGGTAATTCTAAGTGTCTAGCAATTTGAATTTAGTTCTAAATCTGGCGTTTTAATTATATCTACTTTAATCCAACTATCTAGAGGAAAACATTGGGGTTTTTAATTTCTCCACTTTTTTAACCTATATTAGTATCTAGCTCGCGTGCCTAGTCCTTCGAGTTCTTAAGCCGTCCCTCTTCTGCGGGTTACGTCTTAAGCTGGTCGGGGCTAAGCAGGCGTTTTTTGCTCTTCTAGGAACGTGCATTCGTATTATGTAAGTGATACAATATAACTATTAATTTAACAAGTAGGGTGATAGCATGACTAGTCCCATTACATTTATTCATATGGCGGATTTACATTTAGATAGCCCTTTTATAGGCCTCTCTAAATTACCTGAGCCAATTTTTCATAGATTACAGGAGAGCACATTCAAGTCATTAACAAGAATCATTACTCATGCAATTAATCGTAAGGTGGATTTTGTCATAATTGCGGGTGATATTTTTGATGGTGAACGCCGAAGTCTACGTGCTCAGCTTCGCTTTAGAGCAGAAATGGAGCGGTTACAAACACATAATATTCCCGCTTATATCATTCATGGAAATCATGACCACCTAGGGGGAGTATGGATAGACATTGATTGGCCAGAAAACGTTCATATTTTTCCAGATAAGGTAACTTGTATTCCGTTTGAAAAAGACCAAAACCCAGTGGCACATTTATATGGATTTAGTTATCCGTCCAAAGCGGTACATGAAAATATGCTGTCTCATTATAAAAAAGTCCCAGGACCGGAGTATCATATTGGACTACTACATGGGAGTGAAGAAGGAAACACAAATCACAGCCGTTATGCCTCGTTTTCTGTAAAGGAATTACTTGAGGCAGACATGGATTACTGGGCGTTAGGTCATATACATGTACGACAACAGCTTGGCCAAAAGTCTATTTTTTATCCAGGTAATATTCAAGGCTTGCACCGTAAAGAAATCGGTGAAAAAGGGTGCCTACATGTGGAGCTCTCTCAGATCGAGACAAAGACAACATTCATACCAACAAGTGAATTAATATGGAAATCTTATTCAATAAATATTGAGAATTATCAAAGCTTTGATGAGATTTTATCAGCTTTGTATACCGTAAAAGAAGAAATACGTGAAGGTGAAGCAGGTGTATTAGCAACTTTAGAGATTGTAGGCAAGTCCGAGTGGAATTATGACTTACGACAACCTCATGTAATAGAGGAGGTCTTGCTGAATTTACAAGAAGGTGAGGAGGAACGCCAAAACTTTGTGTGGGTTGTAGATTGCAAACTACATACCCAGCCAAATGTTTCATTAGACTCAATATCATATGAATCTACATTCTTCAAAACTTTATATGACGTTATGGAGCAACCGGATGATGACGATACGATAATGCACGTGTTACTAAGAGATTCGACAGCTAGAGCATTTTTACAGCCAAAACTTGAAGAAGAGTGGGCTTACATTCAAGACGAGGCTAAACAACTTTTATTGTCTGAACTAACGCAAATGCTTATAAAGGAGGGGGGAGGAAAAGCGTGAAAATAAAAGAACTTCACATTTATGGATTTGGCAAATTAGTAGATGTCCATATATCGCTTAATAGCAATGAAAATATTCAAGCCTTTTATGGTCGGAACGAGGCGGGGAAATCTACCATTATGGCATTTATACTCGGCATATTGTATGGCTTTCCTACTAAGCAACAAAATGAATCACGATATGAACCGAAGACAGGAGGCTCTTACGGGGGGCGAATTGTATTTCATCACGAACAAGCTGGTGAGGTTGTAGTTGAAAGAGTAAGAGGTAAAGCAAATGGAGATGTTACGGTTTATTATGAAGACGGTAGACGAGCGGGAGAAAGTGAGCTGCAAGCGATTGTTCAAGGAATGACTAAGGGACTGTATCAGTCTATATTTGCTTTTAACATCCACAGTCTACAAGGAATTTCACAAATAGATGGGGAGAGAATTGGGCAATATTTATTTTCATCTAGCTTAACAGGTACAGATTCACTTGAACGAATTGATACTCAACTTACCAAACAAATGGACATGTTATATAAACCAGCCGGAAAGAAGCCGAAAATAAATCAGCAACTGCAAGCTGTAAAGCAAGCTCAGCAGATTATGATAAAAAAGCAACAGGAGCACGGAGAGTACACTAAATTGCAGCAAGATATATATGATGCAGAAAACCTTTTAGCAGAACTTCAAGCTAAAAGACGACAACTTATTGATGATGAGAGTATTTTAACTAGGGCATTGCAAATTGCCCCTACATATGAAGAATACTTAACTATTAGTGCACAAGCTGAGAGCCTAGAGCAATATGAAGATTTTCCTGTTGATGCACTTGAACGGTTTGAAAAAATTCAAACTGCAGAGCAATCGATACTTGCTCGTATCACATCCATAGATGATTCAAGGCAAGAGCTATTGCAGCAATATAATTCGTTACAAATTAATGACAACCTTCTGCGGGATGAGGCAAAAATCAATTATGCGCTAGAGGGTTTTCAGATAATAAACATGAAGCAGCAACAAATAAGTGAGCTTAATTATGAGTTGGAAAAAATTGATGCATCAATTCATCACATCAAAAACGCATGGCAAATTTCCGAAGATGAGGAGAACATTTTAACACATAACACAAGCCGTACAGCTAAAGAAAATGCTAAGGTGCTTGTTACTAAGTATGAACATATTAACCGTGACCTTGCTGTATTAAAGGAAAGACAGCAAGAGTGTATTCGTGAAGTGGATGAAAGTATTTCAAAGCTTAATGTTCTGGAGTCTTACGTACTTGATGATGAGTTAGAGCAAAGCTATCGGGACAAGTTGACATTATTTGATAGACAGTCAGACAAACAGTCCGAAGCACGATATGTTGAAGAGTCACTGCAAAGAGTGATTACACGTAGAAAAGCTGCTGAGAAAAAGGAGCGTACGCAAAAGCGTACCGCCTTGATAGGTGTCATAATCGGTTTCCTACTAAGTTTATTCACTTATTTTCAAGACAACCAGGTGCTATTTTTAAGCATGGTGTTCGTAGCAATCATATGTCTAGGTTTATATGTTGTAGTACAAGTAGGAGCATTAAGTAAAACGTTGCGTGAAGAAGAAGCAACACTCAAAAGAAAGCTTGTTAGCTTGAATGAAATTGATACTATGATTTCAAGAAGTGAATATGAGCATCTACAACAGCAAGTAAAACGTGGAATTGAAATAAGAAACCAATTAGATTGGGAAAAGACGATATTAGAAAAAAAACAAGCTGCGTTAGAGGCTGTAGAACAACAAGTATTTGAAGCTAAAGAGGCTTGTGAAACTATCGAGCGTGAAATAGTAAAGTTTTGGAGTTTGTATAATCAAGCATATGATGCTTCCCTTCATGTGTTAGGAAACGAGCTTCTGGACTTCTTAAATGATATAGATAACTTAAAGCAGTTAATTTTGACAAAGCAGCAGACTTTTCAGAAGCAAGAAAAGCTAATAGAGCAATTCAAGGAATTTGAGAACACTATTACGCTGTTAAAAGATTTGCATGGTATTGATGAAGTGGCTATGGACCAAATTATCTTCAGATTAAAGCAAGAAGTGAATCAAGAAAAAGAAAATGTGATGAAGAAGCAGCAACTAGAAGAGAAAATTAATGAATTGAATGATATGGTTCATACACTAGAAAAAGAGCAATCTATGTTTACTGAATCAAAGAACGCTTTGTTTCATGACGCCAAGGCAAATGATGAAGATGAATTTCGAAGAAGGTGTAAAGACGCTAAAAGATTTGAAACACTCACACTAACGCTCCACCCTCTAAAATCGCAAATAAGTAGAGTAGACGATATAGTAGTGCAAAGCTTGAAGAGCACGCAAGAATGGGAGCTACAAAGGCAGTTAGAGCATGTTCAGCAGCAACTACGTGATGTACTGAGTCAGGAAGAAGATCTTCAAACTCAGTTGTCTCAATTACGATTAAATAAAAGAAGAATAGTCGAGGATGGCTCACTTAGTGAGGCTACCTTCAAAGTAGAGCAGGAAGCGGCACTGTTGTGGCAACACACTAAGGAATGGAGTAAGTACGCTCTTGCGAAGCATTATTTAACAAAGGCAATAGGAGAGTATCGTAACACGTATATGCCACAGCTATTGGCAAAAACAAATGAATATTTTGTTTTACTAACTAACAAACATTATATGCGTGTATTTGCTCCGGAAGAGTTCACAAGCTTTATAGTGGAACGACAAGATGGGGTGCACTTTGCTCCTAATGAGTTAAGCCAAGCGACTGCAGAGCAGTTATATGTTGCGCTACGTTTAGCTTTAGCAGATGTTGTTACAAATAACATCTCATTTCCAATCATAGTTGATGATAGTTTTGTAAACTTTGATGACGAAAGGCTACAAAATGCTATCCACGTTTTACGACAGGTCGCTGCGAATCATCAGGTGCTTTTATTCACATGCCATGAACACGTAGCAGCATCCTTTAAAGACAATGAACTAGTAAATGTAGAAGATCTGCAAGCTAAAATCGTATAATCGTATGCTATAATAATAAGAAGATTGGAGGCGTTCATATTGATTAATGGTATAACGCATTGCAATGTCGGAGACCAAGTAGAGGCATTTTTATTAATAAAATCATCAGTAAAAGGTGTAGCAAGTAACGGCAAGCCATTTTTGACATTAATTTTTCAAGACAAAAGTGGTGAAATAGAAGCAAAGCTGTGGGATGCGACTCCTGATGATGAGACAAATTACTGCGCTGAAACGATTGTTAAGGTGCAAGGTGATATCCATCATTATCGAGGGCGTAATCAATTAAAACTACGTGCTATACGCCCTGCTAATGAAATGGATGGTGTGAAGCATCATGATTTTCTAGAGAAAGCGCCTGTAACTATTGACGCTATGCAGGAAAAAGTTACACAATACATTTTTGAAATGAAGAATCCAAACATACAGCGAATTACAAGGTTTCTATTGAAAAAATATCAGCCTGCGTTTTTTGAATATCCAGCAGCTACCAAAAATCACCATGAGTTTATCTCGGGCCTTGCTTACCATGTTGTATCAATGTTAGATTTGTCCAAAGCCATTGCAACATTATATCCCTCGTTAGACCGGGATTTATTGTATGCAGGGGTGATACTTCATGATTTAGGAAAAGTTATTGAATTATCAGGACCTGTAGCAGCAAGCTATACAGTGGAAGGAAACCTAATCGGGCATATTTCAATTATGGTAAATGAGATAGGAAAAGCAGCAGAAAAGCTTGAAATTGAAGGTGAAGAAGTTGTTATTTTACAACATTTAGTATTGTCCCATCACGGTAAGGCAGAGTGGGGGAGTCCTAAGCCACCAATGATTAAGGAAGCGGAGATGCTCCATTATATAGATAATTTAGATGCAAAAATGAATATGATGGACCGTGCGTTAGGAAAAGTAAAGCCAGGCGAATTTACAGAACGAATCTTTGCCTTAGATAATCGCTCATTTTATAAACCGACCTTTCATAATTAATGAATACAATAAAAAAAGAGTTTGGCAATTTACCAAACTCTTTTTAAATGCAATCTTATTGTGCAGGAGCCTCTTCAGGCTTTTTAAGAGTATCTTTTAATTCATTATCAAGGATCTTCACATCAGCGTTATCGACTAAGTCTAGCACCTTAGCTTCAACGTCTGGAGGAGATACTTTTGATTGACGAATTTCGTTTTCAAGCTGCTCGCGCATCTCTTCTAACGGTTGAATTTCTTTCTTCTCTGTAAGCTTAATAACGTGGAAGCCGAATTGAGACTTAACTGGTTCACTAACTTCGCCTACTTCTAAAGCATAAGCTGCCTCTTCAAACTCAGGTACCATTTGGCCAGGGCCAAAGAAGTCTAAGTCTCCACCTTTTTCAGCAGAGCCAGTGTCTGTAGAGTATTCTTTTGCTAACTCTTCAAACGATGCACCGTTTTCCAACTGCTGCTTAATATCCTTCGCAACTGATTCTTCATCAACAAGAATATGACTCGCTCTAATTTCCGGAACTAATTCATCATATTTTGTTTGGATCTCTTCGTCTGAAACTTCTATGCCGTCAAAAGCAGCCTTTTCTTGAAGAAGACCAACGCGAATAGTTTTCTTAAGCTGTTCTTCGCTCTTAAAGCCGCTTTGCTCCATAGCCATGTCAAAAGAAGCACCTAGCTGTTCTTTCAGCTCATTTACTTTTTCGTCTACTTCTTCATCAGTTACTTCGTACTTTTCTGCTAATACTTTTGAATATATTAGTTCACGAAGCACTCCTTCGCCAAAACGTTCCTTCATAGCATCGTATAGCTCATCTTTTGTAATATTTCCTGCCTTTGTTTCTACAATAACTTCGCTATCTTGTGCATTGTTTTCACTGCACGCCGATAAAGAAAAAATTGTAATAGCAGCTGTTGTTGCAATAAGAAATTTTTTCATTACTTTACATCTCCTACTGTGTATTTTTCTATATGTTTGTCCTTTTTTTGATGAGCTCAGCATGAATGTATCTCATCAAAATTCCACAAGCATAACTATATCATACTTTATCAATGAAAAAAAACAGTTTTCACAATTTCACATAAAATCAGGGGCATATGAAAATGGGCTTGACTAGTAGGCATTCGTTTATACAAAAACGGCTGAGCTACGTAGGATAGTAATGTAAAGTGATAAAAGCTAAGTCACTTTATTGTGGATGAAAAGAAGCGCACAAAAAATAGTTGTAGATATGTACGTTTGCCTAGTCAAACTATCTAGATGTTGCATACAATACCTTGAACAACTGTAAGGAGGTGTTAGAATGGGCGCAGCATACGGAGGAGGATTCGCGTTAATCGTTGTATTGTTCATTTTATTGATCATTGTTGGTGCAGCTTGGTTATAAACCAATAGTAGCAACAAAAAAAAGCTTTTAACAACATGATTAAAATAAACGATAGCAAAAAAAAGCAAAGTCTGCGTTCGCAGACTTTGCTTTCGTTTTTTTCTTGGTTTAGTTAGTCATTTTCTTTTTACAACGATTTAACTACGTAAACAAAACTTCAACGTATGAGGAAACAAGAAGAATGGTAATTAAAACATTAATAGTACGAAAAACTTGTACTTGTCGTTCTTCTGGTATCTCTTTTTCAATACAAAGTGTGTTTGTTAGCCTATTAATATTGTATAAGATAAATGTTGCAAAAACTATAAATATCAAGAACATAAGAGTGCAACACCTCCGCTTTGCTTCATGCGCATGTTTGTATAAGCTAGATGGAAGTTTAAGTTGTTTGTTCAATTATTATTTCGAACCCATCGTCTACTTCCTCAATTCTGCTAGCTCTTGGTGCTTTAATAGTATGAAGTAAGTATAACAAATCTGTGACACACATGCCAACATGAATAGAGCAAGCAATGGTGAAATAGTGAAAATATTCAGGGAAATACAGAGATGCTATAATGAGACTAGCCGTCACTGTAACAAATGGAAACGAAAAAACTATCAAGGATATATATTTTGACAGTGGCTTTACAATTTTAAATCTAGGTAACTTTTGATTTTTGCATTTAACAAATGTAACTTTTTTCAAGAACAACACTGCTGGTATCACATGCAATAATTGATGAATAGGAGCTAATAGTAATAGTCCTAATAAGAATATAAAAAAGCCTTCATCATGTAATTGTGGATTGTGATGGATAATGTTCATAGGTAAATACAGTATGATAAAAACGAAAACAGTCAATAATAGAGACAGCATGGTAACTCTATGAAGCCCATAATCTTTATTTAGATTAATTGTCTTCCAGCATGTCATCAGATCACCTTCTAATACGGTTCGTATGTGTTAATACTAAATTACTTTATTACGATTTATACAAAAAATCAACCATGTTTTTTTGTTTTGTTTTCACAAATATTACAATTTCATGTCGTAAGCGTATACATTAACAACATTGGCTATAGAACGTACAAAGAGAGGTGATGTATTAATGTGTAGGAAGTTAGTTGTGTTTTCGGTAAGTTTAGTTAAAATAGAAGTAAGGATGAGTGTTTAGGGGGATACAAATGGAGACATTAGAAAAGCGAGTTGAGCGTCTAGAATATTATCATACTCTTTTACTACAATATATTGGTCCAGACAAGGCTCCCTTTTATTACTATGTGATGGAATGTCGTTTATCTCAGCAAGAGGTAGAGGATTTCCTGCAAAATTGTGAAAGGCTGAACAATGAGTACAAAAAACAAAAAGCGGAAGGCTTTGTTATATTCACCCCGCTTCTTGAAGATTTTAGGCAGCTAATACCAAATGTGCTTGATCTCGAGAAGACAATTGACACATTACTCGCACAGCATATGTTTAAACCAATAATGGAGGAATTTAAACAATTGTTCTATAAAGATCGTAGAAGGAAGAATTGAGCACCTTACTCTTGTGGTAGAGAGTTAGCTTCCTGCTTTTTTCTCAACCTGCCATCCTCTTCTACAAATTCCTCTTTAATATTTGTGAATGATGTTTCAAATATTTGCATGAAGTCATCCCCGTAAATATTCCTGATAATACCCATAACTTCTAATATTTCTGGGAACTTTCCGTACATCTCTTTTAGTGGGAGGGAACCTACGAAAGCAGAATTTTTATTAGGTTCATAGCTTTCAATTAAGTCCAGTAAAATTTTTTCTCCGTCTTCTGTTAATTCAATATACGTATTCCGTTTGTCAGTTTCTTTTTTTGAAAAATGAAGAAGACCACGTTCTTCCAGCTTTTTTGAAAAGTTAAATGCTGTAGATACGTGCATAACACCAAACTTTGCAATTTCTGAAATAGATGCCCCTTTCAGATGGTAAGCAATCCAAAGTATGTGGTGTTCGTTAATATTGAGATCATATGGCTTAATCCATTGCTGCCAATCTTTTTCTACCGACTTCCACAACGCCTTACTTAATTGTGCAATACGCTGACTAAATATTAGTGCTTCTTTAGCCGAATAGTTCTCGTTTCCTTTCATAACGTCACCTGCTTTACATTGACTTCTTTTCTCTATTATGCCAGTAAAATAAAAAATGTTAAAGATAAAATTTAAAAAAATCTGAAAAATTAACCAATATTCTTTAACTTTTTTTCTTTTGTTGCACTCAGAACAATTCGTTATATCATATCATAGTGAATAATTGAAAAAATCAATGTAAGCATTAAACCTCCCAATTATGTCAATTTTTATAATAAACTATTCTACAAAACAAACAAAAATCCTCTTTTATTTGTTAGTACATACAGCGATTTTTTTTGCATATAATAGCATCATAGAAAGGAGGCGTGGTTGTGAGGCAAATAGCAATAGTGTTTTTAGTAGTTGGATTTCTGTGCTTAGCAGTATTTGTTCACTTTTTGCTAGCTTTTTTACGACCTGGTATGTACCCTCCTAAACGTGTATTACAGGAGCGCCTTAAGCTCTTTGCTACTGTAGCCAGTGGTGCTTTGCTGATTGGGTTTCTCATATATTTAATATCTTAATAACTTAAAAGAAATAAGGCTGCCTAATAGGCAGCCTTTCATGTGTGTATTTTCTTTACATTTGTGGAACTAGTGTTGTGCGCCTTAATATTTGTTGAACAATTGGGTGTAATACAACCATAGCAATTGTATTTAAGACTGTTGCTGGAAGAACAACTGCAACAAATAAAACCATAAAACCAGCAGGTAAGCCGACAATGGCAAGTGCCGCCGTTAAGAAAATAATACCTGAAACAATGGTTCCAACTGCTGTTATAATAGCTGCAAACACAACATTTTGACTGTATTTCTTTAGAGCGATAATGACTAATACGATTACAAGCGACGTAATTATCTTATCGACCATATTGGGTAGGAATCCACCAGGAAATGTTGTTGTAAGTCCAGAAATCAAACCGGTTACAATACCTAACACAACAGCATAATTTGCTTGCGGAAATAGTAGCAACCCTAGGAACATCATAATAAGAAGCATATCTGGCTTCATACCTGATCCATATCCAGGAATAACTGCGTGTAAAACTGCTCCAATCCCAATAAACAGTGACAATAAGACTAGTACTCTCGTATTCATTTTCATGCTCATCTCTCCTCATCTAATCTAGACTAATTTTTTTAGCTTCCCCCACTAGTGCGCTAATGCCTAGTGCAAAAAAGCTTATCACAAGTATAGCAGTAATTTGTCAGAATTTAAAGTTATAAATATGAATTCTTAAAATCTTGCATATATGTTGCTAGTGCCTCACATGCTTCTAAGCTAACAGCGTTATAAATGGAAGCACGACAACCTCCAACAGAACGATGTCCTGCGAGACCAATAAATCCTTTTTCTTTAGCGGACGAAAGGAACTTTTTAGTTGCTTCCTCGGTAGGTAAAGTAAATGTTACATTCATATTTGACCGACTATCTATAGCAGCATGTGGTGTGTAGAAGCCATTACTGTCATCAATACTGTTATAAAGCAGAGCAGCTTTTTGTTCGTTACGTTGTTCTACTTTTTCAATTCCACCTTGCTCCTCAACCCATTGTAATACAAGACTTAACAAGTAAATCGCAAAGGTTGGTGGTGTATTATATAAAGAATTGGCTTTTGTGTGAGTAGTATAATTTAGCATCGTTGGTAAATTACTGTGTGACCTTTCCAGCAGCGATTTTTTTACAATGGCAACCGTTACACCAGAAGGGCCTAAGTTCTTTTGCGCTCCTGCATATATTAATGAAAATTTGTTCACGTCAAGCTTACGACTTAATATGTCGCTTGACATATCGGCCACTAAATCAGCATCTGGTAAGCCGGAAAAATCATGCCACTGAGTACCAAAAATAGTGTTATTTGTTGTTATATGGACGTAAGCTGGGTTCTCCAATGTAAGAGAACAATCCACAGCAGGGATGTAGCTGTAGTTTTGCTCCTTACTAGAAGCTATTACTTTAGTATGACCTAATTTTTCAGCTTCTTTTAATGCCTTCTCCGACCATGCTCCTGTTAATACATAATATGCCACTTGCTTCTCATGTAGAAAGTTCAAAGGAATCATTGAAAATTGTAAACTTGCCCCACCTTGTAAGAACAGCACCTCATATTCATCAGAAATATTCATGATAGAACGTAATCTTGCTAATGCGCCTTCGTGAACCGCATCATACTCCTTGCTGCGATGACTTAATTCCATTACTGACATGCCAGTACCTTTGAAGTTAAGCAGTTCTTGTTGAGCTTTATGTAATACTTCTGTTGGTAAGGCTGATGGTCCCGCATTAAAATTGAATGCACGAGTTTCTGTCATGTTGAATCCTCCTCGCTCAAATAAGATTACATATATCCTATCATGTTTAATAGAAAATAAAAGTTTAAATTTTGAATTTTTTTAAAATTAAGTAGATAATAGTTTGAGTATCGACAAAATTTTGAAAAGTAAATACGATGACTAGAGTTTTGTATGTGCTGTATTGGAAGATAACTTACAAAAACGCAGGTGATTTGGTTAATATTTGATAATAAAAAAAGCCGTCCTAAAAAGATCATTTTTTCTTGATCTTTTTAGGACAGCCTTTAAAATTTTGTTATTTGAAGATTCTGGTAGCTATGGCTTTCTGCACCAACGGGTTGTGTAATTCAAACTTTACTAAAGTGAACTTGAAATTTTCTGAGCAATATCTTGGAGATCTTCGGATGTGTATTGACTATTATTTGTTTTCCAAACAGCGCCAAAGCCGTCTCCTTTACCATAGCGAGGAATTAAGTGCATATGAAAGTGAAACACAGATTGTCCAGCATCTTCGCCGTTATTATTTAACACATTTAATCCGACTGGTTGGAATTGCTCGTGAATGGCATTTGCTATATGTGGTACAACTTTAAAAATACTTTCAGCTTCTTTTTCAGATAACTCATATACGTTCTCTTTATGTACCTTCGGGATAACAAGTGTATGTCCTTTAGTGACTTGACTAATGTCCAGAAATGCGACAACATCTTCATTTTCAAACACTTTTGCACAAGGGATGTCCCCGTTAACTATTTTACAAAAAATACACTCACTCATGTTAAACACCCTTTCTTTTCTTAAAGTATCTGTTATCAAAACTATATCAGAGTAGATAGGTAATTGGAATTTTTTGATTAAAATTATAAGAAAAAAAACAACGGAACAGGGTAGTGGTACCCTGCTCCGTCTATGAAGAGGCAGATTTGCGTCTAATACAGTAAAGTCTCTTTACGAAACACCTCATTTGTCATGGAAGTTGTTTGGTTACTTCACAAATGTGTCTTTCGTCAACACCTCATTTGGTTGATATCGAGTACTATTTGCTAGAGCTTAAAGTAAAATGTCGTTCACCGACACCTCATTTCAATGTTTGATGATTCTGTGTTCATCTTCATTGTTTAACCTCTGCCCCTTCGCTAATTATTATGGACCAACGATGCCGAAATTATTACAAAGAATTTAATTATTTTATTTTATTATCATTTATTGTGGCTATAGAAGTTAAACCTGACGAAATCATCTCGTGAAATATAGGGTGAAAACAATTAATGAAACCTTGAAGGGAAAAAATGCAAAAACAGTGAGCATCATGCTACAATATTAATCAAATATTTCTTTGAGAGGATTTGTAAAATGAGCTTATTACAAGTAAAAGATTTATCCGGTGGTTATACGAAAAATAATGTATTACAGGATGTGTCTTTTGAAGTAAAACCTAAAGAGATCGTTGGTCTTATAGGTCTAAATGGCGCAGGAAAAAGTACAACGATTAAACATATTATTGGATTGATGGAGCCTCGAAAAGGAGAGGTGCAAATTAATGGTGTAAAGACGCAAGACAATATAGAGAAATATCGCTCGCAATTTAGCTTTATTCCTGAAACACCTATACTATATGAAAACTTAACATTAAAAGAGCATATCGAGCTAACAGCAATGGCTTATGGGTTAACGAAAGAACAGCTTGAAGAGCGTACACCAATATTGCTGAAAAAATTTAGAATGGAAAAACGGTTGTCTTGGTTTCCTTCACACTTTTCTAAGGGCATGAAGCAAAAGGTTATGATTATGTGTGCTTTTTTAGTACAACCTTCTTTATATATTATTGATGAACCGTTTGTTGGTTTAGATCCTCTTGGGATTCACGCTTTGCTTGAGCTTATGCAAGAGATGAAGGAAAGTGGAGCAGGAATACTCATGTCAACACATATATTAGCAACAGCTGAAAAATATTGTGATTCATTTATTATTCTTCATGATGGAAAAATTCGCGCAAAAGGTACATTATCTGACTTGCAAAATAGCTTTAAAATGCCAGGTGCGTCGTTAGATGATATTTATATTGAGCTAACAAAGGAAGAAGAGCAATGATGAACATTCAAGATATTTGGAATAAGCGATTTCAACAATATTTACAAGAAACATCACGATATTTACGATACATTTTTAACCAGCATTTAATGCTAGTTCTTCTTTTTTTAATAGGAGGAGGAGCTTATGCATACCAACAATGGCTAACTGTGGTTTCACCAACATTTCCTGCTAATTTTATTATGGCTTTAATTATAGCCGCAGCTTTAACACCTAGTGCTGTGCAAACTTTTCTAAAGGAACCCGACATTGTTTTCTTACTTCCTGCAGAGACGAAGCTTGCTCCATACTTTAAAAAGTGTATATCTGTAAGCATAATTAGCAAAGGGTACATGTTAGTAGTTGCTATAGCAGTGTTGAGTCCTTTGTATGTTAGATTTCACTCTCCAACAAAGTGGCAGGTGCTTGCGTTACTAACCATTATTGTAATCTTGAAAGCATGGAATATGTTTATGAAGTGGAAGATGATGTATATCGCTGACAGCTCTTTAGATATCCTTGATATTGTTGTTAGATACTTAGTGAACTTTGCCTTTATTTATATTGCGTTACAACGTGCTAATCCTTTATATATTGCTGTAATAATTATCATTGCTGCAGCACTCATGTTTTTTTACATGAAGCTCACAAACGGAAAAACTCTAAAATGGGAAAAGCTTATACATCTTGAGGAAAAACGAATGTTGTCATTTTATAAAATAGCCAATCTTTTTACGGACGTTCCTCATTTAAAACAAACTGTGAAGCGTCGTAAATGGTTAGATCCTTTACTTAAAGTTCCATTTTCGAAAGAGCAAAGCTATCCATATTTGTATTGGCGAACTTTCGCACGTTCTGGAGATTATTTCTCGCTATATATTCGCTTAACTATAATAGCAGTAATTTTTCTGCTCGGATTTCCTACAAACAATTGGAAGATCTTTATTATTCCATTGTTTTTATATGTAACAGGCTTTCAACTTAAAGTTCTATTTCATCATTTTAAATTCACAATATGGTTACGCCTTTATCCTATAAATGCTAATCATCAGCTTACTTCGTTTAAAAAGATGCTATTCTTGCTTTTAACAACTCAGACAGTATTCTTAAGTGCTGCTATGTTTTTTATTGACTCATGGCAAATGGCTTTGTATGGGTTGTTAGCCGGACTTCTTTCGAGTGGAGCGTTAACCAGCTTTTTTATGAAAAAAATAAATAATTAACGAGAAAGGACGAGATGGGTGGAGAATTACGAACAAGCTATTCACAAAGAGCTTTTTTACTGGAAACATTCTATTTTGCAAAAGCCAAGCTTATTCACTCGTTCTTCAAAGCAACTGCAAACAAAAATAAACAGTCTGGTTCCTGATAAAGTTCACACTGCACTAACAGACGCTATTAAGAAAATGGTAGAAGTGGTGCTATCAGGATCGGGCTTTGCTGGCACTTCACCACTGCAGCAATTGACTTTACAAGAACGTGATGAACGTGCTTTAGCAAAAATTGCATCCTATAAAAGAGCGGGTATGTTGGGTGGCGCCGGAACAGGCGCCGGTGGAGTTGTTCTTGGCTTGACAGACTTTCCGTTACTGTTATCAATTAAGATGCGCATGCTTTTTGAATTAAGTGCCATATATGGATTTAACACGAAGCAGGAAAACGAACGCTACTTTTTACTGTATATATTTCAGTTAGCCTTTTCGAGTCATGCTCATCGCCAGCAAGTATTGAACATAATTGAAGAATGGCATATGACAGAATCTGAGGCGAAGTTATTGGATTGGCGGGCATTTCAACAAGAATATCGAGATTACATTGACTTGGCGAAGCTATTACAGCTTATGCCTGGGATCGGAGCCGTTGTAGGCGCTGTTGCGAATTATAGTTTAGTGGAACATTTAGGGAAAACCACGATGAATTGCTTTAGATTAAGATTGCTACAAGATATAACAAATGGGGGAAAAGAAACGGTATGAGTGTACAATTAAGAGAGAATTCAGAACTTGTTACTAGCCGGGGGAGGCACATATGGTCGGTGTTGTATGCTTTTGTGCCAGTTGCGGTGTTAATACTTACTGTTCTGACATTTTTAGTGTTACGTGGTGAAGAGCTTCTTATTGATACGGTAGGCTCATCCATTTTTACAGCGCTTAATAGTGCAACACCATTTTTTGTTGCTGTTGCAGTATTTGGCTCAACGTATGCTGTTTTGACTGTATTGTTACTCATGATAGTATTTTTAATAGTGAAAAAAGATTATATAGGAGCTTTTATCTTTTTTGTTGGAGGGCTAACAGCTTATTTTTCCAATAGCATTTTTAAAGACTGGATTGGTAGACCTCGACCTAGTTTACAGGCCGTTGTAGAATCAGAGGGATACAGCTTTCCGAGTGGGCATATGATGGTTGGATTTGTATTGTATAGCTTAGTTGCCTATTATGTGATCAAACATGTGACATTTAAATTTACTGCAACAGTAACAGTAACTTGTGTAGCTTTGCTGTTGTTTTTAATGGGAATCAGCAGAGTAGCACTAGGTGTGCATTATTTATCTGATGTTGTAGCAGGTATTTGTGCGGGATATATCGTATTTATAACATTTGTTTACATCAATCAGCGTATTAGTAAACGAAAATATGCTTAATAACCTGACATATTGGATACATTACGTTTGTAGCTAATATTTCAGGAGGAATGCGTATGAGTAAACAAGGTAAATTAAATCAAGAGCAATCGGCTCAGCAGTTAAAAAAACAACAAGGCCGAAATGATGTAGAATTCGGCAGTGACTATCAAGTAGGTAACAGCCAAAATCAAAGCCAAAAGAAAAGTGGCAGACAAATAAACAAGAAATAATGTTGAAAAAGCATCAGGCAGCCCTGGTGCTTTTTTCATGTTCTAGTAAGTAGAATAAGAAGGGATTTCTAAGTAATGTATAGAAATCTTTTTATATACAGTTATTTGGAAAAAAAGGGTATACAGGTAGTGATATATTTTACAATAATCTATCAATAAATTCTTTAAGTATGAATAAAATTAATGTTGGCTTGCTGTTTCATAAGTTTTGAGTTATTGGTAACAGTCTTACAGCGGATGCAAGTAACATTTTAGTTCATATTCTTACAAACGATAAGGAGGTATGATTGTGAAAGATGTAACAGCTTTAATCTCACAAATGACATTAGAGGAAAAAGCAAGCTTGTGTTCTGGGTTAGATTTCTGGCATTTAAAAGGTATTGAACGATTAGGAATTCCATCCGTTATGGTTACAGATGGACCTCATGGGTTACGAAAGCAAGCAAATGATGCCGATCATTTAGGTATTTATGATAGCGTACCAGCAACATGCTTTCCCTCAGCTGTTGGATTAGCAAGTACATGGAATCGAGAGTTAGTAGAGCGTGTTGGTAAGGCATTAGGAAATGAAGCTCAAGCAGAAAAGGTGGCAGCACTACTCGGGCCTGGTGTTAACATAAAGCGCTCCCCGCTTTGTGGTAGAAACTTCGAATATTTTTCTGAAGACCCATATTTATCATCTGAAATGGCGATTGCTCATATCAACGGTGTACAAAGCCAAGGTGTAGGAACTTCGTTAAAGCACTTCGCGGTAAACAATCAAGAGTATAGAAGAATGACAGTGGATGCAGTCGTTGATGAAAGAACACTTCGAGAAATATATTTAGCGAGCTTTGAAAATACGGTGAAAAAGGCACAGCCATGGACGGTGATGTGCTCATATAACAAGGTTAATGGCGAGTTTGCTTCACAACATAAAAGACTACTGACTGATATTTTAAGGGATGAATGGGGATTTGATGGATTGGTAGTTTCAGATTGGGGTGCTGTTGATGAGCGAGTAAAGGGTCTGCAAGCGGGTTTGGATCTTGAAATGCCCTCAAGCTATGGCAATGGAGATAATAAAATAGTGGAAGCAGTTAAAAATGGTAGTCTCTCAGAAGATGTGTTGAATCATGCTGTGGAGAGAATAGTAACATTTATTCTGAAATATATAAATAATGCTAACATAGATGCAACATACGATAAAGAAGAGCACCATACCCTTGCAAGGGAAGTAGCCGCAGAAAGTGTAGTTTTGTTGAAAAATGAAAATCAAATTTTGCCTCTATTGAGGAAAGGGACCATTTCTATTATAGGTGCGCTAGCGAAAACTCCAAGATATCAAGGTGGAGGAAGCTCCCATGTCAATCCAACAAAAATAGATGACATTATCGGTGAAATACGTAAGTCTGCTAGTAACAATGTCAACGTGTTATTTGCGCTAGGATATGAGTTAGACAGTGATGCTATTAATGAGGACTTAGTAAAACAGGCTAGAGATGTAGCTGAACAATCTGATGCTGTTGTGTTATTTGTTGGTCTACCTGATCGATATGAATCTGAGGGGTATGACCGAGAACATCTGCGTATCCCAGAGAATCAAAAAAATCTCATTGAACAATTAGCTGAAATGCATGACAACTTAGTTGTTGTACTTAACAATGGTGCCCCGATTGAAATGCCGTGGCTTAAACAAGTAAAGGCTGTGCTCGAGGGCTACTTAGGTGGGCAAGCCTTTGGAGGAGCGATAGCTAAAATATTATTTGGCGATGTGAATCCAAGCGGAAAGCTAGCCGAGAGTTTTCCTGTCAAACTTTCTGATAATCCTTCGCACCTCAATTTTCCTGGTGATCGGGATACGGTAGAGTATAGAGAAGGAATATTTGTAGGGTATAGATACTACGACACGAAGGAAATAGACCCACTCTTCCCATTCGGCTATGGCTTGAGTTATACAAACTTTGAATACAGTGACTTACGGATTAGTTCCGACACAATAACAGATGTGGAAGCAGTGTATGTGTCACTAAAGGTAAAGAACGTTGGGAATATAAGAGGTAAAGATGTTGTTCAATTGTATGTAAGGGATGTGGAAAGTAACGTGACACGTCCTTTGAAGGAATTAGTAGGCTTTGATAAAGTTAGTTTAGAGCCAGGTGAGGAGAAGACCGTTACTTTTCATTTAGATAAGCGAGCATTTGCATATTATAGTGTCGAGTTAAATGACTGGCATGTAGAGACAGGAGAGTTCCGAGTTTTAATTGGTCAATCCTCAAGAGATATTAAATTAGAGGGGTCAATATTTGTCGAGTCAACGGTACCTATTGTGAACAAGATTCATAGAAATACAACAGTGGGAGATATAATGGCAAATCCTATTCTTGCTCCTGTTGCTATGCAATTTTTAAAGAGTATGATGGAGGACAGTCCTCTTTCTGCAACTCAAAAAGAGGGGAATGCAAACGAAATGTTTGATGCTATGCTGAAACACATGCCATTACGTGCTATTGTTAATTTTAGTATGGGAGCTTTTACAGAAAAAATGCTAGAAAACATCATTGATACGCTTAATAGCATGCTAGATACAGAGTGAGTTGAAACCGCTCGGGAATAAATCCTGAGTGGTTTTTGTTATGAAATTTGGATAAAAAAAAGAATATATTTTTGAGAATGAATGCTATAAAATCAGTATATCTTGCTGTTGAAATTGTTAATTTCGTAAAAGTAGGAACTATTCCATATCCGATTGAATTAACTCGTAATGGTTAAAAATACTACTACTATGCTTAGCATGAAAGCAGTAATGAAAATGAGTTTAGGGAGTTAATTAACAATGGATGTACTTTCTATTTTAAAGGCAATTATTTTAGGGATAGTGGAAGGCTTAACCGAATTTGCGCCTGTATCATCAACCGGTCACATGATAATTGTGGATGATATGTGGTTGCAATCTGAAGAAATTCTAACGAAGTATGTAGCCAATACGTTCAAAATAGTGATTCAATTAGGGTCTATCCTCGCTGTCGTTGTTGTTTTTTGGAATAGATTTATTGATTTATTAGGATTGAATAAATTTTTAACAAAGGGTGAGGGGAATCAACGTACTACACAGCGACTTACACTCTCTCAAGTTATCGTAGGCTTACTTCCTGCCGGTATTCTGGGAGTATTGTTTGAAGATTACATTGACGAATATTTATTTTCTATTCATACCGTGTTGATAGGGTTAGTTATTGGAGCATTTCTTATGATTCTAGCTGACCGCTTAAGTTCAAAAAATCCTATCACTCAAACGGTCGATCAAATAACCTATAAACAGGCATTAATTGTAGGTTGCATTCAATGCTTATCACTATGGCCGGGCTTCTCAAGGTCAGGTTCTACAATATCTGGTGGGGTAATTTTAGGTATGAGTCACCGGGCGGCAGCTGATTTCACATTTATCATGGCTGTTCCTATAATGGTTGGTGCAAGTGGTTTATCTTTATTGAAAAACTGGCAATATTTCACCCTTGACGCAATGCCTTTCTTCATAGCGGGTTTTATAAGTGCATTTGTATTTGCACTCATATCAATTCGTTTTTTCCTAAAGCTAATTAATAAAATAAAGCTTGTTCCATTCGCTATATATAGGATTGTATTAGCACTTGTTATTTTTGTAGTTTATTTCTAATATTGAACGAAAAAAGAGATTGTCGATTGACAATCTCTTTCTTACTATGGGATCGGAAGGCTAGAAAAAAAGGTAAATATTTTAATGAAAATACCTATAGGAGGAACATTGCAAATATTGTTGTTACTATTAGCCCTATCGTGACTGGCAAGAGGTTTTTGCGAGCTAATTCAAACGGATCCACACCACAAATAGCAGCAGCAGGAATTAAAGCCCATGGTACAAGTGTACCGCCACCAACCCAAATCGCTGCGATTTGTCCAAGTGCTGTTAGCGTAGCGGCACTTGTGTCAATGGCTACTGCGAATAATTGAGCAATTGAGCCAGCAAGTGAAATGCCAGAAAAGCCTGAACCATCTAACCCTGTAATAGCTCCAACTGTAGTTAACGTAATAGCTCCAACTGTTGCGTTTAAAGGAACATTATTCGCTAATGCCACACCAAGGTCATTAACAATTCCGTTTGAACCAGCAGGTAAAAACTCTCCGATAATCTTTGTAAAACCAGAGTCGCCCAGATAGAAAAAAGCAGCTATCGGAATGACAGGTCCAAATACTTTAAATCCAAATTGAAAGCCCTCGATTAAATATTGAGTTGTTTCTTCTAATCCTTTATTCTTATGAGCACTTAAAGCAATGATTAACAAAATAAAGATCGACGTTCCTCCAATTAGTGCCGTTGCATCTCCACCTTGTAAGTTAAACGCAAACATAGCCAAAATATTTAATGCAAATAAAACAGGAATTAGGAGTGCTATTAAACGTTTTGAGTTGGTAGATAATAATTGTTTTAGCTCTTTTTTCTCCTGGTGACTGAGGTCTTCGGTTAGTGGATTTGTGTGAGGAGAACTATCACCATTTCCTGAAGATAAACGTCCCTTTTTCATATCTCTCCGAAGAAAAATAAATGCCACAACAGTTGTTACAACACCCATCACAATAACTAACGGAACACTTGCCGCCACAACATCTTGTACAGGAAGTCCTGCAGCATCTGCTGTTAATTTCGGAGCAGCTTGAATGACGAAATCCCCTGATAAGGCTATTCCATGACCAAATAAGTTCATTGCCATAGCCACCCCTAGTGCTGGCAAGCCAACACGAACAGCAACTGGTAGTAAAACAGCACCAAGTAAGGCAACAGCAGGGGATGGCCAGAAAAACCAAGAGATAACCATCATTAAAATACCAATGACCCAATATGCTAACGCAGGTGTACGGATTAGCTTTGTAAATGGTGATATCATAACATCATTGACACCTGTTACCGTTAATGCCCTACTCATAGCAACAATAATCGAGATTACAAGAATTGTAGATAGAAGCTCTGTAATAGCAAAAGCAAAACTATTAAAAATACCACTAACAGAAGAGGTTAAGCTTCCTGTCGCTACAAACGCTAGTAAAAATATTCCGGCTATACATATTAATGTTGTGTCACGACGGAAAATCATAAAGCCAATGATTAACCCTATAAATATGACGTAAATCCAATGAAGTGCAGTTAATGTCACTAACACCTAGATCATCCTCCTAAACTCTTTCTTATTGAGATTTTGTAGCTAAATTAATGTCTAGCTACAGGTGCCCAAACACTAGTGATGCTTCGCCCTCCTTCTTACGAGTAGTCAACATCGAATCTATGCTTCGTCTGGTTATCTCATACGAAGCGCTCTGGCCGCTTGAATAGCGTAGTAATGATGACGTGAAAGGACTGTCGATCAGCCTTATAAGCCGGTAGACAAGCACTTCGCTATACCCTATGCGGTGAGTAGTAATATAGAGTATGGGGATGAACGCCTATGTGTGAAAGTGAATATAAACATAAGTAAAAATTATCAGTCTTAAGACTGAGATAAGAGCGGACTAAGGATTGTACTAGGTCTTACAAAAAAGCTTTACAATGAAAGCAGGTAAATTGATAATCTTTGTCAAAGTAAATAATGAGACAAAGCTGGGGGCGAAAAGAATGAATGATAAATCTAAATCTTTAGTTGTTGCAACAATCCTTGTTGGCCTAGGTGTTTTGTTGATATTTGTCAACATTGGCGTTATTTCCTTTGGGATTTGGGAGCTTTTTGTTAATTTTTATCCGGTTTTGTTTTTGATAATCGGTTCAAGTGGCATCGCAAAAGCTATCCGATCTAGAGGTCATGATGGCTTGTTTTCCGCACTGTTTTTCACAACAGCGGGATTATTACTAATATTAGATCGATTAGGAGTCATATTTTTCGAGTTGCGGATGGTATGGCAGCTGTGGCCTGTTATTCTTGTGTATTTAGGAATTAAAGCTTTATTAGGAGACATGCTTACCGTCACGGTTGATACTGATGATAAAGATGTAGCTTGGATAGACGACGAGGACTATAACACTGTTAAAAAGGGAGGTCGCTTCTCTATTGGTGATATAAAATTCTCGAAACCAGATTGGCAGCTAGAGCCGTTACATTTAAAAAATGGAATTGGTGATTATTACTTCGACCTTACAAAAGCATATATACCAGATATGGAAACTCCTATTTATATCGAAGGAACGATTGGGGATGTCAAAATGTTAATCCCTGACGATTTGCCAGTGAAGGTGCACGCTTATGTGAAAATTGGGGATGTGCGAGTTATGCAATTAAAAGAAGATGGTACAAATCGACAAGTAACATATGTGTCAGATGAGTACGACCAAGCCATCAGAAAGGTTAATATACACATTCGTTTGAAAATTGGTTCTGTCAAAATAGATTCTATATAAAGGATGTGATGGCTTGTTTCAAAAGATTCGAAGTATCCGTTATTTGTTTGTTAAATCACACATATATGCAACAGCTGTAACGGCCATCATTTTATATGCCGTTGTGCACATAGCTTCAACTGTCAATGACATAGATGTACCACTTACAGCTAGCTTGCTTTTCTTAATAGTGGCAATTCTTCTTTCTATTATGTTAGGAGCTTTCATAGGCTTTCGGAATAGCTATCACATAAAAACAAAGCTAGAGGATGTTTCAACATATATTGCAACATTATCTAGAGGAACGCTGTCCAAACGAATGGATATACAGGATAGCGATGAGATTGGTAGAATTGCTGCTGAACTAAATATGTTAGCCGCTCAAATTGAAGGCCAAGTATGGTCGTTACAAAAGCTTGCTAATGAGAAGGCGGACCTTGCTCAAAAAGCACATGCTGCTGCCATCATCGAAGAAAGACAACGTCTTGCTAGAGATCTCCATGATGCGGTTAGTCAGCAGCTTTTTGCTCTTAGTATGATGAGTTCAGCCGTGATTCGCTTACAGGATAGAAACCCTGAGATGGCTAAGAAGCAAATGGCTGAAATTGCAGAGATTGCATCGAAAGCTCAAGGGGAAATGAGGGCGTTACTACTTCACCTCCGACCAGTTCACCTTTCTAACGATACGTTAGACGAGGGAGTTCGTAAGCTTGTAGAAGAGTTGCAAGTGAAAACGAATATTTTGTTCCGCTTACAGGTTGAGAAGGTAAACCTTCCGCATGGAACGGAGGATCATTTGTTTCGTATTATTCAAGAAGCGCTATCAAATATTTTAAGACATTCTGATGCCACAACTGTTACTGTACAGATCACGAATAAACCTAAAAGCATTCATGTGTTTATAGGTGACAATGGAAAAGGATTCGATATTACGGAAACAAAAGTAGCTTCGTATGGATTAAGAACAATGAAGGAACGTTGCTATGAGTTAGGTGGCACTATTTCTGTTCGAAGTCGTTTGCAAGAGGGAACGTACATAACGATAACAATACCTCATGAGGAAGGGGGCTTAATTCAAGATGACAAAGCCAATTAAAGTGGTAGTGGTAGATGATCATGAGATGGTCCGAAAAGGATTGCTAATGTATTTAAGTACGGAGCCTTTAATAGAAATTGTTGGAGAAGCATCAAGTGGTAAACAAGCAGTTGACATTGTGCGAAAAGAAATGCCGGATGTTGTTCTTATGGATCTACTGATGGAAAATGGAAATGGGATTGATGCAACGAAGGCTATTATGGAATTTCACTCAACATGCAAAATTATTATAATTACAAGCTACTATGATGATGAACAAGTTTTTCCAGCTATTGAAGCTGGGGCATTTAGCTATATGTTGAAAACTTCAAATGGAGAGGAAATATTAGATGCCATTTTTAAGGCCCAGCAAGGGGAGCCTAAAATAGAGCCGAAGGTAGCAAGCAAGATGATGAATCGTTTCCGAAGAGAAGAGCGAAAGCTTCATGATGACTTAACGGAACGCGAAATAGAGGTTTTGCGTTGTATTGGCAACGGGTTAACGAATCAAGAAATAGCGGACAAACTATTTATTAGCATTAAGACGGTAAAGACTCATGTTAGTAATATTTTATTAAAATTAGAAGTAGCAGACCGTACACAAGCAGCTATATATGCAAATAGAAATAATATTATTTAAGTGTAGGGGCTCTATAGATTAGAGAGCCCCTACACTTTTTCTTACGCTGTATAAACACTCATAATGTAGTGAGCTCGATGTTTTGAATTAAATCAACAATGCTGTCAATTTGTCTGTATGTGTACGTGCACTACTTATTCAGATAATTTTGGCGGAACAAATGTCTTCACATAAGATGGGCGAGGAAAGATAGATTTTTGTTGATCAATTCCTGCAGATGTACCACGTTTTGTATGTGCTTTTTCATAGGCTTTCGATTCCTGCCATTTGTTAAAGCTTTCCTGCTTGTCCCATAGGGTCATAATAATGTACGTATCTGTATCTAGTGGACGTAACACACGTATTGCAACAAAGCCAGGCTCTGATTCAATGAGACGTGCGCGGTTCATAAAACGATTTTCAAATACAGAGCGCCCTTCATCTATCACAGGTATGTTATTAAACACTGCAAAACCAGCCTCATCAAAAGAACCAGTTGAATCTAACACCTCGTAATTACGAGAAGATTCAAACAAACCTTCTCCTTCTGTTTCATGGATTAAAATTCCTTCATTATCATCTTCCATTAATAACAGCATGTTATCTTCACTGATCCTCTGTAAATAGTCATGTGTGCCGCTTGTTATGTAAAGTTTTTTCATTTTTTTCACCTCAATGTGTAATAATGAATCATATAATCAGTATAGCCTTGTTGTGAAAAATGTTCCAATATAGTGCACGCTCTATGTGTGGCATACAAAATGCATTCATAAGTAAAAGTTCCAACAAGGGGCACGCATATTATTTACATTAATTCGAGTCTCCTTCCTAAAAAATATGAAGTGAACCCCAACACAGTTTAATAAATTCTAGTCGAATTTTTGACATTTAAGAGTGTTACCTATACAACAATAGTAGAAACAGTTATATTGGTAGAGTATCTAAAAATTTAATTAATTAAAATCACTAAAAAGTGAACATATTACAGACTATTGATGAGTCTTGCAGGTGATGTTTGTTTGCGAGAGTTGTACATAAGATAGTATTATTTGTATTGAACTAAAAGATGGGGTGAAACTATATCATGGTAACAAACCGTGCATTTAATGACACGTTTTTAAAAGCGTGTTTAGGGGAAAAAACAGATTATGTACCAGTGTGGTATATGCGTCAAGCAGGACGTTCACAGCCAGAGTATCGCGCTTTAAAAGAAAAGTACTCTCTATTTGAGATTACACATCAACCAGAACTATGTGCGTATGTGACGCGCCTACCTGTTGAACAATATGATGTTGATGCGGCAATACTTTATAAAGACATTATGTCTCCACTGCCTGCTATTGGAGTAGATGTTGATATTAAAACAGGGATTGGTCCGGTCATTGATAACCCGATTCGCTCTTTAGCAGATGTTGAAGCATTAGGTGAGATTCATCCAGAGGAAGACGTTCCATACGTGTTAGAAACAATTCGTCTGTTAACAACAGAACAGTTGTCTGTTCCTTTAATAGGCTTTGCAGGCGCTCCTTTTACACTAGCTAGCTACATGATCGAGGGCGGTCCATCAAAAAATTATAATAAAACAAAAGCATTTATGTATACAGAGCCTAAAGCTTGGTTTGCGTTAATGGATAAGCTAGCTGATATGACTATTACATATGTTAAATCACAAATAAAAGCAGGGGCGAGGGCGATTCAAATTTTCGACTCATGGGTTGGTGCATTAAATGTTGCTGACTATCGCCAATTCATCAAGCCTGTTATGCATAGAATTTTTACTGCTTTACGTGAAGAAAATGTTCCACTCATTATGTTTGGAGTAGGAGCAAGTCATTTAGCGATGGAATGGCATGACTTGCCGGTGGATGTTGTAGGACTTGATTGGCGTTTGCAAATAGCTGAAGCACGTTCGCTTGGCATTACGAAAACTGTCCAAGGAAACCTTGATCCCGCTATCTTGCTCGCACCTTGGCCAGTTATAGAAGAAAGAGTTAAAGCTATACTTGATCAAGGTCTTATTACACCAGGTTATATTTTTAACCTTGGTCACGGTGTATTTCCGGAAGTACAGCCTGAAACATTAAAACAGCTAACTAAGTTTGTTCATACGTATACAGCTACAAAATAATACAAAATCCTGCACTTATTTTTTGCAAAGCACGTGATAGTATTGCAAAATAGTGCCTAGAACAATAAAAAATGAGGTGTAAGGATGACAAAGAAAAAACTTGGACTTTTAGTTATGGCATATGGCACACCATATAAAGAAGAAGATCTTGAACGTTATTATACGCATATCCGTCGCGGCCGTAAGCCATCAGAAGAAATGCTAGCAGAGCTTGCTGAAAGATATGAAGCAATCGGTGGTATATCACCACTCGCTAAGATTACGCAAGAGCAAGCAGAAAGTCTAACGGAAAAGTTAAATGCTTCACAAGATGAGTATGAGTTTACTATGTATTTAGGCTTAAAGCATATTGAACCGTTTGTGGAAGATGCTGTAGAGCAAATGCATAAGGATGGGATTGAAGAAGCAGTTAGTATTGTTTTAGCACCGCACTTTTCAACATATAGTGTGAAATCATATAACGGCCGTGCTAAGGAAGCTGCTGAAAAACTAGGTGGTCCTACTATAACAAGTATTGAAAGCTGGTACGATGAACCGAAATTTATAGAGTACTGGGCTAATGAAATAGAAAAGATTTATCAAGGTATGACAGCTGATGAGCAAGAAAAAGCAGTATTAATTGTGTCGGCTCATAGTTTACCTGAAAAGATTATTGCCGCAGGGGATCCATACCCGCAACAGCTGCAAGAAACGGCAGATTTAATTGCTAAGAAAGCACATATTAATAATTATGTAATTGGTTGGCAAAGTGCTGGAAACACACCAGACCCTTGGATTGGTCCAGATGTTCAAGATTTAACACGTGACTTATACGAGGAAAATGGATTCCGATCGTTCGTCTATGCACCTGTTGGCTTTGTGTCGGATCATTTAGAGGTGCTGTACGACAATGATTATGAATGTAAAATAGTGACTGATGAGCTTGGTGCGACGTACTACCGACCACCTATGCCTAATACTGATCCTCGATTCATTGATGCGATGGCAACGGTAGTTTTGAACAAACTAAGTAAAGCATAGATGAGGTATTGATATTCTTCTCTTTGGCTCTAATACTAATATTTTTCAAAAAAGAAGGCGATGTATATGAGTGACGAAAGACGACACGTAGTGATAATTGGCGGCGGTATAACGGGAATGGCAGCGGCATTTTATATGCAAAAGGCTGCCGAAAAGGAAAATACTCCGCTTTCAATAACTCTCGTTGAAGCAAGCCACCGATTAGGTGGAAAAATTCAAACGTTGGTGAAAGACGGATTTGTCATTGAAAGAGGCCCAGATTCCTTTTTAGCCCGTAAACGGAGTGCTGCTCAATTAGCAGAAGCTGTCGGTTTAAAGGATTCACTTGTACACAATGCTACTGGTAAATCTTATGTGTTAGCAAAGGACCGTTTATATGCGATGCCTGGTGGCGCTATAATGGGGATTCCAACACAAATTGCCCCATTTGTTACAACAGGCCTTTTCTCTCCGTTTGGAAAAGCGAGAGCTGCCTTTGATTTTATACTTCCGAGATCTGGTCAAACAGGTGACCAGTCGTTAGGTGAGTTTTTTAGACGTCGCCTAGGCGATGAAGTGGTTGATAACCTTATAGAGCCACTACTCTCTGGTATTTATGCTGGTGATATAAATCAAATGAGTTTAATGTCTACATTTCCGCAGTTCTATCAAGTAGAACAAAAGTATCGCAGCTTAATATTAGGGATGAAAAAGGCTATGCCGGCTCCTCCCCCTACTAAAGGCAACGGAGAAGCAAAAAAGGGAATGTTTCAAACATTAAATACAGGCTTACAATCGTATGTAGATGCTATTGAAGCTGAACTTACAAAAACTTTAATTTTGAAAAGTACAAGAGTTAAGCACGTGTCAAAAATGACAGACAATATGTATGACGTATATTTGAACAACGGTGAGCATCTTCGGGCTGATGCCATTATTGTAACGACTCCACATCAAATTACAGAATCAATTTTTCCTGATTATGAATTCTTTGCGCCGTTCCGCAATGTACCATCCACATCTGTAGCGACTGTCGCATTGGCATTTAATGAAGGAGATGTAGAGAACACACATGAGGGTACTGGTTTTGTCGTATCTCGAAACAGTGACTATACGATCACGGCGTGTACTTGGACGAATAAAAAATGGCCACACTCCGCCCCTGAGGGAAAAGTGCTCCTTCGTTGTTACGTAGGGCGTGCTGGTGATGAAATGATTGTAGATTTATCAGATGATGAAATCGTAAAAATTGTACTCGATGATTTAAGTAAAATAATGAATGTTAACGCTCAACCTTTGTTTAGTGTAGTGTCACGTTGGAAAGAATCAATGCCACAGTACACAATTGGCCACAAAGACCGCATAAAGGAAATTAAGGAAAACATGCAAACTGAGTTACCAGGTGTGTATCTTGCAGGCAGCTCATATGAAGGACTCGGTCTTCCAGATTGTATAGACCAAGGCATTGCAGCCGTTGAGAAGGTAGAACAATTTCTAAAAAACACTCCGAAAAAAGAATTAGCACATACTCGTTGAAAGTAGATGTGTAAAACAGATTCGAGCTATGAGTGACGATCTGAATGTAGCTATGTGAATCTGTGTTCAAATCCTTAACATAGAGAGAAGCAGGCGCCGTATTTTTATGGCCCTGCTTTTTTGAATTACTGGTTTGAAAGGGAAAACAGTGTGCTTAACTAGGGGAAGTAGTTCGTGATTCCCTATGTGTTTGTGTCGAAATATGCTGGTACAATGTACCGACACATCTCGACACACTCAGAAAGCTTGATACAGCAAGGTTTTGAAGTGCCTCGAAAAACATGGTACCACGTACCGACATAATTCTGCATCACATCAGTAATTTCGACAAAGGTTATTGTGCGCCAAGTGAAGAAATCGCAATCCCGACTACACACTACTATCAAAGAAAATACCGCCCTTGACTAAACACTACTCTAAAAGAAAATACCGCCCTTGATCAAGCAGTTGCTGCCAATAAATCCCCCACTATTAAGTATCAAACAGTTCACACAATCTCAAAAGAATCCTCCAACGACCAACAAAAAAGCCACTGATAGCTATCTCAGTGGCGTCATAGTTTTAGTTCTATAACAAATATTTTTTCGACAATGTTTTGCAGGATGTCGTGTTACGATGCTTGATACACTTCTATACATGAGTTGCAGGTATTACCGTAACATTCATGCTGTTCCTCAATTTCTTTTCCACATTCTACACATGTTTTAGGCGGTAAACTTTGAAAAAATTCACTGTTTGACATTAACATAGTTTGGATCCCCTCCAATGTTGTGGTGGTTTTATTGTATTATAACAGTTATTATAAGTCAATGGGTTGTTTTATAACAATATTTACATTCTAAGTATATGTATAATCTACCGAGTTAGTGCTTATAAAGTATTTTAGAGTATAGTATACATAGGGAGGTGATTGACGATGAAAGTGACTGTTATAGGTTTTTGGGGTGGTTTCCCGGCTGCTGAAGGAGCAACAACCGGATATTTGTTTGAGCACGATGGTTTCAAACTTCTTGTGGATTGTGGCAGTGCCGTTGTATCAAAGCTACAAAATTTTGTGAAATTAGAAGAGCTTGATGCGGTTATTGTTTCACATTATCACCATGATCATATCGCAGATATCGGACCTTTACAGTATGGTCGGTTAATTACAAAAATGTTAGGCAAGGATCTGCCTGAGTTACCGATTTATGGTCATATCGAAGACCAGGAAGGGTTTACACGATTAACTCATGCAAACATCACAAGAGCTATTGCGTATAATCCGAATGAAGCATTACATATTGGTCCATTTTCTATAACTTTTATGAAGACGAAGCACCCCGTTACTTGCTATGCTATGAGGTTTGAAGCGGGAGGAAATAGTGTTGTGTTTACCGCAGACACAAGCTATCTTGCTGAATTCATTTCTTTTTCACAAAACGCGGATTTGTTAATTTGTGAATGTAATTTGTATGCAAACCAAGATGGTTCACAAGCTGGGCATATGACTAGTAGAGAAGCGGGGACGCTGGCAGAAAAAGCTCATGTGAAAAAGTTAATGTTAACACATTTACCTCACTTCGGAGATCATGCACAGCTTTTTGATGAAGCGAAAGCAGAATTTAGTGGAGATGTTGAATTGGCAAGTACAGGCTTAACATGGAGTAGTGAAACTCGTTAAATGAAACAATAAACAGCGGTTCTGATAGTGAACCGCTGTTTATCACTTGTAGTTTATAGTTTTCTAAAATATAATATATTTTAGAATATTATATAAATGGGTATTATGAATGATTATTCATTCATTAAAAATACTATGACAACAAAGGTACCTACATGAAGCTAATCTAATTCATTCAAAGGGGGAGAAATTTTGAATTTACTTGAACGTTTGCAAGAGACATCTCAACAATTTGCCGGCAAACCAGCGTACGTTTTTCAGGGGAAGGAAACATCTTATAGGGAGTTATTTGGTACTGTAACAAAGTTTGC
Organism: Bacillus sp. HMF5848; assembly: GCF_003944835.1. GTDB lineage: Bacteria > Bacillota > Bacilli > Bacillales > HMF5848 > HMF5848. Next base: position 1,116,317 of record NZ_RWIV01000001.1, read on the forward strand.
AAGTGCATTAGAGCAGCTTGGGATAAAAAAAGGGGATCATGTTGCTTTATTGCTAGGTAATTCACCACACTTTGTTATATCACTTTACGGTGCTATGAATGCTGGGGCATCTGTGATACCAATCAATCCGATTTATACAGCGGATGAGATTAGCTATATTTTAAAAAATGGTGACGTGAAGGCTGTTGTCGTACTAGACTTATTAGTTCCGATGATGGAAAAACTAGCTCCTATGTTACCAGAGGTTGAGTATTTTATTGTTTGTGAAACAGGGCAACAGGTTGATTATGCAAACAGTCCTATTTCAAGTAAGTTGAAACCGTTTACACATATTGTTGCTAGTGGAGATGTATCGTCGTATACACGTCCAAGCTTAGAAGACGATGATACAGCAGTTATTTTATACACATCAGGAACAACGGGTCGTCCTAAAGGGGCAATGCTTACTCATAAAAATATTTATAGCAATGCAAAAGATAGTGCGGATTACTTAAAAATAAGCGAGAATGATAAAGTAGTAGCTACTTTACCAATGTTCCATGTATTTTGCTTAACAGTCGCTTTGAATGCCCCACTTGTCAATGGCGGGACAGTTCTTATTGTGCCTAAATTTAGTCCAGGAGATATTTTTAGCTTAGTAAAGGAAACTGAAGCAACCGTATTTGCAGGTGTTCCTACCATGTATAACTTCCTTCTTCAATACCCAGAAGGACAGCCAGATGACATGAAGAGCTTACGTCTTTGTATTTCTGGTGGTGCCTCTATGCCTGTTGCTCTTCTTAAATCTTTTGAGAAAAAATTTCAGGTAGCTATATCGGAAGGGTACGGTTTATCTGAGGCATCGCCTGTTACTTGCTTTAACCCGCTTGACCGACCAAGAAAACCTGGATCAATTGGGACTAGTATTCTCAATGTAGAAAACAAAGTAGTCAATGAGTTAGGTGAAGACGTACCAGTAGGTGAAGTCGGTGAATTAATTGTTAAAGGGCCAAATGTAATGAAGGGCTACTACAAAATGCCTGAGGAAACAGCAGCAACCATTAAGGAAGGTTGGCTTTATACGGGAGATTTAGCTCGTATGGATGAAGAAGGCTATTTTTATATTGTTGATAGAAAGAAAGATTTAGTAATAGTGGGAGGATATAATGTGTATCCTCGTGAGGTAGAGGAAGTATTGTATACACATGAAACTGTTGTAGAGGCAGCTGTTGTCGGTGTACCGGATCCGGAATTCGGAGAAGCTGTAAAAGCATTTGTTGTTCCAAAGGATAAGATGATAACAGAAGAAGAATTACTTGCATTTTGTGCAGAGCATTTAGCAAAATATAAGATTCCTAAGTCGATAGAGTTTTTAGAAGAGCTTCCTAAAAATACAACAGGAAAAATTCTTCGTCGTTCTCTACGTGATCAACTTGTAAATAAATAATCGCACAACCCGTAGATATTTAATAAAATGTCTGCGGGTTATTTTTTTGTTGATATTTTTTAAAAATTCAGTATAATTTAATGAATAAAAGCGTTTAAGTGTGAAAGTATTTTTAAAAGGGGGAAGTACTATGAAGAAGTTGAGAGGGGTATTGGCACTTAGTATCATCGCATCAATGTTTTTGATAACCGGATGTGGTTCACAAACAACGGGAGATGGTACATATAAGGTTGGTGTCACACAAATTGTAGAGCATCCATCGTTAAATGCAGCGCTTGATGGATTTAAAAAAGCACTAGAGGATGCGGGCCTCGAAGTGGAGTATGATGAACAAATTGCTCAAGGCGATGCCAACAACAACGCGCAAATTGCTAAAAACTTTGTAGGGGACAAAGTTGATTTAATTTTTGCAAACTCAACTCCATCGGCATTAAGTGCGCTAAATGAAACGAATGAGATTCCGATTATTTTCACATCCGTAACGGATCCTGTTGGTGCTGAACTCGTTGAAGCGTTTGATAAACCAGGGGTGAATATTACTGGTACAACAGATACACATCCAGATGCCATTCCAAATATAGTATCTTTTATAGAGAAATATTATCCAAATGCCACCATTGGGATGATTTACAATGCTGGTGAACAAAACTCTATTGCCCAAATCGAGATGGTAAAAGATGCCGTTGAAGGCACGAGCTTACAAGTTGCTGAAGCGTCTGTGTCTACTTCCGCTGATGTTAAGCAAGCGACAGAATCGTTATTAGGTCAAGCAGACGTATTCTATATTATTACTGATAATACTGTTGTGTCCGCGCTAGAGTCAGTTATTTCTGTTGCCCAGGAACAAGATATACCTTTATTTGTTGGTGAGCTAGATTCTGTTAAACGTGGTGGATTTGCTGCGTATGGCTTTGACTACTATGATATTGGCTATGAAGCGGGACAAATGGCAGCGCAAATTCTTAAAGGTGAAAAACAACCTAGTGAGTTACCTGTTCAGTATCCACAAAATTTAAAGCTGCAAATTAACAAAACAGCTGCTAAGGAAATGGGTGTTGAACTGAATGGTGAATGGCAGGATATAGCTGAATATATTGAATAAAACGTAACGAAAGGATGAGGAGACATGTTTACAGCACTATTTGGATCAGTTGAATTGGGTATTTTATATGCAATTATGGCTCTCGGTGTATACTTATCCTTTCGTGTTCTCGATTTTCCTGATCTAACAGTAGATGGTAGCTTTGTAACAGGAGCTGCTGTTGCTGCTATTTTAATAGTAAACGGGCAATCACCCTTTGTTGCGACGATTGTTGCGATATTAGCTGGTTTTGTAGCAGGCTGCATTACAGGAATATTGCATACAAAGGGTGGGATTAACCCACTGCTATCAGGTATTTTGATGATGATAGCATTGTACTCTATTAATCTTCGTATAATGGGTATGCGTTCCAATGTGCCACTACTACAGGAACAAACAGTCGTGACTTGGCTTGAAAACGGATGGGCATTAACACGTATTGATAGCTTTGTAGAGCAATTATTTGTCACCATCGGATTGGCTGATTTCGTACCAAAGACTTGGGCTGTAGTCGTTTGTATGGCAATTGTGACAATACTAATTAAGTTTGTAATAGATTGGTTTCTTAAAACAGAAGTCGGCCTTGCTTTACGAGCAGTTGGCGATAATAAAAATATGATTCGTAGTTTTTCAGCAAACACAGATGGGCTAACAATTATGGGGCTTGGTATATCGAATGCACTTGTTGCACTATCAGGCGCTTTAATTGCTCAATATGGTGGCTTTGCTGACATTGGTATGGGGATCGGAATGATTATCATCGGTTTAGCTTCGGTTATCATTGGTGAAGCGATATTTGGCACGAAAACAATAGTGCGTACAACCTTTGCGGTTATTGGTGGTGCCATATTGTATCGAATTGTAGTGGCAGTAGCTCTTCGTATCAAGTTTTTAGAAACAGGAGATATGAAGTTAATTACGGCTGTTATTGTTATTATGGCGCTCATTCTCCCAAAGATTATTGATGATTGGCGGGCAAAAAGAAGAAAAAAGCAGCGAGTACAACAAGCGATTCAAACGAAAAATCTTGCGAAGCGAGGTGAGTCTTTTGCTCCGTCTAAATCAGATTTATAAAGTTTTTAATGAAGGTACTCTTGATGAGAAGGTAGCTATAGACCACATTCAACTAACGTTAAATCCTGGTGACTTTGTCACGGTTATCGGAAGTAATGGAGCGGGAAAATCAACACTATTGAACATTATTTCAGGTAGATTGCAAGCAGATTACGGAGAGATTGAATTAGAAGAAGAGCAAATTTTTCAATTGTCTGAGCATAAACGAGCTAAATGGATTGGCCGAGTCTTCCAAGACCCGATGGCAGGTACAGCACCATCGATGACTATCGAGGAAAATTTAGCTATTGCGTACGGACGAGTTCAAGGTCGATCACTTCGAAAAGGCGTATCTTCCAGACGGCGTGAATTTTTTAAGAAAGAGTTAACACGACTACATCTTGGACTAGAGGATCGATTACAAGCAAAGGTCGGGTTACTGTCTGGTGGGGAGCGTCAAGCTTTGTCACTCCTTATGGCAACTTTTACAGAGCCAAAGCTACTTTTGTTAGATGAACATACGGCAGCACTAGACCCATCGCGTGCGCAATTAATAACGAATTTAACGAAAGAAATCGTAGCTGATTTGAAGCTTACAACGTTAATGGTTACTCATAACATGCAACAGGCTTTAGAGCTTGGCAATCGTCTTATTATGATGGACAAAGGGCAAATTATTTTTGAAGCAGAAGGAGAAGAAAAAGAAAACTTAACAATTGAACAACTATTAGCTGAATTCCAGCGAATTCGCGGAACAAGCCTCGCATCAGACCGTGCCTTATTAGGATAAGGCACGGTTTAATATTTTTTTGGGGAGTACACGCTACGTGCTAATAAGCTTGATATAAAGCTGATAGCGATATAGATAAATACCCATACAAGGAAGGTACTGTTAAATGTTGTGAACATTAAAATGAAATAAACTATTGCCGAGATGAGAGGGGCTGTATATACTTTTTTAGTAAGTATATAAATGCCTATGCTTCCCACAAATGTAATAATCGGCAAGATGAACATAACTAATAAAAACGGATTAATATACATATAACAAACAGTCTCCTTTTTTAATAGGATATAAGGGTGATACATATTGAGTACAGAAGCTATTACAGTAAAACATTCAAACTTTCGACAAGGCTTACAGGCTGGTTTGAGTATTGCTATTGGCTATATGCCTATTGCCTTAACATTCGGACTGCTAGCAAAAGCAACAGGATTAACAGTATATGAAACAGTATTTATGAGTTTAGCAGTTTTTGCTGGAGCCGCACAATACATAGCATTAAGTTTATTAACACTTGGTACATCTGGTTTTGAAATTGTGTTAACGACTTTTATAGTAAACATACGTCATTTTTTAATGAGTGCGTCGTTAAGTGAAAAAGTTGATGATGATCCAATAGAGCAAAAGGCGTTGTATGCATTTGGGATTACGGATGAAACTTTTACCGTTGCAGCGACAAAGCCGGATACTGTTTCTGCAGGATACATGTTTGGCCTAACTCTTATATCATACACTAGTTGGGTTATAAATTCAGGTATTGGTCATCTTGTTGGTTCAAGCCTACCTGAAACAATTCAAGCTAGTATGGCAGTTGCGCTATATGCCATGTTTATCGGTTTGTTAATGCCATCATTAAAGAAAAGTAGAAAAGTGGTTGTTTTAGCTAGCTTAGCAGCGATGTTTAATTCTATGTTAACCTTACTAACCCCTTTATCGCCTGGTTGGTGTATCGTACTGGCTACACTAACTTCTGCGATAGCAGTTGAATGGCTTATGAGTAAATATGTTAGAAAGGGGTATCAATATGAATAGTAACATTGTATTAATTATCATTGGAATGGCTGTCGTTACATATTTACCCCGCGTCCTTCCACTCATTGCATTGAGTGGAAAAGACATGCCGGAATTTTGGCAAAATGTTTTACGAAACGTTCCGTATGCTACGCTTGGGGCACTAATTTTTCCGGGTATACTGCTAATTCAAGAAGGAGATATATGGTTTGGAATTATTGGTGCTGTCGCAGCCTTTGCGGTCGCCTTTTTAGGCGCGAATGTTATTATCGTAGTGTTAAGCTCAATTGTTGTTTTAAGTATATATTCTTATTTTATTTTATGAAAAAGCTCTGTTAAACTTTGTTGTTGATTTTCGCTACATTGCGCTCGCTTTCCGCGGGGTGGCCGTGAGCCTCCTCTGCGCTTTGCGCATGCGGGGTCTCACGACTGCCACTACATCCCGCAGGAGTCTCACGCATTTCGCTACTATCAACAATATTCAAAATCAACACTCATCTTTAACAGCGTACATGCAAATTTAATGAGCACACAAATGTATTAAATAAAAGTTATCCACAGTTATTTCAGAGTAGAGCCTATGAAAAAGTACAGCAGCAAAGTTAGAGAAGTCTGTAATAAAAACCCCTTACGAACATAAGGGGTTTTAAGAATTATATTATTCAGTTACAGTAAATGAATATTTATTCATAAAATGTAGGCTTTCTGCATTAGCGTGGTAGTAAATATAATATGTACCAGGCTTATCAAATGACTTTGTTAATTCATATACCCCTTTTTCTTTGTTTTCAAGGGGGATTGTATCATGATTGCCTTCTTCATTTTCTTCATGCCAAATTTCGTATTCAAAGTCGTCGGCATTTATTCTTTTGCCTGATAGTGTAATTGTTGTAGTAAAGGTAATATCCTCACCAGCTTTTACAGTATCAGCTGACATTGAAAATTCAACTTCAGGAAAAGCTATGTCTGTTAATGATTCATCCGTGTTAGATGAGCATCCAGTCATAAGCATTACAATGAAAATAAAAGATAGCATAAATAATTTTCTTCCCATCCATGTACCCCCATTTAATGTGTGACTCTAGTCCACTATGCGCATAATACGTTTATACACACGCTCTCTATCAAAGCCGTTTTCACCCATACCGAATTTCTCTATCACGTTGTTTTTTTCATCCATTAAATACGTAAATGTCGAATGAACGTACATACCGTTTCCTGGATCACGGAAAAGAAATTCAAAGCTGTCGGCTACTTTTTTTGTGTCTTCATAAGAGCCGCGTAATAAATACCAGCCTTCATCCTTGTTAATTTTAAATGCTTTTGCATATTCTTGCAATTTCTCTTTTGTATCACGCTTAGGATCTATCGTGATTGTTATAAATTCGACTTTATCACCAAATATACCTTGTGCTTTTAAATCATCACGAATTTTTTGCATTTCCCATGTTGTAACGGGACAAACATCTGGGCAATTGCCATACATAAATTCTATTAGCCGAACTTTTGGTTCTATCGTGTCAAAGCTATAGGGTTGTCCCCATGCGGTTTCCATTGTTACGTTTTCAGGGAATTGATACTGAGATTGTTTGAAATAACTAAAATAAAAAATACCTGAACTAATTCCAAGAACTAATAAACTAAAAAAGATAATATACAGTTTTTTCACAATAAACACCTCACGGGATAATTTCCGATGCGTTAATATTATAGCATATTTCAAATTTTCGACATTTAAAAAACGTTGAAGATTATATGAACAATGTGTTCTAAATCATAAAAAATCATCTACAATTAGAATAACATGTAGGACAAGGGAGTGAGTGTTTTGAAGAAAATTTTTATAACCGCATTTGTCGCATACATCATATATGCCATCCTTATTAGTGCATACTTATTTATGTGGGCTGATACATCTTTACCTGAAAATTATATTGGCTCAGCAGCAGACCCGCAAACATTTATGACAGAGCGTGAGCTTTTTATAAGTGAACAATATTCTAAGATTAGGGATGTTTTATTCTTTATAACGATACCTTTTGAATGGCTCATGTATTTTGCAATTCTTGTATTTGGCTTATCAGATCGATTCCAAAAGTGGGCAGGAGCGATTACAAGAAGCTTTATCCCGCAGGGAGTGATTTATTTTTTCTGGCTATCACTAGCTGTCACGCTTGTCACATTTCCACTTAGCTATTTGAGGTATTGGCTATCCAAGTCATATGACATCACCGTACAATCTTTTTCTAGCTGGATGCGTGATTATATTATTGATTTTTGGGTGAACTATGCCATTATGGCTGCTGTGGTTGTTGTGCTGTACTGGCTTATTAAAAAAAGTCGTAAGCGCTGGTGGCTGTATGGCTGGTTGCTATCCATTCCGTTTACCTTGTTTATGACATTTATTAATCCAGTGGTGATTGATCCTTTATACAACGATTTTTATCCTTTAAAAGATAAAGAGCTCGAGGCAAAAATCTTAGCAATAGCTGACACAGCTAATATTCCTGCCGAGCATGTTTTTGAGGTCAATATGTCTACAAAAACAAACGCGATGAATGCCTATGTTACGGGAATAGGTTCAAATGCACGGATCGTTTTATGGGATACAACGCTAAATAAACTGTCCGAAGATGAAGTGTTATTTATCATGGCCCACGAAATGGCACATTGGGTGATGAAGCATGTCTTGTATGGCACAATTGGCTATATGTTTGTTACATTATTGGGCTTATTTACAATTCATCTATTGTTTGCTCGTGTGTGTAGAGTCTTTTCTATTGAAGATGTGGTAGAATGGCGCTCATTACCTGTATTTCTGTTGCTCATATCCATCCTATCCTTTAGCTTTAGTCCGATTTCTAATGCTGTATCACGTCATGAGGAATTGGCTGCTGACCGCTATGCCATTGAAATAACCGGAAATCAAAGCGCAGCTGTTACATCTTTTCAAGCACTTGCGAAAACAAGCTTAAGACAAGTAAATCCACCTTATATCGTTAAACTATTTCGCTATGCACATCCAACGATGATGGAACGACTATACTTTTTAGAAAATTATAAAAGAGAAACGACAGAATAGTGAACAGTCTTGTTGGACGGTATGATTTGTGATACAAAATAAGGGAGACTTTAAATAAATGAACGGATAGCTGTTCTTATGTCTACACTTGGGACCAGGAGTTGAATAAGTTGAAGGGAATAATATGTTTAGGTGAAGCACTTATAGATTTTGTACCTCTAGATATGGATAACATCTCATATCAAAAAAGCCCCGGTGGCGCACCAGCAAATGTAGCAGTAGGTGCTGCTAAGTTAGGGGCTAATTCTGCTTTTGTTGGAACAGTAGGTGCTGATGTGATGGGGGAGTTTTTATACGACACACTAGCACAGTACAATGTTAATGTTGAAAAAATGAATAAGGTGACAACTCATCAAACAAATTTAGTGTTTGTTAAAAACGATACAAATGGTGAAAGAAGCTTTAGCTTTTATATTCCAAACAGTGCTGATCAACAACTTTCAGAAAATGATATTAATGAAGACTTCTTTAAGAAGTATAAAATAGTACATTACGGGTCTATAAGTCTAATTCATGAACCGATACATAACGCACACCTTAAAGCTATACAAGTCGCAAAGCAACATGGTTTAATTTGTTCCTATGATCCTAATTTACGTATGAGCCTTTGGAAAGACGAAGGACATGCTAAAGAAACAATTTTATCTATTATGCCAGAAGCTGACGTTCTAAAAGTTTCTGAAGAAGAGTTAGCATTTTTAACCGGTGAAACGGATATACCACGTGGCATTGAGGCGTTGAGTCAATATAATATATCAGTAATTTTAGTCACTCTTGGTAGTGAAGGAAGTTATGTCAGTACAAAGGGTGAGATTCGTCATGTGCCTGCCCGCAAGGTGAAAGCCGTTGATACAACAGGAGCGGGAGACGCCTTTATGTCTGGTATACTCTACAATATTAATGAATACAACAAGCCAATTGAACAAATTACAATTGATGAGTTAGTTGAGTTTGCTAAGTTTGCAAGTGTGTCAGGTGCATTAGCTGCTTCAACTAAAGGAGCTATGACAGCACTACCGTCAATAAATGAAGTGCAAAATCAATTAAATATGTAATTTAAAACAGAGGTATTCCATATGGAACACCTCTGTTTTTTCTCAGCTAGAAATAATAATATTAAACTTTAATCACTGTCTAGATTCATCATCCAAGGAGTAAAGTTGTTTCGTTCATCTTATCAATTTCATGCTTAGAGCTTTTTGGAGAGCTTCAGTTATACCTCGTGTTCCATAACTCAAATGTATTCAAGCTTACTAATGTTTGGTGAAAAATGATTTCTAGAATATTAAAGGAATGCTTGGACTTGTAAAAAAATAGTATGTAGTCCTATGAATAAGTAAAAGGTAGCTTAATTAAATCCAGTAATGAAAGCGCTTTATAAAAGTTAATACAAATCGACAAAAAATTATGAAAATATACTGTTGTAATTTTTTGGGTCTGTTATATAATAAAAGAAGAAATTTAGTTAGTTGTTGTATAACAATAAAGGGGAGAGGTAATAATATGACGTTAAAAGAGAGAGCACAAAAGCTACAAGAAAGCTGGGAAATGGATAAGCGCTGGAACGGAGTTACACGTCCATATAGTGCAGAGGACGTTATTCGTTTACGTGGCTCTATCGATATGGAACATACGTTAGCTAGACGTGGAGCTGAAAAGCTTTGGAACTTGTTACACGAAGAAGATTATGTAAATGCATTAGGTGCATTAACAGGAAATCAAGCTGTTCAACAAGTAAAAGCAGGCTTAAAAGCGATTTACTTAAGTGGGTGGCAGGTTGCAGCAGATGCGAACCTTTCAGGTCATATGTATCCGGACCAAAGCTTATATCCTGCAAACAGTGTGCCACAAGTTGTAAAAAGAATTAACCAAGCACTACAGCGCGCGGATCAAATACATTATTTAGAAGACAACAATGATACCGACTGGTTTGCTCCTATTGTTGCGGATGCGGAAGCAGGGTTTGGTGGACAGTTAAATGTGTTCGAATTAATGAAAGGTATGATTGAAGCAGGTGCTGCTGGAGTACACTTTGAAGATCAATTATCATCTGAGAAAAAGTGTGGACACCTTGGAGGAAAGGTTTTATTACCAACACAGACAGCAGTACGCAACTTGATTGCTGCCCGGTTAGCAGCGGATGTAATGGGAGTACCAACATTAATTGTCGCTCGCACAGATGCAGACGCAGCTGATATGATTACGAGTGACATTGATGATAATGATAAAGCATTCTTAACTGGCGAACGCACACCGGAAGGCTTCTTCCGTACAAAGCCTGGTTTAGAACAAGCGATTTCAAGAGGATTGGCTTACGCTCCATATGCGGATCTCGTATGGTGTGAAACTTCAACCCCTGATTTAGAGCAGGCACAAGCCTTTGCAGATGCGATTCATGCTAAATATCCAGGCAAGCTTTTGGCATACAACTGTTCACCTTCTTTCAACTGGAAAGCGAAGTTGGATGATGAAACAATTGCGAAATTCCAAGCTGAAATCGGTAAGATGGGTTACAAATTCCAATTCGTTACATTAGCTGGCTTCCATGCCCTAAACCACAGTATGTTTGAGCTTTCTCGTGGCTATAAAGAAAGAGGTATGGCCGCATACTCTGAGCTGCAACAGGCAGAATTTGCAAGTGAAAAATATGGCTATACAGCAACTAAGCATCAACGTGAAGTTGGTACTGGTTATTTTGATGAAGTTTCACAAGTTATCTCTGGAGGAACCTCATCGACAACAGCGCTAAAAGGATCAACTGAAGAAGAACAGTTTACAAGCACACATTAATATATAGATAAACATGGGGGGAGAAACAGACACTCGAGCGAATGGGTGTCTGTTTTACTTTTCTAAATATCCTCTTCAACCGCGCATAAGAGTGTCTACAACACATATGAGAGTGTCTACAACATACACAAGACCGTCATCATCATCACACATAAGCCCCCCATCATCGCAGTGATAAGTTGGTGCCACGTGCGTACACAGACTAAGTCTATCCCTCATATTTTACTGCGAAAAAAAAGAAACCAAAACTTAAATGATTTTCAAACGATATAGTCACAAATAAACTTAAAATCAGAAACTGTATAACAAAGCAAAAACCGTATGCGTAAAATGCATCCGGTTCTGCTGACATAATAATGTGTTGGGATTTAAAAGCGTGTAGATAGTGTTATGGGTTGATTTGAAGAATTTAGGCGGTTGCAACAAGCTTGCGGTAGCTTTCAGAGTGTTTCATAAATGCTTCGTAATCACGTTTGTCTAGACTATCGTTAATTTTCTCCTCTAATACCTGTTTCTTTCGATTAAACAACGCTTCATCAATTATCATCTGAAGAAGAGTGTCTAGTAACATGGCTTCTTTTGATTTTAAGTTGTTGTGCTGTGCAGTTATTAATTCTGAATAAGATTTCTTTCTATTCAAACTAATCACCCCTATGGCTTTTTTCAATTATATATAGGATTGTGAGAATAGTCAATGAGTTTTTTAAAAATTAAGTTAATTATAATTATTATTAGCTTGTATTATTGAATAATAATTTGTATATGCTAAGTAAAAGGAGGTCTTATTATATGAAAGAAGAAAAAGATCGTACTTTACATGCTGTAACGACTGCCTTAGACTCGAATAATCCTCTTAAAGAAGCAAGTCAATATGCTGGAGAATCTATAGATGAGCATACTACTTTAGAGCAAGCTAATGAGTTTATCGCCAACAAAGAGATCAAACAAGTGTTCAATAATCAATAACGTAAGGCAAGTGCCCACGAGGCACTTATTTTTTTGGCTAAATAGGAAAGCATTAAATTTTTATTCGCAAATTTTGTTTTCCTAACGCATAAGTGTAGCTAGTCTCTGTCTTCGCCTCAAGGCACGCCAATCTGCGATTTTTCTTTAGTATATGTTTTTTTACATTTTTTTGAAAAATTTGTGACATCAACCATAAGAGAAATGTATAGTGATAAAATTTATAATTGAGAAAATTTAATATGGGAGGGAGTAGGAATGAAACATATGACAATGAAAATGCTTGAGGAATATGAAGTCAATCGATATACGATGGCGATAATTCCAGAAAGGTTTGATAAGCAAAAGTTTTCACGAGTAATAGAGCTAGAAGGAGAATTTGTTGTTACGATGAGTCCACAAGATATTGTGGAAAGAAGCTGTAATTATTTTGGAAGTAGCTTGCGTGGAAGAATAGCTGGTACGAAAGCCATCATGGGAATCACACATAAATCTCCTATCGTTGTAGACTACACAAATGGCATTTACTTGTTCCCAACGACCTCTCCAAGACAGGAAAAGTGTGCTTGGATCTCTCATGCATATGTTGAAGAGCATAGATCAAATGGTTCCCACAATACAACTGTCATTTTTAAAAATAATCGCTCATTTCATTTTCCGGTATCATTCGGGTCCTTTGAGAACCAACTGTACCGCACAGCACAATTACGGACCAAGTTAACAAGTCGTATAGAAGGAGAGGACATTCGCCACTCTAGGAGAAAGAGCTTTATTATAGATTACGGAAAAAAGAGAGAATTTTCAAAGTAAATGATATGATGAAAAAGAAAGACTATTTTCAGCTACTCAAATAATTTCAGTAAAGAATTTGTAAGGGGATGGTTTTGTGGCAGAACAACTAAAAAAGATGAGTGCAGAGGATATTTACAGCTTAAAATCTGTTGTAGATCCACAGCTTTCTCCTGATGGAGAAAAGATTGCGTTCATACAAACACATATTGATAAAGATAGTGATGAATACATAAAGCATATATTTATGAAAGACCTTATAAACGGTAAGACAAAACAATGGACGTTTGGTAACACTTCTAACACCTCACCGAGATGGTCCCCAGACGGAACGAAGTTAGCTTTCCTTTCGAAACGAACAGGCAAAAATCAACTGTATGTTTTTGACATGGCTGGTGGAGAAGCGGAGCAAATTACTGCTTCTATTAACGGAGTATCTCAACCTGTTTGGTCTCCAGATGGTAATGCTATTTTATTCGCTATCACACTTGGAGAAGGACAAACTTTACAAGATACTGAAAGCAATAGTAAAAAAGAGGATAAAAGACTAAAGCCGATGATTGTTGACCGCTTACGCTATAAATCAGATGCTGTTGGTTATCCAGAGGACAAACGCCAGCAGCTTGCTATTGTCGATGTACATACTAAGAGTATTGTTTCTTTAACAGAAGGGGATTTCGACTATACACCGGGGTGTTGGTCGCCAGATGGCAAATATATAACATTTACGGCTGATCTTGATGAAAAAGCTGATTATCGTCTTGTAACAGATGTATATATCATGGACGTTTCTACAAGAGAAACTAAAAAAATAACAGCTAGTGATGGGTATTACAGTGGCTTTACATCAACGTGGTCCCCAGACAGCCGCTATATCGCTTTTGGTGGTAGTCCACGCACTCATGATTCTGCTACCTTAACAAAGCTTTGGATTTATAACACACAAAATGACGAGTTAACTTGTATGACAGAGGGATTAGATCTACAAATAACAGATTCAGCTATTGGTGATTTTCACCATGGTACAATAAATCCTGGTGCAATCTGGACAGCAGATAGTCAAGGGTATTATGTTTTAGTAAGTGATCAAGGAAATACAGTTGTGTATTATGGTTCAGTAGAAGGCGAATTTTTCCCAGTCATATTTGACGATAGTCATGTATATGGGCTAACTGTTGATGGCTCAACACACAAGGCTGTTGTAGCTATTAGCACGCCGACCATGCCAGGTGAATTATTTGCCATAGACTTTAAAACAGGTGAGCGCGAGCAGTTAACAGATGTTAACAAAGATTTTTTAAACACAGTATCTGTTGCTGAAGTTGAGGAATTACGTTTTAAAGCGCATGATGGTTTAGATTTACATGGATGGTTAATGCACCCAGTAGATTATAATGAAAATAGTAAATATCCACTCATTCTCGAAATTCACGGTGGACCGCATGCGATGTATGCAAACACATATTTTCATGAGTTTCAAATGTTAGCGGCACAAGGATATGTTGTGTTATATATAAATCCACGTGGTAGTCATGGCTATGGTCAAGCATTTGCAGATGCATGTCGGGGTGATTACGGGGGGAACGATTACAAAGATGTCATGTCTGCCGTCGACTATGTGTTAGCGGAATATGGAGATATAATCGATGAATCGCGTCTAGGAGTGACAGGTGGAAGCTATGGTGGCTTTATGACAAACTGGATTGTTGGTCATACAAATCGGTTTAAAGCTGCTGTTACACAGCGTTCCATTTCTAATTGGCTTAGCTTTTATGGCGTAAGCGATATAGGTTACTATTTTACGGATTGGGAGCTTAAAGGAGATATACTAGACGATACAGAAAAATTATGGGAGCATTCACCTTTAAAATATGCAGCTAATGTGGAAACGCCGTTACTTATTTTACATGGAGAGCGAGACTATCGTTGTCCAATCGAGCAAGCAGAGCAATTGTTTGTAGTGCTTAAGAAACGAAATAAGGTAACGAGATTTGTTCGTTTCCCTGAATCTAATCATGAGCTTTCACGAAGTGGAAGGCCGCAGCTGAGAGTTGAAAGACTTAATCATATAAAAGATTGGTTTAACGCATATTTGTAAAACTTCATAACACGTGTTGTGATTATAAAGTACTGATTAAAATAAAACACAAGACACTAGTGTAAACTACTAGTGTCTTTTTAGCGTAGGAGAAAGTATAAAAACAACGAAAAAAAGAGTCAATCCTACAGCATTTTAATTTATGAGTTTTAAAATTAGGTGTAAAATTAATATATATTAGATTATGGGGAGTTTTTTATAATGGAATCCGCTTTCCTCGTAGAAATATACATGGCATATTTAGGGCGATTATGGGAGTCTTATAACCATTACTTCACACTAGAGCATGTAATGGAGCTTTTAGAGCAATATCGTGGCTTTGGTCCGTTACCAGGAATATTATTGCCCATGGCAGAAGCTTTTTTGCCAATATTACCGTTATTTATCTTTGTCATTGCAAACACAAATGCGTTCGGACTTTGGCTCGGATTTTTGTATTCATGGGTAGGTGCTTGTGTGGGAGCACTGTTGGTGTTCTTTCTAGTGAGAAAGTTTGTAAGAGGACGACTGGCTAATTTTATTGGCAGGCATGAAAAGGTCAAAAAAATGATGATTTGGATTGAAAAGCATGGTTTCGGCCCAATGTTTTTGATTTTATGTTTTCCTTTTACCCCCTCTGCAGCAGTGAATCTTGTGGCTGCGTTATCAAAGGTCAGTACAAATCAATTTATTCTAGCTGTATTAGCTGGGAAAATGGTTATGATCTTTACAATGAGTTTTATTGGATATGATTTACGTGCCCTTGTGGAACAACCTTTGCGTTCTGTCATAGTTGGTGTAGTTATATTTTTATTATGGATAGTAGGAAAACGAATAGAAGTTAGACTACAAACAAATGTCAAGCAAAGAGACCATTAATAGTTTGGACAGGATCATTTCATCACCGATCTTTATGTGAGTTTGCTTGTCATACATGCGCAACGTTGTTACAATATTTGTAAAATAGATAACTAGGGTGGGAGAGAAAGATATGAACAAACACGTGAAAAAAGAAGGCTGGGAATGGTTAAAATCCATTGGTATTGGCGTCATTTTATTTGTTTTTATTCGTACCTTTTTATTTTCAAATTACATTGTTGAAGGAGAATCGATGAATCCCACTTTGGAGGATGGAAATTTACTAGTTGTCAATAAAATTGGGATGAAAATTAGTGATTTACATCGATTTGATGTTGTAGTATTCCACGCAAATGAAGATGAAGACTTTGTAAAAAGAGTAATTGGACTACCAGGTGATGCAATTGAATATAAAAACGATACCCTGTATGTTAACGGAACACCTTATGATGAACCTTATCTAAAAAACAATAAACAAACAATTATTGATGGCAAACTAACAGCTGACTTTACAACGAAAGAATATATACAAGAAGGTATTATTCCGGATGGGTATATATTTGTAATGGGTGATAACAGACTCGGAAGCTGGGATAGCAGACATTTTGGATTGGTTAGCATGGATAAGGTAGTAGGGATTGTGAATTTAAGGTACTGGCCTTTTAGCCAAATTGATACAGATTTTTTTAAAAGCTAATTACACTTAAAGCTAGGTGCTAATAAGCCCTAGCTTTTAGATTTGTTGAAATAGGAACGTATGTGCTATAATAGATTGCGAAATCACAGCTGATTTTTCAACCTTGAGGGCAACCAGAGCAATAAACAATACATGATTATTAACATAACAATTGTTATTTTAAAAGTGAACAAGGTAGCCCATAGAGGACCTAAGCTAGCCCCGCTTAATAGAACAAATGAATATATTGATACAGCAGTGGCTCGAGCATGCTCTCCTAGTTGTCCGACTATGACAACAATAGTTGGAATTAAGATAGAGATAGCGGCAATAAAGAAAATTGATAGCAGTGCCAAATGTAATTTGTTTGTAGTGAACATCATAGGTGAAAAACTAATTAAGCCAAAAATAGCTCCTATTTGTAATACACGCACCACACCGAATCTTTCAATTAAGGCGCCCATCCCAAACGATAAAACAGCACCAGTTAAGCCTACAATGCGAATCATATTAACAGAAGACGAGTCCCAATCTAAGTGCAACCCTAACCTGTTCAGTGACTCGTAAAAAATTATAACACTCTGAAGTAAACAAAAACTGATTAAATAAGCTAGTATAAGTGGGCGCTTATTATATATTATTTTTACATTTTGTATAAGCGACGTGTTGGTTTGTGACGAGGTGTCTTTAGGTAATAGTACAGATAGCAAAATAAATAAGATTAAATACAACACCGCATAAAATGTAAACACACCACTCCAGCTTGTAGCTTCTTCAATCCAGACGCTTATAATTTGTCCAAGTATACCAGCAACAAGGAAGCCAGTGTTAATTAGCGCTATAACAAAGGTGCGAAATGTTCCAGTTAAAATATCGAATGTTAGTGCAAACGCATTTGGTGCAAAGCTACCTAACATAAAGCCTTGTAGCGCTCTTGCAGCAATAAGCGTTATTGGCTCCGTCGTAAATGAAACTAAAATGCTTGTAACACTTGCGGCCAACATTCCAAATACAATTATTTTTTTCTTACCAATTTTTCCTCCGAGTGAACCAAAGCATAATAGCCCAACTGCATAACTAAACGTAAATGAACTACTTCCTGGTACGATAGAATCAATATTGCTTGAAAAATCTGAGCCAATTTGTAGATAAATGGGAATCAATGAATATATGTTACAGGCTACAAAGGTGCCTGTTATAATTAGTAGTAAACTAGCCGTTTTCACATGAGTCATGACAATCGCCCGCTTTCAGTCATTAATCATATAGTATGAAGGTACTTAGAAATTGTTAATATAAACAACATTTTCACTAAGATTATCATCAATTCACGACTCTAGAGCTCGAAGGAACACTTCATAAACGTAAAGAATCTTAACATATTGCTGTATGCAGTCGATGAGTTTGAATAACGACTTTACCATGTAGTTTTCCAATGGTCAGGAAGGCGTAGTGCTGTCAACACGAAAGGACGTCGCATTTGTTGTCGGCCAGCCCATACGTATTTCACAAATTGTGAAGGTTTGAGGTGATGGTGCCAGGAAGCGCCATCTATAGCCTCACATGCGGCGCCTTCCGTTTTTCTTAATAAACGAAAGCGAGGGATTATCCTTGGCAATACAATTTTTAATTGGCAAATCAGGAAGTGGCAAAACAAAATATATATTAGATGAAATAAGACGTAAAACATTAGAAAATCCAAAAGGCCCCCCGATTATATTGTTAGTTCCTGATCAGATGACGTTCCAATTAGAATATGCACTAATTCGAACGCCTGGATTACATGCGATGATGAGACCACAAGTCTTAAGCATCACGCGTCTAGCTTGGCGTATTTTACAAGAAACCGGTGGGATGAGTCGCTATCATTTATCTAACATTGGTATTAATATGCTTTTGCGTAAAATTGTTTTAAACCATAAGCAGCAATTAAAGGTTTATAATCGAGCTTCTGAAAAAGGTGGATTTATTAAACAATTAGAGGAAATGATTGCTGAATTTAAACGCTATCAACTTTCACCTGAGGATTTAGCTTCATATAGTGAGGATTTTTTGCGATCACAGGATGGACAAGCTGCCGATAAGCTACACGATCTACAGTTGATTTATAAACAATTAGAATATGCTTTATTAAATAAATACGTTGATACAGAAGACTATGTAAGACTTTTAAATGAGCATATTCCTCTCTCAGATTATTTAAAGGAAGCTACAATTTATGTAGACGGCTTTCATGATGTAGCTGCACAGGAGTTAGCTGTTCTTATAAACCTGATGAAAGTATCTCAATCTTTTAAAATGGCATTAACGCTAGATAAGCCAGTAAGTGTGTATGAGGAAACAGACTTGTTTGCTACAACACAGAAAACATATTTGAAGTTGAAAAAACTAGCAGACCAAGAAGGTCTATCGTTCGAAGACCCTCTTGTTTTTAACGATACTCATCGTTTTGAAGAGTCTCCATCTTTGAGGCACTTAGAAACACAGTTTATGAGCCGACCAGCTCAACCTTTTAAAGGGCAAACGGATATTACGATTGCTCAAGCAGCCAATCGTCGTGCAGAAATTGAGGGGATTGCACGAGAGATTCATGATTTAGTTAGAGATAAGCAGTATCGTTATACAGATATTGCCGTTTTAGTACGAAATGCTAATAACTATGAGGATGTTTTAAAGCCTGTTTTCGAAAGCTATGACATTCCTTATTTTATCGATCAAAAACGCTCCATGTTACATCATCCATTAATCGAATTTATTCGATCTAGTCTTGATATCGTTTCTAGTCATTGGCGCTATGAATCTATATTCCGTTGCGTAAAAACGGAGCTGTTGTTCCCGCTTAATCAGTCAACAACCATGTGGCGTGAAAAAATGGACATTTTAGAGAATTATGTTTTGTCATACGGTATACAAGGTGCAAATTGGTATAAGGGTGAACGGTGGACATATGAAAAATATCGAGGACTTGATTCGGTTCATTATGCTAAAACGGATCAAGATAAAGAGCTTGAAGACACGCTCCATGAATGTCGACAACTCATAGTCCCTTCGTTAAAGCAGCTACAAGATCGCTTGAAAAGAGCGAAATCTGGACGAGCTATATGTGAAGCTGTTTTTCTTTATATAGAACAATGTGATGTTGCTTCAAAACTAGAGCAATTACGAGTGCAGGCTGAGCTTCGTGGAGACTTATCGACAGCACGTGAACATGCTCAAGTTTGGAAAGCTGTATTAGAATTGCTTGATCAATATGTTGAAATTTTAGGCGATGAACCAATTCAGTTAAAATCCTTTATTGAAATACTTGAAACAGGGATGGATAGCTTAAAATTTGCACTCGTTCCTCCTGCAATCGACCAAGTATTAATTGCCGACATGGAGCGCTCACGACTGACAGATATTTCGTGCACGTTTATTGTCGGAGCCAACGAAGGAGTCATACCAGCAAAAGCTAATGAAACAGGCTTGTTAAGTGATGATGATCGAGAGTTATTTTCAAATATCGGGATGGAGCTAGGACCAACTTCCCGCGAACAGTTATTTAGAGAGGACTTTTTAATTTATCAAGCGCTCGTGAGTCCGGCGAAACGTCTTTATGTTTCGTATCCGCTAGCAAATGAGGAGGGCAAGGCGTTATTGCCATCGCCTATCATTAAAAGGTTAGAGGAAATGTTTCCGAATATTATGCACGACTATTACGAGGTTGACCCGTCAACTAGTAGTATAGAAGACCAATGGAAATACATCACATCCCCACTAGCAGTATTACCATATGCCACGTCACAGCTACAGCAATTCAAACGGGGATATCCGGTAGAGGATGTATGGTGGCAAGTATACAATTATTTAATTGAGCACGATTTATATAGCTATAAAGCTAAAAAAGTATTTTCTAGCCTCTTTTATTCAAATACACCTACTATGCTGAAAAAAGAAACTAGCAAAGAGTTATATGGAGATGAAATAACGGCAAGTGTATCACGAATGGAAGCTTTCTATCGCTGCCCATTTTCACACTTTTCTTCTCATGGACTCAAATTAGAGCAAAGACAAATGTACAAGCTTGATGCTCCTGATATTGGTCAGTTCTTCCATGCCGCATTAACATGGATGACCGAAGAGTTGAAAAGACGAGGACTAGACTGGAAACACGTGACTCAAGAGCAATGTCTAGAATTAGCGTTACAAGCTGCTAATGTGTTTGCACCGAGACTGCAGAAGGAAATACTGTTGAGCTCGAGCAGGCTTCAATATGTAAAACGTAAATTAGAACAAGTAATAAGTCGTACCGCTCTTATTTTGCGAGAACATGCAAAAGTAAGTGGGTTTTCCCCTGTGGGTTTAGAGTTAGCTTTCGGTCCAAATGGCCAGTTGCCTCCACTTACGTTTGAGCTTGAAAATGGGGCACGTATGCAAGTTGTTGGACGTATTGACCGTGTTGACAAAGCTGACTCGGACAATGGTGTGTATTTACGTGTAGTCGACTATAAATCTAGTGCGAAAAAGATAGACTTAAACGATGTAATGTATGGCCTCACACTACAAATGCTAACATATTTAGATGTTGTTGTGACCCATGCATCAGATTGGATTGGGACAGATGCATCCCCAGCAGGTGTGCTATATTTCCATGTGCACAATCCGTTTATTAAAGCAAAGTCTGCTAGTGAAATAGATACTTTGGAAGAGGATATATTACAGCAATTCAGAATGAAGGGATTATTACTAGGGGATGAAAATGTCGCCCGACTAATGGATACATCGCTTAGTGAAGGTGTAAAGTCTAAGATTGTTCAATTAGGTTTAACAAAAAAGGGAGGGTTCTCGCAAAGAGACTCAAAAATTGCTAGTAACCAAGAATTAAATGAGCTCCGTCAATACGCGCGAAAGCTATTTATTCAAGCGGGTAATGATATCGTTAGCGGTGATGTAAGTTTAGCTCCATTTAAAATGAAAAACCGCACACCATGTACGTATTGCTCGTATAAAACTGTTTGTCAATTTGATGAATCCTTCCATGATAATCAATACCGTCAGTTGAAGACGGAAAAACGTGATGATATTATGATGAAAATTCGCAAGGAGGTGCAGGATTTCAATGAATAAACTTCCTCCTAAACCAACTGGTAGTCAGTGGACAGATGAGCAATGGCAGGCAGCTGTTGCGGATGGGTCTGATATGTTAGTAGCTGCAGCAGCGGGATCAGGGAAGACGGCTGTACTTGTAGAAAGAATTATTCAAAAGCTAACGAGAGATATCAACCCGATTGATATAGATAGATTACTTGTTGTTACATTTACAAATGCATCTGCAGCAGAGATGCGTAATAGAATTGGAGAGGCTTTAGAAAGAGAGCTTCAATCACTTCCCCAATCGTTACATTTACGCCGACAGCTTAATTTACTTGGTAAAGCGCATATTTCTACTCTCCATTCCTTTTGTCTAGATGTTGTGCGCAAATACTATTACAAAGTAGATATAGATCCTGGGTTTCGTATCGTTGACGACACAGAAGGTCAGCTGCTAAGAGACGAAGTTATTGATGAGATGTTCGAGCAGTATTACCAAAATGGAAACGAAGAGTTTTATGATTTGGCAGATCGGTATAGTGGAGATAAAGGAGATAGTGAGCTACAGGAACTTATTTTAAAGGTGTACGATTACTCTCGCTCTTTGCCTTTTCCGAACATTTGGTTAAACTCACTTACAAATTCATATCGTGTTGATGAGAACTTAAGGATTGACGATTTGCCGTATATAAGCGATGTGAAAAAGCAAATCTTAATGCAGCTTAAAGGTGCAAAAGAGATGCTACTTGCCGCCTATAATATGTGTCTGCTTCCAGCAGGACCAGCACCACGAGCAGAGCAAATTCTTATCGAACAGCCAATCATTGAATCTGCCATTACCGCGCTTGAGCAAGAAGATTGGGAAGCCGTTTATACTAAAATGCAAGCAAGCTTTCCTACTACAAAGCCGATACGTGGAGACTTTGATAAATCGCTAAAAGATTCTGTTGATGATTTGCGAAAGCGTGCAAAAGGAATTTTCGATGATATACAGAACAACTATTTTGGTCGTCGACCGGATCTACTTTTAACTGATTTGCAATCTATGGAACAGCCAGTTCATATGCTTGTCACTTGTGTAAAAGATTTTTCAGAGCGATATTCGGCTTTGAAAGCTGAGAAAGCGATTGTTGACTTTTCCGATTTAGAACATTATACATTGTCTATTTTCAATGAAAATACAACGGAAGATTCTACCGCATTAATACCAAGTGATATTGCTCAAACTTACCGAACAAAATTTACGGAAGTACTTGTAGATGAATATCAAGATACGAATCAAGTACAAGAGTCCATTTTACAGCTTGTCACAAAGGATGAAGAAGCAACAGGAAATATGTTTATGGTGGGAGATGTTAAACAAGCGATTTACCGATTTCGTTTAGCAGAACCTATGCTGTTTTTGCGGAAATATAAGCGTTTTTCGCATCAAGGTAGCTCTTCAACTGGTCTGAAAATTGATTTGAACAAAAACTTCCGTAGTCGTGAACAAGTTTTGAGTAGTACAAACTTTATTTTTAAACAAATTATGAACGAAACAGTGGCTGAGATAGATTATAATAGTGACGCAGAGTTAAAGCTCGGATTTATCGATTACCCTACCAATGAAGACATGAAAAGTGAACTACTGCTAATTGATAAGAATGGTAGTGATGGGTCGGCAGATGACTCAACTGTTGAAGACCTGATGGATGTTGAAACGGCCCAGTTGGAAGCAAGAGTAATGGCTCAAAAAATAAAGCATCTCATAGATAGTAAGTTTCCTATCTATGACCGTAAATCAAAAGCAACAAGACCGATACAGTATAGAGACATTGTGATTTTGCTTCGTTCGATGCCTTGGGCTTCACAAATTATGGAAGAGTTTAAAGAGTTTCACATTCCCATTTATGCACAACTTTCAACGGGATATTTTGATGCTGTTGAAGTGGGAGTTATGTTAGAGCTTTTACGAGTCATTGATAATCCGCAGCAAGACATTCCTCTTGCAGCGGTGTTACGATCCCCTATTGTTGGCTTGAGTGAAGAAGACCTTGCTTATATGCGGATTCATAATAAACGCGGCAATTTATATGAAGCGATGGCGCAATTTGTAGAAGCACATGGCTATGAAAGAGCGGAGTTAGCTGAATCGATTAGTTACTTTTACGAGCGTCTACAAACGTGGCGTAGTCTTGCTAGAGAAGGTTCTTTAACTGATCTAATATGGAAACTATATGAAGACACTGGATACTACGATTTCGTAGGTGGTTTAATTAATGGAAAGCAACGCCAAGCAAATTTGCGAGCGTTGTATGACCGAGCACATCAATATGAGCAGACATCGTTCCGTGGACTGTTTCGTTTTTTAAGATTCATAGAAAAAATGCGAGAGCGTGGAAATGATTTAGGTACTGCGAAATCGTTAGGTGAACAAGAAGATGTTGTACGCCTTATGACAATTCACAGTAGTAAAGGGCTTGAATTTCCGGTCGTATTTGTAGCTGGACTGAATCGTAAATTTAATACACAGGATTTAGGTAACACGTACTTGCTTGATAAGGAACTAGGTTTTGGTACTAAGGTTATTAACCCAACTTTAAGAATTATGTACCCTTCGCTTATACAATTGGCCATTAAACACAGAATGAAGCAAGAGCTCATTGCTGAAGAGATGCGTGTTTTATATGTCGCTCTAACACGTGCTAAAGAAAAATTATATTTAGTAGGTACGATTGATAAGCTTGATAAAACAGTTTCTCGTTGGCAGTCCATAAGCTCTCATAATAAATGGGCGTTGCCAAGTCATGAATTATCGAATGCATCTTCATACCTTGATTGGGTTGGACCTGCTGTAACACGTCATCAAACAGCACGGTCACTTCATGCCGAGGTCATGAATGTAAATAGCGACATATATGAATATCCATGCTCATGGCAAGTTTCAACGATTTCCAAAGAGCAGTTACAAAAAGCAGATCAATTGGAACTCGACTTAGAGCAAAATAGATTAGAGTTTATTAAGCAGCAAAAGACTGTTCCTATTAACGAGTCTTTATTAGATGAAGTGAAGGCTCGACTAGATTGGCGCTACGAATATCCGATGGCAGTACAGCACAGATCTAAACAAACAGTTTCTGAAATTAAGAGAGCTCATGAAAGCATGGACGAATATAGTGCATCATCACTTTTGCAAGCGACAAGTGCACCAGTGCTTGCGGATCGTCCGCGGTTTATGCAAGAAAAAACTTTAACAGCTGCCGAGCGTGGAACAGCTATGCATACTGTTATGCAGCACATTGACTTACTTCAGTGTGTAACAAAGTCATCTATTGAAAAACAAGTTTTTCTAATGGTAGAACGTGAACTACTAACTAGTGAACAGGCAGAGGTTATTGATATAGACAAAATTGTTAGTTTTTTTGAAACGTCGATTGGGCAACGTTTGTTACGGGCGCCTCTTGTAAAAAGAGAAGTACCGTTTAGTATGTCCGTTCCTGCGAAAATGGCATATCCAGATTGGCAAGGCGAAGAGACTGAACTTGTCCTTGTTCAAGGTGTCATGGATTGTGTATTTGAAGATGATGAGGGTCTAGTGCTACTCGATTACAAGACGGATGCTATTTACGGTCGTTTTAAAGATTGGGATGAGGCAAAAGCGGTCATGCTTGATAGATATAAGCTACAAATACAGTTGTATAGGCAAGCACTATCCCATGTGTGGGGTAACGCACCAACACATTGTTACTTGTACTTCTTTGATGGCGATAGTCATCTGTTAGAGTTATAAAAACATGTATGCATAGTAACTGTTTGAGGACTTCTCAGACAGTTATTATGTTTTCAGAACTGTTTTGAAATAAAAGTTATCGACCGTTATTTCAGGGGAGATCAATCTTATAAAGGCGCATTGACAGATACCTAATCGTGTTAGCAATGTTTTAAAGTCTCAAAAATAGAATTTGATAGTTTTTAAAAATTATAGATACACTGTATAGCATGATGTGTAGTGAAAAGATTATGGAGGTGACGTTGATGAGAGTGTTGCATACAGCAGATTGGCATTTAGGCAGAACGCTTGAAGGGCGAAGTCGTTTACAGGAGCAGGCTCAGTTTCTTGACGAATTAGTGGATATCGTGCGAGATCAGCAAATCGATGTAGTATTGATGGCTGGGGATGTGTTCGACACCTTTAATCCTCCTGCCGCAGCCGAGGAGATGTTTTATGAAACTATGGCAAGAATTGCTGACTATGGAAAGCGGTCCGTCGCGGTTATAAGTGGGAATCACGATAGTCCGGACCGTATACAAGCCGCAAGCTCGCTCGCTAATAAGCATGGTATCACACTAATTGGAAGACCAGAGCTTGCAGTCCATACGATCCACGTACCTAGGACAACAGAAGTAATGAAGCTTGCTGCTTTACCATATCCTTCAGAGTCGAGACTTAAAGAAGTGCTGTCTGAATCAAATGATGAATTAATGCTCCGCAACAAATATGATGAAAAGATTCAAGCTATTTTCTCGACTATGTCAGAATCATTCGCAACGGACACTGTTAACATTGCCATGAGTCATATATTTGTCGCAGGGGGAAGCTCTACCGATTCTGAACGACCGATTGAAGTAGGGGGCGCGTATACGGTGTTAGCAACAAGCTTACCTGAACAGGCGCAATATGTAGCTCTTGGACATTTACATCGTCCACAAAATATTAAGCGTGCAAGAACTGCTGCGCGTTATTCAGGTTCGCCACTTGCTTATAGCTTTTCCGAAGCTAATTATGCTAAATCGGTAACTGTGCTTGATGTAGCACCAGGAGAAACGGTGAAACCAGATGAGGTGTACTTATCATCAGGAAAACCGTTAGTGACATGGAAGGCGAAAGAAGGGTTGCTTGAAGTGTATCGCTGGTTAGATGAGGGGCGGGACAAGCACGCATGGATTGATTTAGAAATTCATCTACAGGATGCATTAACAACCGAAGAGATTCAAAAGCTTCGTAAACTTCACCCCGGTTTTATTAACATTCGCCCAGTATTTAAGCAGGAGTTCGAGGAAGCAGTGCATACAAGCCGCAGTAACATGCCGATTGATGAATTGTTTACTCGCTTTTACAGCAAGCAATCAGGTGGAGCCACTCCAGACCGTGAGTTAGTTGAATTGTTCTTAAAACTTGTCACTGAAGACGAAAAAGAAGACGAGGTGGAGAGATCATGAAACCACTAAAGCTTGCTGTTGCCGGTTTACACAGCTTCCGTGAAAAGCAAATTATTGATTTTGAAACGCTTTGTGAAGGTGGCGTGTTTGGAATTTTCGGGCCAACTGGGAGTGGTAAGTCATCCATTCTTGATGCTATGACATTAGCCCTCTACGGTAAGGTCGAAAGAGCTAGTAACAATACACAGGGAATTCTTAATCATGCAGAAAACGAATTATCCGTTTCGTTCTTATTTGCGTTAGAAAACGGAGAAAGCCAAAAGAAGTACCAAGTAGAACGAAGCTTTAAACGTAGTGATGAGTGGCGTGTGCGATCGGCAACAAGTAGATTAATAGATATGTCGGAGGAGCCTACTGTTCTTGCAGATAAAACAAGTGACGTTAATCAAGCTATTCAAAACCTATTAGGCTTGACGATAGAGGACTTTACTAAAGCAGTTGTATTGCCTCAAGGAAAGTTCGCGGAATTTCTTGCTTTAAAAGGCACAGACAGACGGCAAATGCTGCAACGACTGTTTAACCTTGAACAATATGGTGATGAACTAACTAAGAAGATTAAAGAAGGTCTTGCTAAAATAAAAGCAGAGATTTCAAATGTAGATCATGAGCTCATAGGGTTAGGCGATGCATCTGATGAAGCTGTCAAAGCTGCTATGAAAAAAGTAGAAGAGTGTAATGTGCTGCTGCAAAAACGAAAAAAAGAACTTGAACAGCTTGAAAAGCAATTTACCGAACATAAACAATTATGGGAATGGCAGCAGGAGCAAACTACCGTAGGAGAAAGATTGTCAAGCCTAAAGCAGGAGGAGCCAGCACATAAGGCGCTTGAAGAAAAGCTTAGACGTGCAGAAAAGGCAGAGAGATTGCTACCATATTTGCATGAATATCAAGAAGCTAGAAAGCTATTACTAAAAGTAACAGAACAGCGTGAAGAACTTGAAAAACAATTAAGTCATAAGCAAGTTATATATGAAAAGGCAGAAAGCAAGTATGAACAAGCGAAGAAAGAGCATGACAATACCCAGCCGATTTTATTAGCAAAACGAGAAAACTTGCAGTATGCACTTGATTTGAAAAAAGAGTTACAAGAGAAAGAGTATAAAATTAAATCTGTTGAATCAAATAAAAGTACGCTAGAGCAACAGTATAATAAGCAGCAAACAGACTTACAACAGGCGGAGTCTGATTTAGCTAAAGGGAATGACTTACAGCAAAAGTTAAAGCTACAAACCGAGCAGTATATCATAACTCCTGAATATCGAGCGAAGGTTTTAAAAGCAAACGATGACTTTCAACAAATTTTAGGGATAAGACGTCAAGTGAACGAATGGCAGCTACGTGTGGATGGTAATCGTAACAAGCTACAAGATGTAGAAAGTAAACTGAAAACAATACACGGCACATATGCTCAAGTAAAGCAAGTTCTTCATAACGCTTTTGAGAAGGCTAATAATATCTATGAAAATTGTAGTAAGGCGGCCTATCAATGTGAAGCATTTGTAGCATTCTTGGACCGCAAGCAAAAAGCTCTAGTTGCAGCAGAACGCGAACAACTTGCCTATCATTTAGCTCGTCAACTACAAGCGGGGGAACAATGTCCAGTATGTGGATCATGTGAGCATCCTCACCCTGCCGCACATAATGATGCTCACGTTACAGCGGACGAGCTACACAAATGGCAGGAGTTATATGAGGAGGCTAGACAAGAACTGTCTCTTTACCCTCAACTTAAATGGCGATTAGAGCAGCTTGCTGAGAAATTAGTCCCTAAACTAGAGGTGGCTGCTGGATTATCTCGATATGAAGCGGATGAGGATTACTTTTCGACTGACATGATAATAAATGAGGCACATGATGTGTTCAAGGCGATAGCAACAACACGTAAAGGCAATCAACAAGATGTGCTGGAATTAACACAAGTTGTTCAAGTTAATGTTGAGAAAGCTCAGGTAATGCATGAACAAAAGCAAGATTTAGAAAAAACACATTCGTTATATTCGGAGAGCTTAGAAGTAGAAGAGAAGAAGTGGGAAGCATTAAGACAAGAATTAGCTGAAAAAGAAAACGCATGGAAAAACACATACCAGTTTGAAAAAGATATTGAGCAAATTAAAAGAGATATTGCTTATAAAGATGAACAGACTGATGTTCTTACTAAACGTATTCAAAAAGGCACTACTTTTATCGAGACTTGTCAAAAGTCTATTCATGAACTGCAAGAGAAAACAAGACAAACTCACTCTAAGCTAGTTGAAGTGAATACGACGTATCAGCATATGCTTGAAACGGTTGAACAAACTAGAGCAAAGCTATACAGTATTATTGGTAATAGCGATGCCGAGGAATTGTATAAGAATATTAATAATCAATTATCCGCTCTCTCAGCGCAAGTGAAAGAAGCTTATGAAGTATGGCGCAGTGAGGAAGCAGCACTTCAAGAGTTAAAATCATCACTGCATGCTGCTACTAAGTCTTTGGAACAATCTACACATCGTTTTACGCAAGCGGAAAGTAAATGGAACAGTCTTATACGAGAAACTATTTTTGATTCGATTGAGGATGTTCTTGTTTCAACTCTAGATGAAGCTAATCAACAGAAGCTGCAGGAAACAATTCAATTGTTTTGGGATAAACTAAAACAGCTTGAAAGAGACTGGCAAGCTCTGCAGAATAAGCTTGCAGGCCGAGAAATTACAGAAGAAGCGTGGAAAAACACACAACAACATGTAACTGAGATGAAGGAATCGTTCAATACGATAATGGAGGAGCGAGGAGCTTTAATCAAGGAACATGAGAGTCTGTTAGAGAGAAAAGCAAGATATGATGCGTTGATGATGGCCCGTACTGAGCTTGAAACAGAAGAAGCACGTTACAGCAAGCTACAAGCTGTGTTCCGCGGGAATAGCTTTATTGAGTTTATTGCCGAAGAACAGCTCATGCATGTAACGCGCGCTGCTTCACAACGTTTAGCTGCTCTTACGAGAGGTCGTTATGCCATTGAAGTGGATTCAGAGGGTGGCTTTATCATGCGAGATGATGCGAATGGGGGCGTGCGACGTCCGGTTACCACACTATCGGGCGGTGAAACCTTCTTAACATCATTAGCACTCGCATTGGCGTTATCAGCACAAATCCAACTTAAAGGCGTGTATCCATTACAATTTTTCTTCTTGGATGAAGGGTTCGGTACACTTGATGCAGAACTGTTGGATACAGTAGTGTCGGCACTTGAGAAACTACAAACAAGCTCACTTAGCGTAGGAGTCATTAGTCATGTTCAAGAGCTTCGCGCTCGCTTACCGCGAAAGCTCATTGTAGAACGAGCAGAGCCATCTGGTCGAGGAACGCGAGTAAGTTTAGAGGAGTTGTAAAATAGAGTTTTGATATGAGGTGATGGTATGGCTAAGAAAAAGATTACAGTAGGCACATGTGAGTTATGTGGACGTGACGATGTTGAAATTACGATCCATCATTTAACTCCGAAAGAGATGGGAGGTACCTTTCTTCCAACCGCCATGCTCTGTATTCCTTGTCATAAACAAATACATGCATTGTATACAAATGATGAATTAGCCATACGTCTTCATACCATTGAAGCATTAAAAGCTGATGAGCAAATTGCTAAATTTATTAACTGGATTCAAAAGCAACCCTCAAGTCGTCTGCCGCTTACCCGTAAGTCTAATAATAGACGCCAAAAAGGAAGATAAAGAAAACTTAAATTCAACATAAAAAATAGCTGGCTGTCGATAAGCAGCCAGCTATTTATTATTAGGCATTTCCGCTAACATTTTGATCATTCACATCTGGATCCACACCATTTGTAGAGTTCAACCAGTTATTGGTTGCTAGAAAGTCTCCGGTATTAAATGCCCCTGAGCCTGCCAAGGTTTTTGCAGTTTCCTTTGGTGCGATATAAAATGAATCTCCGAAATTCACTACACCGCCACCAACACTAACGATCTTTATCGGTCCTACTATAGCTGGCATATTTATAACACCCTTTGTAAGTGGTAGTTTCTTAATTATATATTCATACAACATTTATTTTGTTACATTCATTCTTCTAGAACTTCGCGAATGTGCTTAATTCTAGACTCTGCTCTTATAACTGATGTGTTCCCAACATGAAGTAGGGATGAGGTTGAAACAGACTGACCAGAAATACTTTTTACTCTTGTGACAGGATTTTCATTAATAAACGTTGTTTGCACCGGTTCATTTATAACAGGCTGTGGAATATCTTCAGAAAATATCCGGTATTTGGGCAAGGGAACTTTTGTATTATATGTTGGGAATACTTTTTGTACTGCTAGGGCTCTCGTAATAGGTAAAATTTCGACAGAATCACCAATTTGAAGAGTAGATGTAATGGTTATTGTTGTAAAGTAAATCGCATCGACAAAAGACATACGCTTCATATTTTATCCGCCTGTAGGGCTTGGGCTAATCGCTGTTGTTGGAACGAGAGTGGATACAATTAAGGACTCTGCTGGTGTATCAAAAACAGAAGAAAGTGCGATGCTGTCACAGTCTCCTACTAAAAAAATAGAGGAAGATGCCACTGCCTCAACATAAACATCGCCCACATTTAAACCTTTATTAACAACGGTAAAGTTCATTCTTATACCTCCTCGTTGCTACCTTTTTTAGGGTAATTTTGAATGAATGCTTGTAGTGACGTATCTATATCATTCTTGATTTTTGCTATGATAGCTTTTTCAAGCTGGGATACTTTGTCGGGATTATTTAAGTCCGATGATTGCAGTTGATTTAAATAATAATTTACACGGGTAGGTAGCTGAGCTTTCATATCTTGAATAATAAACGCGCGAAATGCACTATCAAATTCGTGTCCGTGTGAGCTTTCGAGCTCCTTCAATTTGTGCACACCATCATTAGCGATATATTGCTCTGCAGCTTGCATCACTCTATTCTTTAAATCAGGGTCTATGGCAGCAGGTGCCTTTTTCAGTGAGTTCGTTTGCTGAACCGCAAAATCCTCAATTTTTTCCGTATCATTTGGATTAAGACCAATGTTTAACGTACCATCTAGCCTTTCAACCTTTAATTGATCAAATTTATACTCAAGTTTTTCAACTTGCATAGAAGGTCTTTGTTTAATCTCTTTCATTTGTTCGCGTAATTCCTCAACGAGATCCTCAAGCTGTGCTATTCGCTTATTTTGTTTTTTGGTGTAGGAATGAAGTTGCATTAAATATTGGTACCATTCAGGCGATATATGCAAAGTAATCACAACCTTTTACTCGGTATATGTTCTTAACCAATTATATGCACTTCAGGAACATTAGGTGAATGCCCATAGTTAAGATAAGGACAGAGGAACTAAAGGTCGAGGTCTAATTGGTCCTTCTGCTACCCCAGGTATATCGGCTTCAGGCGCGCCTCCTGCAAATTGTCCAGTATTATAAAGGTTTGAAAGTGGTTTAATAACACCAGCACTCCCAATCTGTAACACAGATGAGTTACTTATACCACCTACCTTAAAGTTGTGGATGGATATATTTTGTGAAATATAGTAATTCATTCCTTCTCACCTCTATGCATTTCCAACAATTGGTTGGTCAATAAGATCTGAATCATATACATTTGTCGAGCTAGTTTCGTTATATACCACCATGCCATTACCAGTATTGAATGACCCTGCCCCTGCAAACGTCTTAACATTACTAATCGGAGCAATTTTATATACATCACCAATATGAAATACACTACTTGATCCGACGTTATTAAGTTTTATGGCTCCAACAAATCCAGGCATAGAAAACATCCTTTTTAATACAGCATTCTTACTTTTATAGCATATGCCTAATTTAGTAAAGTGTTATTTTATATTATGTTATACAACATAAAAGGTAATGTTATATATTAGTATTCAGGTAATTTGAAAAGTATGGTAAAATGTGAATATATGTAAAATTTTTCTAAATACATACGAATGGGGGATGACGTATGCATGTACCATTGTTGCTTCACCATTTTCTAGACCGTGCCGTTTCATTATATGGGGATAAAACGGCAGTCATTAATGACAATCGCTCTTATACATATGCACAATTAAATGAGCGAGTGAATCAATTATCGTATGGGTTACGTGACATCGGCGTAGTAAAAGGGGACAGGGTTGCTTATTTAGCACCTAATACAGTTGAAATGCTTGAAGGGTTTTATGGTGTTTTTCAATTAGGAGCCGTTATGGTGCCGTTAAACATTCGCTTAAGACCTGATGATTATTTGTTTATTTTGAATCATAGTGAAAGTAAGGTTTTAATGGTTGATCAGGAGCTTTATCATTTAATTACACCTATAAAAGATCAATTGACAACAATAGAGAAAATTATAGTTCATTATAAAGATGAGGATTGCGATGAAATTGATTATGAAAAGTGGTTAAGTAAATACTCTGCTACATCATTTGCTCGTGAGGATATCGATGAAAATGATGTATGTAGCTTACTGTATACTAGTGGAACTACTGGAAATCCAAAAGGTGTCATGTTAACGCATCGTAATAATTATTTACATGCGATGAGTTGCATGCATCATTTAAGGGTATCAGACAAAGATATATATCTTCATATTTTACCGATGTTTCATGTGAATGGTTGGGGATCTCCGTTTTATTACACAGGAAACGGGGCGACACATATTTGTTTACGAAAAGCTACACCAGAATTAATATTCAAGGCTATTGAGGATTATAATGTATCGGTTATGCATATGGCACCAACTGTGTTAAATGGTTTACTTCAGTATTATGAACAAAATATACCCGCTCTTAATCAAGCGATTCGCGTGGTCATAGCTGGCTCAGCTCCTCCACCAGCCTTTGTAACAAGAGTAGAGAGAGAGCTTGGCTGGGAATTTATACAAGTATATGGTATGACAGAGTCTTCACCATTAAGCACCATTTCAACAGTGCGTTCACATTTAACACATCTACCGTTAAAAGAACAATATCGTATGAAAGCAAAAGCCGGTTTTCCGATGATTGGCTGTGATGTGCGTGTGGTAGATGAAAATGGTGACGATATCTCTAAGGATGGTAAGTCAATTGGTGAGGTTGTTACACGCAGTCATGGCGTGATGTTAGGCTATTGGAAAAATGAAGAGGCGACAATGCAAACAATTCGAAATGGCTATTTACACACAGGTGATATGGCAACTGTTGACGTATATGGAAACATTGATATAGTAGACCGTAAGAAAGATATTATTATTAGTGGCGGAGAAAATATTTCTTCGATAGAAGTGGAAGGCGTGCTGTATGAACATCCAGCTGTTCTTGAAGCTGCTGTTATTGCTGTGCCACATGAACGGTGGGGCGAGACCCCTCATGCATTTGTTGTAAAACGTCCAGGTAAAGAGCTAACAGAGGAAGAGATAATCAAATTTTCGCGTGACAAGCTAGCTCACTTTAAGGCTGTTACAAGTGTTA
This sequence comes from Bacillus sp. HMF5848, assembly GCF_003944835.1. Taxonomy (GTDB): domain Bacteria; phylum Bacillota; class Bacilli; order Bacillales; family HMF5848; genus HMF5848. The sequence continues at coordinate 1,150,635 of NZ_RWIV01000001.1, forward strand.
CATTTGTTGAAGAATTGCCAAAGACAGCGTCAGGGAAGATACAAAAAGTTCATCTGCGAAATGACTATTGGGAATCACATGGGAAAACAGGCAGATTTGTAAACTAGTAATGAAGAACGTTTAATAGAAAACTGGAGCTAGGTACATCATGTGCCTAGCTATTTTGTATTTTATTCGATATATTGATTTGTTAGAGGCATACATATACAACTACTATGTCTTCTTATTAACTTCACATGATAATGTAAAAAAAGGTCGTTCATGTTATGTTAGTACTACATGTAATGAATGCAGAAGGAGGATGGAATTTTGACTTTAGGACCTAGAGTTGTTAAAACAGGCATTGCGGTTACGTTGGCATTATATATTTGTTTATATTTTGATTTAACTCCTGCTGTATTCGCGGGCATTGCAGCAATTTTTACAATTCAGCCTTCCATTTATCGGACATGGCGTCAAGTGTTAGATCAATTAAAAACAAATACTTTAGGCGCATTGATTGCATTACTTGCCTTGTTTGCATTTGGCAATGAGCCTATTGCAGTCGGTGTCGTTATGATTCTTGTTATTCTTGTGAGTCTGCAATTAAAAATGGAAAGTACTATTTCGTTAACACTAGTCACGGTGCTTGCGATTATGAGTGCACCCGCACATGAAGAATGGTTTTTTGCAGCCAATCGCTTTTTGATTATTTTAATCGGGATGCTGTCAGCATCGTTGGTCAATTTATTTGTTTTACCGCCTAAATATTCAATAACATATTTTCAACAAACGCAAAGTGCTTTCCAAAATTTATCCTTACTTATGCGAACTGCTATTTCGGATGAACTAACTGAAAAGTCATTTCGTTCATATAAAAAGAAGCTTGAGAAGGATGTTAATAAACTGGACGAGCTTTTTAATATGTTGAATGAAGAACGTGAGAAGCTTTCTAAAGTAAAACCGTTAAACGCGAGAGAGCTTGTTATTTTTAAGCAAATGCTATTATCTACAAAACATGGCATTGAGGTACTAGATGTGATAGAGGACCATTATTTTCAAAGTAACCCACAGGATGGTGAAAAGGAAAGATATGATCAGCATTTAGAGTATTTAATAAAGTGTCACGAGCATTTGCTGTTAAAATATGAGGGCAAAATTAAGGACCGCGATGAGTATTTAGAAGATACGATGGTCGAGAAAAGTGCGCAGTTTCTTGAGCAAATTATGCAACAGTATGATGTGGAAAAAGAGGAAACACTTCGCCTAGTTGTAATAGGCTCGTCGATCTTTGAATATGCATTAAAGCTAGAGCGTTTAAACGATTTAATTGAGAAATATTTAAAATCAAAATCTGCTGAAAAAAGTGAACTAGCACAATAAAAAGGTGTAGTAAAAAGCTTAGCCATGCATGCTACACCTTTTGGGTATCATGTTCAGTTCGTATGTAGCTAATTAATGGGAAGAAACGTTGCACAACTAATGGAAAAAGCCTAATGTCTTAGGCTTAGGCTGCAACTTTATAGCTACATAGCTCACCTCGATAGAATCGCTTTTGTTAGCTTGTGGCGATTTGTGGGAAAAGAGTAACGGTATGTCGAATAATCACCCCACAACTGTGACTTATAGTCTGACTATACGGATTTATATCCGGGTAAAACTGTCTAAAAATTAAGATTTTGTCTAAATGTAGACGGGATTAGTTCTATCAACCTATGTGGTTAAACTTCGGTAAATTGGCCACAGTGATAAAATAAACAGACCTTTTATCCTTTAGATTGGTAAAAATTATTAAGTAGAATAGGAAAATAGGTATACAGCTAGAGCGATAGATTTATAAATTTACCTTTTAAAATGATAACAAAAGACGGATTACTTTTTGTCAAAATACATACTATTATGTAAGCAAGAGATCAGTCGGACAAACAAATATGCCACTGAATCTCGATAAAGGCAAAGCTGATGAAAATCAGTGACGCAAAGCTACAGGGGCTAACGTGCGAATACGCACTATGCCAGCCAGTTACCGAAAGATACAGGGTGGATCGTTTTTACATAGTGAAAATTTTATGGAATTTTCTTTGTGGAACGATTATTGCAGTAACCCCCTTTCGGTGAAGGCGGGGTTTATTTTCGTTGTGGGAAATGGAGGTGGAACGTTTGCAGATAATCAACCTGAGTAATGAACGGATATTAGCAGAAGAAGTTGAGACAGCGTATAGTTTTTTTAAACGATTAAAAGGCCTTATGTTTACGGATCAGTTAAGCTCGGGTTGTGCAATACACATCAAACCCTGTCGGTCGATTCACTCATTTTTTATGAACTATCCTATTGATGTATTGTACGTTAACGATGATGGGATTATTGTCGCGCTGGAGGAAGGCTTTGAGCCAGGTCAAGTAGGACGAAGATTTGCAGATGCACATTCAGTTGTGGAGCTTCCAGTTGAAACAATTCAAAACACGAACACTCAAGTAGGACATAAAATCGAATTAAGGAGAGGGTTATAATGATGAACAAATTAAAAGGATTAGTAGTAGAAGAGCAAGGACAAGGTATGACTGAATACGGACTAGTTTTAGGTGTTATCGCAGTAGGTGTTGTTGCAATCTTAGCTACATTACGTACTCAAATTGAAGCAATGTTCAACAATGTTGTAAATACTATTACAGGTAACGGCAACGGCGGAACTACTCTGTAATAAGCCAATGATTAAAAACCTAATATTACAAGAGAACGGTCAAGGTACAGTTGAGTACGGATTAGTATTAGGTGTGTTAGTTATAGCTGCAGTAGGTATCATACCGGCATTAGTACCTATTATTGAAAATCTTTTTAGATCCATTGCAGATGCAGTCGAAGCGCAAGTTAACCTATGATGTGTAAATAATGTATTTTGGAGATAAGCCCTTGTTATAACGCAAGGGCTTTAATTGTAAGGCTGTGTTAAAGGTGAATGTTGATTTTTTGTTTAATTTTGATTGCAGCGGAATGCACGAGACTCCTGCGGGAAATGGAAATAGTGGCAGTCGTGAGACCCCGCAAGGCAAAGCCTGAGGAGGCTTACGGCCACCCCGCGGAAAGCGAGTGCAATGGAGTGAAAATCAACACCGAAGTTTAACAGAGCGAATTGTAAAAAATTACCCCGAAAGAGAGGGGCGGTTAACATGTTTGTAAATGTTTTGTTGTTTTCGTTGGTCATTATTTGTACGTATACAGACTTGAAATCTAGAAAAATATATAACGTCATTATTTTTCCAACTTTATTAATAGCATTAACAAGTCATCTAGTAACAGGTGGTCTTAGCGGATTCTTATCTTCATTAGGAGGATTTGCTGTTGGACTAGCAATCTTATTAATTCCATATTTTCTCGGTGGTATGGGAGCGGGAGACGTGAAGCTTCTTGCTGTCATAGGTGCGTTAAAAGGGACGGCATTTGTCCTTCATACAGCGATATATATGGGGTTAGTTGGTGGCGTTCTAGCTATATTTGTTCTCTTATTTCACAAAAATATCGCTATGCGATTGAAGGTTGTCGTGTATAAGTTAGTAGGGGTGAAAATTCCTCTTGCATTAGGAGAAGACGCGCGAAAGGCGAAGTATCCGTATGGAGTCGCTATTGCTGCTGGTGCTTGTATGGCTTTCTTTTTCAATCATATTGTATTAATAAACTTTTAACTATCGAATCACTTGGAGTGAATGTTCATGATCAAAGATGAAAAAGGTCAATCATTAGTTGAGATGGCACTCATTGTTCCTTTGTTATTATTACTTTTAGTGGGCATTATCGATCTTGGGAGAGTGCTATACTCCTATACTCATATACAGTTAGCAACACAAGAAACGGTGCGCCTTGGAGGGTTAGGCGGAAGTGACAGTGAGTTAGTCACATTCGCGAAGCAGTACGTCCATATCGGAGATCCCGCGAAGCTTCAAGTGACGATTACACCTGATGATGTAACAAGAATGTCTGGGGAGTACATGACGGTAACGCTACAGTATCCTATTGAGTTAATGACTCCGTTTCTATCTTCACTATTGCCTTCTCCGATGAACATAATAACAGACTCGACGATACGAGTTGAGTGAGGTGTCGTCATATGTGGATTTCCCGAATTAAATCATGTATCAACGAGCAGCATGGTAACGCACTTGTACTCATGTCGCTAGCTTTATCGGCTTTATTATGTATAACTGGCTTGGTTATGGATGGTGGGACGATCTATTACACGAGAGCGCACTTACAGAAGGTAGCCAATGCTTCAGCACTGTCGGGTGCACAAGAACTTATGAATAGCACGCAAGCAGCGGAAGACGTTGCGAAAGAGGTGTTATTTAGGCACGAAGAGACTAGTAGTTTAAAAAGTATTACCTTTAATGAGCCAAGTATCTTTGAAGTGAATCTTGAAAAAGATGTAAGTTTAAATTTTGCTAAATTATTTGGCCGCGATACCGTTCCTGTTAATGCTACCGCTCGCGCGCAATATGGGAACGCTGGCGTTGTAAAAGGTGTCGCGCCTATAGGTATAGATGAACGTTTTACGTTTCAATATATGCAGGAATATGAATTGAAAACCGATACAGACGGTGTCGATACAGGCTGGTTCGGTGTGTTGGCTCTAGGTGGGCCTGGTGCTGCTACATATTACGATAATATGCGTTATGGTTATTCAAGTGCCATACGTGTAGGCGATGTAATTGAAACGGAAACAGGAAACATCGCCGGGAAAACTCGAACCGCCGTAAAAGAACGTATTGACAATTGCTCCTATTCATTTGAGGAAGGAGTAAAGAGAAATTGCTCTAGAGTCATATTAGTACCTGTATATGAACCGTATGAATATGATAACCAAGGGCAAATCAAGCAGGTAGAGATTAAAGGATTTGCTTACTTTTATATAACAGGATTAATAAGCAGCAATGACACAGCCATTCGTGGTTTGTTTTTAAAAAGAGTTGTGCAAGGCGAGATATTAGAGACAGCGGTTGATCGTGGGGTTTACGCCTTACGATTAGTAGAATAAGACTGAAGTGAGTAGGTGAAAGTATGAGGTCGAAGGTCATATTATTTTTAGCCTTAGTGATGGGACTTGTAACAACCTTTCTATTTTATAACTATATGAAACAATTTGATAGTGAAGCAACTGTAGCAGAAGTATTAACAGAAGTAGTAGTAGCAAAAGTGGATATACTAGAAAACCAGCGCATCACGTCAGACATGATTGAATTAAAAAGTGTACCTGAGCTTGGTGTGCACCAGAATAGTATTACAGATTTATCTGAGCTTTCCGATATGTATGCAACTGGCCACATTGCTGCAGGAGAGCCGATATTAACAAATAGAGTGAGTTCAGAGCAACAGGAGTCGTTATTTGTATCTCGAAAAGTACGGGATGGATACCGTGCTGTATCAGTCGGTGTTAACTTTGTTCAATCGGTATCTAACTTAATAGAACCAGAGGACGAGGTTGATGTTATTTTTACCGAAGGGATACCAAAGCCTGATGGCACGCAGGAATTCATATCAAAAACAATCTTAGAAAAAGCACGTGTGTTAGCTATTGGACGTAAAATGCTCCCAACCGTTGAAGGGGCAGAAGAGGAGTATGTTGAATATTCATCCGTTACGGTTGAATTAGTACCAAACGATGCATTAAAACTAGTAAATGCGTCCGAGCGTGGATCTATCCAATTTATTCTACATACGAGATTGATATCGCCGGAAACTGATGCGGCTGCTTCCGGCAAGTAGTCCAGGAAGCGGAGGTGATGATAATGACTGAGGATTCTCAAACAACAAGAAAAAAACGTGGCGAAATGATAGTTGTATGTAGTGCCAAAGGTGGAGCGGGACGCACCATTATGACTGTTAATCTAGCTGTTTCCTTATTTAAAAAGAATATATCGGTTTGTATTGTAGATGGAGACTTCCAATTTGGTGATATTAGCTTAGCAATGGATTTGCACCCAACGTTTTCCATACATGATGTGATTGAAGAGTTCGATAGAATAGACGAATATTCGTTGGCAGGCATGCTTTGTAGTCATGAAAGTGGTGTAAAGGTTTTGCCCGCTCCAGAAAGACCGGAGTATGCTGAGCTTGTTACGCAAGACAAGTTATGTAAGATTCTTGATATGCTTTTACTACAGCATGATTATGTGGTAGTTGATACTGGCGTGGGTTTAGGTGATATGTCGCTACAAATGATTGAGAAGGCCGACCAAGTATTAGTCCTAACAAATCTTGAAATGGCCACCTTGAAAAATTCGAAGCTCATGATTGAAACGTTAGATGTACTAGGGTTTAAAGATAAAGTTCAAACCATTGTCAATCGTGCCACGATGGAAAGTGTCATCGGAGCTTCCGATGTCCCAGATATTTTAGGTGTTGACCAACCTATTTATATTCCTAATGATTTTCAAATAGCATCGCAATCACTAAACATAGGCATTCCATTTGTGATCAATCAAGGAAAAACAGAATTAGCTAAAGCAGTATTTAAAATGGCAGAACAGCTAACAACGCGACGTGAAATCACCCCGATACATGGGAAAGAAGCTTCAATCATGTCTAAGCTTTTTGGACGTAGGAAAGTAAGGGAGGGCACATAAAATGAGTTTGTTGTCGCGCATTCAAGAAAAGAAACCTCCTATGGAAGCTGAACTAGAACGTGAGGTTCAATATGAGCCACAAGCGCAAATACCGAAAAAAGACTTAATGGCGGCGTTTCGAGATACCCGCCGTAAGGAAGACTCAAGGCAAAAAAGCAAGTATGCCAAAGGTGATAAGCACCAGGAGTTAAAAAATGAGCTGCACAAGCTTATTTTACAAGAAGTAAAAGATGATAATTTAGAAGATATTCTACCTAAACTCGATAGTATGGCGATAGAACTTATTAAAGAAAAAGAGGAATATCGCGGCAAAATAGATCGCAAGCGTGTAGTTGATGAATTAATTAATGATTTAACTGGTTATGGTCCGATTAATCCGTTGTTACTAGACGAAGAGGTGTCTGAGGTTATGGTGAACGGACCTGATCATGTCTATTGTGAGCGGAACGGGCGGCTTGAACTGACAGGTATTCAATTTCGGGATAACGAGCACGTTATGGGTGTTATTGAAAAAATAGTATCACCAATTGGAAGACGGATTGATGAATCTAGTCCGATGGTGGATGCGCGTTTACCAGACGGATCACGTGTGAATGCAATTATCCCGCCACTTGCTTTAAATGGCCCAACGGTTACGATACGTAAATTCGCGAAGGATCCATTTACGATCGATGATTTGATTAACTTTGGAACACTAACCAATGAAATGGCGTTATTCTTAGATGCGTGTGTTAAGGCTCGACTAAATGTGTTTGTTAGTGGCGGAACTGGTTCGGGGAAAACAACAACATTAAACGTCTTATCAAACTTTATTCCAGAAGACGAACGGATTGTAACGATTGAGGATGCAGCAGAGCTACAGCTTGGTCAAGACCATGTTATAGCATTAGAATCTCGTCCCCCTAACATTGAAGGAAAGGGCTCTGTGACGATACGTGACCTCGTCCGTAACTCACTGCGTATGCGCCCAGACCGTATTGTTATCGGGGAGGTCCGTGGTGGCGAAGCATTAGATATGCTACAAGCGATGAACACGGGTCATGATGGCTCACTCGCAACAGGACACTCGAACAGTCCACGTGATATGATATCTCGTTTAGAAACAATGGTACTATTAGCGGGAGTTGAGCTTCCTATTAAGGCCATTCGTGAACAAATTGCAGGAGCAATAGACTTAATTATTCAACAATCGCGACTTAAAGATGGTTCACGTCGGATTGTTAGTATTACTGAGGTTCAAGGTCTTGAAGGAGACGTTATTGTTTTACAAGACATTTTTACATTTAAAAGAGAAGGCGTGGACGCACAAGGGAAGATTCTAGGACGACTCGTACCGACAGGCGTTCGACCAAAATTTTATGAGCGTCTGGACTCATCAGGCATTCAAATACCAGCTAGTGTGTTTATTGATGGGGAGGAGTGGAGCTCATGAAATGGTTAATCATTTTTATGGCAGCATTCTCCTCATTTTTACTATTTGTTGGTTTACTGCAAATGTTTTTTTTACGAGATAAACGATTAGCAAAACGTATGAAGCGTTATTTAGCGATGGGTGACAAAAAAGGCTTCGACCGTAAAAAGCTAAACCTGCTTGTACAAATGCAAATGACAAAGCAACGAATACGAAAACAAATGCTAACAAAAGACAAGAACTCAAAGCTAGAAGTATTGCTAAGTCGCGCGGGTGTGCCGCTAAAGCCAGAAGAATATGTCATTATGCAGTGGATAAGTAGTGCGCTTGTGGCAGGGATAAGTTTCTTATTAACAGGTGCTTGGTTCCTCATGCTACCAGGTTTCTTTTTAGGATTTTTACTCCCAAAATGGTATGTGTTAAAAAAAGAGCGCGAGCGAATCAACAAGTTTAATGAAGGGCTTGCTGACATGATTACTACAATAGTAGGATCGTTGCGAGCTGGTTTCAGCTTTCCGCAAGCTTTAAAAACAGTGGCGGAAGAAGCGCACTCGCCGATAAAAGAAGAAATGGAAACCGTACTTCGTGAAATGCAGTATGGGGCAAGTATGGAGGACGCGTTGCACAGTTTAAAAGAACGCGTACCAAGTGAAGATTTAGATTTAATGATTCAAGCCATCTTGATTCAACGTCAAGTCGGCGGAAATCTAGCCACGGTACTAGATCAAATAGTTCGCACCATTCGTGACCGAACGAAGATTCATAGACAAATATCTACGTTAACGGCACAAGGACGATTATCCGGAATTGTTGTTGGATTGCTACCAATCATTTTGACATTAGTGTTATATATTATTGAACCGGGATATATGAAGGCGTTATTTACACATCCCGTTGGCATCATGATGGTCGTCGGTGGGGCTATCTCAGCGGGTATTGGCTTTTTCTTAATTCGAAAACTTACATCGATTGAGGTGTAGTATGATGTTGTACTTATCATTATTTTTTACAGTAACGCTACTTATATATGGCTTATTTGAGTTCCGAGTAGAAAGAAGAAAACGAGTTAAAAAGCGACTGTCTTATTTTTTTAAAAAGAAAGATGATGACACTGAACGTGAGTTTGGAGAAGAAGAGGAAGCGAAGCCGAGCTTTGCAAGACGAGTGCTACGTCCTATATGGTTACAGTTGAGACGAACGTTTCGTCGCAGATTGTCCAATGATAAAACTGAAAAGCTAGAATTGAAGCTATTGCAGGCCGGCAATCCATTTGGCATGACGCCGTTTGAATTCCGTCTCGTCCAGTTAGGCTTGCTAGTGTTGCTTCCAGTAGTTTTCACAATGTATGGCATGCTTCTTAAATGGTCGTTCGGTGGCTTAGCTTTAGCTGCATTAGTTGGTTTCGCGGTCGGAGGATTGTTTCCTGGCTTTTATCTTAAGCAAAAAATTAAAACCCGCAATCACTTAGCCTTGCGTGAGCTGCCAGATATACTAGATTTATTGACTGTTAGTTTAGAAGCTGGGTTAGGGTTTGACTCAGCAATGAGCAAGGTTGTTTCAAAAAAGGATGGTATTATCGCGAACGAATTTCATCGTTGCTTAGAGGAAATTCGCCTAGGACGCACGAGGCGCGAAGCATTGAGTGGTATTCGCGATCGACTTGTATTAGACGAAATGAAAACTTTAATAAGCAGTATTGTTCAAGCAGAAAAGCTTGGGATTGGTATGGTAACTGTATTGCGCGTACAATCCAACGAAGTGCGCGAACAACGCAAACAGCGCGCCGAAGAAGAAGCAATGAAAGCACCGATTAAAATGCTCTTTCCGTTGGTGTTATTCATCTTCCCAAGTTTGTTTATCGTGTTGCTCGGGCCGGCCGTTATACAGTTCTTGGAGACGTTTGGGCAGTAAGTGAGTGTGGTGGCGTTATTCTTGGTCGGTGGTGGCTTGGAAGTAGCGGTTGTGGAGGCGGTGCGGATATAAGTTAAACGAATGAGAATTCCGGACCGCGGATAAAGGACAGGCGGCGGCCACGGCGGATATTCGACAAACTAGAGCGGATAAACGACAAAGGATGGCGGATAACCGACAAGTGACGGCGGATATGTGGGAGCAAGGTTAGCTTATCCGAGTAAACGGCGGATAAACGACAAGCCACGGCGGATAACCGACACGCGATGGCGGATATATGGGAGCAAGGTTAGCTCCTCCGAGTGAACGGCGGATAACCGACAGGCTAGAGCGGATAAACGACAAAGGATGGCGGATATTCGACACACAACGGCGGATATCCCGTAGTGAACCAAACCCCAGCTTGGAAAAGAGTAAGTGAATATATGTCAACTTGGTGAACATCGACACGGAATGGTAGATAATCGACACCAAACCGGTAGATAATCGACACCGAACCGGTAGAAAATCGACTCGGAACGGGTAGAATACCCAAACGATTAGCAGATTAATATGCAACGGCGTATAACCGACAGGCTAGAGCGGATAAACGACAAGCCACGGCGGATATTCGACACACAACGGCGGATATCCCGTAGTGAACCAAACCCCAGCTTGGAAAAGAGTAAGTGAATATATGTCAACTTGGTGAACATCGACACGGAACGGTAGATAATCGACACGGAACGGTAGATAATCGACACGGAACGGTAGATAATCGACACAGAACCGGTAGATAATCGACACCAAAGTGGTAGATAACCGACAAATGAGAGTGGATATACAATAAACAAGACATCATAAATAAAGACGTTGACTCTCGATAGTCAACGTCTTTCTAATTAAGATAAGTTGTGCTTTAAATTGTATTCTTCATCAGACATGAGGTGTAGGGGGATCATATAAAATATGTCCATATAATTACCCTCAGTGTCATAATACTCTGGTGGGAGCATAAACAAACCTCGGATATTTGGGGACATGTCTAGAAGATCTTGACCTAAGTCTAAGTTATTCAAGTCAAAACTAAAGTACATTGATTTTCCATCACTTGAAATAGTTGGAGCCAGATCCACTAAAAATGCAGTGTATAAACCGGCTCTATCCTTTCCTTGATCAATGGTATCGGTGTCAGTTTCATCATAGTTTTCATCTAAATAAGAGTCAGAGTCATCAAATCCGAAATCAGAGCGGTCTAATACCAACAGACCACGACCGAAATAACTTTCTATTTTATTGTTAAAAGTTAGTTTCATAATATTATTAGAAGGACTCATATCAAAAACATCATTTGAATAATCTCCATCAAGTTGGTTATCAAATACTTCAAATGTTTCACCTAATGCAATCATGAAAAAAGCACCATCAAAGTCAGCGTTTTCGTCATTAAAATCAGGAGTTTGCTCTGTAATGATTATCTCACTCGTATTGCCTAAAGAATCGGTTGCGATAAATGCAGAAACGTACGCTAATGCAAAAACTTCATCAGTTTCAGCCAGATAATCTAAATTAAATCTACCCTCATAATAGGTTGAAGAATGTAAAGAAGGTTGCATTGTTATAGAAGTATTCTCTAAAATTTCATCTGAATATAAAGATACAACAGCTTCAATGCTGACAATATCCGATAAATCTTCAAAATGAGCACCGATGGTGAAATTACCTTCTTTTATAATAGGGAATGAGAATCCTAAGCCTTCGAAAAAGCTATCGCGTTCCCCCTCAAGCGCTTCATATACACGAATACCACCTTTGCCATTGAATAATTGTGGACCTTCAAAATCATTTGTATCGCTTGAAAGAATGTCTACACTAATTAGACTAAAGTCATTTCTATCACTATCGTGACTTACCACTACTTCTACTTTGTTAGGGTGAAGTCTAACACGTAGATAGTTAAAAATATTATCGCTCTTGTCACCATCACTATCTACTGCAACTAATACATAGTTATATCTCATGGATGTCACTACTTCAGTATCCACATAAAATGATTGATCACGTGGAACTTGATATTGCCATACAAAACTACCGTCGACTTCTGTCTTATAAATAATATATTCTTCCACCTCTGGATTGGAGTCCCATTCTAGTACAACTTCAACACCACCGTCTTCATAAGATGCAGTATCATTAATATACGTATTACTTATTGTAGGTCTTTCTGGAAATACCCCATCACTATCATGTGTTGTCTCTACCTTAATCTTAGCTGTGCCAACAACAGTGTAATTCGCTTCTGGTCCGCGTGTTGTTTGTACATAATAGAAGTAAGTAGTACGAGGTGTAGCAGTATCATCTGTATAAGAAATAACACTGTTGCCAAGTGTAGTTAGAAGCGTAGCATCTTCTGGCTTATCTGTAGTGTTGCGAAAGATTCGAATGTTATCAAATGAAACGTCAGGTAAGTCCCACGATAATACATTTTCTACCCCTGTTGAATCCTCAGGGTCTAAATCATTACTCACATAGGACAGATTTAGAACCGGACTTCCGCCACCTGTATCTCCGGTATCCTTTGCACTTACATTCATCGTTGGTAGTACAAGTGAAATCAACATAACCACTACGACCAACAATCTTATGATTTTCACTATTTTCTCCTCCCACTCTCTATTAATCTATGTTAATTCTATAAAAAGAACGGATGGTGTTCAACTGTTTTTGCTAAATTTATAGAAAATTTGTAAAATGTTAGTAGTTAACAAACAATTATCGACTGATTTATGTTAAAATAACAGAGAATTTTGAGGAAAGGATGATATGTATGCTACCTCAATTTAATAGTTTGTTCTTTAAAAAGAATTGTTTTGTGATGATAATTTGCTCAATTTTATTTTTTTTCTTTACCCCATCTGTCACCACAGCCGAAGAAGAAGAGGGTGAGTTCAATTTAATAGATGTAGAAGTTTTGTCTGAATTCCAGTTGGTAAAGGTTGAAGTGGTGAGTGGTGTAGATGAACCAACTGACGAAAATGATGACGGCAGAGACGATGGTGATGATAATGCACCTAGCTCCCCAGCAGATTCATCTGTTATCCCACAACACGTGATGATTATAAGCGAAGACATGGTTAGTTTAGATATAGGTAAGTTACAAGATTACTTAGATAACAATAGTAATCTAGGTGAGTTTGTACTATTAAATACTAGCCAATCTGTTTCTTTATCAAAAGCTATCATTGAACTGTTTATAGATAAAAACTTACTCATCCAACAAAATGATGTTACATACTACTTACCAGCAGAGTTCATGCAACTTGTCAGCGAGCAGTTAACAGATGGGGCACAACTAATAATCTCAATGAAAAAAGTAGATTCTACTAGTCTAGATAATATAACATTACTAGCTCCGATGTACGATTTTACAATCTACATCCAAGATACAGATTCCCACACAGTATTAGGTGATTTTAATTTTTATATGAAGCGTCAATTCACGATGGAAAAAGAAGTGAATCCAGATATATCAACGGGAGCTCTCTACGACCCACAAAGTGGTGAATTCTCTTTTGTCCCAAGTATCTTCGAAGCACTTGAAACAAAAACAATAGCAAGTTTATGGAGTAGAACGAATAGTATATACACAGTGATAGAAAATCCTATTAATTTTAAAGACATGTATTATGTGCCATATAAAGACATAGTCCATAAAATGGCAGCTAAACTGATTACAACCGGGACAACGGATGAGACTTTTTCACCGTTCCGGACTATAACAAGACATGAATTTACGACTCTAATGGTGCGCGCCCTTGGTGCCGCAACGATGCAAGTAGAAGACTATTATTTTATTGACGTATTAGATTCAGACTGGTATGCAAATAATCTGCAACGTGCGTATATGTTGGGACTAGTAGAAGGATATGGAGACCAAACATTTAAACCAAAGCAACCTATTACTAGACAACAAATGGCAGCAATCCTTTATCGCGCATTACAAGGAGTCGGACAAGCACCCGATGTGAACGAGGAGCGACCAGTATTCACGGATTGGCAACAAATCAACAAATGGGCTCAGCCAGCAGTAGCTACGATGACCTCAATCGGGGTTATGGAAGCGCAAAAAGACGGAAACTTCGCTCCATACGGTACAGCCACAAGATTAGATGCCATTGTCATGATTGAGAAATTTTTACGGTATGTTCATTTTATAGATTAGGGGAGGGTAGAACCTTTGAAAAAAATACTATCTATTATTTTATCACTTGCTTTAGTTCTTTTATCTATGCCAGCAATTAGCTGGGCCGAGGATACATGGCGGCAAAATGAATTAAAGATAATTGATGTGATTGCCACAAAAAATAATACGTATGCATTAAGTCAGGATGGCACGCTGTGGAGCTGGGGATCTAAGTACTATTTAGGCAATAATGATAATTCGGTAGATTATACAGTGCCAAACATTGCTACAAATTTTTCGAAAAATATCATTGATATTGAAGCTGCTTATAATTTTACAGCAAACGGGACAGTTCTTTTTGCACTCGAAGAAGATTCAAAAGTAAAAGGAATGGGATTCAGCTATTCTTCCTTATTTCCTGGGCCGACATCAGCTAAAGAACCCGTTGACTTGAACCTCTCGGATATCTCACATGTTTCTATAGGAGAGGATCATGCACTAGCTTTAACGGTAACGGGCGATGTATATGGATGGGGCAGTAACAGTCGTGCCTCTTTTTCTACCAAATCTGAAACGAAAATAACAGAACCAACGACCATAGACTTTGATGAAAAAATTGTAAAAGTCGCAGCAGGCTATGACTTTCAATCTGCAATGTCTGAAGATGGGGACGTGTATACGTGGGGGCGAGGAGAGCTCAAACAGCTTGGAAGAGAAGTAGAGTATGACAATGAACCAGCTCAGCTACAATTTCCGACTGCTGAAAAAATTATTGATATTGAGAATGGGTACCGAACTGGCTTTGCACTTACTAGCTCAGGAGAGGTGTACGGTTGGGGATTTAATGATAGTGGAATTTTAGGAGTCAATGCTCTGGGTGCTAAAGTGTTAACACCTGTGAAAATAGAGGGATTGACAAATATCGTAACACTATCTGCCTCTAAAAAACATGGACATGCCTTTTTACTAGCTCTCGATAATAAAGGCGATGTATGGGGAATAGGAGGCAATGAAAATTCTATTCTAGGGGCAGGTATAGGTTTTAACGTCGACACGCCTGTTAAAATAGATTTCCAAGGTGAAAAAATACGTGCTGTTGATGCCGGGCACCAACATGCTGTAGCCTTAACAGAAAATGGACACGTTTATACGTGGGGCCTAGATTCTGTCGGTTCGTTAGGGTTAGGTGAAGAATGGAGTTTTTACACTACTCCTCAACGTGTTAAATTTCAGACAGAGCCATCTAATGAAAATGTAGAAATTGTAGGGCTGAAAATTCGAGATATACAATTGCCAATTTACAAGGGGCAAACAAAATATTTACAACCCATTTTCACACCTATGTATGCTACAAATCAAAATATAGTCTGGGAATCTAGTGATCCTAACATTATTGATATAAATGAATACGGCAAAATAACGGCGATATCAGCTGGAACTGCAGAAATTTCAGTTTCATCCGCTGGTGTGTCGGCCTCTATTATTGTTACCGTTTTAGAAGATATTGTGTATGTACCTGTCGAAGGGATCGAATTTGATACAGACACACTTAAACTATCTGTTGATGACGATCCGTTTACACTAGTGCCCACTATATACCCTGACAATGCTACCAATCAGAGTGTGAATTGGAGTTCTAGCGATGAAGCTGTTGTGACAGTTGATAGGGATGGAACTGTTACGCCTCATTCGGCTGGGACAGCTCAGATAATAGCGACAACAGAAGATGGCGAATACACCGCTACTGTATATGTAACAGTGACAAATGTCGAGCCACCAATTACGAGCGAACCACAGCTCGGAGACAAGATGGTCTGGCTAGATAAATCTTTGGACTTCCAAAACGTCATTGATTTTATAAGACCTATCATGAAAAAAGAAACCAATTTACACGTTCATCTTGAGCATGATGTTCAAATTAAAGAAGCGAAAGTAACAGTAATAATAAATGGCACGGTAGAAAAAGAGTTAATGTTACAGGATGAGGGTGACGGCATTTGGGGGACAAGTATATCTCCTCAAGACGATGAAACGGGTGTCTGGAGCATCATAGCTGTTCACATTGATGATGCACTAGGCAACACGTTTACTCTTGATATGTCTGACGTGACCTACTCGAGTGACACAAGCTATGAATATGATGTAGACGACCCGGTGCAATTTCATTTTTATGTTTTGCCAGATAACTACAACTTTTTCGGGGAAGAGTATGAATCATTCAAAGTGACAGAAACGAATAACATAGTAAAACTTAATTTCTCGAATGTACTTGATCCGGAATCTATTGATTTAGATTCATTTGTATATATCATTGATGATTCTTTAAAAACAGCAGAAGCACCACTAAATACAAATATTGTACAGGATGGCTATACACTTGAACTAGTTGGCGACAAATCTATCACATTGACACTAGACCCAAGCAAATGGGAAGATCAATCGCGGCTTGTGTTAGTTGTCCATGATACGATAACAGATGTGGATGGCAATCAACTTATTAATCCAAGTTATTTGGTGCTAGAAATAATGAACGAAGAGTCATGATGACGATGACAGGCACACTCTGTTGCAGGGGTGTGCCTTTTTTGATGGACGGTCTAGCGTGGGCTCATCGTTAATAATGTACTGGGCTTTTCCGATCTTTTAAAAAGGAAAAATAAATGATGATGTTGAATAGTATGATGATAAAGATTAGATTACTAGGGGGATGTTCATGAAGCTACTGACAGGTCAATACAAAGAACGAGTATTTTGTGGGTGTGTGTACAATGATAGCTATGTTGTAGATTTAGAGTTAGCTGAAAAAGCTATTTTAAAAACAGAAACAATAGAGTTAGATATGGTATCGAACATCGAGAAGGGGAATAGTTTTCTCGAAAAAGTAGCAAGAATTATTGAAGAAATTCAAGGTGCAAATGAAGTTTATATGCTACCAATTGAAGATGTGCAGCTTCTAGCTCCCATCACGAGACCACGAAAAAATATTTTTTGTGTGGGGAAAAACTATCGTGACCACGCTATTGAGATGGGCAGCGCAGCTGATATACCTAAGCATGTTATGTTATTCTCAAAGGCTCCTACTACGGTTATTGGTCCGAATGAAACAGTGCTCCACCACAACGGTGTAACAAGTCAGCTAGATTACGAAGGAGAGCTCGCTGTTATTATTGGAAAAAAAGGGGTAGGAATTTCTGAAGAGGATGCAATGGATTATGTGTTTGGATATACTGTCTTAAATGATATTACGGCTCGAGATTTACAAGACCGTCATAAACAATTTTTATTAGGAAAAAGCTTGGACACATCTTGTCCGATGGGTCCATGGATTGTTACAAAGAAAGAGATTCCAGATCCTCACCATTTGCAACTTCAAACAAAAGTAAATGGAGAGCTACGCCAAAACGGCCATACATCACAATTTATTTTTAATATCCCTCATATTATATCTGTCATTTCGCGAGGGATGACACTTGAACCGGGGGACATCATTGCAACAGGCACGCCAGCGGGTGTCGGGAAAGGATTTAAACCACCTCGCTTCTTACAACCAGGTGATGTAATGGAGATTACTATTGAAGGAATAGGGTCCCTTATTAATAAAATTCAGAACTGATAATGATATTCAGCTAGACGTATTCTATTTAAATATATTACAATGAAGTATAAAGTCTTGTTGTAGGTGCCTTTATAAGAGGCACCTATTGCTATGTTGTGCTAAAGGGGATGAGCATATGAGACTTGTATCTATTTATAATTGTGAAGTAGGTTTAGAGCTAGCCAAACCGATTTATGATGAAAATGCCAGGATACTTCTCAATAGTGGTACAGTACTGAACGAAGCTTTCATTAATAGATTAAAAAGCAAGAAGATTAGTCATATATACATAAAGTCAGAGGTCACTGAAAATCTTGAAGTAGAGGATAACATATCGCAAGAGCTAAGGTTAAAAACAACATCAACCCTCACCAATGTGTTTGACCTTATTGCAAAAGGCAAAAGTGGGAATAGTCATGCGTTAGCCCGAGTCAAGGGTGTCCATCAAGTTAAAAATTCCGTGCAAGAAATTCTTCAGGAATTAAGAGCCTCTAAAAATCTATTAAATCTTTTATCTCATTTACAAGTTAATCAAGACTCATTGTTTGAGCATGCGTTACATACATGTCTTTACTCGTTATCAATAGGCAAATATATGGGGATAAACGAAAAAGAACTAAACTTGTTAGGACTCGGTGCTTTATTTCATGATATCGGTAAGCTAGAGTTACCACATAAATTATTAATAAAAGAAAAGTTAAATGCTGAAGAAAAAGAGTTACTTCAAAAGCACACTGAATATGGCTTTGAAATGCTGCGAAAGGTGCATGACTTACATCTTGTGATATCACATTGTGCATACCAGCATCATGAAAATGTGGATGGGACAGGCTACCCACGTGGATTGAAAAATGAAGACATTCATTTGCACGCGAGAATAGTAGCGGTTGCGAACCAGTTTGATAAGCTTATTCGTCAAAAAGGTATGCTACCACATGAAGCGATGGAAATATTATGGGGCTACTGCTATACAAAATACGATCGACAGGTTATTGAAGCATTTAGGCAGTCTGTTGCCATCTATCCAATCGGCGTAACCGTCCTATTAAATACAGGTGAGATGGGTGTCGTCGTTGGCTATAATAAGCTAGCGCCGCAGCGTCCAAATGTGCGCGTGTTTCTTGACGCAAACGGCAAAAAGGTAACAAATTTTTATGACATTGATTTAATGAAGGAATTAAGTGTCATGATTGTAAAATGTGATGCGATTATTGAACGAGCTTCTTCTACAAATTAAATAAGAAAAGTCGCTAGCGAGAAAACGCTAGCGACTTTTTGTACATATAAACTAAAGTACTTCTTTTATTTTGTCAATCGCCCAATCTAAGTCTTCTTTAGAAATAATTAATGGAGGTGCAAAGCGAATCACATTTTCATGTGTTTCTTTACATAGCAATCCTTTTTCTTTAAGCTGCTCGCAATACGAACGTGCAGGCTCTGTAAGCTCTACTCCAATAAATAAACCTTTTCCTCTTACTTCTTTAATAATTGGATTCTTTATTTCACGAAGCTTTTCTTGGAAGTAATTGCCTAGCTCTAAAGAACGCTCAGCAAGCTTTTCATCAATTAATACATCAAGTGCCGCGATGGATACAGCACATGCAAGCGGGTTTCCGCCAAATGTTGAGCCATGTGAACCTGGATTAAACACACCTAGAACATCTTTGTTAGCTGCTACACATGAGATTGGAAATACACCGCCACCAAGCGCTTTTCCTAAAATAAACATATCAGGCTCAACTTGTTCCCAGTCACAAGCAAACATTTTTCCAGAACGACCAAGACCTGCTTGAATTTCATCAGCAACATACAAAACATTGTTTTCTTTACAGATGTCATAAGCTTCTTTCAAAAAGCCTTCGCGAGGGATGTTAATACCAGCCTCACCTTGGATCGGTTCGAAGATGAAAGCAGCTGTGTTAGCTGTAATAGCATTACGTAGAGCATCTGTATCTCCATAAGAAATTACCTTAATACCAGGTAGCATCGGTCCGAACCCACGCTTATATTCCGGATTCGATGACATAGAAACGGCTGTCATAGTACGACCGTGGAAGTTTTCTTCGCAAACAATGATTTCTGCTTGCTCAGCAGGAACACCTTTCACATCGTATGCCCAACGACGTACAGCCTTTACAGCTGTTTCAACAGCTTCAGCGCCTGTATTCATAGGAAGAACCATATCTTTTTTCGTAATTTGTGCTACTTTTTCATACCATGGACCAAGTTGGTCGTTATGAAACGCCCGTGATGTTAACGTAATTTTATCTGCTTGATCCTTAAGGGCCTGAATGATTTTCGGATGACGATGTCCTTGGTTAACGGCAGAATACGCACTTAACATGTCAATATAACGGGTCCCTTCAGGGTCCTCTACCCATACACCTTCAGCCTGTGAAATAACAATAGGGAGTGGATGGTAGTTATGGGCGCCAAATTTTTCGGTTTGCTGAATAATGTCTGTTGTTTTAGTCAAACAGATCCCCTCCAATTAGATGAATTCCTTCTCTCTTTACAATAGCTTACAGAGCCAATAACATCAATAAAAATTAAAGCGTTTGCAGCAACTTATGAAACTCTTTAATGAGAATGAAAATATTTCTTGTTTAGGACAAAACATGATATTATTGTTTTGATAATATTTATTACTAGGAGGAGAAACAGTGACACATACTCATATTACAGCATGGGTTCTTGCACTCATCTTATTACTTGTCGCAGTGCCGGCACTTAAGCGTGGTCAAAAACCAAAGGCTATCCTAATAGCTTTGCGTGTTATGTACTTAGTCATTATTGTAACAGGTGTTCTGTTATATATGGCAGTCTATGAAATTCCACCATTGTATCACTTTAAAGCGCTTGTTGGGATTTGGGTTATTGGTGCAGCTGAGATGTTAATTGCACGCCTTAGAAAAGGCAAAGATACAAAGATTGCATGGATTCATTTGATTGTTGTTTTTGTGGTTGTATTATATTTAGGCTTCAGCCTACCACTTGGTTTCAACTGGTTCTAAGTGCGCACGCTACCAACTTATTTGGTAGCTTTTTTTCGTTTACAATGTAGAGGGAAAGATTTATGCAAACGGGGACGTACATTAGACAAGGAGAGGGGCATCTGCTTTGATTGAAGTTGTTACAATTTGAACCATCTACCCGCTTTTTCAACATACTCAGTAATTTTTTTACAACGAGTCTAACACGACAACACCAATTTATATCTCAAAACAAATTACAACGAACCCCCCATCTATATCTTCAGCACGAATTACAACGAAAAGACCAATCTATATATTCAAAACTAATTACAGCGAAAGCACCAGTTTATATCATCAAAACGAAATACACGAAATCACTTCCATATAAAAGGAAATAAACGTAACATTTTGTTAAAAACCTTTTTTACAGTATTAAATGTGATATTGTTATAGAAGGGATTTCAATATGTTTTTATAAAAAAGCGGTGGTAAGAATGATGTGGACGAAAACAATAATTTACTCATCTCAAGACGCGTTACGTGAGTTTCTACAAAATCACCAGCAGATTTTTAAAAAGAGCTCAAGTACATTTGTGCAAGTATATACACCATCTAAGAAATATCACCAAGGTTCGATTATACGCGATTATATAATGACTCAATTGCCACAAGCAGTTGTTAACGAATTTGAACTAGAAGACTGGAAGAATAGTATTCACATAGCTTTTTCAGTGTTTGACGAAACTGCTTCCTATATGAAACTAGAAGATCAAGATGACATTTCAGAGCAAATGTTTAAGTCTTTATTTGAGCATAACAAGGATGCTGTGCTTTCACTTGATGTGAAAGGAACAATTACAAGTGTTAACAAATCTGTAGAGGACTTAATCAACATGAGTGCGGATGAGATCATTGGTAAGTCTATCCTTGATTTTATCCCTAAAAAAGAGAAAAAGCGCGTGACAAATCACTTTTTAAGAACGCTAGCTGGAAAAGAACAGTCTTACGAAATTGATCTCGAGTTAAAGAAAGATACATATTTATATTTAGAAGTGAAGTATGTACCAATTTTAGTAAACTCAAATAAAATTGGTGTGTTTGCAATAGTACGAAATGTGACGGAACAAACCCTTAATAAAAAGAAAATTACACAATTAGCTTATTATGATAGAGAAACGCAGCTGCCGAATAGAACGTGTTTTGAAGAAGAAATTAGTAAACGTATTAAGCAAAAAGATCACTTTTCTGTCATGTTTGTTGATATGGACCGTTTTAAGCTTATTAATGATAGTTTAGGACATAGTGTCGGCGATCAACTGTTAAAAATACTCGCAACACGTATGCAAGGTGTACTGCCTAAGTATAGTAAGCTTGGGAGATTTGGTGGCGACAAATTTATTGTTTTATTAGCTGGTAAAAATGTTGCGTCGAAGCAGCGAGAAGAAAACATAACGATCGTTTGTAACGCTATTTTGGAAAAAATTGCAGAGCCTCTTATTTTTCAAGAGGATGAATTTTTCATAACAGCTAGTATAGGCGTAAGTGTGTTTCCTGCAGATGGAGAAGATGTGCGCCGTCTTTTTAGAAACGCAGAGGTAGCTATGAATCGAGCAAAAGCTAATGGTGGAAATCGCTTTGAATTTTTTGCAGATGAGATGAGTAAGCAGGCGAAGCAACGATTAGAGTTGGAAAAATATTTACGCCGAGCTCTATCATATAATGAATTATTTCTTGTATATCAGCCGCTTGTCGACATGCAAACGGGAAAAGTTATCGCGAATGAAGCTCTTGTTCGTTGGCAGCACCCTAAACTTGGTGTTGTGCCGCCTAGTGATTTTATTCCGTTAGCGGAGGAAACAGGTATTATTCAAGAAATAGGTCGCTGGGTGCTCGAGAAAGCGTGCCTTACAACGAAACGATGGCAGGAACAAGGGTATGCCGATCTTGTCATTTCAGTAAATGTATCAGCGTTTCAATTTCAAAACGCTAATTTTCCATCAGAAGTAAAAGAAGTGTTACAAACTACAAAGTTAGCACCGGAGTATTTAATTTTAGAGTTAACTGAAAGTACGATGATGAGTAACCTTGACCAGAGTGTAAAGGTAATGATGGAGCTGAAAAAAATAGGAGTACGTGTGTCGGTAGATGATTTTGGGACAGGGTATTCATCACTAAGTTATTTGCCACACTTACCTATTAGCAAGCTTAAAATTGATAAATCATTTGTGCAGAACTTACAAACGAATCCTGCTAATTTAGCAATCGTTCAAGCAATTATCACGATGGGTGAGGGCTTGGCTTTAAAGGTAGTGGCAGAAGGTGTAGAAACTTCGGAGCAAATGCAACAGCTTAAAAGCCTACACTGTCATTATGCACAAGGCTTTCATATTCAGAAGCCATTGAAAGAACATGAAGCTGTTCAATTTTTTCATGTAATAGTGCCGTAAAAAAACATTTCAGGATGAGCTATATGTAAGCTCATCCTGAATCTTCAATACCGTCATCGTTCCAGTTGTAAATGGTTCTTAGCATACGATGACCATGACTTTCAGTAAATTCAAATCGTATAATGGGAGGGGATTCATTAAAATTATAATGATGGTGCATGGAGCAAATCGATTCCTCATTATCAAATATTAAAAAATTAACTCCACGTCCGGTTTTGGGCGTTTGGCTATACAGAAGCTGATTATGACAGTATATACAATCATACATTGAATAGCCGAGTTGATTTAAAGAAGAGATGAATTGATAAAAAGTCGAATCATCTAACTGCTCAAGCCAGCAATCATAGCTATGTAGCAGTGCTTTTTGAATACGTACCATATCTCCATTTTGTAAACGATAAATCGACTTAGCTAAAATGACTCTTCCTTTTTCCTTTAACTCCCCTTTTAACCACCCATTTTTTAATACTTCAATATGAACATGGGCGATATCCTCCAAAAGAAATGCCTCATCTGTTTCTTCATCAAAAAAAATCCACTCATCATTAATAAACTCTACTGTCCCTGTCGTATAGGCGCGAGGTTGCTCCTGGCGCATGCTTGATCTATGCTGTGAATTCATTGGTGGTCACCTCAAATATTATATGTTTTGATCTTGCGATGCGATGTGTAGGACTTATTCTCTTTTTTACCAAAAACAACATGTTTCATTCATGTTATATTTTCGTTCATGGGAAAAGCTTAGTTTGCATAGTTATATATATATGTTTTCGAATGCAAAGGAGAGTTGATATATATGTGTGGCATAACTGGCTGGATCGACTTTAATCAAAATTTAACTCATGAGCACCCACAGCTAAATAAGATGGCCGAAACTCTTACTAAACGTGGCCCAGATGATACGAATACGTGGACAACGACTCACGCTGCATTCGGTCATAAACGACTTATCGTAGTAGACCCTGCAGGTGGTAAGCAGCCGATGACGCGAGATAAGCTCTCAACTTCCTACACCATTTGCTACAACGGAGAGCTATACAATACAGAGGACATCCGTAAAGAGCTTCGCAAACGCGGCTATACATTCCAAGGGCACTCAGATACAGAAGTGCTACTATTATCATATATAGAGTGGCAGGAGCAATGTGTGGACTATTTAAATGGAATTTTTGCTTTTGCCGTTTGGGATGAAAAGCAAGAAAAAGTATTTTTAGCTCGTGATCGCTTAGGTGTAAAACCATTGTTTTATAAAAAGTCAGATGGACAGTTATTGTTTGCGTCTGAATTAAAAGCGATATTAGCACATCGAGATGTAAAGTCGGAAGTAGGATATGAAGGTTTAGCAGAAATATTTGGGCTTGGGCCATCTCGTTCGCCTGGGCATGGTTTATTTCGTGGAATAGAAGAGTTACGCCCTGCACATGCGATGAGTTTTTCTAAGACATCTGGTTTTAAAGTATGGCGCTATTGGGATGTTGTAAGTAAACAACATACCGACTCGTTAGATGAAACGACAGAACGAGTTCGATTTTTAGTGAAAGATGCAGTCACACGCCAGCTTGTATCAGACGTGCCAGTTTGTACATTTTTGTCTGGTGGTGTGGATTCGAGTGCCATTACGGCCATAGCCGCACATGTTTTTGCAAATGAAGGGAAAGGGCCACTTCACACGTATTCAATAGACTACGAGGATAATGACAAATTCTTTAAAGCGAATGACTTTCAGCCTAATTCAGATGCTCCGTGGATAGAGAAAATGTCAAACGAGTTTCAAACAGTTCATCATAATGCGGTGATCACACAGCAAGCGTTAGCAGATTACTTACATGAAGCCGTTCTTGTTCGTGACCAACCGGGCATGGCGGATGTGGATTCATCGTTGTTGTGGTTTTGCAATGAAATTAAAAAGAACTTCGTCGTAGGCTTATCAGGTGAGTGTGCCGATGAAATTTTCGGAGGATACCCGTGGTTTCATCGTCCAGAAGATTTGCAACGTGGCGGATTTCCATGGATGCGTTCAACCGATCAGCGTGTTCAATTACTGCAGAATAGCTGGCAAAAGAAGCTCAATATTCATGAATATGTAAAAGATAAGTATGACAAAACAATAAAAGAGACACCTGTGTTAGATGGCGAATCTCAGCTTGAAACGTTTCGTCGGCAGTTATTTTATTTAAATATGCAATGGTTTATGACTACATTGTTAGATCGTAAGGATCGTATGAGTATGGGAGCTAGTTTGGAAGTGCGTGTTCCGTTTGCAGATCATCGTCTAGTTGAATACGTATGGAATATTCCATGGGAGATGAAAATGCACGGTAACCGTGAAAAAGGTATACTTCGCAGAGCTTTAGAAGGAATCTTACCTGATGATGTCCTGTATCGCAAAAAAAGCCCGTACCCGAAAACACACAACCCAGCTTACACTGAAGCGGTAAAAAAGTGGGTTAACGGCTTATTAGAGGATAAAAACTCTGCGCTTTACGAATTTTTAGATCACAAGCAATTAAAAGACATCATACAATCAAATGGTAATGCCTTTACAGTTCCATGGTTTGGGCAGCTCATGACAGGTCCGCAACTAATTGCACACTTAGGTCAAATTCACGTATGGTTCAAGGAATATAATATAAATGTTGTAGAATAGTGTAGGTATGATAAAAATAAATGCTTTAGAAATGTGTGTTTCATAAAAATAAATGTTGTAGCATAGTAGGTACGATTCGAGTAAATGTCTTAGCATAATAGGATGATTCGAATAAATGTCTTAGCATAATAGGTTTCAAATAAAATGTGGTAGAATAAGGTTTATTTAAAAGGGCGATGCGTCGTCCTTTTTTTGTGTTTAGAGAAGTATGCTTTAAATTAAAGCCTTCTAGGGTATTGTAAGACGAGAGCCTTGCGCTATTGAAATGTATGGTTAAGCTGGATAGCATACGTATTTGGAAGTTTAGACGTATGCTGTAGTAATAAACTCATCATGTCCTTACAATTTTTTGAAACAGTGTCACTTTTTTATTTTCTAAATGTGAGAGATTATATTGGTGTTTTTAATTTTTTTAATGTACAATATTTGTATAACTATTGTATAACGAAGAGGGGCGTAAGTATGACAAGTCGAATAGTCGTGCTGGGAGCTGGTCCAGGGGGATTAGCAGCAGCAATGTTACTGGCAAGTCAGGGATATCAAGTCGATGTATATGAAAAACAACCTTACATAGGTGGACGTAATGCCGCACTTCAACTCGGTGATTTTACGTTTGATGTTGGTCCCACTTTCCTCAGTATGCCTCATATCGTCGAGGAATTATTTGAAGCGAGTGGACGGAGTGTGCATGATTATTTAGATTTAAAAGAATTAGTAGATATGTATGAACTGCATTTTGAAAATTCTTCTCTTGTAATGACACGAAATCAAGAGAAGATGAAAACTAGAATAGAAGAACTGTTTCCAGGAAACGGAGCCGGTTACGAAAAATTTTTACAAGAAACAGAAAAGAAAATGGCTCGCTTAACGCCTATTTTGCAATCACGCATGGAATCGTTACTATCATATGTGTCACCACGTGTGTTAAAAGCATTACCACAGTTGTCCTTAACAAAGAGTCTATATGATGTATTAAGTGACTTTTTTACAGATGAAAACTTAAAGCTCGCATTTACATTTCAGTCAAAATACTTAGGCATGAGTCCATGGGAATGCCCTGGTGCTTTCTCTATTTTATCATATATGGAACACGCATATGGAATTTACCACCCAATCGGTGGGGTAAATCAACTACCACATGCTATGGCTAAAGTAGTGGAAGAGTATGGTGGGAAAATACATTTAAATAATGGTGTCGACAAGCTATGGATTGAAAAGGGCGTCGTGAAAGGTGTTTGTCTAGAAAATGGAGAGAATGTGGCAGCAGACAAAGTTGTAATAAATGGTGACTTTGCCCATGTGATGACAAATCTAGTTGAACCAGGTGTACTGAAGAAATATACACCAGAAAAGCTCGCGAAGAAAAAGTATTCATGTTCGACATTTATGATGTATGTCGGTCTAGATAAGCAATACGAGTTGCCGCACCATACGATTGTTTTTTCTAAAGATTATCGTACTTTTGTAGAAAAAATAACAGGTAGCATGGAGCTTCCAGATGATCTGTCGATTTATATTCAAAATCCAGTTGTAACGGATTCAACATTGGCACCTCCAGGCAAGTCCGGCCTATATATATTAGCACCCGCACCAAACAACTTTAGCGAACTAGATTGGGAGACGCATAAACAAGCATTTCGTAGATTAGTGCTAGATACGATTGAAGCGCGGACGGAATTTAAAAACCTTGAAGCGCATATTGAAGTCGAAAAAATATTGACGCCGCTTAATTGGCAGCATGATATTCATGTATATCAAGGTGCAACCTTTAACCTTGGTCATAACTTATCGCAGATGATGGCATTCCGCCCTCACAATAAATTTGAAGAGCTAAAAAATTGCTGGCTTGTAGGTGGTGGCACACATCCTGGTAGCGGACTTCCTACTATTCTTGAATCTGCAAGAATAACAACGAACGGTATATTAGGCGAAGACGGTAAAGAAACACTTATAGTGCCAGCGTTACCGGCACAAAAATCAGCCGCAATTTAATGTGGAATGGGGTGAGCATATGAGAGTCGGGATAGTCGGAGGCGGTGTCGGTGGTATGATAACCGGTTTGTTACTCCTAGAAAAAGGGTATGATGTTACGATATTTGAGAAGTCTGATAGGTTAGGTGGACGGTTACGCTATGTTGAACATGAAGGATATCGGATTGATCAAGGCCCTACTATTGTCCTCCTACCTGACATGCTTCGAGATATTTTACAGGCAGCGGGTGTATCTATAGATCAATATTCGTTACAAGCGTGTGACCCATTGTACTCTATTCAATTTGCCGACGGTAATACTTTTACGAAAAGAGCCAACCTTGATGAGCAACTTGCTGAAATAGAGCGAGTGTTTCCAGGTCAAAGTAATGGGTTTAGTCGCTTTATGAAAGATATGGAACAGCGATTTTCTATCGGTCACCCAGCTTTTTTAAAAAAGCAATTTATTCGTAAAAGTGATTTTTGGACGACAAAAAACTTAAAAGCGATGCTTAAGCTAAAAGCATACCAAACAGCAGATCAATTTCTAAAAAGTTACTTTGATAATGAACAATTACGACTGGCATATTCATTACAAACTCTTTATATTGGTGGAAATCCCTATGCCACTCCTGCTATGTACAACTTAATCTCTTATAGTGAGCATGCACACGGCATTTACTATGTAAAAGGTGGATATGCAAGTCTCGTGAAAGTACTGCACGATACACTTGAGGCAAAAGGAGCAATCATTTACACTAAAACACAAGTAGATGAAGTCGTCGTTGAAGGGGATGTCGCGACAGGCGTCGTGAGTGATAATCGACTTTATGAGTTTGATAGTGTTATATTGAACGGCGATTTTCCAATTGCAAGTAAACTATTGAAAAAACGTTCAGGTTCGGAGCGGAAGTTCACCCCATCATCAGGATGTTTACTTCTATACATGGGGATTGATAAAGTCTACAAGGATAACAACGTACATCAATTCTTCTTGCCGGACAACTTTGAACAGACGATGACTGATATTTTTATAAAAAAACAAATACCTGAAAATCCATCTTTTTATACGTTTCATCCTTCGATTATAGATGACAGCCTAGCACCAGCGGGCAAAGGTGTCATGTATATGCTTGTGCCGGTTCCATCAGGTGACCATATAGATTGGGAATCTCAAAAGGATAGATTAGTTGATCAAATTTTACAAGAAGCTGAAACAAAAGGCTTTCCTGGCTTACGAGGTGCAATAGAATGGCTTGAGGTGCGTACCCCTCAAGATTCGGCTCGCGATGGATTGTTTGCTGGCGGTAGCTTCGGCATTGCACCAACTCTCTTTCAATCAGGCGTATTTCGCCCACAAGTGAAGCCATATGACATTGACAATTTATTCGCAGTCGGTGCCTCGATTCACCCTGGAGGAGGCATCCCCATTGTAATGCAAGGCGCGATGCTATGTGCGGAGGAAGCTTCAAAATATAGTCAGAGTATTCAACAGCAATACGCCGAAATAAGTAGATAACCGGTAAGAAGTATGCTGGGGTAGGAATATAATCGGATATTGTAGGTTGGAGTAAGTTGATAGCGATAAGTCGTATGCTGGGGTAGGTATATAACGATAAGTCGTGTGGGACCGACCCGATAAAGTTTCTTACGAAAGGAGTGGGAATTTGGATAAGTTAAAACATGCTTATGATATTTGCGAGGCAATCATTAAAGAGAATTCAAAGACATTTTATAAAGCATTTTCTTTTTTACCTGCGAAACAAAAGCGAGCTGTATGGGCCATTTACGCTTTTTGCCGTACAGTAGATGATATTGTCGATGAGGGTGAGCAGCCACTAGAAGGGTTGCAACAATTTGAACACGACTTTAATACATTTCTTTCAGGCCAGCTACCGAACGACAATGTCATGTGGGTAGCTTTGCAGGATGTTTTTCAATCATATGACATGAATGAACAAGCATTTCATGACATGATTAAAGGCCAAAGCTTTGATTTAGTAAAAAAAGAATATGAAACGCTAAATGAGGTTCTTGATTACTCCTATCACGTTGCTAGTACGGTAGGGTTAATGCTATTGCCAGTTCTCGCTCCTGGGAAATTTGATAGACTACGAGAAAGTGCCATCAAACTAGGCTTAGCAATGCAACTGACAAATATTTTACGCGATATCGGAGAAGATTTAGAACGAGGTCGCGTGTATATACCAAAGGATGTTTCGTTACAGTACCGATACAGCGAAGGAGATTTGCATTCTCGCGTGGTAAATGCCCCATTTGTGCACGTATGGGAGCACCTAGCTAATATCGCAGAGGAGTTATACGCGCAGAGCTTTGAAGATTTAGGTGAATATCCGTTATATTCACGCACACCAGTCAAAGGAGCTGGTATTCTCTACCGTTCTATCTTAGATGAGATACGCAAAAACCACTACAATGTCTTCTCTAACCGCAACTTCGTTAGCTCAGCAACGAAAGCGAAGTTGTTGGCGCAGATGTAGGAGTGTGACTGGGTTATAACTTTTGAAAGCACAGAGATAAACGAAAGATAGGTGGATTGCAACTAGCCAGTTTTAGGGGCGTGGTTGAGTTGAATTGGCAGCGAACTTGAAAAAACACAAACATCCGTGGGGTGTTTGTGTTTTTTATGGTAATCTGAGCGATATTACATTTTACTAACGGAATTCTAAGAAAAAATAACGTTATGACGATATTTGGTAGAGTTTCTAGCATTAAATGATAAAAATTATGGGGCTTTTCATGTCGAATTATGTTGTTTGAAGTCGAGGTTTGTAGGTGCCTGGCACGCTCAAAAATGAGGGTTGTAACAATCTAGTAATATCAAGGGTGCATAATTTGTCGTCAATTGTCGGTGCCAGGCACCGACAATTTTATATATATTTTGACAAATCGTTAACTAATATTGCCAAAATACTAACTATTTTTTAAAATGTATATGCAAAGGAGGGATAAAAATGCCGAGAAATCCAAGGTTGTATCAACCTATGAGTTTTTATCACATCACAAGTAGGTCGATAGAAAGATACTTATTCAAAACAGAGGAGGATTACTATAGATTTTTGAATATATTATATTTATCTACTAAAAAACATAACGTTATTATTTGTTCATATTGTTTAATGAGAAACCACTTTCATCTAATTATTCAAACCCCACATTACCACATTTCGAACCTCATAGGACAGATAAAAAAACAATACTCAAACTACTACAATAAACAATATAACCGAAAAGGACCTCTATATGAGAAACGATTTTTTGCAAAAGAAGTTATAGATAATTCATCGTTATTATTAACGAGTAGTTATGTTCACTTTAACCCCACAAGGCACAACGTTGTTTATAATCCACATCATTACCAATACTCAAGTTATAAATACTACTATGACATACAACAAAAAAGCCCTAGACTATTAACAATGTCCCCTATACTGAATATTTTCTCTGGGTCAATTGAAGACCAGGCAAAATCATACATAACCTGGTGTGAGCAAGCATGGTTACAACGGAATAATCGAGTTAAACAATAGAAAGTTCATACCCCCGTCATCAAAATATTATTTAACTTTGGATGCTCCGAAAAAGTAATGGTGCTGCACGATTAGCATTTAATCATTATTACTTAGTTTATTAATAAGAAAAAACACAAGACTTAAAGAAAGCTTGTGCCTTAATTTAATGATTTACAGTAAAAAGTCAGCCCGCACACCCCATCACCTCACCCCAACCTTTCCGTGCTTTCGATCGACATACTTTCCGACGTTCAAGCCGCCGAGTGTGACCATCGGTGAGCCGCCGCCGGGGTGGGTGGTACCGCCGACGAAGTATAAACCGCGGACATCGGGGCTCACGTTGCTTGGACGGAAGAAGGCGTCGGTTCGGTGGTTCGATGATATGCCATATAGAGCGCCGCGGAAGGCGGCGAAGCTCGAAGCAATGTCAGAAGGTGTAATAACGCGCTCGTACGAAAGGTGTGAGCGGATATCGAGCCCTTGCTCCTGTAACTTATCGTAAATGATGTTTTTGTAGTGTTCTGGATTCACTTGTAAACCGTTCTCTTTTCGTAACGCGGGTGCGTTTACTAATATGAATAAGTTTGAGCCGCCTTCAATGGCCGCCGTGCTATCAGTAAATGCAGAATTACAAATGTAAATCGTTGGGTCATCACTGTATATCTTTTCTTTAAAAATTTCAGTGAATTCACGTTTATAATTGCTTGAAAAATATACATTGTGATGCAGTAATTTATCGAACTGTTTAGACACGCCTGCCAAAATAACAAACGCGGATATCGAAGGATCATATTTAAAGATTTTACTATCTGGAAAGCTTGGACGGTGGACCTCCGGAATGAGCCGTTGATACGTTGTCAGCAAGTCCGCATTCGCAATCACGGCGTCAGCCCCTACTTTTTCACCATTTTCCAACAAAACTCCCACTGCCTGTCGGTTCTCCACAAGTACTTCCTTAATAGAAGTAGAGGTGTGAATTTTTACGCCGAGCTTCTTGGCCACCTTTTCAAAGCCGCGGGCTATGTTATAATTACCACCTTTTACATAATACACACCTTGATTTAACTCTAAATGAGCAATCAACGCGAATGTTGCCGGTGTTAAATAAGGTGAAGAGCCAATGTATGTGGCATAGCGATTGAAGGCTTGAATAACTTGTTCGTTTTTAAAAAAGATGCGAAAGAAGCTGTCTAATGTTTGAAAAGGGCGCACCCTCATAAAAGCTCTGCTTAATCGCGGTGAAAGAAAGTCAGGTAAAGATGAAAAGATTTTCGGGAAAAATTCGTGCTCAGCAATGTTATAAAGCTGACGCACCTCCCTTAAAAACCGCTCTAAATTCTTAAACCCATGAGGATCTAGCGACTTCAACTGCGATAACATAACTTCTTTATTACTCGAAAAATCAAAGCTCG
Organism: Bacillus sp. HMF5848; assembly: GCF_003944835.1. GTDB lineage: Bacteria > Bacillota > Bacilli > Bacillales > HMF5848 > HMF5848. The sequence goes on from NZ_RWIV01000001.1 coordinate 1,183,293, forward strand.
TGCCATCTGCAAAAATATTTCGTGTATGTCGGTCTAATTTAACTAGCTCAAAATAATCTTCCGCACGTTCGCCTGTTTGTTCAATGACTTGCTTAAATATTTGTGGCATCGTGATGGTGTTAGGTCCGAAGTCAAAACGAAATCCATTGTTACTAGTAACCTCCATAAGCTTGCCACCAACATGTTCGTTTTTTTCAAAAATCTCAACAGAATGCCCTAAATTGGCAAGGGTAATGGCCGTCGATAACCCTCCTAAACCAGCACCAATAACAATGACTTTCATTAAAAAACCTCCATCAAGTTATTTATAAATAAGCAGCAACATAAATTAATACGCACTCTCGGTTCACATCTGAACCACACGCCCCACACGTATCTTGCAACGCTTAAAATGACCTCTTCAATACAAATCATCCCTTAGTAATACTCGCGGCCTTTCCAAGTTATCGCTTGTTTTCTTATACTGCGCCACATTGCAACTATTAGTAAAATAACCATGACTGCTGCAGAAAAAGGGATAAACCAAAATGACGAAAGTCCACCGGTATTCATGCGCCAATCTACAAACGCACGCAGCAGAATTGTTAGTAAAAGTGGCACTACATAAATCCAGCCATATAAGGGGTCCATCCAGCCGTATAAGGGCGCTATTAAAGCTAACAGAAGAGGACCAACAAAAACTAACGTGTAAAAGCCAATCAACATAATAGCTAGTATCCAAGACCGACCGATACCATTAAAAATATTTTTCGAAAAGCCTTCCCATGTGTCACGGTTTGAATTATACATATGGCACGCCACATGTCGACTTACATTTGCTAACATAACTTTATAACCGGCATGCTTCATGTTACGAGCAATGTGGACATCCTCGACAAGCGAGCTTTTTACAGACGCGTGTCCACCAATCGCTTCATAGGCATTCCGTTTGAAAAACATGAATGCTCCGTGTGCAGCTGTTGCTGCGGGAAACATATTTTTATTTGCGAGCCATATGGGTAAGTGAAGTAATACAATAAAGTGCTGCATTGGCACAAGTAGCCGGCTGAGCCAAGTTGATACAGGAAATGATGGAAAGCCTGTCACTAAGCCCGCATTATAATGTTGCGAAACGTCAAGTGCGCGTTCTACTACATCAGGTTGCAGCCTGACATCTGCATCGATAAAAAGCAAATAGTCTCCGTTGGCACGATGTGCTAACTGGTGGCATGCATATGATTTACCTATCCAGTCTCGAGGAAGCTCCTCACCTTTTAAAATTGTAAATTCTGATTGCTGTAATAACTTATTTGTCTCATCTGTAGAGCGATCATCAAGTAGCAGCACTTCCAAATTTGGGTATGTTAACTGACGCACCGACTCAAGTAGATCATCTACATTCGCCTCTTCGTTACGCATCGGGACAAGCAAAGAAACAAGGGGGCGATCGACAAACCGCTCTCGCCCCGGGGTACTCGCACTATTACTCTTCCTATCATTACGTCCGCTGAAAGGAACTAGAAACAATGAATTGATAATAGTCCAACCGACTAACCCGACATAAATCATAACAATTACACTCATTACAAACGCCTCGTGAAATAATCATAGTTTTCAGTGATCACAATATCTCGTAAATGATCTAGCTGTTCGGTGACATGTGCTTCCAGTTCATATGTATTCTCTTTGCGTGTACCGGCTAAAAACTGTTTAGCATGGACCGCTTTTCCAATTGTAACGTAGGCACTTGGTTTTTTTACATGACCAAACGAATAATAAAACGAAACAGGCACAACATGTACTGATGGTTGTCGCTCAAGTAAATAGGCTATTCCGGGTAGAAATTGTAATGGACGCTGTTCTAAGTGCCGTTCATCTCCTTGTGGGAAAATACTTACGCTGCGACCTTCGTCTAATAATGCACTAGCATAAGAAAATGATTTAATAATATCTTTAGGCTTTTGCTGATTAATAGAGAAACCTCCGAGCTTTCTGAAAAAAGGGTAACTCAGTAGCCCTTTTTCCGACATCATCGCATGCATATCCGTTTCTAATATTTTTTTATTCAACTGAAACAACAGCAGCCCATCCCACCACGAGCTGTGATTGAGCACACAAACGTAAGGGGCCTTCGGCATTTCCTCAACATGAACGAGAATTTTTTCAAAAGAGCGTTTCAGCAAAAACGAATTATATATAAAAAATAGATTTTCAAACAGACCGTCCTTTTTAGCTTCTAGCATAAAAGACCCTCATTCCGAGCAAGACGATGAGTATAACAGAGGAGAAAAATGATGCAAGCCATAAACCGTTCAATAATCCAATAAAGGCAAACATACATGTCACTAGTACATACACCGTAAACAACCGTCGTTGCCAGTCCAGGTCCAGCGACTCACTACGAAATAAATAAACTACTATAAAAAACAGAGCCGCTAACACAAACCAACCAGCAAAATTAGAAAAAGGAATGTCGTAATATAGTCCACCTTGGTTCCAAATCCAATATTCTTTAACGACAGCGGACACAGGATCCAAGATTAAATCCATACCAACAGATAAACCCGCGCCGATTAAAATTTTTAAAAGAACAGCCTTATTGCTAAAAAGACGTTCCACAATCGCATGGCTAGATCCTATGACCATTAACCAAGCAAATCCTATCGCGACCGGTACATCAAATAGTTTTAAGCCAAAGTCATCGTTGTATGTGTAATTCCCAAAGAACACACCGTAAACTGTACCGATATGCTCGACACTCATTGAAACTACGAAAATAATGGTGCTTATAATCCAGCCCTTCACAAGGCCAAAGCTTTTTAGAAAATAAATGATAGCAAGCACACCAGTCAATACGAGGAAAACGAGATTCGCCCATTCCAAGTACGGAGGTAAAAGGTCGAAACCTACAAGAACAACACCAACACTAAACCATAGTAAAAATAAACGATATATCCATTGCTGCCACAAAGTGTTCACATCCTCTCAGTTTCATTATAAAACGGATTAGCGTCGTTTGCTAACTTTAAGGCGTTTCGTAAAGACGTTTGGTAATTATAGAAAAATTTACAAATGTTTATAAAGTCTTAAAATTACCCTAACATTCTATTAACTTTTAGCTGGTAACTTAGTAGAGTAATGAATTTAAGAGGGAGGAACAATATTTTGAAAAAACTAAAACAGCTTCAGATTGTAGTTTTAGCATTTGTGTTGATTATGTCATTATTTTCACCTGCAGCGAGTGCAGCTGAAAAAGGGACAGCTAAAAATGTTATTTTAATGATTCCAGATGGATTAGGTGCTAGCTACTTAACAGCAGCAAGACTTTACAAAGGCGAAGAATTAAGCTTTGAAAAATATGTAAAAGGTTTAATGAAAACATATTCTGCTAATACAAGCGTTACAGATTCAGCGGCTGCTGGAACAGCAATGGCAACAGGTTACAAAACTGATAATGGTAAGATTTCAGTAACACCTGATGGAACAGAGCCGGATTCAATCCTTGATGGTGCTCGTAACGATGGAAAAGCGACTGGATTAGTTGCAACTTCTCGCATTACTCATGCTACACCTGCTGTATTTGTATCACATGATGCATCTCGCGGGAACGAAGTGGCGCTTGCTCAACAATATATTAATAATGTTGACGTAATCCTTGGTGGTGGCCAAGATATGTTCACTTTACAATCTGAGGGTGGAAAGCAACCAGAGCGTAATCTTGTAGAAGAAGCAAAAGCAGCTGGATATGACTACATAACAACAAAATCAGAAATGGCTGACGTATCAAGCAATAAAGTACTAGGGTTATTTGCAAAAGCTGCTTTAACATATGAAATTGATAGAGTAGACGAAGAACAACCAAGCCTTTCAGACATGACAGAATTCGCTATTGATGTATTACAAAAAGACGAAGACGGATTTTTCTTAATGGTAGAAGGTAGCCAAATTGACTGGGCAGGTCATGGTAACGATCCAACTGCAGCTATCCATGATGTATTAGAGTTTGAAAAAGCTGTTGATGTTGCATTAGAATTTGCTAAAGAAGATAAAGAAACATTAGTTGTCATTGTAGGAGACCACGAAACTGGTGGTATGGTTATCGGGTCAACACATGGCGGCTATGCTGATAATATTGAAGTTTTAAAAAGCATTAAAGCTAGTAATAATACAGTAGCAAGAGCCTTACACGAGAGCGCAACAAAAATTTCTTTAGAAAATGGTAAAGAAGTTGATGGTGAATACTATATTCATATCCGTGATGCAGTTGCTCAAATGAATGGTGAGCTTGAGTATGATTCTAAAACAAAGCAAGCAACAATTAATGCTGAAGGTATGTCTGTTACATTTAATCTAGCTGACAAGGTTGTTAAGCAAGGCAACGAAATGGTAGCATTTGATTTATTCCTTGATCAAGAGGAAAGCAAGAATTATATGAATGTTAAAGATTTATTCCGTTTATTTGGCTATGATGTTGCTATTGGTACATCAAAAGATAAGCCTGAATTAACGACTGCTTATTTATTACATGTGAACAAAGTAACGGCTCCGTATTATGGGTTTGACTTAACAGCGGATGACGTTGAGTTAATCACTTCTGTAAACTGGAACGGGTATTACGATGTACCTAACGTGTTAGGAACAGTTGTATCTAACCACGCTTACATCACATGGGGCACGCGTAACCACTCTGGTGTTGAAGTACCATTATATGCATATGGAGTAGGAGCAGATCATTTTGTTGGATTACTTGAAAACATCCAATTACCACGTGTTATTTCATACTTAATGGGGACAGAGATTTTTGAAGATGAAGTAGAAACAATTGAAGAATTAGAGAATAGAAGAACTAACTAATCACCAAAAGGAGCTGCCTCAAGCGTTGAGGCAGCTTTTATATGTGTTAGGATATAGTCTTAGATAGGGTGTAAGTAAGGATTACTCCGACACTCAGTAAATAATACTCTAGAAAAGCACAAAAACACGCTAGATCCGAGCCTAACGTGTTTTTTGATGCAGCGCTTAAAATCGAAAAACGAAGTGTGCGCTTCTAGTTTATCCTACTAGATCATTTACTTTATATATTGCAAATCCATATGCAGGAAGGTGTGCAACTAACTGATCAGCTGCAGTTGATAGTGATTCACCAGTCCATAAGTTTGTTAATGTTTTATTTTTCACATCAAGTGGTAACGTTGCTTCAATATCGCGATCTGAGTTGTTTAAAACAAAGTAAATTGAATCTTGCTCATAGTTTTTACGATATACTACATAATTCAACTCATCGTTCGCTTCGACAAACTCAAATGTACCTCTGTTACCGAAAGCAGGTTCTTCTTTACGAAGCTTTAACAGCTTTTGAGTATGGTAGAACATGTCCCGGTCTTGGTGCTCTTCCTCCCAAATCATACACGCACGACAACCAGGGTCTTGTCCACCAGCCATGCCGATTTCGTCACCGTAGTAAATACATGGTGCACCTAGGAATGACAGCTGGAATACGTACAATAGCTTCACTTTTTCCTTACTATTACCACAAAGGGTCAAAATACGTGGTGTGTCATGGCTATCAAGTAAATTAAACTGAACTTCATTTACGTTAACTGGGTATGAATGCAATACTTCCGTGATAATATTGCTGAATTTTTCTGCACGAATATCATCTTTTGCAAAGAAACGAAGGGCGCCATTTGTAAATGGATAGTTCATTACAGCGTCAAATTGATCGCCTTGTAACCATGGCATAGAGTCGTGCCAAATTTCACCTAAAATATAAACATCGTCACGCACTTCTTTAACAGCCTTACGGAAATCACGCCAGAATGCATGATCAACTTCATTCGCCACATCTAAACGCCAGCCATCGATGTTAAATTCGCGAACCCAATAGCGACCTACTTCTAATAAATAATCACGAACTTCCGGGTTTTCTGTGTTAAGCTTAGGCATATTTTTTTCAAAAGCAAACGTATCATAATTTGGACGTGGCTCCGTTTGAATTGGGAAATCCCAAAGGTGGAACCAATTTGTATACGGAGAGTTTTCTCCTTTTTCTAACACATCTTGGAATTGTGGGAAATAGTAGCCGCTATGATTAAACACAGCATCAAGCATCACTTTAAGGCCTCTATCGTGACAAACTTGCACTAGCTCTTTTAATTTTTCTTTATCGCCAAATTGAGGATCAATCTCCATATAATCAATCGTGTCATATTTATGGTTAGAGTATGCTTTGAAAATTGGTGTGAAATAAAGACCGGTCACACCTAAATCAACTAAGTAATCAATATTGTCGATCACACCTTGGAAATCTCCACCAAAGAAGTTTTGCGGTGTTGGATCCGCACTGCCCCATTCTAGAGCACCTTCTGGGTCATTACTTTTGTCTCCATTGCCAAAACGCTCAGGAAAAATTTGATACCAAACAACATCTTTCGCCCATTCAGGAGCTTGAAACACATCAACAGGGTTAATGTAAGGGAAGCAATAGAAATAAGCTGTATCATCGTTAGGCACTTCATCATAAAAGCCTTTTTCTGTTAGTACTGCTGTTTCATCGCCGCTAATAAGCTCAAAGCCGTAGCGTAAACGACGGTATGGTGGTTTAATAGCAATAAACCAATAATCATACAAGCCATCCTGTCCTGTTTTACTCATAGGAGCCGTTTCGTATTGCCAACTACCGTCAGCCCACTCATATGGATCTCCATGGATTAAGTTAACAGTGTCTACATCATTCTTTTTTGTACGGATACGAATATGTAATGTTTCTTTATCATACGCATAAGCAAAATTATTCTTCGGGCGATGATAGATTGCTTCTTTGATCATAAAATCTTTTCCTCTCTTTCAAAAAAATGCATCCAGTTTTATGAATAATGCAACCGGTTGCACCTCGTTTATAATGTATAAAGCGTATTCAATCTTTATCATTATGTCAACCGTTTCATAACTTAATTCAATAAAAATTAACATTGTAGGATACATGGGGACGGTTCTTATTCTGCGATGGCAGAATAAGAACCGTCCCCACACATCCTATTTTAATATAACTTTACTTGCGAAAATTCATTCACAAACTGATGAATATCGTATAAAAACAAAAGCATAATATAAATACATGAGAAATCAATAAGAGAGATTTTTAATTGTGTCCTTTTTACGAGTAAGCAGAAATCTTTGAAACAAAATTTTTTAGATTTTTATGACTTGTTAAAATCCTCTTTATTAGAAGGATGTGGCGCCATACTTGAAAATAAGGCAAATTTCGTAACAAAAAAAATTAGGGTTGCAAAACCTTTTTTTACGGTGTAATATAAAAATGTAATTTGCGCAACCGTTTTCACATACATACGAAAAATGCGAGAGTTATTTTTTTGAATGCATACTGTAATCGTTTGCAAATTCAAATCTAGTAACCTTTTATTTTTAGTAGCATGTGCAATCGTTTGAGCAAAACACAAAATAATATTTTTTCTATATAGGAGGGGTCACCTTGAAAAGAATCCTATCATTATTGATGATCATGGTTCTTGTACTAGGAGCGTTAGCAGCTTGTGGACCAGACGAAGAGCCGGCACAAGACAACAACGCTACTGGAGAGACAACAACTGACAACGCAGGTACTGATGAAACGGCTACTACTGATGATGGTATGCCAGAAAAGCCTGAAAAATTAGTAGTTTGGGAAGACACTAAAAAAGGCGTGGCATTAGAGCCAGCTATTAAAGCGTTCGAAGAAGAATTCGGAATTAAAGTAGAATACAGAGAGTTAGGTATGGCTGAAGAAATCCGCAACCAACTTCGTCTTGACGGACCAGCTGGTACAGGCCCAGACATCGTAACTCTTCCACATGACCAAATCGGTCAAGTTGTAGTTGAAGGTTTAATTCAAGAAGTTAAGTCTGGCCAAGAAGTTCTTGACACATTCACAGAATCTTCTTTATCAGCACAAACTTATAACGGTGTGCTTTATGGTTTACCAAAAGCAACTGAAACACCAATCCTTATTTATAACAAAGCTCTAGTTGATGGTGAGCCAGTTGCAACTTTCGAAGAGCTTTACAATTTCTCTAAAGAATTCACTAACGGAACTGACAAGTTTGGTTTCTTAGCACTTTGGGATAACTACTACTTTGGTCATGCAATCCTTGGTGGTTATGGTGCTTATGTATTCAAAAACAACGACGGTACTTTAGATCCTAAAGACGTTGGTTTAGCTAACGAAGGCGCTGTTCAAGGTGCTGAGTATATCCAAAAATGGTATGCTGAAGGTTTATTCCCTAACGGTATCATCGGTGAAAACGGTGGTTCTACTAAGGAAGGTCTTATGAACGAAGGTAAAGTTGCTTACACTATGGATGGTCCATGGGCATTCCAAGGTCTTAAAGATGCTGGTATCGACTATGGTGCTGCTCCAATGCCAACACTTCCAAACGGTGAGCACCCAACAACATTCATGGGTGTTAAAGGCTGGCACTTGACTTCATTCACGAAGCATCCTGAATGGTCAACTAAGTTACTTGAGTACATCACAAACGCTGAAAATGCAAAAATTCGTTTTGAGTTAACTGGTGAAATTCCTCCGGTTAAAGCTTTAATCGACGATCCAATTATTGCTGAGAACGAAGGTGCAGCTGCTGTTGCAGTTCAATCTCAATATGCAATTCCAATGCCAAACATCCCACAAATGTCTGAAGTTTGGGGACCAATGGCTACTGCATTACAATTAGTTGCTCTTCAAGATTCTGAGCCTAAGGCTGCAGTAGAAGAAGCGGTTGCTACTATTAATGCAAACATTGAAGCGAACCATCCTTCTAACTAATTAATAAAGGTGTTGGCAGTACCAAATGGTGCTGCCAACAACCCTTATTAATGTTCTAACTGGAGGTTTGTCATCCATCCATTACTTAAACATGTTGGATGCTAACCTCCGCTTAGAACCATCTAATCGGACTAATAAAATAAAAAATATTTTCCTCGCGATATGCTTGAAAGGGGACTTAATTATGGAAGACACACTTTACAAATCCAATCACCGCAAAGTGGCCCTTGGATTATCGATTATTCCTGGAGTTGGTCAGCTATATAATCGCCAATACGTAAAAGGAATAGTCTTTTTAATTTTAACAGGTGCATTTTTATATGTATTTAAAGACCTGTTAGACATCGGTTTATGGGGCCTGTTTACTCTAGGGGAGAAAGTACCACGTGACCACTCAATCTTCTTACTAATTGAAGGTATTCTGGCACTTATCATTTCGATTTTAGGAGTAGGCTTTCTACTGTTTAACCTACGAGATGCATACTTAAATGGAAAAAAACGTGATATGGGACATAAGCTTAACACGCTTCGTGAGCAGTACTTAACAGTTATTGATGCCGGTTTCCCATACTTAATGATCACACCAGGCTTTATTTTATTAATCTTCACAGTTATCTTCCCAATCATTTTCGTAATATTACTTGCTTTTACGAACTATGATTTATACCATTCACCACCAGCAAAGCTTGTTGACTGGGTAGGTTTGAAAAACTTTATCGATATCGGAACAATGCCACTATGGCGTGATACGTTCTTAAAAGTATTAAGTTGGACATTAATTTGGACATTTGGTGCAACTACATTACAGGTAGCAATTGGTATCGCATTAGCAATTTTAGTAAACCAAAAGGATCTTAAAGGTAAAGCAATTATCCGTACTGTATTTATTTTACCTTGGGCAGTACCAGCTTTCGTATCAATCTTAGTGTTCGCAGGTATGTTTAACGAATCATTTGGTGCGATAAATCTTGACATACTAGCAGCCTTTGGAATCGATCCCATACCGTGGATGACTAATAAATTCTGGACTCGTACAGCATTGATCTTAATTCAAGGGTGGTTAGGATTCCCATTCATTTTCGCAATGACTACAGGTGTATTGCAGTCTATACCGAATGAATTATATGAAGCTGCTACGGTTGATGGTGCGACTTCTTGGCAAAAATTCCGATCAATTACACTTCCATTAGTGTTGTTCGCAATTGCACCAATCTTAATCACTCAATACACATTTAACTTTAATAACTTTAACGTTATCTTCTTATTCAACGATGGTGGCCCAGCAGTTGCCGGACAAAATAGTGCCGGTGGAACAGACATATTAATTTCGTGGATTTACGAATTAACAATGACGTCTGCTCAATACTCAAAGGCTGCTGCTGTAACAATGCTTCTATCATTAATTGTAATTACAGTAGCGTTATGGCAGTTTAGAAGAACAAAATCATTCCAAGAAGAGGATATGATGTAATATGAATATTAAAACGCAAAAAATCATTCGTTTGACACTCTCGTATTTAATTGTACTGTTAATGTTTGCTATTATTTTGTACCCAATCCTATGGATTGTAGGTTCATCTTTCAACCCAGGTAACAGTTTGTCGGGTTCATCAATCATTGCTGAAAACGCAACGTTGAAACACTATAAAGATTTATTTGACATTGAAAATAATAACTATTTGTATTGGTACTGGAATTCATTGAAAATTTCTATTCTAACGATGTTAGGTAGTGTTATACTCGTGAGTTTAACAGCATATTCGTTCTCACGTTATCGTTTCGTTGGACGCAAAAACGGATTAATGACTTTCTTAATTCTACAAATGATTCCGAACTTTGCAGCTCTTATTGCGATTTTCGTATTAGCATTAATGACTGGCTTAATTGATAAGCATTTAGGTTTAATTCTGATTTATATCGGTGGACAGATTCCAATGAACACGTATTTAATGAAAGGTTACTTAGATACGATTCCAAAGGATCTTGATGAGTCAGCTCGTATGGATGGTGCAGGTCATTTGCGTATTTTCTGGCAGATTATTATGCCATTAGCTCGACCAATTATCGCGGTAGTTGCTCTATTCACGTTCATTGCACCATTTGGTGACTTCGTTATCGCACGCGTACTTTTACGTAGTGAAGAGAAATTTACTTTAGCTGTTGGCTTATTCGAATTGATTAGTGACCAATTCGGTAATGAATTTACAGAATTCGCTGCTGGTTCCGTTCTAATCGCTGTGCCGATCGCAATTCTATTCTTATCATTCCAACGTTACTTTGTTTCTGGCTTAACAGCAGGAGGAACAAAAGGATAATATTTGACTTTGAAAAGGAGGAAGCGGTGATGGGTAAACGAGTAATTGGTTTGTTCCTAATACCGTTTCTTCTTTTTTATTCTGTTGCATCCGTGCAGGCAGTTGAAAAAGAAGAACGAGCTTGGCAGGACGAAATCATTTATTTTATGATGGTAGATCGATTTAACAATGGCGATACCACCAATGATTATCAAGTGTTTGAACATAACCTTAAAGCCTATAATGGTGGAGACTTTCAAGGGATTACTGAAAAGCTCGACTATTTAAAGGATATGGGGTTTACAGCTTTATGGTTAACACCGGTCAATAAAAACGAGCCAGGTGGCTATCATGGTTACTGGTACGAAGATTTTTATGATACGGAAGAACATTTTGGCTCACTTGATGAATTTAAAAAGATTGTTGATGAAGCTCATAAACGCGATATGAAGGTTATTCTTGATATCGTCGTTAATCATACAGGATACCAACACCCTTGGATTCAAGAAAAGCCGGATTGGTTCCATGAGAAAAAAGATATTTTTAACTGGGCAAATCAAGACGAGGTTGAAAACGGATGGTTGTTTGGGCTACCTGATTTAAATACAGAAAATCCTGAAACACGACAATACTTACTAGATATGGCGAAATGGTGGATTACAGAAACCGATATCGATGGGTATCGTCTAGATACTGTAAAACACGTACCGGTGGACTTCTGGGAAGAGTTTGAAAAAGAAGTAAAATCGGTTAAAGAAGATTTCTTTTTACTCGGAGAAGTGTGGCACGATGATCCACGCTATATCGCAAACTATCAAGGCGCACTTGATGGATTTGTTGATTATCCATTATTTAATGAAATGACAAAAGTGTTTGCAGAGCCTAATCACAAACTAGGTGGACTTGCAAACATTTGGAAAAGAAACAATGCATATTATGAAGACCCATTTTTAATGGGGAACTTTATTGATAACCATGACAATGTGCGCTTTACTCGATTAGCTTTACAAAAAGGGCAGGATCCTGTCACGCGCTGGAAACTTGCACTGACTTATATGTACGGAGCACCTGGTGTTCCTATTATATATTACGGTACAGAAGCTGCAATGGATGGTGCCAATGACCCTGATAATCGCCGAATGATGGATTTTACGCAAGTAAATGAAGAGCTGCAAACACATATAAGTAAACTCGCGAAGGCGCGTTCAGAGCATGATGTTCTTCGTCGCGGTGAGCTTGACGTTATATATGAAGAAGGCGGCTATTCCATTTTTAAAAGAACACTTGATAACGAAGTCGCGCTTGTTGTTATCAACAATTCTGATGAAGCGCATGAGGCTTTGTTGACAGCAGAAGACATTGGTGAAGATAAGCAATTAATAAGCTTATTAAATGAAGTAACTGTGAATGCTAACAACGATGGATATAGCATTTCTATGGAGCAAGAAACGTCTAACATTTTTCTAGTGAAAGACGCACCTGCTAGTAACATCATTCCTATTCTATTAGGTGCTGTTGCGGTATTGATGTTTGCAATAGGCTTACTATTAGCTAGGAAACGAAAGAACAATTAGTGGAGGTTAGTCATGCTACAAGATACGAGTTTTGCTATACACCCAGGACATAGCAAAAAACTGCAAAATTCAGACTACCACGATGTAGGAAATGTATTAGAAGTCACTGAAACAGCAAACGGCGCCACTATACGCTGTGAGTTTGCCAATATCGGCATTCGCTTTTACCGAGACGATATTGTGCGAGTTGTTATGAATGCGTTTGGGTCAGTGGCATGGAAAACAAGTCCTGCTGTCATTTCAGAACCAAATGCTGTGGAGGTCAACGTCACACAAACTGATGACGCTGCTACGATTACATCATCAGCAATTCAAGTTGTGCTACAAAAATCGCCTTTACGTATAACGGTGGAAGATGCTAATGGCACTGTTATAGTGTCTGAGTCAGAAAAAGGTATGGGCTACAAGCCAACAAAAGAAGTCATATGCTACAAAGAAATGACAGAACAAGATCATTTTTACGGCTTTGGTGAAAAAACAGGCTTTTTAGATAAACGTGGTGATAAGCTTGAAATGTGGAATACCGATGTGTATGCACCACATAATCCAGAAACGAATGCACTGTACGAATCGATTCCGTTTTTTATGACACTTCGTGAAGGAAAGGCATACGGACTGTTTTTTGATAATACATTTAAATCAACATTTGATTTGCAAAGCTCTACGAACTCTTTTTCGTTTGGCGCGGAAGGCGGCCAGATTGATTATTATGTCATGGCTGGTCCACAACCAAAGCACGTTTTAGAGCAATATACAAGCATAACGGGGCGTGCACCAATCCCTCCGAAATGGGCTTTAGGGTATCATCAATCGCGTTATAGCTATGAAACAGAGACGGAAGTTCGTGAACTTGTAAAAACTTTTAAAGAAAAAGGAATTCCGTTAGATGTCGTACACTTAGACATTCACTATATGGATGGCTACCGTGTTTTCACATTTGACCGCGATCGCTTTCCTACTGTTGAAAAATTAATAGAGGAATTGCGTGCGGACGGTGTTCGTATCGTACCAATCGTAGATCCAGGAGTCAAAGAAGACCCTGAGTATCCAGCATACGCAGAAGGTGTTCGCCAAGATATGTTCTGTAAGTACCTTGAAGGCAACATATATTTTGGCGAAGTGTGGCCAGGCAATTCAGCATTCCCTGATTTTACGAGTGAAAGAGCTCGTAAATGGTGGGGTGAAAAGCATGCGTACTACACCGACCTTGGTATTGAAGGTATATGGAACGATATGAATGAACCAGCGATTTTTAATGAAACAAAAACGATGGACTTAAAGGTCATGCACGACTATGATGGCGATCCACGTACTCATCGTGAGCTTCATAATATATATGGCTTAATGATGGGGAAAGCCACATATGAAGGTATGAAAGACCAGCTTGCAGGTCGTAGACCATTCCTGCTTACAAGAGCTGGATATGCCGGTGTACAACGCTACGCGGCAGTATGGACTGGAGACAACCGCAGTTTTTGGGAGCACTTGCAGTTATCAATTCCGATGTGTATGAATCTTGGTATGTCAGGCGTACCATTTACAGGCCCTGACGTTGGAGGATTTGCACATGACTCGAACGGCGAGCTGTTAACGCGCTGGACACAAGTTGGAACGTTTACTCCATTTTTCCGTAACCATAGTGCGATTAACACACTACGCCAAGAGCCATGGTCGTTTGGTGAAAAGTATGAAGCTATTATTAAAAAGTACATTCAGCTGCGTTACACATGGATGCCACATCTATATTCATTATTTGCTGAAGCGAATCAAACTGGCTTACCTGTGATGCGTCCGCTTGTGTTAGAATATCCAACGGACGAACACACATTTAATTTGTCAGATCAGTTTATGATCGGCAGCAATGTTATCGTTGCACCAATCCTACAACCAAGTGTGAAGCATCGTGTTGTGTACCTTCCAGAAGGACAATGGGTGAACTATTGGACAGACGAAGTACTTGAAGGCAACAAACATCACCTTGTCGAGGCTGATTTAGACGTATTACCTATTTTCGTAAAACAAGGAAGCTTTGTCGCTCACGGTGAAGCAGTATCTTCTACTGCTTTTGAAAATGAAACGTTAACACTTCACTTTTATAAGTCTGAAGCTGGTAGAAGTGAAATGGTTCTATACGAGGATGATGGCACGACATTTGCTCATGAAAACGGTGAGTTTTTGAAACTATACGTTGAGGCCAATGTGGAAGAAACGAATGTAAAAGTGTCAGTTCGCTCAGACGGATCTTACACACCAGCATGGAAGCAAATCCAGCTTGTTGTGCATAGTGGTAGAGCCGAGGATAACATTACCATTGATAGTGAGCTCAATATAGAGATAATTAATAAATAGAATGGTTGGAAGCCGCTTGTTGATAGCGGGCGGCTCTCCTAGAAACTTGCAGATCGCTCCATGATTTTAATTGAGGCGCTAGCACGTTTCTTGAGAGATGGAGAGGTGGTGAAAGTATGGCAGTAACTATAAAAGATGTTGCGCGCGTGGCAAACGTATCGCCTTCGACTGTATCAAGAGTCATAGCCAATAACCCACGCATAAGTGAAAAAACAAAGGTTCGCGTTCGAGAAGCGATGCGTGAGCTTGGGTATCATCCTAATATGATTGCTCGCAGTCTTGCAAACCAATCTACACAGGCAATTGGGGTGGTAATGCCTAATTCAGCGGATAAGGTACTACAAAACCCGTTCTTTCCTGAAGTATTGCGTGGTATTAGTAAAAGTGCGCATGACAATGATTATGCACTTTACTTTACAACTGGTGAAAGCGAAAAAGAAATAGCCGATGGTGTACTGAAAATGGTACAGGGCAAGCGTGTAGACGGAATCGTGTTGCTTTATTCAAGAATGGATGATGCGGTGCTTAATTTCTTATTTGAAGAAAACTTTCCGTTCGTCATGATCGGTAAGCCATACAAAGGAGCAGAGACTATATCGTACGTCGATAACGACAATTACGGTGCTGCGATGGAGGTAACCGATTACCTACTATCACTTGGACATACTCGCATCGGATTTATCGGCGGTAGTCCAAACTTTGTCGTAACGATTGAGCGTATGCTTGGCTATAAAAAAGCTTTACACGAGGCTGGAATAGAGTATGTAGATGACTATGTCATTCACGGTGAGTTTTTAGAAGAAGGCGGACAAGAGGCAATGAAAGAGTTACTTGCCTTACCAGAGCCACCCACTGCACTATTAGTAGCCGATGACCTAATGGCAATCGGGGTACTAAACTTATTAGATAAAATTGATAAAACAATCCCTAACGATATCTCACTTGTTGGGTTTAACAATATTTTATTATCACAAATATCACGCCCTCCATTAACGAGCGTTGATATCCAAATTTACCAACTAGGCTATCAAGCTGGTAAATCTTTAATAGAAGAAATAGAAACACCGAGCGAGGTGGCCAAACGAGTGATTGTTCCACATAAGCTGGTGAAACGTCAGTCATGCACACCTATCGAGAGTGTTAGAACTAGTTTGTTAGGTTAATAGGTAGTAAGTTCATTAAACCGTAACTTGTTTATATAAGCTAGTTCTGATATTCTTTCAATATCATTTAATTTATTTTACGTAAAAAGCTCGGTTTATGCCGAGTTTTCTATAGATGATAAATGCAATCGATTGCACTAAGCTAATACTACTATTGAGGTGAAAAAAATGAAAAAACTATTTGTTGCAGACGAATGGAAAGTTATTGAGGAAGGTTTACACCCAGAAGACAACCGCCTTGCAGAATCAATTATGAGCTTAGGAAACGGCCAAATGGGAATGCGCGGCAACTTTGAAGAAACATACAGTGGTGATACACACCAAGGCTCTTACGTTGCGGGCGTTTATATCCCAGACAAAACGCGTGTTGGTTGGTGGAAAAACGGATACCCAGATTACTTTGCAAAAGTACTAAACAGCATTAACTACATTGGTATTCGTGTATTTATCGATGGCGAAGAGCTTGATCTTGCTAAAGCTGAGGTTCGCAACTTCCGTCGTGAATTAAACATGAAGCATGGTTACTTATTCCGTTCATTCACTGCTGTTGATTCAAAAGGCCGTGAAACAGAAGTAGAAGTCATTCGCTTCATAAGTATTGTTGACCAAGAAGCTACAGTTATTTCTTACAAAGTAACACCAGTTAACTACAGCGCTACACTTACGTTCGTACCATACTTAGATGGTGATGTGCGTAACGAAGATTCAAACTACGATGAAGATTTCTGGTTACCAGTTAGCCATGACATTACTCGTTGTGCGGGAACATTAACTATGCGTACACATGAAAACAAATTCAACGTACCACAGTTTGACGTAGCAGCTAGCATGAAAATCCGTGTAATCGGTGGCGAAGTAATCAACGTTAATAACATCGCGAACGAAGAATACGTAGCAAACGAAATCGAAGTAGATGCATTAAAGAGTCAACCAGTTACTCTTGTAAAATATGTTGGTGTGACGTCAAGCCGTAACTATGAGCTTGATGAAGTAGCAAAGGCTGCTGAAAAAGTAGCGTGTGCGGCAGCAGAAAAAGGCTTCATGGCAATGTTCGAAGAGCAACAAGCAGCTTGGGAAGCTCGTTGGATGGATGCTGACGTAACAATCGGTGGCGACACTGAAGCACAGCAAGGTATTCGCTTCAACTTATTCCAATTATTCAGCACTTACTTCGGTGAAGACCCACGCCTAAACATCGGACCAAAAGGCTTCACTGGTGAAAAATACGGCGGTAGCACATACTGGGATACAGAAGCATACTGCTTACCAGTATACTTAAGTACTGCTGACTCTAACGTTTCTCGTAACTTGCTTGTATACCGTCATAACCATCTTGAAAAAGCAAAAGAAAATGCTGCGAAGCTTGGCTTAGGTGGCGCATTGTACCCAATGGTAACTATGAACGGTGAAGAGTGCCACAACGAGTGGGAAATCACGTTCGAAGAAATTCACCGTAACGGTGCGATTGCATACGCAATCTATAACTATGTAAACTACACAGGCGACAAGAGCTATCTTGGCGAATACGGCTTCGACGTATTAGTAGAAATCAGCCGCTTCTGGGCGAGCCGCGTACACTACAATGCGAAAAAAGACGTATACATGATGCACGGTGTAACAGGACCAAACGAATATGAAAACAACGTAAACAACAACTGGTACACAAACCGTATTGCAGCTTGGACACTAGAGTACACTCGCGAAGCACGCGACTACTTAGCTAGTGCTGAAGCTGATCGTTACGCTGAACTTGTGGCAGCACTTGGTTTAACTGACGAAGAGCTTGCTAAATGGGCAGAAATCGAAGAAAAAATGTACTACCCAATCGACGAAGAAACAGGCCTAATCTTACAACAAGACGGTTTCTTAGATAAAGATCTGAAGCCAGTAAGTGATCTAGATTCAGCAGATCTTCCATTAAACCAAAAATGGTCTTGGGATCGTATCCTTCGCTCTTGTTTCATTAAACAAGCGGACGTATTACAAGGTATGTACTTCTTACATGACCAATTCACGGCAGAACAAAAGAAACAACACTTTGACTTCTACGAGCCAATGACAGTACATGAGTCATCATTATCACCATGTATTTACTCAATCATCGCTGGTGAAATTGGTTACGAAGACAAAGCATACGAGTTATACCTACGCACAGCTCGCCTAGACTTAGATAACTACAACAACGACACAGAAGATGGATTACACATCACATCTATGGCTGGTTCATGGTTATCAATCGTTCAAGGCTTCGCTGGCATGCGCGTAGCAGACGGAGCATTAAGCTTCGCACCATTCATTCCAAAAGCTTGGAACGGCTACTCATTCAAGATCGTCATCCGCGGACACCACATCAAAGTCAACGTAACAGTTGATGGCGTAAAGGTATCTCAAGAAGGCGGCAGCGACTTCGCTGTGAAAATCTACGATGAAACAGTAACAATTCCAGCTGACGGTGAAGTAACTGTTGAATTAAGAGGATTAGTACAGCAGTAATTGAGTGAGTGCAACGTGAAACCGGGGATGGAATTCCTAGAAGATTGATGTGCAAGAGTAATTGCATGCAACGTGTATTTGAGGATGGAATTTCTCTCAGGGTAGATTTGCAACAGTAACTGCTTGTAACGTGAATTCTAGGCTGAAACCCTTTGAAAAATAGATGTGCAACAGAAATTGGATAGAAGTTATCCTTCAAGATGATTTTGACGCTTGATCCCCCCTTAAAATAGATACGAACAGGACCGAAACTTTTTGTTTTTGGTCCTGTTTTTGTGTTTTTTGGGCAATATATCGTTTTCACCCGTATATTTAACCGCTGATTTGTCGATGTGTGATGACTTATGTCGGTACAATGTACCAACATAAATCGATGGATTTTGCAGTACTGATATAATAGGGTTTTTAAGAAACTATAATTTGTCGGTACCACGTACCGACAATACCCGACAAAATACTAGCGTTTCTGACAAAGAAAATCGATGAAAAATTACTATAAACCGCTATTTTCACTTTCCTTCACTTGAAACAGTGCCAGGCAGTCCTTCCGCCATTCAACAGATCAACCATACACAAAAAGCATCCCACATCCCCAACACATTCTCTCTTTACGAATACGAAAAAATAACTTAAGATGTTAGTAACTTAATATGGAAAATGCTACTAGGGGAGCCCAAGGCGTGGGCTGAGAGAAGAAACGTACCTTTTTTGACCCTTCGGACCTGATCTGGATCATACCAGCGTAGGAAAGTAGGCGAGCGCGCACAGCGTCATGCTCATCAACTACCCAAGTCAGGTCCCAGACGGATCTGGCTTTTTTGCTGTAAAAAATACATATCAGGTTCCGAGCATATTAAGTCATCCACAATACTTAAAAGGAGGCAGGATGCAAAATGAATTTACGAAATCAAGTGGTACTTGTGACAGGTGGAAGTCGAGGCCTGGGCGCCGAAATGGTAAAGGCGTTTGCTCGTGAGGGCGCGCACGTTGTGATCAACTATTACCAAAGTGAAGCGAAGGCGCACGACCTTCAACGCAAGCTAGGTGACAATACAATAGCAATTAGAGCGGACATCAGAGATCACGAAGAGGTCAAACAGTTATTTTTACAAGCAAAAGAACGCTTTGGTAAGCCAATCACAACGGTAGTCAACAATGCACTTGTCGATTTTCGCTTTGACCCGGTTACAAGAAAGGCAGCTGATCAAATTGCGTGGCGCGATTACCATGTGCAGCTTGAAGGTGCTATTCGCGGTGCGCTAAACACAATTCAAGCCGGGCTCGACGATATGAAGGAACAGCAATTCGGCCGCATCATTAACATTGGCACGAACTTGTTCCAAAACCCTGTCGTCGCTTATCACGATTACACCACGAGCAAAGCCGCACTTCTTGGTTTTACAAGAAACATGGCCCAGGAGCTTGGCGAATTTGGCGTGAACGTGAATATGGTGTCAGGTGGTTTGTTAAAAGTAACGGATGCTAGCGCGGCGACATCTGCGGAAGTATTCGGGTTAATTGAAGCATCCACACCACGAAGAAAAGTGACAGAGCCGGCTGAGGTTGCAGATGTCGCTGTATTTTTAGCATCACCATGGGCGCGAGCGGTAACGGGACAAAACTTAGTGGTCGACGGTGGATTGGTGAAGGATTAAACACTTAGCGCATCGCAATGACTTTTTCAAAACGGGATTTAAGCACCAATTCGAGGAGTTTAAGCGCTAAATTTTCATGGTCGGTGTTTATGCGCCAGAATCAGAGGTTTATGCGTGAAATTTTGCAGTTTATGCGCCAAAATCAGAGGTTTATGCGTGAAATTTCCCAGTTTATGCGCCAAATTCACGTGTTTATGCGTATTTCAATCTAATCACAAACAACCCAACATATAAAGGAGGAACCACCCTATGCAACACAAACAAGTCTCAGAGTTACTGAACAAAGTAAGACAAACGAACCCACTCATCCACAACATCACAAACGTTGTTGTTACAAACTTCACAGCGAACGGATTGCTAGCACTTGGCGCGTCACCGGTCATGGCGTACGCCAAAGAAGAGGTGGCTGATATGGCGAAAATCGCAAGTGCGCTTGTACTGAATATCGGTACGCTCGATGAGGACGTGGTCGACGCGATGATACTCGCAGGGCAATCCGCTAACGAACATGGCGTCCCGGTTATTTTAGATCCGGTGGGTGCGGGGGCGACGTCATACCGAACGGAGGCAATCGAGCGCATTCTTATGCATGTAAAAGTAACATTGATTCGCGGCAATGCTGGTGAAATTGCCACAATCGGAGGCGAGAACTGGCAAATCAAAGGTGTGGACGCTGGGGAAGGAAACGCTGACTTAGTTGCCTTAGCAAACACCGTCGCCAAAAAGCTAAATACCGCAGTTGTCATAACCGGTAAAGAGGATATCGTTTCAGATGGCGCACAAACATTCAAAGTTCAAAACGGTCATCCATTACTCACAAAAGTAACCGGCACGGGTTGCTTACTAACATCTGTCATCGGTGCCTTTATAGCTGTTGAGCCCAACCCAATCAATGCAGCTGTTGCAGCACTAACAACTTACGGTGTCGCAGCACAACTAGCCGCGAAGCAAGCACCGTCACCAGGCAGCTTCCAAATACAATTTTTAGATCAATTAAGTTTACTAGACTCCGAGACTGTCCAACAACTTGCTTCTTTTTCAGAGGTGAATGCAGTTGAAAATCGCTAAAGCATTAACGATTGCTGGCTCAGACAGTGGCGGCGGCGCGGGGATTCAGGCTGACTTGAAAACGTTCCAGGAGCTCAACGTTTTTGGCATGTCAGCGATTACCGCGGTTACCGCCCAAAACACGCTTGGTGTGGATGGGGTGCATCCGATGACGGCGAATGCTGTGAAAGCTCAAATGGATGCAATCGCACATGACATGGGTACCGACGCGCTGAAAACAGGCATGCTGTTCAACGCCGACATTATTGAAGCCGTCGCTAGCAGCATACAACAATACGGCTGGAGCAACGTCGTCGTGGATCCAGTTATGGTCGCCAAAGGTGGCGCACCGCTTTTACTTCCAGAAGCTATTGATTCTTTAAAAAGTCATTTGATACCGCTCGCGACCGTCATTACACCGAACATTCCGGAAGCCGAACTTCTATCCGGCATTGAAATTACTTCAGAACAAAACAAAGAAGCTGTCGCTAAATATCTTCACAACTTAGGTGCGACAAATGTTCTCATTAAAGGCGGGCACGATGCAACATCAAACGAATCGACCGACTTATTATTCGACGGCGAACAATTTATTTATTTTTCAACAAAAAGAATCTTTACGAAAAATACCCACGGTACGGGTTGTACGTTCTCAGCTGCAATAACCGCGGAATTAGCGAAGGGTCAAAAGGTACCGGACGCTGTCAAACTAGCGAAAGACTTTATCCAAGCCGCCATCTCAGATGATTTAAAAATAGGAAAAGGCCACGGTCCAACGAATCACTGGGCGTACAAAAGGGGTCTTGTCCATGAATCGTGACGCACTGCAAGTGTACTTTATTATGGGAAGTCCGAACTGCCGCGTCGATCCAGCGACCGTATTACAAGAAGCGATAGCAGGCGGCATCACAATGTTTCAGTTTCGCGAAAAAGGCCAGGGAGCGTTACATGGCCCGAAAAAGCTCGCACTTGCTCGCGAACTGCAAGCAAAGTGCAAACACCACGGCATTCCATTTATCGTAAACGATGATATTGATCTAGCTGTAAAACTAAACGCAGACGGGGTTCACATCGGGCAAGAGGATGAATCGTGCGAGTCCGTAAGAAAGAGACTCGGCCCGGACAAAATCATCGGAGTATCGGCTCATAGTTTACAAGAAGCAAAGCTCGCGATTGAACAAGGCGCGGACTACTTAGGCATCGGTCCCATATTCCCCACCTCAACAAAAGAAGATGCCAAAGCAGCTAGCGGCGTGACTTTAATCAAGGAAATCCGCGAAGCTGGACTCACTATTCCTATCGTTGGCATTGGCGGCATAAACGCAAACAACGCCCGTGAAGTCATCGAAGCAGGGGCCGATGGCGTATCTGTCATAACTGCGATATCCGAGGCCGCATCACCGCGCACGGCAACAGAACTTTTAAAAGAAAGCGTAACAAACGGCTAATTCCATATTTCGGAATTAGCTTTTTTGGTATGATAGGCTCATAAGGGAGGCGAGACCATGAACGTTGTAATTCGCGAAGCAAAACTAATAGATGCCCCGCAAATCATAGAGCACGTCCAAACGGTGTTAACAGAATCGACCTTTATGCTGATGACACCAGATGAATTTTCGCTAACAGTCAAAGAAGAAGAGAAGTTTTTACAAAAATCAAAAGAAGACCGCAATTTAGCTCTTGTCGCCGAGGCTGACGGCAAAATTGTAGGATTCATGACTTTTAGACGTAGCACTCGTCAACGCATGAAGCACCACGGTACCTTTGGTGTAAGTATTCAAGAAGCCTTTTGCAATTTTGGCATTGGTCGTCAAATGATGGCCCACTTGCTCAGCTGGGCAGAAGCAGACCCTGACATTGAAAAAATTTGTCTTGAAGTGTTCTCTCATAACGAACGGGCAATTCATTTGTATAAAAAGCTCGGATTCGTAGAAGAAGGCAGACGCTTGCAACACGTAAAATTCGAAGATGGTACATATGTAGACGAAATTGAAATGTACAAGTTTGTTAAATGATTAAAGCACAATATTACTCACAGTAATAAGCAATTCCATAGAAAGGCCCTTCAAAAATAACTTAATCAATTCCTTAGTTAAAATATTAAATGGCCACATCAGATTCAAGTTCTGGACTTAAATGGAACGAAATATTACCATTTGCTACTTTATCCAGATGCCACCACCATTGGCTTAGTGGCTCTTCCGATAATGAAAAATCATAAATTTCTCCAATATGTTTAGCCATATTTTTTGCATTTTTAATTAATTGCATATCATAGCTTAATAATTTCATTCTTTCCTCATAATTAAGTTCTTGAATTGCCTTTTCTAACGTACTTCTTCTGTGTAACATGTCCACTGATTCAAAAGGGCTAACTTCAAAATCATCAACACATTGCCCATAAATTTCTATACTTTTGCTGTGTTCTGACATTACCTAAGGACCTCCTTAAGTCTTCCAATGTTTTCATAATAAACTTATATGAAAAAATCAAAAAGCTATCAGTGTTTCTTCTTCAAATTTTAACATATTTTAGGGAGAAATTTGTGTGCTAGCAATAGAGGAAAACACATACTAATCTCTTGTAGGAAGAAGATATGCCCGTTTTTAAATATTTTTTAGAAGAGAACTTATAAAAAAAGGAGCCTTTCCCCAAATAGAAAGGCTCCTAACTCAATGGCTTACCATTATCAGTATATCCACGATTTGTCACAATTATCCGTGAAAGGGCAAATTACAAACGAATTACCCACTAAATGTTTTGCTAGGCCAAGCAGTGTTCATGAGGAATTACCCACATATTTAACGGTTACTATCTCACGACAACCGTTTGATTCTAACTATTACCCACTCACCGCCGTACCGCCATTTACATGAATCATCTGTCCCGTTATGTAAGACGAATCATCACTCGCTAAAAATACATAGCTTGGTGCGACTTCCTCAGGTTGTCCCGGACGCTTCATCGGTGTGTTGGAGCCGAACGTAGAAACTTTCTCTGCGTCAAACGTGGACGGAATCAAAGGCGTCCAAATCGGGCCAGGTGCCACTCCATTTACACGAATACCTTGTCCTACTAAGTTTTTCGCCAGTGAACGAGTAAACGCCACAATGGCCCCTTTCGTTGATGAGTAATCAAGCAGCTGCTCGTTACCTTCATAAGCTGTGACAGAGGCTGTATTAATAATACTCGCACCCGACTTCATATGAGGGAGTGCCGCTTTCGTTAAATAGAAAAAAGAAAAAATATTCGTACGGAACGTTTTCTCAAGCTGATCCGAAGTAATATCTAGCAGACTTTTCTGCGGATGCTGCTCTGCTGCATTATTGACTAAAATATCAAGCTTACCAAACTCCGCAATCGTATCCTGAACAATCTTCTGACAAAACACCTCACTACCGATATCCCCAGCAATTAGTAAACACCGGCGGCCTTCCTCTTCAACCTGTCGCTTCGTCTCCTGCGCATCCTGCTCTTCATTTAAATAAGAAATAACAACATCGGCGCCTTCTTTAGCATAATAAATCGCGACAGCCTTTCCGATGCCACTATCACCACCCGTAATCACAGCCACTTTCCCTGCTAATTTGCCACTCCCTTTATAAGTAGCATCCTCCGAAACCGGCCGCGGATTCATCTCCGTCTCCGTGCCTGGCTGGTGATTTTGATGCTGCGGTGGTTGTAACGGTTGTTTGTTTTGAGTCATGTTGATGTACCTCCAATGGAAAAATTTATATGTTTAGTATGAAACAAAGTATAGGATATATGAGGGGATTTCATATGCTCCTTTTGTTCTTTATAAAAAACAAAATACTTAGATAACTAAAGGAAAATACAGAAAATTTAAGGAATTGTGTTCTTTTTAACGAAAAACGAGCGAATTTGGGATTTTTTATTAGTCCTAAAATGTTTTATACTCAATTTGTAAGTCAGTTCTTGATAAAGAACAAAAAAGGAAAAACAAAGAACAAAAGTGAAGTGACCGTACGTATCTGAAGGGGTGTGAGGACAATAGACATGAGAAAGAAAAGAAAGAGTCACTCGAAAAATAAAGGATATAAAATAATACTTCAAGTTGTTGTCATTAACTATTCTTTATATATAACAGGCACTCACATTTCCGATACTGGAGCGCTCTTCAATGATGTCGAAACTATACATAACAAAATTCAAGTAGGAACATGGGAAACAATCAAGGATTTTTGGGATAAGAGTTCACTTGAGTTTTGTGATGTTGGAATCGAACAATTAGAAAATGGCACATTTATAATCTGGGCGACTATAAAAAATGGTAAAGATTCAGAGCAGATGACTAATTCAGTTCCTTTTGAAGTTTATATGAACGAAGAAGGAAATCCGAAATTTGGTGATAAAGTCCATGATGGTGAAATTCCACCTCTTGCTCCTGGACAAGAATATAAAATCGAATTTACACCTCAAGAATCTGGAAAATATAAATTCAAGGCTTATCAAGCTATCGGACATCCTGGAAATAACAGTAGCGATGATAAAGAAAATCGAGGTAACTCTGGGAACCAAAATAAGGACAACAAGAAACAAGCCAATACAATGTTAGCATTTTCTAGTTTTAGTTTAGATAGTTCTGAGGTGGATGATAACAACTTAGAACGACAGGAACTATGGAGTGAAGAGATTACTGTAGATATTTCTGCTACTGAAGCTGTATATGAAGAAGTTTATACAGATCAAAGTAATCAGGCTTTTGCAATAGAGTTATCAGACCTACCAATTGTGAATGAGCAACCGGGAGATGATGAAGCTCTCGATGATGGTTCAACTGAAGGAGAACAAAAGGACAATCCAGCAGAAGATGAGCCAGTAGATGAAGGCACAACTGAAGAGGAAGAAACAGAGGCCGCGCCAACAGACGGTGAGACAGCAGAGGAAGGAACAGAGGACGAACTAGCAGCCGGTGAGCCAGTAGATGAAGGTACAACGGAAGAGGAAGAAACAGCGGACGAACCAGCAGCCGGTGAGCCAGTAGATGAAGGTACAACGGAAGAGGAAGAAACAGCGGACGAACCAGCAACCGGTGAGCCCGTAGATGAAGGTGCAACGGAAGAGGAAGAAACAGAGGACGAACCAGCAGCCGGTGAGCCAGTAGATGAAGGTACAACGGAAGAGGAAGAAACAGCGGACGAATCAGTAGCCGGTGAGCCAGTAGATGAAGGTACAACGGAAGAGGAAGAAACAGAGGACGAATCAGCAGCCGGTGAGCCAGTAGATGAAGGTACAACGGAAGAGGAAGAAACAGTGGACGAACCAGCAGCCGGTGAGCCAGTAGATGAAGGTACAACGGAAGAGGAAGAAACAGCGGAAGTACCAGCAGCCGGTGAACCTGTAGAACAAGGAACTGAGAACTCGCCAACTGATAATAATCCTAGCTCAGCATCTAATGAATTAGTTAGAGAAGATAATGATAGTTCAGGTGACTCTGAAAATGATGATGGTGAGAAGAACGATAATGAGGGAAATAAAACGGAGCCAATAGGTGACGAGAATAAAGATGGAAATGCAGACGAATCTGTAGTTTTAAACAGTAGATACTCAAAGGAAACTAACTCTATTGAAAAAACAATAGATTACTATACGTTTTTTAAGCAGGTGATGATAAGTGAAGAATAATAAAGCAATAAAGCTAATTAGCAACTTACTTAACATTTTACTATTTGCTGTACTTTTATTAATGATTTTCGTAGTTATATCATCTAAAGCGTCTGGGGGAGAGCCAAATATTTTTGGCTATCAACTAAAATCAGTGCTGTCAGGATCTATGGAACCCACTTTTAAAACAGGGTCAATAATTGCTATAAATCCAAATTTTGATGTTAATCAGTTGGAAATAGATGACATTATAACTTATAAAAAAGATCAGAATACAGTAGTTACGCACAGAATTACAGAAGTACTAAACAATGCGGGTCAATTAATGTTTAGAACAAAAGGTGACAATAACGAAGATTCAGATTTAAATCCAATTATGTCACAAAATGTTATTGGTAAGTACACTGGTTTCACAATTCCTTTTGTAGGTTATCTTGTTCAATTCGCAGATTCTAGAAATGGCTCTATTGCAATGTTGATAATACCAGGATTACTGCTATTAGGTTATTCAGGTTTAACAATTTGGAGAGCAATTTCAGAAATTGAAGGTAAAACAAAGGATAAGTCAGTGCAACACTAATCTTGGTTGATTCTCTTAAGTCATTTAAGAGTTCAATATATTAAAATTTTACATACCCGATTAGGGGATAAAAGAGGGAGGAAAAACGGAATGAGTATTAAGAAAAAGTTAGGTTTAGGGGTAGCATCAGCAGCATTAGGTTTGTCATTAGTAGGTGGAGGAACTTGGGCAGCATTCAACGACACTGCAACAATTAACAACTATTTTGAAGCTGGCACACTAGATTTACAAGTTGGAAAAAGTGCTAACAAGCCGATTAGTTTCGACTTAGGTAATCTAAAGCCTGGTGACAACATTCAGCGTATTTTCACACTTGATAATGTTGGTTCTTTAGCAATTAAAGAAGTGTTAATGGACGGTACTGCAAGTGGATTTGAAGGTCATGGTGACTCATCAAAGATGGACTTCTTATCTCAATTTGAAGTTGACTTCATGCAAGTTGACTCTGAAACTAGTCAATGGCAACCAAGACAAGATGTCGTTACTGGAGACTTTACTTTAGCTGACCTTGTTAGTGGAGATGTGTCTGATATCGCTTCGGCCCATGTTGTAAATGGAAAAATTAACCTTGCTTCTATCGCTGCTGGTACAGATGGAAGAATAGGTATTCCAGTAGATCCAGATGATAAAGATGATGTATTCATCCAAATCACATTTAAAAACGATCTTACTAAAAAAGCAAATGGTGAATATGTGCAAAATAAATACATGGGTGATTATGTTGACGTCTTCTTCAACCTTGAAGCAACGCAATGGGATGGCGTACACGTAGATACAAACCATGGAAATGGTGATGTAAACAATGGCGTTCAAAACTCTGCTGATGGTTCTAACATGCCATCACCAAGAACTATTGGTTCACCACAACATACTGACGAAGTTAATGACTAATTATTGAAATTGTAGTAATGGAAAAGGTGGGTTTTCCCACCTTTTCTAGTTTAATATATTTACCTTTATTGTGAGGTATCAATTATGAAAAAGATATTTACTTTTCTAGCATTGTACAGTTGTATTGTATTGGGTATTGTGTTTTTAAATCCTATTGGCAACACTGAAGCAATTGAAAGTGAGCCAGTTATTGATATAGAAACTGCACCAACAAACAGACTATTTGATATCAAGAATATTAAGCCTGGTGATTGGGCTATACGAACACTGACTATCGAAAACAAAGGGAACCGAAATTTTGAGTATAATATGCGTGTTGAAAAGGAATCAGGATCTGACTTATTCTATGACACTCTGTTATTAGAAGTTTCAGATGATAGTTCCCTTTTATATAAAGGGAAGCTAAGTGGATTTCAAGGTTTTAAGTCTAGGGAATTAGCAATGTTTACTAGTGAAGATTTAACTTTTCGAGTTGACTTTCCATTTGAGTCTGGTAATGAATATCAAGGCTTAGAGACTGCTGTTCTTTTCAAATTCACAGCGGAAGCTGTAGGAACACAGTGTCCAGAAGGTGAAGACTGTTCACCTATTAAAGTCAACCCAGTATGTTCTGAAGATCCAACAGAAACCCGCGTGTGGGTTGTTAAGAACAACTCTGACGAAAATATCTACATTAACTGGGAGTTACTTGGATCACAGCAAGGCCAAGCGGAAATACTAATCCCTGCTGGTGATGAAATCACTTTAACTACTGATACTATAGAAGGACCTAACCAGCTAAAAGTAACATATGGTGATGGTGAAGAGATTATAAGAGACAGTAATTCTGAACCTTGTGAAACGCCAGACCCAGAACTAACCATCACAGAGTTGTGTACTGAAGATCCATCTGAAACTCGTGTTTGGAAGGTTAAAAATATTTCTGAAGTAGATACGTATTTTACGTGGAATGTTATAGAGTCAAATGAAGCTAGTGACGGTTCAATCCCTATAGAAACGGGAGAGGAAGTACTTGTCACAACGGCTGCAGTTGAAGGTAAAAATACGCTTCAAATCATGTTTGGAAATGAAATTGTTCGTACATTAGAGAGTAATCCAGAAGAGTGTAACCCACCTGAAGAAAAACCTGAGCTAACTATCGAACCACTTTGCTCTGAAAATCCAGATGAGACGCGCGTTTGGAAGGTGACAAACGTGTCTGATGTGGATACGAGGTTCTCGTGGTCGTTACTTGGTTCAAATCAAACGAGTGATGGTTTGATCGAGATTAAGGCGGGCGAAGAAAAGATCATTACGGTATCAGTAGGTGGCGACAGAGTCGTTCCAACTGTGTATCAGGATGATGGAATGTATACGCTCGAAGTTATTTATGGACCTGACGAGAAGCAGCTTAAATCAGAAAGCACACCTGAAACTTGTCCACTTCCGGAAGAGCCAGAATTAACGATTGAGCCGATATGCTCTGAAGATCCATCTGAAACACGTCGATGGAAAATTAAGAACGTTTCAGAGATTGATACTTTCTTCTCATGGAGCATTGCGGATTCAGCTCAATATAGTGAAGGAGCAATTGACCTAAAAGCAGGCGAAGAATACATTTTAACAACCAGAACAGAGGTTGAGTTAGATAATGTATTACGAATTGTATATGGTACGAGTGAAAAGACTCTTACAGCTGAAAGCAGCACAGAGCAATGTGAGTTACCAGAATTAACAATCGATACAGTATGTTCTAAAGATCCAGATGAGACTCGCGTTTGGAAAGTGAAAAACATTTCAAACGTAGATACAGAGTTCATTTGGAATTTAGAAGGAACAAACACTTATAGTGATTCGATTGCTATAAAAGCTGGTGAGACAATCACACTCGAAACCGATACGGTTTCTGGTGAAAATGTGTTAGTGGTCACATATTTACCGAAAGAGACAATCATTAAGAAATCAAGCACAACGGAAAAATGTAGTACGCCGAAAAAACCTGATAAGCCAAAGGTCATTGTGGACCCTATTTGTACAAATGATCCAGATGAAACGCGCGCTTGGAAGGTAAGAAATACATCGAACAGTGAGCTTGATATCACATGGACTTTACTAGGTACAGATCAACAAAGTGAGGAAGCCATTACGCTTCAAGCAGGTGAATCGATTGTCGTAACAACAGATACGATAGATGGTAAAAATCGTTTAGAAGTGAAATTCAAAAACGGTACCGTTCTATCTACCAACAATGGTGATACGTGTACACCACCGCCACCGGTTGAAACTCCTATTGAAGTCGGTACGGTATGTTCACCAGATCCAACAGAAACACGTAAGTGGATCATTACAAACACGTCTGATGAAGGCACAACTATCACGTGGGAGGTTGTTGGAACGGATCAGCGAAGTGAGGAAGATATAACGCTGAAGCCAGGAGAACAAGTGACGATTACAACTGATACAGTGGATGGTCAAAATAGATTACGTGTGAACTATCCAAACGGTGCCGTCTATGAAAATAGCTCGACGGAAGCTTGTTCGATTCCACCACAGCCGAAGCCATCCGTGCTAAAAGTGGGAACAGCTTGTTCCGAGAATCCTGACGAAACACGCGTATGGATTATCACGAATACGTCTGATAAGGAAGTGTCATTTACATGGCGCATACCTGGTACAGACCAGCAAAGTACTGAACTAATCACGTTAGCAGCGGGTGAACAAATGACGTTGACAACTGAAACAGAAACAAATGTATTAAATCAGTTAGAAATTACGTCGCCAAGCGGTGTTAACATCTTCGATAGCTCTGATGAGCCATGTCCTGTTGTTCCTGAGGAAGATGGTGAAACAGAGGGAGCTGGGGAAGTAGTTGTAGAAGATGAACCAGCAGAGGATGTTGTCGCAATTCCAGACGAAGCTCTGCCACAAACAGGTGAAACGAATCCAGCTATATTCTACTCATCTGGTTTAGTGTTAATGTTTATCGGCGTTTCGATTTTAGTCGCAAGAAGAAGACGGGCAAGAGAGTAATCTAAATAACTGACCTCTGTAAAGCCACTACGGTTTTACAGAGGTTCTATCTAAATTTTTATACCTGGAGGGGAACCATGAAAGTGTTAGCTTATGCATGTGTCGTCATTGGTTTAGCTGTCATGTTATTCCCATTAGGTAAAACCGTGTATAGCACACACCAGCAGGAAAAATTAATGCAAAGCTTTGATGTGATGATGAAGGAGTCTAGCGCTCTCGAAAATTATAAAGACTTAAATCAAACTTTTTTATCGCAACAAGCAGAGCCTACTATGACAGAAGTAGCACTGCCAACATCTGAACAAACCGAACAAAAAAAACAGGACAAAAAACCAACGATTGATACGAATCTTTTACTAGGGACCATTTCTATTCCGTCAATAAATTTAAAACTTCCTATTTTAGAAGGTACTACAGAGCAAAATCTATTATTTGCTGCCGGGCATCTAACTGGTACAGCATCAATCGGCTCAAAAGGGAACGCAGCCTTGGCTGGACATAGAAACTTCAAATACGGAAGCATGTTTAATCGCCTCGATGAAGTAAAGGTTGGCGATTCAATCACTGTTCAAACGAAAACAAATACGTTTACATACATAGTGGATCAAAATAAAGTTGTTCTTCCTGACGATACGTCCGTACTGTATCCGCAGGGCGACCAGTCTATTTTAACGTTAATTACATGTACACCGATTAAGACGGCAACACATCGACTCATTGTGCAAGCAAAATTAAAGGAGGAGTGAGAAGAATGTATAAAAAAGTGTGCTCACGTTGTCATAAGCCATCCTTTAGTAGCTCTGAATTTGGAAAATGGATCTGTCCCGTTTGTAAAAAAGATATAACAGCATCACCTTTATTACCAGCGATTGAAATGAAACAATCAGCGAATGCTATTAAAAAAGAAATAAGCTAAATTATGGACTGTTAGAAGGTGTCGAGGATGATGATAGGAGACCGTATAAAAGCTTACAGAATTGAAAAAGATATGTCACTTAGCGAGCTGTCACAGCGAGCTGGCATTGCAAAATCGTATTTAAGCTCGATTGAGCGAAATATCCAAAGTAATCCCTCTGTACAATTGCTTGAAAAATTGGCCAATGAGCTAGATGTCACCGTGCATGATTTAATTGGGGGTAATCCGCACAAGCTTGATGAAGAGTGGTACTCTCTACTAAAATCAGCGATTCAACGAGGTATTACGAAGGAAAATTTTCGCGAGTATATTAATAGAAAACGTTCATATAGTTAATGGTTACGAGATGTAACATTCGTAATGTGAAAAAGCTTATTCGGTGCGGATAGGCTTTTTCGCATGATGAACACTTATGTTTAGTCGTACTTTCGACCTATTTTTTCCAAAATACGACAAATTATACGTAGAATATACTATAATTCTACTTATAACGACATAAGTGGTGATAATAATGCGTAGTTTGCTAGTAATGTTATTAACTATCAGTGTAGTAATCTATCCAGGTTCAGCTTTTTCAGCGGAAGAAGAGTTAATCAATATTGCGATTCTTGATACAGGTATTTCACAGCATGACGATTTAACTATACAAGAAGGGGTATCATTTCTAGAAGTTGAACCTACTTATAATGATAAAAATGGTCACGGCACTCATATCGCAGGCATTATACATACGATAGCTCCCAACACCGCCTTGTATCCTGTCAAAGTGTTGGACAAGGATAAAAAGGGAAAGGTGTCTTTTTTAATAAAAGGTATTGAATGGGCAATTGAAAATGAGATGGATATAGTAAGTATCAGCCTTACAACCTCTCAAAATAGTGAAAAGTTGCAAGATGCGATTCAAAAAGCTGCAGCAGCCGGAATCGTGCTTGTTGCTGCTGTCGGAAATCATGGCGACACTGTTAAGTACCCGGCGGCTTACGAAGAAGTGGTAGCTGTTGGGGCCGTTGATGATAAAAATAAAATAGCATCATGGTCAAATACAGGAAAACAGCTAGATGTGGTAGCACCTGGTGTGACCATTAAAAGTACATACTTAAATAATGGATATGCTAAAATGAGCGGAACATCAATGGCAGCGGCTTATACTACCGGTGTACTAGCCTTATTAAAAGAAAAAAATCCAGATTCTACGTCGGAAGAATTAAAAGATTTACTAATAGAAAATAGTCTAGACTTAGGTGCCGCTGGTTTTGATAATGTCTATGGGTTCGGTCTCGTACAAATGCCATAATACTTGAAAAAGGCATATGTCTAGTGCTCCACATAAAAAGAGCGTCAGTTTGTAACTGGCGCTCCAACCGTGTTTTATACGATAGATGATATAGTAGATGATTGCTCCTGTAAAAACATTTGTATCTCTTCCAAACTCAATCCCAGTCTTTTCGCCTCGAGAATCAATTCGACCCATTCTTGATAATCTTTTACAGTCATCGTGCTGTCCATATGCTTCACACTTATCCCTCCTGAAAGATATCTCCAGGAAACCCAGCCATCATAGCGCAAAAGTTGCCCATAATACATATGTATGATTCCAATGTCACCTTAGACCTGTGGTTTTGCGTCCTATTTTTTCAAATAGTTTGCCTTTATCTGGGATTGTGATATGTAGGAAATTGTTTACAATTTTTAGTATATGCAAAAAAATGTGTCAAATTTGCTACAATTTGTCGTATACATAGGATTTTTTATCGACAAATTTCTGAAAATTTTAAAAATAACCTTCGTGTGACGAAATACCTAGCTGTTACTTTAGTGGGATACCGATTTTGTTAAGGAAATCCTTCATATACATGCGGACTGGCTTGCTCATCATCTTAGCGATTTGTTCTGTCCAGCTGTCGGCACGTCTCCCGTTTGTACGATCATGATAGTAGGCTGATATCGTTTTATTGTATGCATGTAGTTGTGTTTTAGACGCACTATCATCTTGATATGTATTTTCATGGTATATGTGCTCGAATTGTAAACGTGGCTTTGTTGCTTGTTTTTCAGCAGGATAGCCAACAGCTAATCCGAATAAAGGAACGACCTTGTTCGGCGTGTCGAGTAGTTTGACGACCTCTGGTAAGTTATTGCGAATGCCCCCAATGTAACAAATGCCTAGTCCCATCGATTCTGCTGCTACCGACGCATTTTGTGCTGCGAGTGCGGCATCAATTGTCGCAACCATGAATTTTTCAGTAGACTCCAATGTTTCAGAGATGTTGGCACCGCCTTCGATATCCGCCGCTAGTTCGTGACGATGTAAATCAGCACAGAACACGAAGAAATGCCCGTTATCTGCGACGTAAGATTGCCCGCCGGCTATCTCAGCCAACTTTTCCTTTTTGATGCGATCTGTTACCCCAACGATGGTATACGCCTGCACGAAACTAGACGTCGATGCAGCTTGTGCGGCTTTTACGATTGTTTGAATTTGCTCTTGGCTTAGTAATTTATCCTCGAACTTTCGTACAGAAACATGTGAAAGAATTGTTTGTATTGTGTCATTCATATGAAATCACTCCTTGATGTCTATTGTATACACAAAATGAAACCTCTCGCCAGTTACGAGAGGTTTTGTCGGTTGTTTTTTATAATACGTTAAAATATCTTGCTTCCGGATGGGCGAAGACGATTGCCGAAACAGACGCTTCTGGTTCCATCATGAATCCGTCTGTCAGTTCGACGCCGATGTCTTCAGGTTTAAGCAAGCGGAACAGCTTTTCTTGGTCCTCTAGATTTGGACACGCTGGGTAGCCGAATGAAAAGCGTTGCCCTTGGTACTTCGCTGCGAATCGTGCCGCCATCGAAAAGTCAGCTGAGTCAGGAAAGCCCCACTTGTCACGCATAAGCTGATGCACGCGTTCCGCGAGACCTTCCGCTAATTCTAACGCAAAAGCTTGAATGGCGTGACTTTGTAAAAACTGGCCGGCATTTTTCATCTCTGTCGCGATGTCGCGTACACCTTTCCCAGCGGTGACCGTTAAAAATCCGACGTAATCTATCTCATCCGTTTTTAAGTAGTCCGCTAGACAGAGATACGATCCTTTCGCTTGACGCGGGAAGGTGAACGTTTCGAGAACCCGCGAAGTATCCTCAGGGTCATACACTATGACAGAATCCCCATCTGCTTTTGCCGGGAAAAATTGATATACAGCACTCGGCTGTAAAAAGTCCTTTGGTAACGTGTCGATGACATCCTTTAACATGTGTGCCTTATCATCGCCTTGGGCAAGTAGCTGCTCCACTTTTCCTTTTAGTCCTAAGTGGTGGCCCAGTAACATTTGCATGTTTACGTACGGTAAAATATGGTCAACCTTCCAGTCGCGCAATATGTGTCGCTTCGTATCGGCGGGCACGTAGATTGGCACGTCACGTGAAACGTTCGAACGTTGTACTGGTCGCTCAGCCACAACTACAGCAGCCTCTTGACGAACAGGTTTCTTCTCCTGAACCAACTTTTCTCGTTCGGCAGGATTTTGCAACCTATTCGCGAGCGCCAACCCATCCATCGCATCCTTCGCATATAGCACAGGTCCACCGTACTCCGGTGATATTTTCCCATCAGTAAATTTACGTGACAGTGCAGCCCCGCCAACGAGCATCGGTGCAGAGATGCCTGCGTCACGCAAGTCCTGGGCTGTAATCACCATTTGCTGCGCGGATTTCACGAGTAATCCTGATAACCCTATAATATCTGGCTGTTCCTTTTGAACAGCTTCGATAAGGACTGATGGTGTCACTTTAATCCCAAGGTCTACGACTTTAAAACCGTTATTGCTTAAAATGATATCGACTAAATTTTTGCCGATGTCATGTACATCGCCTTTTACGGTCGCAAGCAGGACTTTACCTTTGTTGCTATCATCCTTCTTTTCCATGTGTGGTTCTAGGAATGCAACAGCTGCCTTCATGACCTCCGCACTTTGCAGCACCTCTGCAACAATAAGCTGGTTGTCGTTGAACAATCGCCCGACCTCCGCCATCCCAGCCATCAAAGGCCCATTGATGATTTCGAGCGGCGTCGCGTACTCTTGTAACGCAAGCTCTAAATCTGGCAGCAAGCCTTCTTTCGTTCCTTCTATTATATAGTTTGCTAGTCTATCAGCGAGCGGCATGTCGGTTGTTGGAATTTTGACTTCCTTTTTCTTGCCGCGGTAAAAGTTCGTGAACGTGGCCAGTGATTCGTCTGTTGTGTTAAAAAGCAACGCTTCTGCCATCGCGATTTCTTCTGCTGGAATCGACGCGTAGCGCTCTAACTTTTCCGTGTTCACAATCGCGTAATCAAGTCCTGCCTGCGTGCAGTGATACAAATACACCGCGTTCAGCACTTCACGTCCAACCGGTGGTAGCCCAAATGACACGTTACTAATCCCAAGTATCGTTAAGCAGTGGGGGAGAGCTTCTTTGATTAACTTGATGCCCTCAACCGTTGCGTTCGCGGACCCTATATACTGCTCGTCACCTGTGCCAACAGGGAACACGAGTGGATCGAAAATAATATCCTCTGGCGCGAGCCCGTATTTATGGACGAGTAAATCGTGGGACCGTTTCGCGACCTCAAGCTTTCGTTCCGCTGTCACCGCCATCCCGGTTTCATCAATTGTCCCGACGACAACGGCGGCTCCATACTTTTTCACAAGCGGCAAAACTGCTTCAAATCGTTCCTCCCCGTCTTCGAGGTTAATCGAGTTGATGATGGCTTTTCCTTGTGAAAATTTCAGGGCATCCTCAATCACTTGTTCGTCCGTTGAATCAATTACGAGTGGTACTTTTATTTTTTTTACGACATGATGTAAAAAATTCCTCACATCGGCCCGCTCATCGCGGTCGGGGTCTGCTAAGCAAATATCTATGACATGCGCGCCGTTCTTTACTTGCGCCCGAGCAATTTCAGATGCCTCCTCGAACTGCCCCTCCGCGATCAAGCGTTTGAATTTCCGCGAGCCAATGACATTCGTTCGTTCGCCGACGAATAGTGGTCGCATGCTGTCATCATATACGAGCGGTTCAATGCCAGAGGCTGTATGGTTCGGAACTGAGTTCGGGACCTGCCGCGGTTTCATATCCTTGACTGCTTCCACGAGCGCAGCGATGTGGGCAGGGGTCGTGCCGCAACAGCCGCCGACGATATTCAACCAACCTCGTTGAGCGAAGTCACTAATTTTTTTTGCTAAAGAATCAGGTGATTCATGGTAATGGCCTTCTTCATCAGGAAGACCGGCATTCGGGTAACAGCTGACCGCTGTTGTCGCGAGCTCGGATAGTGAACGGAGGTGGTCGGTCATAAACTCCGGCCCGGTCGCGCAGTTGAGGCCGACGGCAAGTGGCTTCATGTGCTGCAGCGAAATGTAAAATGCCTCGATGCTTTGGCCGGCAAGCGTCGTGCCCATCGGTTCAATCGTGCCAGAGACGATGAGCGGTAGCTCGGTATTTGTCGCTTCGAACGCTTGTAGAATCCCGAGATAGCCAGCTTTGACGTTCAGCATGTCTTGGCTCGTTTCAAGCAGAAGAAGATCCGCACCACCAAGAATAAGGCCGCGCGCCTGCTCTTCGTATGTGGCCACGAGTTCATCGAACGTCGCGCCACCAGTGACAGATAGTGTCTTTGTCGTTGGACCCATTGAGCCCGCGACAAAACGCGGTTTGTCGGTGAACGCCGCTGTTGCTTGCTTCGCAATTTTCGCCGCTTCGATGTTGAGCTCAAGCGCAAGGTGCTGCAGGTTGTACTCAGATAACACGAGGCTCGTCGCGCCAAACGTGTTTGTTTCAATGATATCGGCACCGGCCTCGAGGTAGGTGTCATGAATGTGGCGGATGACATCAGGTCTCGTCAGCGTTAAGTACTCGTTACAGCCTTCGTACTCCTCGCCGCCGAAATCATCGGCAGTGAGGTTGGCGTCTTGAATCATCGTGCCCATCGCACCATCAAGGACGAGGATGCGGCGTTTGAGTTCATTTGCGATGTTGTTAGCCACGCTTGTTTGATGCGTTGCGGCAAGACTACGATTAGTAATTTCACCCACGTATGCTCGCCTCCTTTTTCTGATGGATATAGTTTGTTAGTTCAACTGTCATGTTATATTTCAGAAACGGCGTGATTAAGTAAATGCCTTTGAAGTATTCGTATGCTGTGTCGATAAGCGACTTCGCAATGGCGATGCCTTCTTGCTCGGCGTCGTCCGCGGCTGCCATTTGCGCTCTGATGCTGTCTGATAGTGTGATGCCAGGCACCTCATGATGGATGAATTCAGCGTTACGACTACTTGTGAGTGGCATGATGCCAATGTAAATCGGTGTGTCGAGATGTTTCGTCGCTTCATGAACTTGAGCGATTTGCGTTTCGCTGTAAAGCGGCTGTGTGATGAAATAGTCCGCTCCACATTCGATTTTTTTCTCGAGCCGTTGGACGGCTTTATCGAGATAGCGCACGTTCGGATTGAAAGCGGCCGCGACACTAAAGTTCGTTTTTTCACCGAGTGGTTTCCCGGAGTAGGAAAGTCCTTCGTTGAACTGTTTGATGAGCGAAATCAGGTCAAAGGACGATACGTCGTAGACAGATGTTGCGCCCGGGAAGTCTCCAATCTTTGACGGATCGCCTGTCACAGCAAGGACTTCGGTGATGCCAAGCGTGTGCAGTCCCATAATGTGAGATTGCAAGCCTATAAGATTTCGATCTCGACACGTAATGTGCACGAGCGGATTGACGTTTAGTTCTTGTTTTAGCTTGGTCGCCATCGCGACGTTGCTAATGCGCGGTGACGCGAGTGAGTTATCTGCAAGTGTGATGGCGTCGACGCCTGCTTGTTGGAGGGCTTTAGCACCTTGCATGAATTTATGTGTTGAGTTCAGTTTTTTTGGTGGATCGAGTTCCACGATTATAGATTTTGATGTTTTGGCTTTTTCGTGTAAGGGTGGTTGCTGTTGGGTTTTAATAGGTTCTACGACTGCAATTTCGATACGACGCGGTTTGGTGTTCTTTGTTTGGATTGGTGGCAGGTCGTGTAGCGCTTGCGCTAATGCCGCGATATGCTTTGGTGTCGTTCCGCAGCAGCCTCCGATCAGTCGTGCACCTTGCGCACGCAGCTGGATCGCACTTTTAGCAAAATAATCTTCGTTCGTTTCGTAAACGAGCTGGCCATCCTTGTAATCTGGTAAACTCGCATTCGGATAGACAGATAAGTATGTGTGAGGCTGAGTCGGCAGTGGAACCTCCTCAAAAGATTTGATCATATAATATGGGCCGAGTCGGCAGTTCAGTCCGACCACGTTCGCACCCAGGTGAGTGAGTTGGTCGAGAGCGTCCGCGACGTGCAACCCGTTTTGCAGCGTGCCGGGCTCGTGCAAAGAGATGTTCGCGACAATTGGCAGGTCGGTTTGCTTGCGAATAAGCTTAAGAACGGTCGTGATTTCTTCCCAGTCATAATATGTTTCTAGTAAAATCCCGTCGAGCGGCTCGGACGTCAGAGCGTTCAGCTGCTGAAGCACGCATCGTTTAATTTCTTCTATATTAATAGCGTTTTTGTTTAGCGTACGAAGGCCGCCAATGGTGCCAAGGACGTAGAGTGGGTGTGCGGTGTCGTCTTGGTCATGGTTGGCACGCGCGGCGTTTGCAAGCTGGACCGCTGTTTGGTTGATGGCATACACCTTGTCTTCGAGCCCGTAGCGAGCAAGCTTGTGATAGCTCGCACCGTATGTATTCGTTTGAATGACATTGGCGCCCGCGTTGATGTAAGCCTCATGGATGCGTTGCACCTCGTCTGGATTCGTGAGATTTCGCTCTTCAAAACAAGAACTAATTCCGTGAGAGTAGAGAAGAGTTCCCATCGCACCGTCCCCAATTAAAATTCTAGACTGCAAATCTTCAAGAAACCCCATACTGCAACCCTCCATATTTTAAGTGATTTGGAAACTTTTCCGCTTGAAAAAATTGTTATATACACTGTACCTTGTTTCGTGCTTTAGTGCAATAAAATTACGTTTGTAATTTTCGGATTTTTTAAAAATAATATTAAATGAGTTTATGAAATTAGACGTGAAGTATTGTCAATTTTTTGTAAAATATTATGTGATTGTGGTTTGATATAGTGAAGGGGTAATGTAATTTTGTTCTGAGAGGTGATTGTAGATTGATCATGAAATATCGTCGTAAGCCGGTCGAGCTGGAGTGTGAGGAGGCGCTACTGTTGTTTGCGCCGGAAAATAAGCTGAGTTCGCTTTTGGCTAGTGTGAAAAAGAGAGCTAGTGGGTATAAAGGTGAGCGGGAGTTTGACTATCATCTAGGATTAGTGGATTGTAACGAGTTTCGTATTATTCAAGATGTAAGATTAATTCACCACTCGCAAGTGTTTCAAATTGATACAATGATTTTTACACCAAAGTTTGTGGCGATTATAGATGTGAAAAACAATGGACGCGTGATTGACCTGGATGGTGAGCGAGACCAAGTGTACTCTGATGATGAGAAACTGTCGAATCATATAGCTCAAGCTCGGCGGCATAAAATACTGTTGCAGCGCTGGCTAGCAGAGCGTGGGTTTCGCGATTATCCTGTTGAGTTTTTTGTTGTGTATAGCAATCCAAAAGTAATTCTTCAAATTTCCCCGAAGTATGAAAAGCATTTCTCAAGATTTCTTCTCATTGAAAATTTTCCTTTTAAGTTTAATGAATTGTGTGATGAATATGCAAAGTGTGCAGCTTTTGAGGGGTATGTGGTAGCTGCGAAGCAAGTGTTAGCTGGGCATCGTCCGAAGCAAATGGATGTGCTGCGGACCTGGGGTGTGACGAAGGAGGATTTGGTGTATCGTGGGGTGCAGTGTAGTGAGTGTAATCGATTTGGCATGTTGAGGTTAAAGGGGATGTGGCAATGTCCAAATTGTAAGCATATATCAAAGCATGCACATGAACCTATGATTAGAGCGTATTTGATAGTGGTGGATGAGCAAATAAGTGTGTCGGAGTGTTGTAAGGTGTTGGGGATTGGATCACGCTTTACGGCTAGAAGATTGCTATTACATATAGGTCTTATTTCAATTGGGAGTGGAAGAGGTGGAACATATAAACTGCCTAAGAGATAAGATGAATTAGAAAATATACTGTTTGAAGCTTGATAACTCATTATCGCACCAAACCGGGTGTTCATCGCACCAAACGGGGTGTTCATCGCACCAAACCGGGTGCTCATCGCACCAAACCGAGTGCTCATCGCACCAAACCGGGTGTTCATCGCACCAAACCGGGTGCTCATCGCACCAAACCGGGTGCTCATCGCACCAAACCGGGTGCTCATCGCACCAAACGGGGTGTCCATCGCACCAAACGGGGTGTCCATCGCACCAAAAGGGGTGTTCACCGCACCAAACCTGGTGCTCATCGCACCAAAAGGGGTGTCCATCGCACCAAAAGGGGTGCTCATCGCACCAAACCGGGTGTTGATCGCACCAAACCAGGTGTTCATCGCACCAAACCGGGTGTTGATCGCACCAAACGGGGTGCTCATCGCACCAAACGGGGTGCTCATCGCACCAAACGGGGTGTCCATCGCACCAAACGGGGTGTTCATCACCTAAATAGCAGTAGGAATTTACACGATTATAACAATTTTCATAGTATACTAAATTTTTCTGGTGAACAATTATGTTATATTTAACCTAAAGGTGGTGTTCGTATTGAATAGGAATGTTGTACCTCTGCGGAGGTTGGGACATACGGATATGGATGTGTCGGCACTAGGATTAG
This sequence comes from Bacillus sp. HMF5848, assembly GCF_003944835.1. Classification (GTDB taxonomy): domain Bacteria; phylum Bacillota; class Bacilli; order Bacillales; family HMF5848; genus HMF5848. Next base: position 1,225,473 of record NZ_RWIV01000001.1, read on the forward strand.
GTTGCTGGCAGTTTAGTAAAGGAACTGGGGCGGTTGGTCGGTTTTGGTCAACTTTGTCACAGGATGATATTCAAAAAATCATTCAAACGACGGTCCAAGGTGGGATTAACTGGTTTGATACGGCTGAGGTGTATGGAAAAGGTCAATCGGAGGAGGCGCTAGCAGACGCACTCATCAAACTAGGAGAAGAAGTGGAACATACATACATTGCCACGAAATGGTGGCCGCTGCTCCGGACAGCGTCATCCATTACGAAAACAATTGATGATCGAATTGCTGCACTCAAGAATCATACGATCGACTTGTATCAAGTGCATCAACCTTTTTCTTTTTCAAGTGTAAAAGCAGAGATGGATGCAATGGCCGAGTTAGTAAAAGCAAATAAAGTCCGTCACATCGGAGTCAGTAACTTTACCGCCAATAAAATGCGAGAAGCGGACCAGCAATTACAAAAACATGGTCTCAGACTCGCATCGAACCAAGTGAAATACAGCTTGCTAGACAGACGAATCGAAACTAATGGTACTCTTGATGCTGCCAAAGAACTCGGCATTACAATTATTGCGTATTCACCATTAGAACAAGGTATCTTAACCGGGAAGTTCCATCGAAATCCAGAATTAATCAAGAACATATCAGGACCACGTAAATATATGTCCTATTTGAAACCAAAAGGTCTTGAAAAATCAAAGCCACTCATCGATCTTCTGTTTGAGTTAGCAGAAGAATACGGAGCGACACCAAGTCAAATTGCTTTGAATTGGATGATTAACTTCCATGGAGAAACTGTTGTTGCGATCCCAGGTGCATCTAAAGTAAAGCATGCAGAGGAAAATGTCGGGACGTTACAATTCAATCTATTGGATGAACATATGAACATGATTGACAAAGTCTCCAAAAAAATCACACAGCAATAATATGAAAAGCCTTCGCCATCAAGGCGAAGGCCATCTAATTTTATAAAGGTTTTGTCGAACAGCTAATTCGTTTTAGTTTTCCGCTCTCATCTCACGAATCACTATTACTTCTTCTCAACCTGCTCACCCTTGTCATCTACGGTTACTTCTTCATGATTGTCTCCGTAAACAGCTGAATATGTTTTCCAGCCACCGTCGACATTTTTAACTTTAAAGCCATTTTCATTTAAAATACGTGTTGCTAAGTAACCACGTAAGCCAACTTGACACGACACGTGTACCGTTTTATCCTTTGGCAGTTCTTCCAAACGTTCACGCAAGTCATTCAATGGAATGTTCACAGACCCTTTAATTGAGCCGAATTCAAGCTCACGTGGATCACGAACGTCGACAACTAAGCCACCATCAGCGATAATGTTATCCACTTCATCCCACTGAACAGTATCAACGAAGCCTTCAACAATGTTTGACGCTGCATAACCAACCATATTTACTGGATCTTTAGCTGATGAGAATGGCGGCGCGTACGCTAATTCTAACTCAGGTAAATCCATCACGGTTAAGCCGCCTTTAATTGCTGTGGCGATAACGTCAATCCGCTTATCAGCTCCGTCAACACCGATTGCTTGCGCGCCATATATTTTTCCAGTATTATGACAGAACAACAACTTAATCGCAATTTGATGCGCACCAGGATAATAACCCGCATGTGAACCTGGGTGAACGTGAACCGCCGAATGCTCAATTCCAAGCTGCTTTAATGATTTCTCGTTCAATCCAGTTGCCGCCGCCGTGTAATCAAACACTTTTACAATAGAAGTACCAAGCGTACCTGGATATTTTTCTTCACGACCATAAATGTTGTTCGCAACAATGCGTGCTTGACGATTAGCTGGCCATGCGAGTGGAATCATCATTGGTGTGCCAGTGATGAAATGCTTTACCTCAATCGCATCCCCAACAGCATAAATAGAAGGGTCATTCGTGCGTAAGTAATCATCTACTTTAATGCCACCGCGCTCGCCAACCTCAAGGCCCGCCTCCACAGCTAGTTCATTCTCCGGACGAACACCGATAGATAAAATAACCATGTCGGTACGAATCTCACGTCCGCTGTTCAGAACAACAACACGACCGTTTTCTTTAAATTCCTTCACACCGTCTTCTAGAACTAAATCAACTTTATTATCACGGATATGATTGTGTAAAATGGAAGCCATTTCGTAGTCAAATGGTGCCATAACTTGGTTAGCCATCTCAACGATACTTACATCCATACCACGTTGATGTAGGTTCTCGGCCATTTCAATACCGATGAACCCGCCACCGATGACGACCGCATGCTTCGGTTTTTTTTCATCAACATAGCTTTTAATGCGATCAGTATCAGGTACATTTCGTAACGTGAAAATGTTGTCAGCTTCCTTCAATCCTGGAATCGGAGGTACAATCGGCTTAGCTCCAGGAGATAAAATTAACGTATCATAGTTCTCTTCATAAGTTTCACCAGTTTGTACTTTACGCACAGTCACCGTTTTACGGTCACGGTTTACCGCTGTTACTTCACTAAAGTTTCGAATATCTAAACGGAAGCGAGCACTCATGCCTTCTACAGTTTGCACAAGTAATTTGCTACGCTCCTTAATTGTTTCACCAATATAATAAGGAAGACCACAGTTTGCAAAAGAAATAAATTCCCCACGCTCAAACATTACGATTTGAGAGGTTTCATCTAAACGACGTAGACGTGCAGCTGCTGTTGCGCCGCCTGCGACACCACCAACGATTAATATTTTTTTACTCATAAAAATTCAGCTCCTAACGATAAATACTATATAGGGTATGTAATCATTGTAAACTTTCGCCAAAACTAATTCAAACGAACATTTTGTGAACGGCTACACAAATTTGGACTTTGCTACAGCATCATGTATTTTATTTGAACAGTTTATATACACATATAAGTATAACCATTACGTATATAAACATGCTAAAAAAAAGACCGTCAAGGACGGTCATGTTTTTAGTTTCACATATGTATGTATGACGCAGGTTCAGCTCTCGCAACCCAACGACCTTATCGATAATTAATAAACTGCACATCAATTGGTAAGTCAGCACCACGAATTAAAGCAATAATCTGCTGCAAATCATCGCGACTTTTTCCGCTTACGCGAATCTGATCATCTTGAATTTGACTTTTAACCTTTACGCCACTGTTTTTAATTATAGTATTAATCTTTTTAGCATTTTCTTTGTCAATGCCTTGCACAAGCTTCGCACGCTGGCGAACAGTGCCGCCTGATGCACCTTCAACTTTTCCGTAATCTAAGTTTTTAATTGGAACACCGCGTTTCACCAATTTCCCAATCAAAACATCCTTCAGCTGTTCAAGCTTGTAATCATCGTCAGACACAAGAACTAGCTCTTCTTTTTCCAATTTAATGTCACTTTTACTTCCTTTAAAATCGTAGCGCGTGCTAATTTCCTTCATAGCCGCTGTGATCGCATTTGTAACCTCAGGCAGCTCTACCTTTGAAACAATATCAAATGATGCTTCTTTAGACATATGTATCCCTCCACAAATTTTAACATAATTATACGTCAATCCGACCTGTATTTCCAGCACCGGACAACCTTCGACAAAATCTCCCCCTTGTCATAAGCCATAGGTAACAGTACTATTGAATTAGTAAATAATGTAAATGGAAGAGTGATTATGTCACAAATTACACGCGAGTTAGTCTTTTATTTGTTTGGGTTTCGGTGGGTTTTATTATTAATTAGCTTTTTAAGTTATTTCAAAGATTCTAATGAAGGGTCATTAATTGTAGTTGTGCTCTGTGTATTAAATATTGTATACACATTAGCACTATTTTTTATGAAGAAACCAAATATGCATGTATTTATCTCAATTGATTTATTAGTTAACATTACTGTACTACTACAAACAGGCGGGACAAGCAGTCCATACATCCTGTACTCCACAACTACCCTAGTCTGGTTGCTTTCAATTCGCAACGTTAAGCTACTATTTCTGTACAACATTTTGTACTTTACTTTACTTACTAGTCTTTTAGCCTACACATCTCAACTTACTAACTATACAGCAGTATTAATACAATTGTTTATTGCACTTGGATTTTTTATTGTCATTCAATATTATAGTTCGATAATATTTAGTATGTTTAAAAATTGTATTCATGTGTACAAAGCTCTAATTCGCTCTTCTGTACACTCTGTAGATGAGCTTATTGAAGATATGGAATCGTTAATAAGAAGTGTGTATGGTGTTAAAAACGCTTACATTTTAATCAATGATACTAATAACCTTTATGAAACATGGGACAAGCAATACTATAAAAGGACCATACAATCACTTAATGTGACAGAAGTGCAAAAGCCACAGCCAATTCAAATAGAGAATTTTGCTGGAATAAAGGATAACTATATTTATTTTTCTATTAAAAATAAAAATGAAAAGATAGGCTGTATCATTTATGAAGCACCAAAGCCGCACAGGCGAATATATCATGTGTTTTTATATTTTATTTCTGCCTTTATCATACAAAAAATTCAGCATATATCTTTACAAAAGAAAATGACGACTGCTATGCAGGATAAGGTGAGAAAGAAAATGGCGCAGGATATGCATGATGGACTTGCCCAACAGTTATTTTTTCTATCTGCACAAATGTTTCATGTTAAGCAAACGATTCCACAAGATGCTAATGGAGAGGTACATGATGCTCTTAGTAATATGGAGGAGCAATTAAAGCAGTGTCATGTAGAAGTGCGAAATTATATTAAAGAGCTTCGAAATGATTTCACAAACATTAACATCATGTCAGCTATAGAGCAAATGATTGATAGAGTTACAAAGGGAACATCAATTAGGGTTCACTTTGAAACAAAAGGTTGGTTTAATCACGAAAACCTCGAAATGGAGCAGATAATATACAGGGTAATTGAAGAGGCCGTTAACAATGTGGTAAAGCATGCCAAAGCTAGTCAATTAGAAGTAATGATAGAAGTAACCTCTTTACAATGGACTGTTAAAGTAAGAGACAATGGCGTTGGATTTGTGCAAGAAGCACCTCAAAAACGAAAAAGTTATGGTCTTGTTGGGCTTCAGGAAAGAGTGGAAAGCATAAGAGGGCAATTGATGGTTCGCTCCAACCTGAACACAGGTACAGAAGTTGTTGCAATCATTCCAAGGGAAAGGGGACATGACTTTGCATCGGTTAGTTCTAGCTGACGATCATCAAATTGTTCGAGACGGATTAAAACTTATTTTAAGCAGCACAAATGACTATGAAATCGTAGGGGAAGCAAGCAATGGCAAGGAATTAGTAAAACTTGTTCACGAAACAAAGCCAGATATAGTATTATCCGACTTAAAAATGCCTGGGCCAAGTGTGATAGAAAGCTGTATCAATTTAAAAGCTACCTTTCCCGATTTAAAAATAGTTGTCCTTACAGCGTTTGATGAGAGTGAGGATATATATAGAGCAGTAGATGTAGGGATAGACGGTTATTTAATGAAAGATACGGACCCAAAACAAATACTAAATACCTTAAACATGATTATGTTGGGATACTCGTTGTTTCAACCGAAAATTGACCGACAAAGAAAGCAACATGCTACCATTGCGGACGACTTACATATGACAGAAAGAGAGTTAGAAGTATTCGAGCTAATAATTGATAACTTAAGTAATGCAGAAATTGCTGAAAAATTATTTATTTCCGAAGCAACAGTAAAAACACACGTAAGTAGTATTTTAAGAAAAACTGGTCAACCCAATAGATCACAAGCGGTACTTTTTGCCTTGAAGAAGGGGTATGTGAAAGCAAATAGTTAGCAATATTAGGGGGAGGGCAAGTAATAGTGCTTCGAATTTCTGTACGACCAAGGGATGTTAGTTCAGAACGAGTAATGCTTGTACTATCAACTATTATGACCGTTGGCGCATTATGTGGCAGTGTTTCTATGTTAATACTAAACAATGAATATGCTACTGCCATATTCATAGGGTTCTCTATTGTGGCACTTTTTTCATGGGGTTTTTATTTTTTACATCACCATATGCTCATTCATTACAAATACTCTGAACATATCAGTGCATTCTTTGCTTTTGTGTTATTTTTTTATGTTGCGATTTATGATCCACTTCAGTATGAACACATATGGATTTTTCTACTATTTATCCCATTTGTGCTGGTTTTGTTGTCCAATATGCACGTTTTCAAAATATGGATAGGAATTTATCTTGTATTGTATATGGGCCTAGTGTTTATTGATCCAGCAATCACAGAAACTGATTTTTTACCTATTATTAGTCGCGTCTTGTATGGGATTGGGGCCAGTGCTGGTGGGTTTATCATTATGTTACATATGTCTGCGGAAAAGCAAAATTTTAAAAATGATAATCGTGTCCAAATGATTAACCATGTTGTGAAAGTGATGTATACGTTAATACCAATTGTTGAGAGAAAGACCCAGACAACAAGACTAGAAATTGATGAAACAAGTACACTATTAAGAAAGTTAGCAAATAAGTTCCCAAATGAACAAATAAAAGATTGGGAAATCGAGCTATTGTCACTATTGCATTATGTTAGCCGGATAAAATGGCCAGATTACATGTTTGAAAAAGAGGGACAACTTTCTCAATTTGAATTTAATGTCATACAAGATCATTGTTATATGGGGACAGAACTGCTAGGAGAGTTTGAGGAATTTGAACGCGTAAAGAATGCTTTCCAACTTCACCATGAGCGCATTGACGGTACTGGCTATCCAGAACGGAAAACAGGTGAACACATACCTATACTTGCTCAATTACTAAGTGTTGTTGAATGTTATACAGCTATGATCAAGCCCCGGTCATATAGAGCCGTACTTTCTAGAGAAGAGGCTTTCGCGGAAATTATGAAAGAAAAAGGTAAAGCCTTTCGCGAGGATGTAGTTGATGCATTAGAAATCGTATTGCAACTTAGTATGAATGAAAAAAGAAATCACTTTTCGGAAGGGCGTGGTACAGCTTAATAAGTTCATACTCAAGATTGACATAAACCATTCTCAAGCAGTATGTTTTGGAATCTATCATTTTGATAGGATGAAATATGATTCCTACAAACAGGAGGATGGATTCCGGTGTACGTAAAAGCTTGTCCCAAGTGCCATACACATTCTTATAGCAGCACAAAATCTAGTAAATGGCTTTGCCCTCAATGCCGGAGGGATTTGACGTATGTTCAAATTAAGATGCGGAAAAAAGCCTCGTATAACTTGAAATTACTAGTTAGTGATAAACACGATTATTAACAGCTCATACTTCAGTATGATATATCTCATACTTTAAGTGCGATCTAATCATCTTGTTAGTCGATTTACGCTCCATTACTTAATGGTTACAATTAGAGTAGAGAAAGTTGTACGGTTCATTAAGTAAGGGGAGGAGTTTATATGCTTCGTAAGTTATTAATTTGTTCGACTATTCTTGTAGCAACTACTGCCATATCACAAGTATCAAGTTTTTCGAGCGCCACGATTGTGAATGAAGCATCGTTCAAAGTTGTGGATGCTGATAGTGATGAGGCGTTAATTAGTGTGAAACTTGATAATTCCTCAAGTAATAAAAAAATAGTAATTACAAACGGACAAATTACTGATACTCTTTTCAAAGTCACTAATAATTTAGACCATTCCGTCGTTTTGGAGAAGGTAGAATTTGAAGATAATGGCATTAAAGTTGAAACAGAGGAAGAAGTAATTTATCCTGACGAATCAATAGATGTGACAGTAAAATTTAGCGAAATAGTAGATGATAAAAATGAAGCTTTTGAAAGTATTGAGATTCCTTTTAAATTTGTTTGGGGTGACTTTAGTGCGGAGATAAAGCGTGATATTGACGTTAAGATCACTTTACCAAAGAAACATTCAAATGATTTCGTTGGTACAAAACATGCTTCAGATCCTTCTGATGAGAGTCTTAACATACTAGTGACAGATAAGACGGATGCCACACAGGCTTGTGATAATTCTGAAGTAAATTGTGATGAAGAGGGTATTGAGGAAACAACTACTAAAAATGAACAATCTAATGGTGATTGAACTCAAGATATAGATTAAGATTCATTAGACAACGGAATATTCAGAAGTATCCTTCGATGAAACTTCTAAAAAATCTAGAGTGGACTCGAGCTCTTCAAGGCCGTAAATATTTCGATTTAAAGGAGTATTCTATGCGAGCAAATACAAAAGAACCAAACATAAATAAAAACCAAATGCCCATTAAAAAATGGGCTCTTTTTGTAATTATTCCTATTCTCATAGTATCATGCTTTGTAACTATAAAAGCATTTATGACTCCAACAGAAGTTACTGAAACTATTCTGGAGAACGTCATTAAAGAAGAAACAAATTTTGCTTACGAAGCCGAAGTAAAACGGAGTCTATTGTATCCTGAAGGAGGGACAATAGATCCTGGGGAACATATTATAAAAAATATTACAAAGTCTATACCTGTTTCTATTAATAGTCAGGTATTTGCTGAAGAGCCTGTTGAAGTTGCTGGTAACTACCAATTAAATATGTCAATTACAGCAGAAGGATTATGGAAAAAGGACTTTACTCTCGAAGAGCCTGTAGCATTTAATAAATCTAGTAACGAAGTTAATATAATTAATAAAACCTATAATGTAGATGTTGAAAAAATTGTCTCTTTTATAGAAGCAGTTGAAAAAGAAATTAAAATCGGGGTTGGCTCGTATATTATTGAGATTAAACCGATTCTAGATGGGAAAATCATTTATAAAGACCAGACGTACGAACTTAATAAAGAGTCTGTTCTGAAGTTTGATTATTCCAAGGAGCAGTTTTCTTTAATTAAAGATACAGAATTAGAATTTTACAATGAATATGCAGTAGAGAATACTAAAAACATAGTTAATGAACTAGTAATTTTTAATATAACCTTACCTATTAGTGGAACGAGAATAGTAGGACTTATTCTGACTTTGCTATGTGTAGCTGCCATGATAGTTGTAATGAAGGATAAAATTGCGAATGCTGTAAAGACACCGGAACAAGAGAAAATTGATAAAAAGCATAAAAGTCGTATTGTGGAGATTCACCCAAGCACAGATTTAAACCAGTTCCAAAGAATTGCGTTGACCGCTTTTAAACAAGTTATACAGATTGCTGATGATAAAGAGTTACCAGTTCATAAGCAGATCACTTCTGTAGGAGAAACCCAATATTTCGTTATAGATAATAACCTGCTTTATTTTTATAAGGTAGGTAAAGGAGTGTCCTAAATGGTACTCACGAATCCTTTTTCATACCGAATTAATAGTATTGAACCACTTACAAAGTTATATAGATACGTTTCGCTAATTATTACATCTTTATTTTACTTAGTAGGAGAACCAGCTTCTCCTATTATTTTTAAAATAGGAGTTGTGGTTGCTCTAGCAATATCGAGTCATATATTAGTTAATAATGTTCTACCAAAAACAAGGTTCGATAATAATATTGGCTTAAAACTATGCATTATTGTTGAAACTTTAGGGGTATCATTGCTTTTAATACCTACCGGAGGGATTGAAAGTCCTTTTATATGGTATGCATTAAATCCTATTCTTTTAGCCGCTAGTTACTTATCAGCAGTATCATCGTGGGTGCTACTGATATTTTATAATGTCATAGCTTTCTCTACATACTCGATCCTGTTTAACTCAGAGAAATTAAAAATTACCCAAATAATAAAAGAACATTCTTACTTATTTCTTGTTTTTATTTTAATAGCGGTATTTATGCAGTTATTTTCAGAATTAACTAAAACCATTCAAAAAAAACAAAATGAACTTCAACAAGCAAATAACAAACTTATAGAGGTAAATCACGAGTCCAAAGCTGCAGTTGAACACATTATGTCTTTATACCAATCAGTAGAAAGCTTATCAAATGAGACTAGTTTAACAAAACTTTGTAATGAAGTAGCAGATTATTGTGTGAAATTAACTTCCAATGCTGGAGTATTTGTATATATTCATTCACCTCAAACATTAATAGTAAAAAGTGATGATAATGATATTAAGACGAAGATTCATGAGTATGTTAATAGTTATTCTGGAAATGAAGAACTTCTAAATGATTTTTCAAATGAATTTGTTTTGGGGAAAATGAAATCAGTAAATATTGATGGAGTCATTGGTGTGTATAATCAGGAATCAAAAGGCTTGGAAACTACAGCCAGGTTTGTGAAATTTTTATCAGAGTTAGTTTCTATTATTATTGACCGAATGCAAGTTGATCGAATAAGTGAGATTTTCAAAATGACAGAAGAAAAAAATAGGTTGATAAGAGAGATTCATGAACGCGTTCATCAGTTAACTTTTAGTGCTATTTGTTCCATGCAAGCTTTGAAATTAAACACTAATAAATATAATGACCAAATAGTAACCGAGGAAATAGAAGCGATAATTAAATCTCTTAAAGTAAGTATAGAAGAACTTAGGTCAGAAGTGAAAATAGTCGAGCATAACTATTTGCAAAAAACGTTGAAAAAGTATTTGTTAAACTTCTCCAACTTAAACGAGGTAAAAGTAGATTTTAAAATCTATGGGGAAGAAGATTTTGTTTCATTAGAAGTTAAAAAGAATCTATATCAAGTAGTTAGGCAAATGACGGGAGTATCATTACGTTACGGCAATGCTACAGGAATTCAAATACAAATTGAGATAACTAAAGAAACTATATCGCTAGATTATGAGGACAACGGTTTATATGAAAACGAAACAATAGAAGATATACAAGAATTTAATAAAATACTTAGTTGGATAAACGATATTGAAGGAACAGCACGAACTAACAAAAATCACAATAGTCTCTTGTTGAATGCAACAATCCCAGTAAATGAAAATAATGACTTGGAGGTCGTCAATATATGAAGCTAATGATCGTCGATGATCACCCTTTAGTGCGAAGAGGATTGGCTACAATCTTAAGCTCTGATGGTGATACACAATTAGTAGGTGAGGCGGCTACAATTCCGGAGGCACTTAGAATAATTGAACAAACATTACCTGATATTATTTTAGTTGATTTGAATTTAAGTGGTAGCTACGGATTAGACTTAGTGGTAGAAGCTAGGAAGAAAGGCTATCCAGGTAAATATGTAGTACTAACATCTTCCGCAGCTGAAGAAGATTTTAAAAAAGCAAAGGAAGTTAATGTGGACGGCTTTTGTCTGAAAGAAGCTTTACCAGAAGAGTTAATCTATGCACTGCAATTGATTCATAAAGGTAGAAAGTATTATGATCCAGCCATACTAGAGTTGATGATGAATATGGATACCGCTGGAGGTAAAGACAAAACAGAAGCAGCCTTGGCAGAACTAACCCCTAAAGAATTGGAAGTTCTAAAAGCCTTAGGTCAAGGGCTATCTAATCGTGATATAGCTGAAAAACTATTTATCTCGGAATACACAGTAAAAAAACATGTTAGTCAGATTTTATCAAAGTTAGAATTGACTGATAGGACGCAAGCCGCTTTGTTTGCGAATAATAAGGGACTAGTTCAATTTATACTATAAGTTAAGTTGAAAATCCGTCGAAATTCGATTCGGCGGATTTTTTTATGTGAAGGATAATTTTCTTCGAGATTTTCTAAATGAACGTTTAACTTGTTTAATCATGTTTCTTCTTAGTTTTGAATCAAATATTGGATATAACATAATTGGCAAACCTGGAATAAGGGAGACTACGCCAACTGCTAACCAATAATTAATTGAAGCAAGGTAGTATATTAATTGCTTAGGTAAGAGTGGGAAAAAGTATCCAATATATAGCCTAGATGTATATTGCCCTACTTCATTAGCGTGAACAGTTAATTCTGGTTGAATTGTATCACCATTTGAAAGACGAACAGCTTTTTGATTCAATGAGAGTTGAGAATCGTTTGTTGTGAATGTGATTGTTAAGGGCAAAGGTCCATTATGTGATATTTCATGTAACGGGATAGTTTTCTCTTCCCCTTGTTTCATGATACCAACGTCACTACCCATAATAATTCCTTGTGAGTTACTAGATACTTCATAAGGGAGTTTATAAATTTGTGTTGTGGATATAAGGTTACCAGCTACTAAAATGGATAGAGTTAGACCACCAAATAAATATAGACTTTCTGAATTCGTTTTCTTAGATTTCTTTTTTGCGGGTTTTTTAATAAGCTCTGAAAGGCCTATTATAGCAGTTATAATAACAACGAGAATAGGAATAGTAATGGAACTTCCTTGTAGCTTTTTAATCCATTCACCTAACCAGAGAGTTAGGAAACCTACTTTCGGTATGACTAGAGGTTTTTGGTTTAGGGTGATTGCCTTACTAACAATCCACTCTCTTTGAATGGGAACATTGTTCCCGTATGACTGATCTGTGTAATCATTGTTGTCACCTTTTGTTATGTACCCTTTTGTATCAGACCCTTCAATAATTCTATGAAAAATCCAACCTTTGGTTTGAAGTTCTCCTTCTTTAGATGTAAAAATATAAATGTCCCCAACATTAATTTCAGTATCTTCATTCACCTGATTAATAACAACCATGTCACCACGTTGAAATAAGGGATACATGCTGTTGGATTGAATAACACTAAAAATTAGAGGTTTATTTAAGAATTGTGCACCTAAAGAAGAAGTAATTATAATTAAAATCATGAAATAGAAGATGAAGTTAAACAGAACCTTGAATGATTTTGACATACATTTCTCCTCACCTAAGAAGTTATGAATAACTAGAAAAATTATTTTGAGGTTGAGACAGAATTACTAAAAAGAAAATCCTAACTAGTAGTTGGTACTAGTCAGGATTTTCCTTTATTTAATTACTTAGCATTTACATGCACAGTTAATGTAGCTTGATTTGTTTGTAATTTAGCACCTTTTTCAACATAAAGATCTAAATAAACATTAGCTGTTTCACCAGGTTGTAAAGTAACTTTACCGTTACGGTTATTACTACTCCAAATGAATTCTTTAACTTCATTAGGTGTATTTAAGTTATAGCCACCTAAGTAAACATCCACTTTTTTATCTGCTCCCCAACCGTCTTTAGTCATGTAGAACTCTACAGTCTCTTTAGAGTTATTTTTAACTTGGAAGAATTTATCCCAGTTATATCTACTTTCACCTTGGATACCAAAGCTACCGCCGTTTCCTTTTGCTAAATCAATCTTAAGTTCTCCACCATCAATTGTGACAGCTTGATCTTTTGCCCCGACTTCATTTTCACCATATGGAATTAATGAAATTAAAGAGTTGTCAGTACTAGCAACTGTTAGATAAGATTCTTTGTTGTCAATCGTCGCGCTCGAGAATGCAAAAGCCGCCATTACAGTTGATAGAGCTAACATTGCTACTACCATTAATAAAGATTTTTTCATTGTGAAACACTCCTTTGTTTTTTAGAAAATTTTTGTTGTCTTACTTAACTTCTGACTTCATTATAGAAAGTTTCAGCAAGACAAACACCACTCGTTGGAGTGCTTTTTAAATCTCTTTAGTGTAGTTTTGAGTCACTCTATCTACTACTTTAGAGGTATACTTTTGTACCATAGACTAAGCTGAGTTTTACTAATTAATGGTATAATTGATTCTATGAAAAAATAATATCCCGAGGTGATCCTATGCCAACTCTAAATTTCGGCATTATTAGTACTGCCAACATCGCGAAAAAAGCACTTATTCCAGCGATTAAGCGTGCACACAATGCTGAGGTCCTAGCAATTGCATCACGTGGGCCGCAAGTTCATGAGGTAGCGCAAAATTACAAGATTCCTAGAGCGTATGAATCATATGAGGAACTGCTCGCCGATCCAGATATCCAAGCAGTGTACATACCACTACCAAACCACTTACATAAGGAATGGGTTATTAAGGCGGCTCAACATGGCAAGCATGTACTATATGAAAAACCAGCTGCACTTAACGCGCAAGAAACTGAAGAAATGCTCAACATAGCAAAACAACACAACGTTACTACGATGGAAGCGTTCATGTATCAATTCCATGCGCAGCATGACAGAGTACGTGAGATTATTGCGTCGGGTGAGATTGGTGACGTTAAGCTTATGAGAGCGGCGTTTTCGTTCCATATGAGTAATCCAGGTGAGAACATTCGTCTTGATGCAGCTAAAGGGGGAGGCTCCTTGTATGATGTTGGCTGCTATTGCATTCATGCGGCAAGGAACATATTACAAGCAGAACCTACCGAAGTAACAGTACAAGCAAATATCCATCCAACGAACAACGTAGATATGTCTGCGTATGGTATGATGCGCATGAGCAACGGTGTGCAAGTTATGTTTGATTCTAGTTTTGAATCTGGTTTGCGTCAGGAATATGAGATTATCGGTAACAAAGGAAGCATTCGTGTGCCACGTGCGTACCGCCCTGATGCATACGGACATGACGGTATTGTAATTGTCACAACAGGAAATGTAACCCGCGAAGAGACGATTACCTCTGACCAATACAAAAATCAAGTGGAGCATTTTGCTAATTCGGTACTCACGCAAACTCAACCATCATACACAGATGAAAATACAATCCAAAATATGCGAGTCATTGATGCATTCTATGAATCTATTAAGCAAGGAAAAGCGATACAGTTAGGCTAAACCACAATTAGTGTGAAAGTTTAAACTAGTCCAATATATACTAAACTGCAACTAAGTATTTAAAAAACCTGCAAAGTTCCCAAGAGAACTTGCAGGTTTTTTAGTTGGTTTTTTCCAAAATCGCTTTTCGACTTGCGGATTATTCTAAGACATGAAAACTACTGCAACTTCCCCCCAGAGAAGGTAAAGTTTTTCATCAGATGAAACCGACGACAAAGTTCCACCAGTTAACTTGAAATTTTTCATTAACTTACAAAACTCCCTGTTAGAAACTTCCTCCGGAAGTAAACCGCTTTCCCTCTTTACCACACGAAAAACTCCGACCAATTTCCTATATATATCCCCAATATACTACCGATATAATAATTGTCTATTAGTAAATTAGGAGGGTTCTCACCATGCTTCGACATCGAGTTTTACTAGTTTTCATGATTGTTTTATTAGTAGCAACAGGATGTTCCAACCAAGCAACAACAAACACAACACAAGATATGACATCAATCGGTATTATGTTATCTGACGTGGGTCTTGGAGATCAGTCCTTTAGTGACTCTGCATTTTTAGGATTAGAAAAAGCAAGAGATGAACTTAATATATTATTTGATTATCGCGAACTGCAGGAAACAGGTACATATGAACAGGGCTTGCAGGAGCTCGTAGAAGCGAACCATGATATTGTCGTTGGTCTTGGCTTCATGATACAAGGGGATCTTGAGAAGGTGGCACAGCAGTTTCCTGATCAACGCTTCGTCCTCATTGATGCTGTATCTGAGTTACCGAACGTTACGTCTATTACTTTTAAAGAAGATGAAGGAAGTTTCCTCGCTGGTGTGCTCGCAGCACTGACATCAACAACACAAAAGATTGGTTTCATCGGTGGGGCTGATGTGCCGTTAATCCGTAAGTTTCAAAAAGGTTTTGTCGCGGGAGCACAAGCTGTAAATCCGCAAATACAAGTCATTTCGAAATTTGCAAACGATTTTGGGAACGACAAGCTAGGCGCACAAATTGCGCAAGAAATGATCGCAGCAGAGGCAGATGTATTGTATGCGGCCGCTGGCTTTACAGGTGTGGGCGTATTAAAGCAGGCTGAAGCAAGTGGTGTATATGCCATTGGTGTAGACAGTGATCAATTTTATTTTGCAGAAAAAGCTGTTGTATCTTCTATGTTAAAAAATATTGATGTAGCCCTATATGAAATTGCGAAGGAACTAGCTGAAACAAACTCTATTCCTGAAGGACAAGTATCCTTTGGCATAAATGAAAATGGTGTAGGACTAGCACCAATCCGCGTACACCCAACATCAACCACACTTCAAACAAAAATTGACGAGTGGACGACAAAGCTAACAACCGGCAAAATTACAATCAACTAGGAGGCACAGCATGAAGATACGCACGAAACTTCTCGTTAACTCATTAACTACGATACTACTCGCAGCAGTATTAATCGCATTCATTATTTTTAATATGTTAAATGTTAAATCATCAAGCAGCGACTATGTATCGGTTTTAGTAACGGTTCAAAACCTTGATGCTGAAGTGAAAGCTGTTGAGCAGAGCTTAAGCAACTACTCTTACAACATGTCTGAAGCGAATAAGCAGGGGGCCCAGACTCATTTAAAAACAGTTGACGAACTTTTTATAAAATTAGATGGCATGTTGGTAGTGGCGGATAATAAAGCGTTGCTACAACGTGCTAAGGATAAATATGCAGCATTAAAAACAACAGCAGAGGACGCGTTAACAGCGCGTGATTCCGCAGAGGTAAAAAGACAGTCCATCCGTACAAAAGGGATTGTTAATGATATTTACACAATGAACCTCAACGCAAATGCTTACTATGACCAGCTTCAAGAGCAATTAGATCGGAAAATTCAGATGGTGGTTACCATTTCTATTATCGGGTTACTTGTTTTAATCGCACTTGCTGGAGTAGTAAGTTTTTGGGCAACTAAATCAATTACCAAACCATTAGTTGCGTTAAGTAAAAATGCTCATGAGATTGCGAACGGCAATTTAGTAGTAGAAAAAGTGTCGTACAAAGCGAAGGACGAGCTCGGCTCACTCAATTCGGCGTTTGAACAAATGACAGAGCAATTATCACAGCTTGTCACACAAGTAGATGGCATGGGTCGTCAAGTTGAAGGCTTTGCCCGTGAAATTGAGCAAGAAAATCAAGCCCTTACGGAGATTGCCAATCAAGTTGCTATTTCGACAGATGAACTGTCAGCCGGCTCGCAAAGTATTTCCGAAGACTTACAAACGGCAGTGACAGCTATCGAAGATATGGACAATGAATTTGCAACGAATGTGGAGCGTACGAAGCAATCGGCAGCATACGGAGATGAAGCGGTCCAAGCGATTGCAACTGGTAAAGCAGCGATTGAAAAGCAGTCTGAATACATGAAGGAAAACGCAGAGGCTACTTCTTCGATTGAAAAAGCAACGAATCAATTCGTTACGTACGCGGAAAAAATAGAAGTGATGGCCAAAACAGTAGCTGGTATTTCTGAACAAACGAATCTACTAGCATTGAATGCAGCAATTGAGGCGGCAAGAGCGGGCGAAGCTGGCAAAGGCTTTGCGGTCGTAGCAAGTGAGGTTCGTAAGCTTGCTGAGCAATCTTCTAGTGCAACGAAGGAAATCTTTGAAATGTTAGGTTTAATTCGCACAGGCTTAGAAGATATTTCGGGCGCTGTAAAAGCTGGACTAGATACGGCTGATAAACAGTATTTTGCGATGGATGAAACGCTATCTTCTTTTAACCAAATTGATCAAAAAGTTAAAGGCATCTCATCTGAGCTTCAGCAGCTAGTTGATGGTGTCGCGACAGCAAAGCAGCTTGGCGAAAATGTACTGCACAACGTGGAAAGCATTTCTGCGGTAGTAGAAGAATCGGCAGCGGGTAGTGAAGAAATATCCGCATCGACCACAGAGCAGCTATCAGCATTTAAAAACATGGTTGAAAAAGTCACGCGTCTACGTGAAATGGCCAATGATATGAAGACGGTGCTCGCGCAGTTTAAGACGAAGTAGGTGTTTCCTGGTGGTGCCCAGGGGATTTACGATTTACGCATAAATCATTAAAAATGGCGCATAAACCCTAAATTTTGGCGCATAAACCCGGGAAGCATGCGCATAAACAGCAATTTTTCGCGCATAAACACGAAAAACATACGCATAAAATCGTAAACAACAAATTTCGCCCGTAAATTAAGCGCCGCGACTGCTTTTACGCATAAATCATTAAAAATGGCGCATAAACCAAAAAAGTTTACGCATAAATCCCAGAAATTGACGCATAAACCACTAAAACTCACGCATAAACAGCAAAATTTCGCGCATAAAAAAATGCACAGCCCATTAGCCAGCGCCAAACTACCCACTCGCCACAAATGAAAGACCATCCGTAAGCCACACGGCTTACAGATGGTCTGTTTTTTTGGAGAATTGCTTTTTACCCATTTTGCGGTTTTTCGTTTCCATCATGTTTTTCTCATGATTTTCCGCATTTTTGTCTTTTGCTTTTTTGTCGTTATCACTTGTGTTTGTCATAAAATATTCACCCCTCCTAAACTCATATGTGTAGTTTTACCGAGAATTAGAAAAACTATGTAACATATGTGTTGACTTGAAACGGCTTTCTCCTTTACAGTTAGCAAAGTATGCCATTTAAGGGAGGGACAACAATGTCCGAACATGCAAAAAAAATTATTGTCGTCATTATCGGTGCGTTCTTAAATGCAATTGCACTGAATTTCTTCTTAATCCCTGCCAGTGTTTATTCTGCAGGCTTTACTGGGATCTCTCAGTTACTATGGAGCATTAGTGTTGAGTTTCTACCGTTTACCATTCCAACAGGTCTGTCATTGTTTTTACTTAACGTCCCTGTTGCCTATCTTGGTTGGAAAAAAATCGGCCGCTCCTTTACCTTTTATAGCTTTCTAAGTGTTATCTTTATGTCGATCTTTTTAGAGGTTATTCCTATTATACAAGTATCACCTGATATCTTATTAAACGCGGTATTTGGCGGGGTAATTGCCGCCATTGGAATTGGTTTCACCCTGAAATGGGGGGCGTCAACAGGCGGGATGGACATTGTCGCGATGGTGCTATCACGCATGAAGGACCGTCCGGTCGGTACTTACTTTTTTGCCTTAAACGCCATTATCATTATCACAGCGGGGATGCTGTTTGGCTGGGAAAAAGCATTGTACACACTCGTTCAGCTGTATGTTTCAACACGTGTGATAGATGCGATTCATACGCGCCATGAAAAATTAACAGCCATGATTATCACGAAAAAAGCAGACGAATTAAAAACTGCCATTCATGAGAAGTTGGTTCGCGGTATCACAGTTGTACCTGCAAAAGGTGCTTTTACAAATGAACCAAAGGACATGTTAATCATTGTAATCACAAGATACGAGCTGTACGATCTCGAGCACGTGATAAAAGAAGTAGACCCGAACGCATTTACAAATGTTGTACAAACAACCGGGATTTTCGGCTTTTTCCGAAAAGACTAGCTTGGGGTTTTCCAAAAAAGTCACCAACCTCCTGTAGTCTTTTCCAGAAAGGCTATTGAATTCCAGAAAATCAAGCAACTTCACATATACAAAAAAGGTGCCGCGAAATCCGCGACACCTTTTTCTAATGACTTTGCAGTTGGTCTAGTCGGTCCTGCATACTGTGCAGTTGCTCTTTTTCAGCGAATGTGGAGTTTGCAAAAGCTGAAGAAAGTGCGTTTTTAGCTACAGAAATGGCTTGGTCGACAGAAACGTCAGACTGACCAGCTGCAGCTTGCTCCGCAATACCTACAGCTTCGTTTGCTTTTTGGAACAACATATTACCTTTGCCCATTGCTATAAGCTCCCTAGTGAGGTTTGCTGGACGCTGTTTGCTTTTCGTTCTTCAGCTTCCGCATACGTTGAGTGATAGGGAATTCTCTGGTCGTGCATAGTGACAGCATCAACGCCTTGTTTCACGAATCGTTTCGACTTGCTACTTCGGCCCATGATACATTCCCCCTGACATAGTTTAACTGACTAAGCTGCAAAGCATCACGCAACGACTACCGCTGCGTTACTAATAATTTGCGAAATTAACGAAGAAATTATTCATCTGGAAAAATAAGAAAGAAATTGGTCTCACCATAGTCAGTGTCGATATATCTTACTTTTCGGACCGGAACGTTCCCTACATTAATTACAGCTTGAAAAATTCCTCTAAAAACAATCCAATACCATCTTCTTCATTTGTAGCTGTTATTTCATTTGCGATGCCTTTTAATTGATCAATCGCATTTCCCATTGCTACACCGGTGCCAGCGTACTCGATCATTTCTAAATCATTATCTTCATCACCGAAAGCTATGATGCGTTCTTTCGGAATGCCGTAATGATCTGACAAACGTTGTAAGCCGACCGCTTTGTTCATTCCTGTACGCACGATTTCAATAACATGCCACGGTGCACCCCAACGACGGTGGTCAACGAGCTCGGCATGCACGTCAGATAGGTGGCGACGGATTTCGTCAACATGACTCTCTTCAGCATGAATTAGAATACTTGTGGGATCCTTCGGTAAAATCTCACGTAAATCACCTGTTGTTACTTTTGGGTCACCAAAGCTAAAAATATCAAGCAAACGTTCATCATGATAATGGAAATACACTTCATCCATAATTTCAGCAATAATATTTTTTAAATTATACTTTTCGCTAGCCGTTACAATTTCCTTCACGGCGTTTAAATCTAACGGTGTATGATACACACCCCAATTATCATCAAGAGGATGGTGTACAAACGCGCCATTAAAGTTTACGATCGGGCTTGTTAGCTCAAGCTCTTTGTAGTACATCGAGCTAGAACGAAACGGACGGCCAGTTGCAATGCACACAACATGTCCTTGTTCCTTTAGCTTGAAAATCGTTTCTTTCGTTCGTGACGATATTTTTTTCTCATCGGTTAATAGTGTTCCGTCTAAATCCAAAGCAATTAAGTGTTTATCCTTCATATAATACTCCTTTTGCTGCTATCCTAAATTTTTACCATATTCATATTGTAACGCAAATATGTACGAACTACCTAACACGGTGCTTTTTATTTTGTGAAAATGTATGAGGACTTCGCCCACAACTTGAACATCATGAACTTTTGTAACAATGTATAAGGAATTAGCGGTAGTATACTGACAACTTGAACATCATGCACTTTTGTAGCAATGTATAAGGAATTAGCGGCAGTATACTGACAAATTGAACATCATGCACTTTTTATAACAACGTTTTAGGAATTTGCGATAAAATTCCACAAACTGAACTTCATGAACTTTTTTTGTATCAATGTATAAGGAATTGTGATAGAACTACACAAACAGAACTTCATGTACTTTTTTTGTGAAAATGTTACACTGTAGGGGTGTATAATATTGGCTTTTAGTTGTTTACAGCTCGGACACTTACTCGCGCCTTCGCCGGTGTTTTAGAGGTGATTGCAGTGGAGTGTGCTGGCTCTCATATGCAGCACGATATTACGAATGCCGTTGCTATCAATTTGTATCATTTGCGATTTTTGTCTGGATGCTGCCGATTTTGACTACTATTTTTTCATATATGATTAAAGAGAAAAGAGGAGATACTGTCAATGATTACTATTCTGCCTGAGGTTGTTGAAGACATCCCTGTTATACATATATTTGAAGCAAATAAACAAGAAGCCGCGTTGCCGACGATATTTTTTCTGCACGGGTTTACTAGTGTTAAAGAGCGTAACCTTCATTATGGCTATTTGCTCGCACAAAAGGGATTTCGTGTCGTGATGCCAGAAGCACTGCTTCATGGTGAGCGTCGTCCAAGCGGGGTAAGTGATACTAAGCTTAACTTAGCGTTTTGGGATATTGTGCTGCGATCGATTCGCGAAGTCGATTTGTTGCGTAAGATTTATGTTGGCCGCGGCTTAGTTGATGAAGAGCGGATTGGTGTGGCTGGTACATCGATGGGCGCTATCACAATGCTTGGTGCTTTAACGCAGTATGACTGGATTAAAGCGGGTGTTAGCTTAATGGGGAATCCGTTTTATGAGGAATTTGCGCTTGCGCTCATAGATCAAGTGAAAAAGCTGGGATTAACCGGAGACATTGATGATAGTGTTCTTGAAAGTAAGTTGGTACAACTTCGGGATTATGACCCAAGTCGCCGCATAGATGAGTTCGCAGGCAGACCTTTGTTATTTTGGCATGGAAAAAAAGACGATGTTGTGCCGTTTCATTTTGCGTATAAATTTTACGAGCAGCTTTTGGCAAAAAATATGTATGAACCGGAGAAGTTAGAGTTTATTGTTGATGATGAAGCCGGACACATGGTAAGTTGGGATGGGGCGCTGCGTCTTGTCGATTGGTTTGAAAAGTATGTATGATTTGAATCACAATGTTTTGAAAATGATTTCTTTATATTTATAATGGTAATAGTAGAAGAGATGAAAGGAGAATGGGAACGATGGATGAAGCAACAAAGGAAAATTTAATGGGCGCACTTGAAGAGGTGCTAGACCCAGAACTTGGTATAGATATTGTTAACTTAGGTCTTGTGTACGATGTGGACTTAAATGAGGATGGGCTGTGTACGGTAACGATGACGTTAACGTCAATGGGGTGCCCGCTTGCAGGTCCTATCACGGAAAATATTAAGCAGGTGTTAGCGGACTTACCTGAAGTGAAAGAAACAGAGGTTAACATTGTGTGGAGCCCGCCTTGGGGTAAGGAGCGCATGTCTCGTTACGCGAAAATAGCGTTAGGTATACATGATTAATAACGCAAAAATGGCATGATTAATTGAGAAAAAATTGTGTTATGCATGCATGAAATCCTTACGCAAAAAAAATGTGTTATGCATACATGAAATTCTTCTTACGTAAAAAAATTGTGTTATGTTTACATGAAATTCTTGCGTGAAAAAAATTGTGTTAGGAATACATGATTAAGTCGTATCGCATTTTGGTTAAGATGAACCCGACAAAACGAATTAAAAGTTGACTAACATTTAGCATCCTTTTAGGGTGCTTTTTTTTGTTAAAGTGGTGGACGGCTAATCTTGTACTCGACCGATACTTTGAACAGTGTGACGCGTTCTTCAACAATGGACAGATTGCAACAACCTCTTTTCGACTAGGGACAGTTTGTACAGGTTTTTGACCATGGACAGACGTGGAATTAATGTCTGCAAGCGATACATTCGTCTATACGTAAATTACCTCCCCGCATAGTTTATAAGTAAAATGACTAGGAGGTGAGATTATGTCAAATTATCCATTATGGTCCGATCTCCCTTATGCTGGAGAAAAGCATCCTCCTAAAAATGGTGAGACGCCGTATGCCGGATCGTGGCGAACATTTTTTATTAAGCATGGAGAGGAAGGCTTTGAAACATTAGATGGCCATCCGATTCAGTTAGCGATTCGGGACCCACATACGATTGATTGGTATAAGCAGCTAGAAGTTGTAAAAAGAACATTGGCTAAAGTAACTGAGCATGAAAAAAATGTTGCGGTATATTGGGGGAGTGGACCACCTACAAAGCAGTGGACACCAATTGCCGATATTTTAATTGATACGTATGGGGTGGAAGCACCGCGCGCGGGAAGAATTCTTGCTGCGTTGCAGGACGGTCTGAACGATGCGTTTGTCGTGGCGTGGTATTTAAAATATAAATGGCTCGTCGCGCGTCCTAACCAATTGGATCCAAGTTTAGCAACGGTGATTTGTACACCTAGACATCCGTCCTATCCATCAGGTCACGCTGTTGTTTCAGGCGCAGCAGAGGAGATTTTAGCTTACTTTTTCCCAGCTGAGCGACGCAAGCTCCATAAACTAGCTGAAGAGAATGCGATGTCAAGACTGTATGGCGGGGTGCACTATCCGATTGACAACTCGGAAGGACTGCGACTTGGAAGACAAATTGGTCGCATAGTTGTTGATGAGATAAAGCGTGACCGAGACTCGAGATGGAAGCTTATTGATACCCCATATAGAAATTATAAAAATGCGAAGTTAATTCCGCCGCCATACGAGCAGGCTATTCCATTTGATTTTAATAAAAAATGTGAATCATTGCTGTTAGAGGACTTACGTATTAAAAATAAAAATAAGCATGCACCGAAACCAAAGTTATTTTACTAATCAGTGGAAAGATTGATAAAATAAGGGTAGCACTCTCTTTATGGGGGTGTTACAATATTTTTTGTGAAATTGTTAACATTTTCTCTAGCTGGATAAAAGAGCAAGGAGCGATACATAATGAAACAGAAAGTGATTTTGGTAAGTTCAACAGAATTAGGGCGTGGCGAAAAAGAGTTAGGCGAAGGTATTTTAGAAACTTTTTTTACTTTGTTGAAGCAGCGTGAAGACAAACCACGTGCTATATTTTGTATGAATAGTGGCGTGTATGCGTTAACGGCTGATTCACTTGTATCCGTTCACTTAGCAGAGCTCGAGCAAGCGGGTATAGAAGTGCTAGCATGTAAAACATGTGTGGACTATTATAAGCTAGAGGATCAGTTGACTGTCGGAAAGATTAGTTCGATGCAACGTTTTGTAGAGCTTGCAAGCGATTACGAAGTTATAACAATTTCATAAATACATATGAGAGGTTGATGAATATGGCAAACATTCAAGCATTTATTTTTGACCTAGATGGCGTTATTACAGATACTGCTGAGCACCACTACTTAGCTTGGAAGCAATTAGCGGAGGAAAACGGGATTACGTTTGATCGTGAGTTCAATGAGCAGCTAAAAGGCGTAAACCGCATGGATTCCCTTGATTTAATCTTAAAGCGTGGCGGACGTGAGAACGATTTCACACCTGAAGAAAAAGAAGCGTTAGCAACGAAGAAAAATGATCAATACAAGCAATTAATTACTGGCATTACACCTGAGGATATTCTACCAGGCGTATTGCAGCTGTTAAAGGATATTAAAGCGGCTGGCATTAAAGTTGGTCTAGCGTCTGCTAGTAAAAATGCTTTTGCTGTTATCGATAGCCTAGGTGTACGTGAGTACTTCGACTACATGGTAGACGCAGCAACTGTTGAAAAAGGTAAGCCACACCCAGAAGTTTTCTTAAAGGCTGCTGAAAACTTAGGTGTTGATCCAGCTGATTGCGTTGGTGTGGAAGACGCAGAAGCAGGTGTGGAAGCTGTTAAAGCGGCTGGCATGTTCGCAGTTGGTGTAGGTACACCAGAAGCAATGGCTAAAGCAGATTATATCGTAACAAACACAGCTGATTTATCTTTAGCTACAATTCAAGAGAAGTACACAGCAGCAAAATAATATGTGCGTGTAGTTCGCAGTTCGCGATGCGGATGCAGTTATTAGTAGCTGCAAACGCTCGTATCATGAATACAGCATAACCAAGCTCTGTCGGTGATGGAGCTTGGTTTTTTGTTTGTTGGGGGGAGTGGCGATTTTCTTGGTAAAGTGTTAAGTATTGTTGGGGTAACGGCGGAATTCTTGAAAAACGGGTAGGAATTCTTGAAAACACGCGCGAAATTCTTGAATAACACAGATAATTTCTTGAAAAAGCGTAGAAATCTTGAAAAACGGGTAGGAATTCTTGAAAACACGTGTGAAATTCTTGAATAACGCAGTGAATTTCTTGAAAAAGCATAGAATTCTTGAAAAACGAGTAAAAATTCTTGAAAACGCGCGCGAAATTCTTGAATAACGCAGATAAATTCTTGAAAAAGCATAGAATTCTTGAAAAACGGGTAAAAACTCTTGAAAACGCGTGTGAAATTCTTGAATAACGCAGTGAAATTCTTGAATAACGCAGTGAATTTCTTGAAAAAAGGTAGAATTCTTGAAAAACGGGTAGAAATTCTTGAAACCGCGCGCGAAATTCTTGAATAACGCAGTGAATTTCTTGAAAAAAGGTAGAATTCTTGAAAAACGGGTAAAAACTCTTGAAAACACGTGTGAAATTCTTGAATAACGCTATGAAATTCTTGAAAAAGCATAGAATTCTTGAAAAACGGGTAAAAACTCTTGAAAACGCGTGTGAAATTCTTGAATAACGCAGTGAATTTCTTGAAAAAGCGTAGAATTTTTGAAAAACGGGTAAAAATTCTTGAAAACCGGGTAGAAACTCTTGAAAACGCGCGCGGAACTCTTGAATAACGCAGCAATTTTCTTAGGAAAATGTAGATTTCCTGATAACTCGCATCAGTCTTTAGTACATTCCCTAGTTACCTGACTTTTTATAGAAATGTGAAGTTCTTAACCTTTTTAAAATAAATTTTCATATATTTGTAAAAGTTTTACATGATTTTCGTGCAATAATAGATAATAACTAAATATATTTAGGAGGTTACATACTTTGATTGTTAAAAAAAGAGATTTACCAATTAAGCTTATGAAAAATGAAGCAGTATTTCGTAGATTACCTGAATGGCATCCTAAAAAATCACTGATACAGACGGATATAAGAAATCGACGATCAGGATTAAAAGGAGAAAGGGAAGTTGATTATTTTTTAAGTCTACTACCGAATGACTTTAGAATATATCAAGATTTACGACTACGGTGTAATGGCCACAAATTTCAAATGGACTTCGTAATTGATTCAGGAAAAGGATTGTATATAGTTGATGCTAAGAATAATGCTGGTCAAATCATATTTGGCAGTGATTTTAACGAATGCATTCAAGTATACGATGAGAAACGAAAAATCCTATCTAACCCACTAATGCAGGTACTTCGCCAACAAAGCCAACTTGAAAAACTACTAAAAGAGCTTCATATTGATATCCCCATAAAATCCTATGTTGTATTTACAAATCCACACGTAAAGTTAACCAAAGAACCCGGTTGTTCATACGATCTTTCAGCTGTATTTACCGTTGATCAAATTCATTTTCATTTGCTAGAGAAAGACCAAGAATATTCTAAGGTCTTCTCGAATAATAGTAGAGATAGAATGAAAGACTTCTTTCTCGCAAATCATACGCCAGAAACATACAATCCACTAGACTTCTATGAAATTGATAGTAGAGATCTTTTATCTGGAATTCAATGTCCGACATGTCATAGCTTTGAGGTGGTTCGTAGACATACTTGTATGTGTAAAGTATGTGGAAATCGTTCGCGTTTTGCTTATAAAAAAGGAATTAATGATTTCTTTCTCCTGTATGGTAGGCAGTTTACTAACAAGCAACTGTCAGAGTTTTTGGGAATTGATAGGTCGTGGGTTACTCAATATCTTGTCTCACGAACAGACATAAATGGAACGGGTAATACAAAAGCTAGAATATATCACTCTCCTTATCCACCTAACTTTTAGTCTTCACCAATTTGTCATAAAACTAATACTGTAATATCAATCATTAACCTTTATAATGAAAATATATTTGAGAACTATTATCAATAGCGTTCGAGGTGACAAAAATGGTGTTATCACAATTAAAGGTAGGGGAATGTGCTGTAATTCAGGACTTATCTCAAATCGCCCCATTAGTGAAGTATCGTCTGCTGCATCTCGGTATTACGGAGGGCACAGTCGTTAAAGTAACGCGGAAAATGCCTTTTGGAGGGCCATTAATGCTAGTGGCTAACGGGCAAAGTATTAGCATTAGACAGAAGGAAGCAGCACATATTCAGATTGAAATTAGAGCCCATTTTCAAGAAGCATCTTGTTTTGATATGCAGAGAGCTGCAAGCGTCAACATCAGAGGCTAGATTTGAGATACTTTTGAGTAAAAAAGCTACCAATCACTTCAGAACTCTAAAATAGATGCTTTTCAGAAATATTGAGGCCTAAGCTAATTACTACCTCAAGAGACACATAAAACGAACAAGACAAAAGATTGAATTCATGAACAATTTGATGAATTTAACGAAATCATACTTACACATCTAACAAGCCTCTTAAATATTTCTAAAAATGAAGGTGAAAACCATGAACGTAATAGGACTTCTTGGAAACCCGAATACGGGGAAGACGTCTTTGTTTAATAACCTGACAGGTGAATATTCGTATGTTGGCAACTGGAGCGGTGTAACGGTAGAAAAAAAGGTTGGTATTCTCCGTAGTAAGTCGGGTCAATTGATTGATTTACCGGGCGTGTATTCACTTAATCCGCTTTCGAAGGACGAAGCTGTTGTTACTGACTTTTTATTATCCGAGCATGTAGATAGTATCGTCAATATTATAGACGCATCTCAGTTAAAGAGAAACCTACATTTAACAGTACAGCTTCTGGAGCTAGAAAAGCCGATGGTAGCTGGATTAAATATGATTGATGTCGCACAAAGGCGTGGTATTTCAATTGATTACTCCGCATTAATGAACCAGCTGAAGATTGACGTTATACCGATCGTCGCGCGGACCGGAAAAGGGGTTGAGCAGCTAGAACAGCAGCTCAATAAAGGTGGACAAGCTATCCCTTTTCAACTTTATTACGGTACAAAAATCGAGAAAGCAATAACCGATATAGCTGTTCTTTTAAAAAATCAACATGTAAAAGCACGTTGGTTAGCTATTCAATTCCTTGAAGGAAATAAACGTGTAGAACTAGAAGTGCAAAAAGGTGACAGTGCTAGTAGCATCTACACAGTAAGAGATCGTCTAGAAAAGCAGCTATCAGAACCAATCGATAAGGCTATTTATAAAGTGCGAGATCAGTTTATTGATAACATTATTAAAAATGCTATTGAAGTGAAAACAAATGAAAATAAATCAATAACTGAAAAAATAGATACTATTGTCACACATCCGATTATGGGAATGCCTATTTTCTTAGCCTTCATGCTATTGTTATTTTTATTAACGTTTGATGGATTAGGAAACCCATTAGCAGATCTATTAGACGGATTTATATCAGGTCCGCTTACAAATATCCTGGCTAGTGGATTACAAGCAATTGGAGCTTCAGTTTTTATCCAGTCCCTTATTTTAGAAGGTATTGTCGCAGGGGTTGGTGGCGTGTTAGTATTTGTTCCACAGATTTTCATTTTGTTCTTTTTCATTTCTTTTCTTGAAGATTCCGGGTATATGGCACGTGTGGCCGTGGTAATGGACCGGATTATGGAAGGAATTGGGTTGAATGGGAAGGCGTTCATTCCGATGGTAATTGGATTTGGTTGTAACGTGCCGGGGGTGATGGCTGCTCGAACCATTGAACAGCCAAAGGAAAGATTACTAACAATTTTACTAACCCCACTCATGTCTTGTTCTGCTCGCTTACCTGTATATGCTTTATTTGCTGGGGCATTTTTTACAGCTAATCAAGGATTGGTTGTGTTTAGCATATACTTATTAGGTATATTAGTAGCATTGTTTGTAGCAAAGGTATTTTCTATGTTTTTCTTGAAAAATGAACAGTCAATTTTTGTTGTTGAATTACCGCCATATAGATTACCGCAGCCGTTATCATTGTGGCGCAGCACGTGGGAAAAAGGAAAAGGCTTCGTCCGAAAAGCAGGGACGTTTATTTTAGGAGGATCGGTTGTCATTTGGCTTTTATCATACGCAGGTCCGGCTGGATTTGATGTTTCGATGGATGATAGCTTTTTAGCAGCTATTGGAGGCGTGATAGCTCCTATTTTAGCTCCTTTAGGCTTTGGGACTTGGCAGGCTGGAGCGTCTCTTTTAACCGGATTTTTAGCAAAAGAAGTTGTTGTATCGACGATGAATATTATTTATCACACGTCGGATACAGACATGCTACAAGGTTTACTAGCGACTCATTATACACCGCTATCAGCATTTAGCTTTATGGTATTCATTTTACTGTACGTTCCTTGTTTGGCGACGGTTGCGACGATTCGCAAAGAAACGGCTTCCCGCAAATGGACATATATTTCTATAGGGTATGCGCTTGTTATTGCATACGTTATTTCTTTAGTAATATATCAAGTTGGTAGTCTACTCATGTACTAATCTTGAAAAAGGCAAAAATGAATGGGAGTGGATACAGCATGTTAGTGAATGTTGCGATAGGAGCAGTTGTGTTCGGGTATGCTGGCTTTACTTTGTATCGATTTGTAAAGAATAGTAGCAAAGGTAAATGTGCGGCCTGTGAACTTAGTAAAAATTGCTCTGGGAGTAGTTGCGCGGTTAATGATATAATAAAATAAGAAATTCTAGATTTAGCAATGCATAAGGATGTGAATCACTATATGAAATTGAAGTTCGCCGTAGTAACTCTATTACTATCATTTGTATTAGCAGCTTGTAATGGAGGAAATGAAGTTGAAAACGTAGCTTCTGAAGATAAAAATATTAAAGATTTGGTTCATGATTACAGTGTGGGTAACATTGACAATCAATCAGCATCTATCACATCTCACCATCTTATTGTGACGGACAGTGATGAAAATCAATCAGTGTATGATTTACCTGAAGATGAGTTTTTTGTATCAATTGCCCCTTACTTTAATGAAACACATCCCTGACTGAATCATAACTTGACAGGTTGTCAAGGCGAATTAGTTAATGAAGAATTCAAGGTGTTTATTGAAGATGTAGACGGAAATGTCTTGTTAGATGAAATGGTGAAATCACACGACAACGGATTTATTGATTTATGGTTACCAAGAGACAAAAATTACGAAGTAACAATTGAAGTCAACGGAAAAGTGGCCAAAGCTCAATTATCCACATTCGAAAATGATCCAACATGTATTACAACGATGCAATTATTATAAAAAAACAGCACCCTCGTAAGGTGCTGTTTTTTGTTAAGGTTAATAAGTAATACTACATGAAGTACGGATACACTTACATTAAGAATGTATCTTCCTAAACAGAATAGAAGAACCGAGCTTGGGGCGTTTACAAACGCACACATTCACACCCCAAATGAAAAAAATCAAGTCAAAACGCTCTAAAATATGAAAAAAACTTGATTTTAGTGAGAATAGTCACAGTCATTTCACAGAAAGTTCATATAAAATACAAATATGGGTGGTTATCTGTCGCAACAATTACATTTCACTTTCAAAAGCTAAACCTCTATGTAAAGGAAAACCCTCCATTCTCATTTGTGTATAAAACACAAGTTTGTTTTTCTAAAAAGGGTGGTTTCCATGCTACAGTTCATTGTTTGGGTTGTGTATCCATATTCGGTTCTGTTCGTGTTTATAATGGGGCTTGTGTGGCAGTATGACTATGCTATAGCAGGTGTCAATGAAAAGAATATTTTTAAAACAACGTATTCAGTGCGTGTATTGTTAAATGTGCTACTCGTCGTTATTGGAACATCATTTTTGTTTTTAAATTTCTTTGAAACAATACAACCAGACCGTCAGTTACTGATCAATTGGACTGTTAGCATACTTACTCTACGTCCAGATGTAAATTCTATTACTCAATCAACATTAGTAACAAAGATTCACCTGTTCACGTTTTTAACAATGCTATTAATGTTACCGTTTACAAGTTATATTCGTTATTTAGTCTGTCCTACTACACTACTGAAAATCATAAAAAACAAACGGTAAGAGATACTATAAAGAAAACTCGCCGATTGGCGAAGACAGAGGCGTAGTTGCACTTATGCGTTAGGGAAGGATGATTTTTGAAAAAATTCTACTTTTCTATCAGCTTAACAGGCTACCAATATAATAAAAGGCTACCAATTGGTAGCCTTTTCTGATGTCTATCTTCGTAAATTTTTAAAAATGAACACGTATTGGATTCATCTATTATTCGTGTAACAATCATATATGATTGAAGTTTATTGCAAATTACATAATTCCGGTCGATCTGTTATTCGCGTAACAATCATACACGATTGAAGTTTATTGCATATTACATAAATCCGGTGGGCAATTTTCACAGTTGATTTCATCACGTAAGTATTGCATGTTGTGAATCGTAATAACACCCTTTGCCATAGAAAGAATCCCGTTTTTACGCAATTCACTTAGCATTCTATTTACTACTTCTCGTGATGTGCCACAGAAGTTGGCAAGTTCCTGATTAGTAAGTTGAATATTAATAATTGTATCTGACTCTTGCTGCACGCCGTAGCTATTAGATAAGCGAATTAAGGTAGAGTACAGGGCCCCTTTTTTTCCGTGCAGCACAAGGTCACGTAATTTCGTTTGTGTTTTTTGGAGACTATCGCCCATCCATCTCATAAAATCAAGGGCAAGCTTCGGATTTTCAGTTAGTTTTTTTTCAAGTATTGTTTTTGATATAACTAGCGCTTCTCCAGTTTCTACCACTTTGGCATGGACGAGATGCTTGCTTGTAGTACTGAATAATGAAACCTCGCCAATAATATCATCCTTCTTTGAAACACGAAACGTTAACTCTCTGCCATCATATGTGTATTTCCCAATTTGAATCATACCAGAAAGAATAATAAACAGCTCATCAGCAGGTTGTCCTTCTTCAAATAAAAATTGCCCCTTCACTAACTCAATCCGATTCGCTTCATGACCAAGAATAGACTTCAGCTCTTGTGCCATTGTAGATGTTAGAATACTCAAGTGATCACCCCTTTAAATAGAGCTGAAAAAGACTCCATACTATAAATTAAAGCTGAAATTCATACGACCGTCAATAAAAGGGAACTAGATTAAATTTTTAGAAAATTAATAAAAATACAATTGAATTTATTTTTATGCACATATATAATGTTAAATAATTACTATTTATCCGAACGACATAGCAAGCTATGACAAGGAGGAAAAAAGATGAAAGCCGCCGTTATAGGCGCTACTGGTTATGGTGGTGCTGAGCTTGTCCGAATTTTATCAAATCATCCATATATGAAGCTGGAAGCTTTATTATCATCCTCGTCTGCGGATGCACCATACATAGAATCGTATGCACATTTATTAAATATTAATTCTTTAGTGTTACAGCCTATTGATCAGGAAATCTTACACGAAATTGATATTGTTTTTATTGCTGCCCCAACAGGTGCCTCAACAAAGCTCGTGCCAATGCTAAGAGAACATCATAAAAGAGTAATAGATTTAGCGGGAGATTTTCGCCTCAAAGATCAGCAGCAATATAGCGATTGGTATAACAAACAGGCGCCTACCGAGGCTCATTTACATGAAGCTGTATATGGATTAAGCGAATGGAACCAAAGTGATATTCAACATGCAAGTTTAATTGCTAATCCAGGCTGTTTTCCCACAGCGACGCTACTGGGTCTCGCGCCACTTATACAAGAAGACATCATTGATCCGGCCTCGATCATTATTGATGCAAAAACCGGTGTATCAGGAGCGGGCCGTTCACCAACGATGAACACACATTTTAGTGAAGTAAATGAGAATTTGAAAATCTATAAAGTTAACTCACACCAGCATATCCCTGAAATAGAACAAATGCTCAAACATTGGAACCGACAGGCTGCGCCGATAACATTTCATACGCATCTCGTTCCGATGACAAGAGGAATTATGGCGACAATTTATGCGACCCCAAAAGTCGCCATCAACGAGCAAACTTTACTAGATTTATATAAAACTAGCTATGAAAATAAGCCTTTTGTGAGAATTCGAGAGCTAGGTCAATTCCCAACAACAAAGGAAGTGTTTAGCTCGAACTATTGTGATATTGCTGTGACGATTGACGCAAGAACAGGGCGCATCACGATTGTGTCTGTAATCGATAACTTAATGAAAGGCGCAAGTGGGCAGGCCGTTCAAAACGCCAATATTATGCTTGGTTTTGATGAACGAGCAGGACTCGACATAGTGCCTGTTTATCCTTAAAAAAGTAAGAAAGTCTCGCGCGCACGTATAATTGGGGAATTATATCGCGACGAAACATAACAGCAAGGTCGAAAGGAAAAGACACAAAATAGTGGGGGAGATTATGTTAATCATAAAAAATAGCTCAAAGGTAGCGGAGGTTCAAGGGGGATCTGTCGTATCGCCGAAAGGGTATAAAGCCGATGGTGTGCACGCGGGATTGCGTTATAAAAAGAAGGATGTGGGAGTGATTGTATCCGATGTACCGGCATCTAGTGCGGCTGTTTATACATTAAATGCATTCCAGGCAGCACCACTTCAAGTAACACAGGAGAGCATTGCTAAAGAAGGAAAGCTACAAGCTATTGTAGTAAATAGTGCATTTGCCAATGCTTGTACGGGAAAACAGGGGGTAGTCGATGCGTATGAAATGCGCAAGCAGTGTGCAGAAGCTTTTTCGTTTGCAGAGCATCTCGTTGCCGTCGCTTCAACTGGTGTAATTGGTGAGTGTATGCCGATGGAAAAAATCATTCATGGTATTCAACAGCTGCGACCTACAAACGACACAGACGGTGCAGTTAGCTTTCAGCAAGCGATACTAACAACGGATACGGTCATGAAAACAGCGTGCTATCAAACACATATAAATGGTCACGCCGTAACGATCGGAGGTGCAGCAAAAGGATCGGGCATGATTCACCCGAATATGGCGACGATGTTAGCATTTGTGACTACTGATGCTAACATTGAGAGTACGTATCTTTCGATGGCTTTAAAGCAAATTACGAACAAAACATTTAATCAAATTACCGTTGATGGTGACACTTCAACAAATGATATGGTGATCGTAATGGCGAACGGTCTCGCAGGGAACGAGTCGTTAACGCCTAGTCATTCTGAATGGGATGATTTTGTAGAAGCTCTGCAGCAAACGTGTGAAAGCTTGGCTAAGCAAATAGCTCGCGACGGGGAAGGCGCAACAAAGTTAGTAGAGGTTCGAGTGGTAGGTGCAGCGACGGATGAGGATGCAGCAAAAATAGCTAAATCCATTGTCGGCTCTAGCTTAGTAAAATCTGCGATTTATGGTACAGACGCAAACTGGGGACGTATTATTTGTGCGATAGGATACAGTGGGGTGCAGCTAGATACTAGTTATATAGATATTGCACTCGGTCCGATTAAAATATTAGAGGGTAGTGAGCCGCTACCGTTCTCGGAAGAACAAGCGACAGAATACTTACAAAATAGTGATGTTACCATCGATGTTCAGCTACATCAAGGGTCTGGAGAAGGCTGTGCGTGGGGTTGTGATTTAACGTATGATTACGTCAAAATCAATGCTAGCTATCGTACATGAGGGAAGGGGATTTGTTGATGCAAGATATTGTTGTCGTGAAATGCGGTGGAAGTATTCTTCGTGAGCTGTCACATCATTTTTTCGATAGCTTGCTCGCACTGCAAGCAAACGGCTATCAAGTGGTGCTAGTGCATGGCGGGGGACCAGATATTTCAGCAAAACTTGCAGCACATCACATTCCATCGACGTTTGTTGATGGCTTGCGTTATACGTCTAATCAGGCTATGCAAATAGTGAATGATATGCTTTTACAATTAAACGAGCAGTTTGTACGTAAGCTTAATGCCGAAAATGTTGCAGCTTGCGGTGTGGGTACGGTGTTACAAGCAGCTTTTAAAAATAAAGAAAAGTATGGATATGTTGGAGAAGCAACGGCTACTGATGTGAATGCGATTCGAATCATATTAAATGATAAACATATCCCTGTTATCGTTCCGCTTGGTATGACAGAAAATGGTGAGCTTTTAAATATTAATGCTGACAGTGCAGCAGGTGCTATCGCTCGTGACTTGCAAGCGAGGCATTTGCTATTTGTTACCGATGTTCCTGGTATATTAGTTAATCGAAACGTACTAAAGGAAGCAACGAAGGATCACATTGAGCAGCTCATTGAGAATGGGACCATTTATGGAGGAATGATTCCTAAAGTTAAATCAGCTCTGACATGCTTAGAACATGGTGCAAATCAAGTGATGATTGTTGCGGAAAATTTCTATGAAGGAAATACAGTAAAGGGGACGAAAATTGTGGAGAAGAAAACATCACATCTTTTTCCGACTTATGCCCGCTGGTCGCTTCATATTGAGTACGGGGAAGGTAGCTATTTATATAGTAAAGACGGGAAAAAATATTTAGATTTTGTATCAGGCATTGCCGTATGTAATCTCGGTCATCGCCATCATGCAGTTGAGAGTGCTGTTTCGGAACAAATGCAAAAGTATTGGCACCTATCGAATCTATTTCCTATTTCATTACAGGAGGAAGTAGCAGAGATATTAACAAGCCATAGTGATACGGACTTAGCCTTTTTTTGTAACAGTGGTGCAGAGGCAAATGAGGCGGCTATTAAACTAGCACGCAAATATACGAAACGACATAAAATTATTACTTTTGAAAAATCATTTCATGGTCGAACGTTCGCTACGATGTCAGCGACAGGGCAAGCGAAAATCCATGATGGCTACGGACCATTATTACCAGAGTTTGTATATCTTCCGTTAAATGATAGTGACGCCTTGGAAGCAACTATGAATACAGAAGTGGCGGCTGTGATGGTTGAAATCGTGCAAGGTGAGGGTGGTGTTGTAGTAGCACAAGATGAATTTTTACAAAAGCTTGCTGCACTTTGTCAACAAAACGGTACCCTATTAATCGTAGATGAAGTACAAACTGGGATTGGCAGAACAGGAACTGCATTTGCCTATCAGCATGTGCCACACTTATCACCTGACATTATTACGTCCGCCAAAGGCATTGCTAATGGCCTACCTCTTGGCGTGATGCTCGGGAAAATGAATTTGGCAGAAGCGTTTGGGCCAGGATCACACGGTTCGACATTTGGCGGCAATCCTCTTTCACTTGCGGCTGCTAAAGCAAGTCTTGAGATTATTTTTAATGATGCTTTTTTGCAAACTGTCTCTGAAAAAGGCTGCTATTTACGGGATGAGCTGAAAAAGCATGTTTATACCATACCGTTTGTAAAGGATATAAGGGGAAAAGGATTAATGATAGGGATTGCTTGTGAGGTTGATGTATCGTCCGTTATTGTTGAGCTACAGCAGCAAGGACTTCTTGCTTTAACAGCTGGTCCAAACGTTATCCGCTTGTTGCCTCCTTTGACTATTTCACAGCAAGAAATGGATGAGGCTGTAACGATTATTACGGATGTATTAAACAACTATTGTGTATAAATAATGTATTTTTTTGAAGTTTAGTGAATAAATATACAAATATATTTATAAAAATTAGAGGTGTCACGTATGCAAGCATATATACATTTGCAAACAGGTGAGAGTTTTACAGGGGAAATCAGTCCTTCGTTAAGTGAGAATGTAACTGGTGAGCTTGTATTTTATACAGGAATGACGGGTTATCAAGAGGTACTAACTGATCCGTCGTATAAAAACCAAATTGTCGTGTTTACGTACCCGCTAATTGGCAACTACGGAATTAATGCGACAGACTTTGAAAGTAAAAAGCCACATGTGGCCGGCGTAGTTGTAAGGCAAAGCTTTGATAGTTTTTATCACTATGAGGCAAAACAAAGCCTTCGCGACTATTTACAAGCATGGAACATTCCACTTCTTGAGCATGTTGATACAAGAGCAGTTGTAAAAAAAATTCGTCATGCAGGGACGATGGCCGCCACCATTAGCACCCGTAATGATGTTACATCTCCCATGAACCAACTGATAGCATCACCTGTTTCGCAAGTGTCAGAACCAGCTATAAAAACAATGGGCATAGGACGAACACACATTGTGATGATTGACTTTGGCATGAAGTCTTCTATTGCTGAGGAGCTCATGAAACGCGATTGTCGTATTACTGTTGTGCCATACAATACGGATGCAGACAAAATAGTAGCGTTAGCTCCCGACGGCATTGTTTTATCTAATGGACCAGGTGACCCTAAGCAGCTGCAAATGCAGGTGCCCGTGCTAGCGAAGCTATTAACAAAGTACCCAACGCTAGCGATTTGTCTAGGTCATCAACTTGTAGCATTAGCGTTTGGAGGAAATACAATAAAGCTTCGTTTCGGTCATCGAGGTGCCAATCATCCAGTCAAAGATGTAATAACAGGTAAGGTATTTATGACGTCGCAAAATCACAGTTATGTTGTGGATGAAAACTCGCTTGTAAATACCCCTTTATCTGTTCGGTATCGACATGTAAACGATGGAACAGTGGAAGGGTTAATGCATAAGTCGTTGCCGATTATGACAGTGCAGCACCACCCAGAAGCACATCCGGGACCAGCAGAATGTGCCTATGTATTTGATGACTTTTTACAATTGATTCAGTCAGTTAGGAGAAAAGCATATGCCTAAAGATGAGACGGTATCGACAATACTTGTTATCGGTTCAGGTCCAATCGTCATTGGCCAGGCGGCTGAATTTGATTATGCTGGTACACAAGCTTGTATTGCATTACGCGAGGAGGGCTATCGAGTCGTCCTTGTAAATAATAACCCTGCTACCATTATGACAGATGAGCAGTATGCAGATGTTGTATATTTTGAACCGTTAACGATAGATAAAATTGAAGAGATCATTCAAGTTGAAAAACCAGATGGATTGCTCGCGACTCTCGGAGGGCAAACAGGTCTAAATTTAGCATACGAGCTACATGATGCAGGTGTGTTAGCAAAGTATGAAGTGCGCCTACTTGGAACGCCGATTGATTCTATAAAAAAAGGCGAGGACCGCGAAGCGTTTCGTCAGCTTATGTACGAACTAGAGGAGCCGGTGCCTGAAAGTGATATTATTACGTCGTGGCAAGAAGCTATCATGTTCGCTCAGCACGTAGGATTTCCTATCATCGTTCGCCCAGCGTATACATTAGGTGGAACAGGTGGCGGGATTGCCTCAACTCTTGAGGAGCTTGCACAAATCGTTCAAAATGGCTTGCGAGAAAGTCCAATCAAGCAATGCTTAGTTGAAAGAAGTGTTGCCGGCTATAAAGAAATTGAATATGAGGTTATGCGTGATAAAGATAATACGTGCATCACTATATGTAATATGGAAAATATCGATCCAGTTGGGATTCACACAGGTGATTCAATCGTAGTTGCTCCATCACAAACGTTAACAGATCAGGAATATCAAATGCTACGAAACGCTTCTATAAAAATAATCTCTGCACTAGGCATTATCGGCGGCTGTAATATTCAATTTGCACTAGACCCTAATAGTAAGCAATATTACTTAATTGAAGTAAATCCGCGTGTTAGTCGCTCGTCAGCTTTAGCATCAAAAGCAACGGGCTATCCAATTGCACGTATGGCTGCGAAGCTAGCTGTTGGGTACTCACTTGCTGAGCTTACTAATCC
The DNA here is from genome assembly GCF_003944835.1 of Bacillus sp. HMF5848. GTDB lineage: Bacteria > Bacillota > Bacilli > Bacillales > HMF5848 > HMF5848. Next base: position 1,264,202 of record NZ_RWIV01000001.1, read on the forward strand.
TGTTACAGGTGATACGTACGCTAGCTTTGAACCTGCTTTAGATTACGTTGTTGTCAAATTTCCACGCTGGCCGTTTGACAAATTCCCAGACGTACAACGAACGCTTGGCACGCAAATGAAGGCGACTGGTGAAGTTATGGCAATCGCCCGCACATTTGAGGCCGCGTTACAAAAGGCTGTTCGATCATTAGAGCTTGGTTTTATCAATATAGAAATGGCTACATTTACTCAATTATCAGTTAACGAATTAATAAATATAGTAAAGCAGCAGGATGATCGCCGCTTATTTGCACTAACTGCTCTGCTGCGTCATGGCAAGAATATAACAGATTTACATGACTTAACGAAAATTGACCATTTTTTCTTACACAAACTACAAACATTGATTTTTTTCGAAAAAGAAATGATAACGTCTGGACCGACAAATATTCCATTGTTAAAAATGTTAAAGGAATATGGATTTAGTGATGCTTATATTGCAAGTGTGTGGGGAATCAGTGAGAAAGAGCTCCGCGACATTCGTAAACAAGCTCGTATAATAGCAGCATACAAAATGGTTGATACGTGTGCAGCAGAATTTGAAGCGGTAACATCATATTATTACTCTGATTATCACGGCGAGAACGAAGTTGCTCATACAGGTACGAAAAAGAAGGTACTTATTATCGGTTCAGGGCCGATACGAATAGGGCAAGGTATCGAGTTTGATTATAGTGCGGTACACAGTGTAATAGCAGCACGAGAAGAAGGCTATGAAACAATTTTACTAAACAACAATCCAGAAACAGTAAGTACAGACTATGAAACGGCCGATAAGTTGTACTTTGAACCTTTGACATTTGAGGATGTTATGAATGTCATTGAGGCTGAAAATATCACGAACGTGCTTGTACAATTCGGGGGACAGACAGCGATTAATCTAGTCAAACGCTTTGAAGAAGCTGGTGTATCTTTAGCGGGCACTACTTCGGATGTGATAGATGTACTTGAGGACCGCGAAAGATTTTATCACTTGTTAGACGACTTAAATATCCCACACATTCCAGGTACTATTGCTACTACTGAAACAGATGTGTTGAGCAAGGCAACACAACTAGGCTACCCGCTATTAATAAGACCGTCGTATGTGATTGGCGGACAAGGCATGACCGTTATTACATGTGAAGAGGATATGCTGATGCTCACAAGTCAGTATCCACAAGAAACGTATCCACTTTTACTAGATGCATATGTACCTGCTAAGGAAGTGGAGGTAGACCTTGTAGCCAATGGGGAAGAGATTGTGAGCTTACCGATGATTGCCGAGCATGTTGAACGTGCAGGCATACATTCTGGCGACAGTACTGCGATATTTCCTGCTCAATCTATTAATGAGGATGAAGAACGCAAGATTATGACCTACGCTCGTGCCATTTGTCAAAAGCTCGCATTTAAAGGCATTATGAACATTCAATATGTGATAGATCAAGGAACAGTCTATGTATTAGAGGTAAACCCACGAGCCAGTCGGACAGTGCCAATCGTGAGCAAGCTTTCTGGGGTCCCTTTAGCGCAAATTGCGACAAAAATATTGCTTGGGAAATATATTTCGACAAAAATGGATTGGCAACGTAACTATCCGTTTGTAGCTATTAAATACCCTGTTTTTTCTACACAAAAAATAGTCGGGCTAGATCCTTTGACAGGGCCAGACATGAAGTCAACAGGAGAAGGCTTAGCGATAGCGAGCAATATTAATGAAGCAATGAGAAAAAGCTTTTATACGTATATGAAGAGTGAAGGCGATTCTGTTTGGATTGATTGCTGGGAGGACCTTTCGTTTACTGATCAAGAAAAAATAAAAGAAGCTATTGTAAACGCAAATCTTTACTTACAGCTGCAATATGAAAGTGAAACAAAACCAATAGTTTTACTGAGTATGAAAAAAGATGGACTTTCAATCCAAAATCGTATAACAGCATTAAAAAATCGCATCTTTCAATGTCATGATTTAGCGATGCTATTAGCCTTTCTTGAAGCATATCAAACCAAAACGACTACCGTGTTATCACTGCAAGCTGCGATAAAAACAATTGAGGTGAAGCAATTATGAGTACACTATCGAAAAGCTTAAAAGGGCTTGATGTTTTAACGTTAAAGGAGTTTACGGAAGAAGATATTTTATTTTTAATACAACAAGCTCTTACATTAAAAGCTAAGCATGAGCAAGGAGAGATTATAACAACTTTACGTGGGAAAACTCTGGCACTAATATTTGACAAACCGTCAACACGTACTCGTGTATCCTTTGAGGCAGGAATGATGCAGCTAGGTGGCAATGCTATGTATTTAAGTGGTCGAGATTTGCAGTTAGGTCGGGGTGAGCCAATATCAGATACGGCAAAAGTACTTTCACAGTATGTGGATGCTATTATGATACGTACCTTTGAGCATTCTAAACTGGAACAATTAGCCGAGCATGCATCGATCCCGGTTATTAACGGGTTAACAGATGATCATCATCCATGTCAGGTGTTAGCTGATTTAATGACAGTTATGGAATGTAAAGGTGATTTAAAAGGTAACAAGATGGTTTACATCGGGGACGGCAATAATATGGCGCACTCATTACTAATTGGCTCTGCGATAGTAGGGATGGATTGCACGGTGATCTGTCCTAAAGGCTATGAGCCAAAAAAAGAGATTATACTGGAAGCGGAAACGTTAGCGCATGTGTCAGGAGCTAATCTCAAAGTTAGCCACGATCTAACAGATGTTAGTGGCGCAGACATTATTTACACAGATGTATGGGCAAGTATGGGGCAAGAGGAAGAAGCTACATTACGATTACAAGCATTTAAACATTATCAAGTTAACGACGAAATAGTAGGCATGGCAAAGCCAGATTATATATTTATGCACTGTTTGCCCGCCCATCGTGAAGAAGAGGTCACAGCGACAGTAATTGATGGACCGAATTCTGTCGTTTTTCAACAAGCTGGCAACCGTCTTCACGCTCAAAAAGCATTATTACAAGCTCTGCTTGCGTAAAAATAGCAAGAATATGTGTGCTGTAAAATCGAGGGGGGTTCGGTAAAAATTTGCCGAGTAGATTTTGCAGGTTATGCGTGAGTTTTTGGGGTTTATGCGTGAATTTTTGATGTTTATGCGTAAGTTTCCACGATTTATGCGTAAGTTTTCATAGTTTATGCGCGAATTTCTTGATTTTATGCGTATTTCACTATTTTTATAAAAATGTGACCAACTTTATGTGATGCACACCTTTTTGGGGTAAAAGCAAAACCCTCGCTGCATAGGCGAGGGCAATGTTTTTATCCAAAAATAGCAACGAGTGGACCGACGATTAAACAATAATATGCAAAGTATTTAATGTTACCACGCGCCATAATGTTCATAAACCACTTAAGTGAGAAATATGAAGCTACGAGTGAACCTATGAACGCGACTGTATATGGTATAGCAAGAGCATTTAAATTTGGATCTTGTGCTAAGTCGGAAAAACTTAAAAGCATGCCACCGAAGCTAACGGGTATAAACATTAAAAATGAAAAGCGTAAAGCTGTTTCTTGCTTCATGCCTAATCCCATCGCCGCAACAATAGTTGCACCTGAGCGGCTTATGCCAGGAATAAGTGCAACAGCTTGTGCCAATCCAATGATAATCGCATCTCTAAGACGTAAATCTCCATCTTGCTTACGACCCTTTAAGTTTCTAATTAACCATAAAGCAATACCTGTGACAATAAGTGTAATACCTACGAGTTGTGTTGATTCTTTAAAAATTGAGGCTATATAATCGTCCATTGTTACGCCAATGACTCCAGCAGGAATCGTAGCAATGATTAAATATATAATGAAGCGAAAGTCTGCTTTACTCTCCTCTTGTCTTGTAATTGTATATTTAATACCATTAGTAGCTAAACGAATTAGATCATTGCGATAAATAAGTAGTACAGCAAGTAACGATGCTGTGTTAACGAGTAACTCAAACGTCATCCCGATATTTTCAATTCCTAAATAATCCTGAGCGAGTACTAAATGACCGCTTGATGAAACCGGAATAGGTTCAGTAAAGCCTTGAAACATGCCTAAAAATAAATATTTTATTAATTCGTATAGTTTTTCCATTAAACGTACAACTCCCTAATTTTTTGCATATCATTAATTAAACATGGATTCCAATGTTCTGTAAAGATAATATTTTTCCTTTTATTATTAAAAACCCTGCAGGTAGAATGTTTAAGAAAAGGAATGCTCTTTAGCGCAAAAGTTTACTCATTTATTATAAAAGTAATTAGCACTTATTTCCTGTCATTAATCTAACAGTTCATTAAACAAAGTGACAAATTTGTCACTTTGTTTTCACACAGCAATAAAACCACTCTTCATCATAACTTATTGCAGCTAGTCCATCGTTATAACTAAAAACTGGTAGTAAATTAATAAATACTCAATGCAGCTTTGGACAAAATAGTAATGTCTTGATGGGTATCCATCAAGCGACCAGGCCGATAGGGAGGGTTCCAATCATGGGACAACGTAGACATTTCAAACCTGGAGATAAAGCACCAAACAATGGGCTTTATATTGAGATTGGAGAAACTGGCAGCGGCGTTATGAATCCTAAAAAACTTCGTTTGCATGCAGGTGAACGGTTCCCAGAAACATCAAATCATAACCGGATTTGGACATATTTTCCCAAGTTCTAACAACGCAGCCACTCTTGCACAGCAGGAGTGGCTATTTTTTTATGTAATTGGTGAGATTCTTGAAAAACAGTGAGAAATTCTTGAAAAAGCTAGGGATTCTTGATAAGTAGAGAAAGTTTCTTGAAAAAAGGTACAACATTCTTGAAAACGACCACAAGTTTCTTGAAAAACAGCGAAAAATTCTTGAAAAAGCTAGGAATTCTTGATAAGTAGAGAAAGTTTCTTGAAAAAAGGTACAACATTCTTGAAAACCACTTGAAAAACAGTGAAAAATTCTTGAAAAAGCGAGAATTTCTTGAAAAAGGTAAAGATTTTTTAAAAATTTACAGATCTAGTAAAACCTACAATGGCTTTAGTTCGTAATATTAATAGTTGCTCCACCGTTGCCCTTAAAATGGAGTAAGCTCTAGAACTAATAAAAATATTGGTTTGCACTTTACTTGTGACTTTTATAATACATGGTAAAATATGAATAGGTCAAAAAAGGTCAGTCTATTGTTGAGAAAACTTCCAAATGGTGTAATGAACAACAGGTGACTATGCAAGTATTAGTAACAAAAGTTTTGAGCATCTTTGTGTGAAACGTATGATTGAAAGAAACCAAATAAATACACAGGAGGGAATAGAATGGATTTTCAAAAAATGACGGAAAAGTTGCAACAAGCATTTCTTGTAACAGAATCGCTAGCTCGTGATTATGAGCATCAAGAAATTGATAGTGCGCACTTATTGTTAACGTTATTAAAAGATGAGGAGGGTCTTGCTTCCTTAATTTTTCGAGAAAATCATATAGATATTAACTCCCTTCAACAGAAAGTACAAAAAATACTTACAAAAAAACCACAAGTACAAGGTAGTTCAAATATATATTTATCTCAAGTTTTACATAAAATTTTGCAACAAGCAGAGAAAGAACAAGAGAAGTTCAAAGATGAATACATGTCTATTGAACATGTGTTGCTAGCTTTAACAAACTCAAACATAAAAGATGACACATGCCAGCTTATTCAGGAAGTTATAACATATCAGCAATTATTACAAGCATTACGAAGTATTAGGGGGAATCAAAGAGTGACATCACAAAATCCTGAAGCAACTTATAATGTGTTAAAAAAATATGGCCGTGATTTAGTGGAAGAAGTACGTGCTGGTAAGCTAGACCCTGTGATAGGACGAGATGCTGAGATTCGTCGTGTTATTCGTATTTTATCAAGAAAAACAAAAAATAACCCAGTTTTAATAGGAGAGCCTGGTGTTGGGAAGACAGCTATTGTTGAAGGGTTAGCTCAACGTATTGTTAGAAAAGATGTGCCTGAAGGGCTGCAAGGTAAAACTATTTTTTCTCTAGACTTAAGCTCTTTAGTTGCAGGCGCTAAGTTCCGCGGTGAATTCGAAGAAAGACTTAAAGCAGTTCTGAAAGAAATTAAAAAGAGTGATGGCCAAATATTATTATTTATAGATGAGCTTCATACCATTGTTGGTGCTGGGCGAACAGATGGAGCAATGGATGCTGGCAATATGCTCAAACCAATGCTTGCACGTGGCGAACTTCATTGTATTGGAGCTACAACTTTAGATGAATATCGTAAATACATTGAAAAGGACCCTGCACTCGAACGCCGCTTCCAGCAAGTAAGGGTAACAGAGCCAAACGTTGAAGATACTATTTCCATATTACGTGGTTTAAAAGAACGGTTTGAAGTGCATCACGGTGTTAACATTCATGACAGAGCGCTAGTTGCTGCTGCCATGTTATCAGACAGATATATTAGCGACCGTTTTTTACCTGATAAAGCGATTGATTTAGTTGATGAAGCATGTGCTATGATTCGCACAGAGATTGATTCTATGCCAACTGAACTTGACGAAATTATGAGAAAAACGATGCAGCTAGAAATAGAAGAGGCCGCGCTTCAAAAAGAATCAGACCTCGCTAGCCAAGATCGTCTAGCTGCTATTACTAAAGAGCTAGCAAATATGCGAGAACAGCTGACTACGATGCGTGCGCAATGGGAAAATGAAAAAGCTGGTATTGTACAAATTCAGGAACTGCGCGAAAAATTAGAGACGACACGCCGCGAACTAGAGGAAGCAGAAAATAAATATGACTTAAACAAAGCCGCCGAACTTCGTCATGGGACCATTCCGGCCCTTGAAAAACAACTAAAAGAGTTTGAGAAAAACCGCGAAGGTAGACTACTTCGTGAAGAAGTGACCGAGGAGGAAATAAGCCAAATTGTTGCAAAATGGACAGGTATTCCCGTTACAAAGCTAATTGAAGGTGAACGCGAAAAGCTGTTAAAGCTTGAAGATACGTTGAAACAAAGGGTAATAGGCCAGGATGAAGCTATTTCACTCGTAAGTGATGCTGTACTCCGAGCGCGAGCGGGTATTAAGGACCCAAACCGTCCTATTGGCTCTTTTATTTTTCTAGGTCCAACTGGTGTGGGAAAAACAGAGCTTGCTAAAGCGTTAGCAAGTAACTTGTTTGACAGTGAAGAACAAATCATTCGCATAGATATGTCAGAGTACATGGAAAAGCACGCTGTTTCTCGTTTAATTGGTGCTCCTCCAGGCTATGTAGGCTATGAAGAAGGTGGACAATTAACAGAAGCAGTTCGTCGTAAACCATACAGCGTAGTGTTATTAGATGAAATTGAAAAGGCTCATCCAGAGGTGTTTCATATCCTTCTGCAGGTTCTAGATGATGGTAGGATTACTGATTCGCACGGCCGAACTGTTGATTTTAAAAATACTGTTATTATTATGACATCTAATATTGGGTCTCAATTTTTACTAGAACAGAATGAAAAAAGTGAAGACAATGTATTGAACATGCTGCGACAGCATTTTCGTCCTGAGTTTTTAAATCGAGTGGATGAGGTTATTTTATTCCATCCATTAGGCGTTGAAGAAATCCGCGGCATAGTAGATAAACTTGTTAAAGAACTGCAGCATCGATTAGACGATAAGCATATCGCTATTACGTTATCAGACGATGCGAAATCACAAATTATTGAGGGTGGCTTTGATCCGACATATGGTGCAAGACCATTAAAACGCTACATTCAAAAGCATATTGAAACGCTTGTAGCAAAGCAGATTATCGCAGGAGCTATTTTTGATCACGATGCTATAGTGATTGATTATGACAATGGCTGGATTATCCGAAAATAGAGTATATAGAAAAGATTGTTATAATCACGGACGACGTCTTCGGTGCACGTAAAGTCATCAAAAAATCTTTAGAAAAGTGCCAAGCTTGCTTCTTGGCGCTTTTCCATAATGCAGGTTTCTTGTTCATCACTGCATTGGAAAAACGGAAGCAACGTAATAAAAGTTATAATTGTTTATTTCCCAGAGTGTGATTGTAAACTGACATTTTAAACAATTTTAAATAGATTTTATGTTTACAGAACTTCCCGAACGGGAAAGCCCATGTGGGAGTGTCAGCAAATAATTATGTCTATATGTCATACTAACTGCATCCTCTTACATTTTTTTAGGTACTTTCCCTTCCCTTTTTTATTTTTTTACATACATTAAGTATGAGTCAATGTATGGTAGATATTATTTGTGAATTAACTCACAAGCGGAAATGTTTCAGAGGGTGGACACAATGAATCAATTAAGAAGAATGTTTGCATTAGATGGAGAGTGGTGTATTGTTCATGTGCCAAGTCAACCAAACGGCTTTGGTATCATGCTATTTGGTGACAAAAATCATTTTGTTGACGAGCATACAAGCTTTTGGGGACAAAATGTAGGCCGCAGGCAAATTCTTAAACAACTTACAGATGCTGGGTACACAGTTTTTTACTCTAATTCATATGGAAATCATTGGGGAAGTCGTCGTGCTGTTGTCTTATCAAAGCGACTATATCATATTGTTTTGAAGCAGGAGATATTAAATGATCAAGTTCATGTAATAGCAGAAGGCATGGGGGCTCTTGTTGCATTACCTTTTATAAAAGAGATGAACGACAAAGTAAGATCTTTAGCTTTAATAAACCCATGTGTCGATATTTACGAGCATATTAATCAGGAAAAAGAGCACAAGTTTTTTTACAAAAAGTTAATAAAAGAGCTACAGTATGCTTACGAAATTACCGAAGATGATATAGACATTTTACCGTATGGTCAGCTTGAAGAATTTGCACTTATGAAAAATCCGTTGAAGCTTTGGCAAACTTCAGACAGATTCACATATGACCCAAATAGACAAAGCCGGAAGCTTGAAAGAATTCGTACAGCTTCTGAACTCCCAACAGAAATGTCGTATTTACTTTCAGAAAAAAGATTTTCAATAGCACCATCTATTCTGCAATTTTTCAGTCATAACGAAGAAATTTAGGAGCCTTTAACGGATATGAATCGTTAAAGGCTTTTTTATCATATTTTATCGTATCCAATAAAACAATCATTCTAGCTGAGAGAATTGGTTTATATCTTAAGCATGCAGCACTTCCTCGTGATTGTTCTCATAAATAAGATAACTTCTATGTATGAATTTAAATATCACGCAATTTTGTATTTCCCTTTTATCCAGCCGTTTTATTCCGAACGCTAACATAATCCGGCTCAATTACTCTCCTCACATCCCTCCATACGCCTATGTAAGCAGCCCTATTTCGCTTTCTTGTGTCAGACCATACTATTCTATAGTAATTATGCATACGATACAGTAATAGTAACAATAGAATTGTTCTGTCAAAGTAAGTGATTAATTGAGGAGGGCTATTTGTGAATTCTGCTTTAGTAGTTGGATGCTTTAATTTTGTAGGATTCCATCTCGTTGAGCATATGTTAGAAAGAGGTATTGAGGTTACTGGTGTGTTTGACAAAGTTCATTCCCCTAATGATTGGTCTGACAAGGAACTAGCAATAGGACGAAATGCAAACTTTGAAACTATAGATTTAGGAAGTCTCAACGTAACAGATTTAGCAAAATTTGATGTTGTATATTATACGTTAATTGATCCAAATCAACATGTTGATAAAACAGCATTATCACTATATCAAACTATTACAACAGAATTGTTAGCTTCCTTACTATCTTTCTGTCGTAAGTCGAATACGCCTGTTTTTTTAATTTCATCGTATGATGTGTTTAATGAAAATGATGAGGTTGTTTCGACAAAATCAATTCCTAATCCGTCAACTTTAATTGGACGACTTCATCTTCTTGAGGAAAGACTACTACTTGATCTAAAAAAAGCTTTAGGTGGTATTGCTACAATAGTAAGGGTGCCTACAGCTTTTGGGCCGTGGCAGCCGCAAACTATGGTATACCAACAAATAATTGATGGTGAAGAAATTGTAATTAAAGAAAATCGACGAGATATGATGTATGTGCGAGACCTTGCTGAAACACTGTATATGCTATATTACCAAGAAACGAATGAGGCAATCATTCATGTTATTTCTGGAAAAAAGAATCAGTGGGATAAAGGTTTTTCTTTACTATCGCGTAGCAAGCCGACACCTTATATCGGGAAGGTGTTATATGAAGATGCCTACACCGGCGTCACTGTCACTACTATGGAGCAAGGGATATCTGAACAGCTTAAGCATAGCTATGCCAAAAAATTATAGCAAGATTCGACAGATTATATTTCCGAATATGCAATTGCCTAGTATAATAGTAGTATGAAATTATATGAGCGTAGATGTGAAATAGATTCAAAGAGGAGTGCCACTAATGATTAAATCCTATGCTATAGCCGTTCTCCTAAGTTTACTCGTGTTGTCAGGTTGTATGGGAGCCGACTCAAGTATTAAGCTTGAAAAAGTTGGATTACTCGTACCGGAAACAATAAACGATCAAGTATGGGGGACTAAGGGCTATAAAGGAATGCTGAGGATACAATCAAGTTATTCTGCTGATGTTTTTTATAAGGAGGGAATGGATTCCCTTTCTGTTGTTGAACAAGCTGTTGAAGATTTTTCTCGAAAAGGAGTCACATTAATCTTTGGCCATGGATCCGAGTATGGGGATTACTTTAGCAAAATTGCTCCTGAGTACCCTACTATTCATTTTGTTTTTTTTAATGGAGATGCAATGCATGACAATATTACAAGCTTAAACTTCAAGTCAAACGCAATGGGGTTTTTCGGTGGTATGGTAGCAGGTAATATGACAAAAACAAATAACGTTGGCGTCATAGCAGCCTATGATTGGCAGCCAGAGGTTGCAGGCTTTCGTGAAGGTGCGCTTTATGAGAATCCTAATGTAAATGTTCATATTTTATACACTGACCATTGGGATAATGTTGATATAGCTATAGAACAGCTGGATGAATTGCTAAATAAAGATGTTGATGTCGTGTATCCTGCAGGTGATGGCTATAATGTACCTATTATTGAAAGGTTAAAAAAAGAAGGGTTATATGCCATCGGCTTTGTATCCGATCAATCAGATCTTGGAGAAGCAACTGTTTTAACGAGTACGGTTCAACATGTTGATAAATTGTACGAGCTTGTGGCAAGTCAATATATTGCAGGTGCCCTTGAACCTGGGAATTTATATTTCGATTTTCAAGATAGTGTTATATCACTTGGAAAGTTTAGTCCGTTAGTTTCAGAAGAATATAAGGAACAGTTGTACAACCATATTAAAGTATATAAAAAGACAGGTATGTTACCCCATGAAACCAGTGGTGAATAATTTATAAATAAAAGACGAAGAGGCTGTTTAAGTTAGCAGCCTCTTTTGTGCTACTTTTTAAAGCTTTTTAATAAATCAATCACCGGAGTAATTTCCCGCAATAAAGGCTTTAGACGTTGAACAGACCCCATAATGTCATCGAATTGTTGCATGAGCTGCATATAGTCCACATTTTGATTCGAGTTAAGTTGTTCAGGAGACCGCTGAGTTTGGGCCGAATCAGAAGGAGATGTAAAGCTTCTTCTTGGACCGTTGGCACCAAACATTAATTGAGTAAAGCGGTCAAGCTGTTGTTCTGGTAAATCCGCTTGTTGTATTTCTTTCTCCTTTTCCTCAGTCATCGGTATCCCCCCTCTCTCAATATTAACGTATGAAAATAAGTCGAATAAGATATAGACATTTAACTACATGTTGCTAAGATTTCTTTTATCATGTATTATTAGTACCAAGTACTAATAATTGATAATAAAACATATATATTGTGAGCAAAGTGAAAATTAACGAAGAATTGGGGTTGTTGTTATGAATGCTGGTATTCTTGGGATTGCTAAATATGTACCTGAAACGGTTGTAACTAATGTAGATTTAGAAAAAAGAATGGATACATCAGATGAGTGGATTCGTACAAGAACAGGTATAGAGCAAAGAAGAATAGCTGAAAAAAGCATAGATACATCTGATATGGCTTATTTTGCTGCTAAACAAGCAATTGAAAATGCGAACTTAACAGCTGAAGATATAGACATGATCTTAGTAGCAACTGTAACTCCCGACCAGCCATTTCCATCAGTTGCCTGTATGCTTCAAGATAAATTAGGGGCAAAAAAGGTGGCCGCGATGGATATAAGTGCAGCCTGTGCTGGGTTTATGTATGGTATGGTTACAGCAAAGCAATTTATTGAAACGGGTACATATAAGCACGTGTTAGTAGTTGGAGTGGAAAAGCTTTCAAAAATTACAGACTGGAACGATAGAAATACTGCTGTATTATTTGGTGATGGTGCCGGTGCGGCAGTGTTAGGACCTGTATCAGGTGATCGAGGAATACTTTCATTCGAACTTGGTAGTGATGGGTCTGGTGGGAAACATTTATATCAAACTGAAGAAGATGTTATCTTTATGAACGGTCGTGAGGTATTCAAATTTGCTGTTCGTCAAATGGGTGAATCAAGTGTTAATGTTATTGAAAAAGCAGGCTTGAAAAAGGAAGATGTTGACTTTCTAGTTCCACATCAGGCTAACATACGGATTATGGAATCAGCTCGTGAGCGTTTAAATCTTCCTATTGAAAAAATGTCTAAAACAGTTCATAAATATGGTAATACATCAGCGGCATCTATTCCAATTTCTATCGTTGAAGAATTAGAAGAAGGAAAAATAAACGACGATGACGTAATAGTTATGGTAGGCTTTGGTGGTGGTTTAACATGGGGAGCCATTGCACTTCGCTGGGGACGTTAAAAGAGGATAGATACTCACAAAGAAAAGTGTGAACATCTTCTTCATTAAAAATAGATTTGAAAAAGGAGATGCGAATAGTATATGAGTAAACATAGAGTAGTAGTAACAGGATTAGGAACTGTTTCACCGCTTGGTCTTGATACAAAGACAACATGGGATAATATTGTAAAAGGTGTAAATGGAGTCGGTCCATTAACAAGAGTGGACGCTGAACAATATCCAGTTAAAGTAGCAGCAGAGATGAAGGACTTCGACCCTGAGAAATATATGGATCGAAAAGAAGCCCGAAAGATGGATCGTTTCACACAATACGCAATGGCAGCATCTTTCATGGCGGTTGAAGATGCAAAGCTAGAGATTACAGATACAAATGCACATCGTGTTGGTGTTTGGATTGGTTCTGGTATTGGTGGGATGGAAACATTCGAAAATCAATATGATACATTTAAGGAAAAAGGCTATCGTCGTGTCAGTCCGTTCTTTGTGCCGATGATTATTCCTGATATGGCAGCTGGTCAAGTATCTATTTCTTTAGGTGCAAAAGGAATTAATTCTTGTACGGTAACGGCTTGTGCAACAGGAACTAACTCTATCGGTGATGCTTTCAAAGTAATCGAACGTGGAGACGCAGATGTTATGATTACTGGAGGAGCAGAGGCTCCCTTAACAAAAATGTCATTTGCAGGCTTTTGCGCAGCTAAGGCATTATCACTTAATAGTGATCCTTCGACAGCTAGTAGACCTTTTGATAAAAATCGAGATGGATTTGTAATGGGAGAAGGTGCAGGCATTCTTGTATTAGAAAGCTTGGAACATGCTCTTGCACGAGGGGCTAACATATATGCAGAGGTAGTAGGATATGGAGCAACAGGTGATGCCTATCATATTACAGCACCAGCACCAGGTGGAGAAGGTGGCGCACGAGCTATGCGTCAAGCCATTGAAGATGCTGGTTTAAAGCCAGATAATATTGACTATATAAATGCACATGGTACAAGCACAGAATACAATGATAAATTTGAAACTTTAGCCATTAAAGAAGTGTTTGGTGATCATGCATATAAGCTCGCTGTTAGTTCAACAAAATCAATGACAGGACACTTATTAGGAGCTGCTGGTGGGGTCGAAGCCATCTTCTCTATTTTGGCTATTTGCGATAGTATTCTTCCACCGACGATAAACTATTCTGAGCCAGACCCAGATTGTGACCTGGATTATGTACCAAACAAAGCACGAAAGCAAGAAGTGAATGTAGCTTTATCCAACTCACTAGGCTTTGGCGGTCATAATGCAACTTTGATTTTTAAAAAATATAAGTAATTTAAAGAAGGTGTCCCAAAACTTACGTTTTTGGGGCACTTTTATGTAGAACTTTAAAATAAGACTCTGTTATACTTTGGTGTTGATTTTCGCTACATTGCGCTCACTTTCCGCGGGGTGGCCGTAAGCCTCCTCGGCGCATGCGCCTGTGGGGTCTTACGCCTGCCACTACATCCCGCAGGAGTCGAGCGCATTCCGCTACAATCAACAATGTACTATTATATATTCGATAGCCCAAAATAAGCACAAACAAGAAGCGGGTCTTTCTTGATTTAATGTAGTCACCACAACAATCATTATCGAAAGGACGAACTTCTTGTGTACCAAAAGTAAAACCAAATCAACTAGTGCTAACAATGGACATCGCTATTCTCATCCCAAAAATTACTTATTTCGCGGTTGATAAAATGAGTCCATATCTCTTTATCAAACTTCATCCTGATGGATCCCGTCCACCGTATCCCCCTCGTATAATGTTAAAGTGTTTCTTTTAGCTTATGCCAACAAAATATAATCCCCCCGCAAAATCGCAGACCAATTAACACAAAATAATTACGTTAAAGTCATCCTTCTTTGTAGGATGGCTTTTTTTAAACAAATAGCTTTATAACTTTTATGCAAACTCGCGTTAATGTTCTTAAATAATGTTTCGACTTTTAAAATATTATTTTTCTGTATTAAATGTCTCAAAAATGGTAAAAAATCATAATCTGCAATATAGAACATGTGAAAGGAGATTCATATGACTGTAATTGCTACGGATCAATGGCTCGATAAGTATTATTTCAAGCCAGTAAAGATGTGTGAGAAGCTAGAAAAATATTTTGAGGATGCGAGTGCAGAGGAAATTTATGAGTACTTACAAGCTCATGGTATGTATCAACCATATAAAGAAGGGGTGAAGGTTTTAGATTATTTACAATCAAAAAAGGCTTGGACCGTCATTACAGACCATTACAATTATTTACGAAAAAAATGGAAAGGTCCTGAAATCCCCATATTTATCTTTCCATGCAATACATTAAATAAAAAAATGAGTGAGGAATTTAATGGGAAGTCGGGCTTAGCATTTCCAGACAAATTGTTTCTATTTTTTAGTGAAAAAAACATAATAGAAGAGATGAAGTCTGTTTTAACACACGAATACAGTCATGTTATAAGACTTGCTAAAGATAGATCGGATGACTTGCTTCACACAATCATCCTTGAAGGGTTAGCCGAAGCTTCTGTGTTAGAAGAACATGGCGAAAAATTCCAAGCTCCTTGGACTAAGTATTACAGTGAGGAAGAAGCACAAAGATATTGGCGTAGATTTATTCAAAAAAATGTATATTTAAATAGATTCGACAGGCAACATGATCGATTATTATATGGGAAAGGGTTACTTCCTAGAATGCTAGGTTATAATATTGGGTTTCACATGGTAAAAAGTAGTATAGAAGAAAAAAATTGTCATGTTAAAGACCTATTATCTTTGTCGAATAATGAAATTTTGAGATATTCTCGTTTTGATTTGAAATAAAATTCTGTCAATAGGCAGATTTTTTTTTGCGTATGATAGCGTGTACAAAGCTTGATATATAAATATTTTGTAAATTTTATATATTCACCATTAAATTAATTTGAACAAATTTTTAAAAAATGCTCTTGTCATTGTAACGTTTTTGTAATAATATACAAACAAGCGTTATTATTCTTAAATAATTTGAAAATTACAAAGATGTTTTTGATAATGAGTAAAATAACTAGATTTTTTTAAAAATTAAGTATAATATGTAGAGAGATAATAATGAACGATGTACGGTTATAAATTTCTAGGTATTTTTCGGAATTTTTAAACAAAGTGAACCGTGTTAATAGTAAGAAGGGAGAGCAAACAATGTCAGCACCACTATTGGAAATAAAAAACTTAAAAACCTACTTCTATCGTAAGAAAAAGGCGGTTCCTGCTGTAGACGGCGTTGATATAAAAATAAAAAAGGGTGAAACTGTTGCACTTGTAGGTGAATCAGGTTCAGGTAAAAGTATTACATCCCTTTCGGTCATGAAATTAGTGCCAAGCCCTGGTGGGAAAATAGTTGATGGTGAAATTAACTTTGACGGAAAAAATCTTGTTGACATGTCTGAAGCAGAAATGTGTAAGATTCGTGGAAATGACATTTCAATGATATTCCAAGAGCCAATGACTTCTTTAAATCCTGTTTTAACAATAGGTGAACAATTGACAGAAGTACTTATTCAGCATCAAGGTATGTCAAAGAATGAAGCAAAACAAAGTGCTATAAAGATGCTTGAAACTGTTGGGTTCTCTCGTGCTGCTGAGTTAATTAACGACTACCCGCATCGCCTTTCTGGAGGAATGAGACAGCGTGTTATGATTGCCATGGCAATGAGCTGTAATCCAAAGCTGTTAATAGCCGATGAGCCAACAACTGCATTAGACGTAACAATTCAAGCGCAAATTCTTGAACTAATGAAGGATTTAAGTAAGAAGTTTGATACCTCTATTCTACTTATTACACATGACCTTGGTGTTGTGTCTGAAATAGCAGAACGTATCGTTGTTATGTACTGTGGCCAAGTAGTTGAAGAAGGATCAGTAGATGATATTTTTGATAATCCAATGCATCCATATACTGAAGGGTTAATTGGTTCTATTCCTTCGTTAGATGGAGAGATTACTAGATTACAATCAATTGAAGGTAACGTACCTTCTCCTGATAATTTGCCAAAGGGCTGTCGTTTTGCACCACGCTGCTCTAAAGCATTCGATCGCTGCTGGCAAGAGATCCCAACGCTAAAAGAGATGCACGGCGCCCGTTCAGTCCGCTGCTTTTTACATGATGAGGAGGGGGCACGATAATGATTGCAACAGAAGAAAAGCAACAATTTACAAATAAAGAAAAGACGACACCTTTGCTAGAAGTCGTTGATATGAAAAAACACTTTCCTATCAAAGCTGGTTTGTTCCAAAAAGTTGTAGGACATGTAAAAGCTGTTGATGGAGTGAATTTCACATTAAATAGAGGAGAAACACTTGGAATAGTTGGAGAGTCTGGCTGTGGAAAATCAACAGCTGGTAGAACGATCATTCGCTTATACGATCCAACCGAAGGGAGTATCTTTTTTAAAGGGCAAGATATTTCCAAAATGAATGAATCAGAACTGCGTTCTACAGTTAGAAAAAACATTCAAATGATTTTCCAAGATCCATTCGCATCATTAAATCCTCGGAAAACATTGCGTTCTATTATTCGTGAACCATTAGATACTCACAACATTGGTTTGAAAAAAGAGCGAGATGAAAAAGTAGAACAATTACTTGAAAGAGTTGGTCTTGATAGATCATTCGTAAATAGATATCCACATGAGTTCTCAGGTGGACAACGTCAACGTATTGGGATTGCAAGAGCATTAGCTTTGAATCCTGAAATTATTATCGCTGATGAGGCAGTTTCAGCACTTGACGTTTCTATTCAAGCGCAGATTATTAACTTAATGCAAGATTTACAAAAAGAATTTGGTTTAGCCTACATGTTTATCTCTCATGACTTGAGTGTTGTTCGACACATAAGTGATAGAGTAGGAGTTATGTATTTAGGAAGAATGATGGAGCTAGCTTCAAAGCCTGAGCTTTTTGCAGAGCCTCTTCATCCGTATACACAGGCTCTACTTTCTGCCGTACCTGTTCCTCGTAAAAAAGGAGCTGTACGACGAGAAAGAATCGTGTTAACAGGTGACTTACCAAGTCCGGCTAATCCACCAAGTGGCTGTGTATTCCATACACGTTGCCCGCTTGCAACGGATATATGTAAGCAAGCTGTACCTGAATTTAGAGAAGTAAAACCAGAACATTTCGTAGCGTGTCATCTTGTTTAAGATGTAATCATAGCTTTATAAGGGCAAGTCACTCATTTTGAGTGGCCTGCCTACAAAAATAACCCTGAAGGGGGGAGATAGCGAAGACAATCATCATAATGTTTGTTTTCTATATCTAGTAGTACCAAGAATTATCTAAAAATTAAAATTTTTAAGGGGGAAATTTTCGTGAAATTAAGAAAAGCTACGTTACTTTTACTAGCAATGACGTTAGTAATGTCACTGTTCCTTGCAGCTTGTGGCGGAAACAATGCTGAAGAGCCAGCAAATGGTGACACAGGTACAACAAACGAAGACACAACAACAAATGAAACAACTGAGCCAGCAGATGAAGAGCCGGCTGGTCCAACTCAAGGTGGAGATTTAATCGTAGGATCTACTGGTGAACCTACATTATTCAACCCATACTATTCTACAGATACTTCAAGCTCTGATATTGAAGCTCTAGTATATGATGCATTAGTATCATCTGATGAGAACTTCAACCCAACAATGGCTTTAGCTGAAAGTGTAGACATGTCAGAAGACGGTTTAACTTATACAGTTAAAATTAAGCAAGGCGTTAAATTCCACGATGGTGAAGAATTAAACGCTGATGACGTTGTATTCTCTTATGGAATTCCTAAATCACCTGATTATGTTGGTGAGCGTGGATCTCAGTTCGAATTAGTTGAAGCTGTAAATAAAATTGATGACTACACAGTAGAATTCAAATTAAGTGCACCAGATATCACTTTCTTACCAATCGGCTTAAGCTACGCTATCTTACCTGAACATATCTTAAAAGATGTGCCAATCGGTGAGCTTGGTGAGCATGAATTCAACAAAAACCCAATTGGTACTGGTCCATTCAAGTTTGTTGAGTGGGTTGCTGGTCAATACGTAAAAGTTGAGCGTTTTGATGATTACTTCCAAGGCGCACCATACTTAGATACAATTACTTACAAAATTATCCCTGATGGAAATGCTTTAATTGCACAATTACAAGCTGGCGATATCGCTTTCGCACAAGTACCAAACTCTGATATTAGTACTGTTCGTGAGTGGGTAGATTCAAAAGGTCTTAAGATCGAATCTGGTTTATCACTTGCTTACACATATTTAGGATATAACCAAAGAAATGAGTTATTCCAAGATACTCGTGTACGTCAAGCTTTAACAATGGCTGTTGATCGTCAAGCAATCGTTGACAACGTATTAAACGGTGAAGGTGCAATCGCTGACGTACCTGAATCTCCAATTTCATGGGCTTACAATGATGATGTTAAAAAATGGCCATATGATCCAGAACAAGCAAAAGCATTACTTGCTGAAGCTGGCTGGGCTGACACTGATGGTGATGGAATCCTTGACAAAGATGGCAAGAAATTCTCATTCACTACAAAAACAAACCAAGGTAACAAGCTTCGTGAAGATATCGTTGTAATTTTACAACAACAATTTAAAGAAATCGGCATCGAAATGACTCCAGAAATCGTTGAGTGGAGCGCGTTCATCGAGCAAATCTCAGCACCTAACTGGAACTATGATGCGTTAGTATTAGGTTGGAGCTTATCAACATTCCCAGACCAATACGACATTTTCCACTCTGCACAACGTGAAGAAGGTCTAAACTTTGTTTGGTACTCTAACACAGAAGCTGATGCTTTAATGGAAAAAGCTCGTTCATTACTTGACACAGAAGAGTACAAAAATACTTATGGTGAAATCTACAAGATTATTGCTGAAGATCAACCATACACATTCTTGTACTATCCAAACGATCACTATGCAATGCCTGCTAACATGAAAGGTTACACTTTCAATGCTAAGAACCTGTTCTTTGATCCACACTTATGGTACCTAGAGCAGTAAAAAAAATAGCACTATAGTTGAAGTTTGAGGGGAAGGCTCGCCTTCCCCGTTTCCTCTAAACAAAATCCCTCTGACATTTCCGTCGGGATATAGTAAAAGAATCTATACCACAAAGGAGCAGTAACTATGCTAACTTATATCATTCGCAGATGTTTAATGGCCATTCCCCTTCTTTTCGGGATTACAATTATATCATTTGCTATTATGCAAGCAGCTCCCGGCGACCCTACGAGTTTGCTAATGGATCCAAATATCAGCCCTGCTGACCGTGCAAAAATGCTTGAAAAATATGGTTTGAACGACCCGGTTCATATTCAATATATTAAATGGCTAGGTAACATGGTACAAGGTGATTTTGGTGACTCACTAATTCGTAAAGGTACGTCTGTTTCTGAGCTGATTTCAGACCGCATGGGTAACACATTACTATTAATGTTAGTCTCTACTATACTAGCATTTTTAATATCTATACCGTTCGGAGTATTATCTGCAAGGAGACCATATTCGAAAATTGATTATACAGTTACAGTAGGTTCATTTTTAGGATTAGCTACACCTAACTTTTGGCTTGGGCTGATTTTAATTATGTTCTTATCAGTACAAACAGGATTGTTCCCAACTGGGGGAGTGGCAACACTTAACGCACCGTTCAGTATTTGGGACCGTCTTCATCATTTAATTTTGCCAGCACTTGTACTAGCTACAGCAGACATGGCGTCTTTAACGCGCTTTACTCGTTCTAGTATGTTTGAAGTATTAAAGCAAGATTATATGCGAACGGCACGTGCAAAAGGTTTACGTGAGAATAAGGTTGTATATAAGCATGGATTACGAAATGGATTAATTCCTGTTATTACGATCTTTGGACTATTATTACCATCATTTATTGGTGGGTCTGTAATTGTCGAAAGTGTATTCTCATGGCCAGGTCTTGGACGATTATTCATTGAGTCAGCGTTCCAAAGAGATTATCCAGTTATTATGGCTTTAACAGTTATTTCATCTGTTTTAGTTGTTGCTGGTAATATTGTCGCTGATATTTTATATGCCGTTATCGACCCAAGAATTGAGTACTAAGGGGGATACTTGACAATGTCACAAGTTAATACACCAGTTGATTCAAATGAAGTGTTACTGGCTGGTATAAAGGAAAAGCCAGATACACTATTTAAAATAATGGTGCGCAAGTTTTTCAAAAATAAACTTGCTGTTATCGGTTTAGTTATGTTAGTTACTATTATTTTGAGTGCTATATTTGCACCGATTTTAACACCATATGAGCTTGACAAAGTAGTCTTAACAAAAAAATTGCTACCACCAAGTGCTGAGCACTGGTTAGGTACAGATAAATTTGGTCGTGATGTAATGACACGTCTATTATATGGTGGCCAGATTTCATTATTAGTTGGTTTTGCATCTGTATTGGGTTCCATTACAATCGGCGCCATTTTAGGTTCGATAGCTGGATATTTTGGTGGTATTATTGATGCAATTATTATGCGTTTCGTAGATATTATGCTTTCTATTCCATCTATTTTCTTGCTTATTACTATCGTTACATTATTCCAACCAGGTGTTGATAAGCTTATCATGATTTTCGCTTTGACAAGCTGGATGGGAACGGCACGCTTAGTCCGTGGTGAGTTCTTATCACTGCGATCTCGGGAGTTTGTTCTAGCTGCTCGTACGATTGGTACTCGTAGCTCAAGAATCATCTTCTCGCATATTTTACCGAATGCAATGGGGCCAATTATCGTATCGGCAACATTACAAGTAGGGGGAATTATCTTATCTGAGGCAGCGTTAAGTTATCTTGGATTAGGTATTCAGCCACCAACACCAAGTTGGGGAAATATGCTGCAAGATGCTCAAAACTATACGATTATGTTAAAAGCACCATGGTATCCAATTGCTCCTGGTCTAATGATTTTAATCACTGTTTTAAGCTTTAACTTTGTTGGTGACGGTTTGCGTGACGCATTGGATCCGAAAGTTAACGAATAGTTATACAAAGGTTAAGAGTCAAAAGCTCTTAACCTTTTTTTGTTTTTATATCCAATGTCATACAAATTCAGAAAGAATTAATTTCTCGTATTAAATATATACGTCATATTTACAGTAGATATTTTAGTATTTAGAAATGTAATTAATTTGTAATGAAGTAACCTAGGTTGCATATATATTAATTAATAAGTTTTGGACAAGGTCGAATGCATTTATAAGGGGAGTTTGTATGATAGGAATACGACTAATACTATATGTTGTAGGGTTTTCTGTGACCGTTGTTGGTGGAGTAAGTACTATAGCATATCTAAATTTATTCCCAAGAGGATACAGCATTGCGGGGTATTTCCTTTTTCTATCTCATCGACCTGAGGCGTACTTGTTACCAATAGGACTATTGCTCATTACAATAAGTATATTTCTACCGAATCGCTAGTAATTTTACCAAACATTTCAGTTATTGGAATAAAAAATTCAACCTCTGCCTATACTGAGTTTTAACAAACAGTATGAAGTGAGGGGTACGAATGCTATTTTTGCATGATGTTTGGGTAAATTGGTTTGAAGGAGAAGAAAACGGCTATAACGTTTGTCATTTTCATGAATGGCGTAAGGAAGACGTTGTTGAATTACTAGACCAAGTCCCGTTGCTTTATGTTGATCCGTTGTTATTTCACTACATAGAAAATGACTTAATGGAATTACCGCAGTCTCTGATGAATGATGTTTATCAAAAAGCATATGTCCGGAAAAATCATGAACGTGTCCAGTTGGAGTATTGCTTTGTCGCAACGGATGGAAAGGGAATTATTGCAATAGATACGATTGGCTATAGTGTACCTATTCGAAAATCACGCTTAATTCCACGCCAAGAGCATTTAGTATTTGATATGATCGCTGAGCAAGAAATTATGAAATATGAGTTCTCAAAAACGCAGATGGAGAATAAAGAATACCATATCTTATCTCCTGAACCCGAATTAATGAATGGGCTAACACGCAAAGAAAGACAACTAAAACAGATTCTATTTATGGCGTTAGATCATTTATATAACTCAAGTAATCCTGCTGAGGTCCGTTATTGGTACACAGAGTGGAATCCCTCTCAATATAACCATATTCAGCAGCTAGCGTTCGAGGATGTATGGGATAAGCTGTACAATGAGATCAAACACGGTTGGTCTGAAAAGCATTTTCAACTGTGTGAGAACATGATTAAAGGACAACCATTTTTTGAGAAATTATGGGAAATCGAACAAGGCTCAAAAGTGTGATCGCACCTTACGCAGAGGTGCGATTTTTTTTACACTTTATTAATATAGAAGAAACAAATCATCACTTGAGTTTTTTTACTTTTTTGAGACGGTTTTAACAAGATATATTGCTAATTACAAAAAAACTAATTTGCTTATTAGGCAACAAAAAAACGTTAAAAGCTAACTTCGTATTTTGATTTATTGATATTAAATTTACATTAGTACAAAAAGTACCTTCAGGTGAATTCATATAAAAAAACTATCCGCTGAATAAAACGGATAGTTAGTTTGTATTATCGTTTCTTACGTCCTAATCCTACTGCTCTTTCAACTTTTTGAAGCGTTTTACGAGCAACTCGGTTCGCTTGCTCTGCTCCATTATCGAGGATTTGATCAAGCTCTTCAGATTCCATTAATGCATTGTATTTTTCTTGAATAGGTCCGAGTGTTGCTATGATGGCCTCTGCAACACCTGCTTTAAATTCCCCGTATCCTTTGCCTTCATATGCTTGTTCTAGCTCTTGAATACTTCTACCTGTAAATAAAGAGTAAATAGTTAACAGGTTAGCCACACCTGGTTTATTTTCAACGTCGTAACGAACAGTGCCTTCTGAATCAGTTACAGCACTTTTTACTTTTTTCTCAATTGCTTTAGCATCATCGAGCATAGATATAAATGCTTTTTGGTTTGCGTCAGACTTACTCATTTTCTTCAACGGATCTTGAAGACTCATAATACGAGCACCTTGTTGTGGAATACGAGGTTCTGGAATTGTGAAAATTTCACGATAACGTTTATTAAAGCGGTCAGCAAGGTCGCGAGTTAATTCAAGATGTTGCTTTTGATCCTCACCAACAGGGACGATGTCCGTGTTATAGAGAAGAATATCAGCGACCATAAGTGGTGGATAAGTAAGTAATCCAGCTGATACTGCTTCTTTACCTGCAGACTTGTCTTTATATTGAGTCATTCGCTCAAGCTCACCTACATAAGCTGTACATTGCATAATCCATGCTAATTGTGAGTGTGCTGGTACCTCTGATTGAATAAATAATGTAGATTTTTCT
This sequence comes from Bacillus sp. HMF5848, assembly GCF_003944835.1. Classification (GTDB taxonomy): domain Bacteria; phylum Bacillota; class Bacilli; order Bacillales; family HMF5848; genus HMF5848. The sequence goes on from NZ_RWIV01000001.1 coordinate 1,288,419, forward strand.
GGGTCAATGCCGCATGCGATATACAATGCGGCTAAGCTTCGTATGTTTTTTCTCAGTTCGGTTTGATTTTGCGGTACTGTAATAGCGTGTTGGTCAACAATACAAAAAAAGCATTGATTCTCTTCTTGCATAGGAACAAAATGGCGTAGTGCACCAAGGTAGTTACCTATTGAAATTGTACCACTAGGCTGAATGCCGGAAAAAATAGTTTTCATTACTGCAGCTCCTTTTAAAAAATGTCTTTTGTTCTTGTCTTATGTATTAGCCATGTGAAGCTGTGGAGTTGGGTTTCACTCTAGTAAGCTCACTAGATGCAACAGACGATTGATAGCCTTGTGTCTGGAATGGTCTGCCGTCTATCATTGTTCGAGCAAACGTTAATTTATTTAACACCCTGAAACTTTTTAGCACAAGAAGAATATGTACTAGTGTTTTTGAGGAGTTATGCGCCTTACGGCTAAATCAACAACTGTCCTTTTTCTATCACTTGCCCCATTACCACAGCATGAAAATAAAAAAGGCCTATTCATCTCCTCAAAAAAGGGACGAATAGACCGCGGTACCACCCTGATTACTTCTACTAATTATAGAAGTCACTTATCCTCGTAACGTGAGGCAACGTTATAGCCTAATTAGTGTTGTCACTGTTCGGTATAAGACTCTAAAGGCCATTCCATATTGTGAAATTGCTTGCTTCCACCTGCCGCAAACTCTCTTAAAAATCTCATCAACATGTACTTATCTTTGTCATTGTCATTACATATAATTTTTTTTTATTATATAGATTTTTACAATAATTTGCAACAATTGAGTAACATTCTGTCTATTAATTCACAAACCACCTAGAGAGGAAAAAACTAAATCATAAAGCTGATTAAAAATGACAAGATAAACAATAAAGATCCGCATAAAAAGTAACTGTTCATGGTTCTAAATGAAAAAGTAGGATATTTAATTTCTTCATCAATCATTTGTTCAATCACATTTGTACGTTTGGCAAAGCGTTTAAAAGAATAAATTATACCACTCATAAATCCTGTTTGTAACACATATTGCATTCCTGCCACACTTAAGTAAAGAACAGACATAAAGAACAGGAAGTTTACAAATGATATATAGGAGAACCCCTTCGCATTAATCAGCATGAATAGGAAGGAGAGAAGGACAGCAATTATAAGTAATTTAATGAATTTCAAGTTTCCACCCCTTTTGCGCATAAAATAATACTACAAAAACAATATATACTATATAAGAAAAACTTAAAAGCGATTCGTTGTTAATCATCTGTTTGAAAAAACATAATAGTAATGCTTATTGTAACGTTAAAAAGATTTAAAAAATTAAGTCACATAGGTCTTATTGACTATTTTTAGTACGATAAAGCCCTATTATCAAGGTGTTGTAAAAATTATGTTAAAAAAACATCGTGGAAAACTATTTGAAAACTTGTATAATGAAAACTTGTGAAGGGGATTCATATTTGCATTAACTTGTGAATAATTGTCACAACTTTTAAACAGAAAGAGGAGGAAAAGAGAACATGAAAAATACTAAATTGTATTTCGCTCTAGTTCTTGCACTAGTGTTTAGTTTAACTCTAGCTGCTTGTGGAACTGCAGATAAAGAGCAAACAGACAATAACGCTGCTGGAGAAGGCGAAACAACTCAACCAGCTGCTGAACAAATTTTCAATTTCTATGAATCATCTGATATCCCAACAATGGATACAACACAAGCGGAAGACGGTACAAGCTTCAACGCAATGAACCAAGTATTTGAAGGTTTATACTCATTTTCAAATGAGGGTGGCGTGGAGCTAGGTATGGCTGCTGAAGAACCAACTATTGAAGAAAAAGAAGGCGAGTTTGTTTATACATTCAAGATTCGTGACAATGCTAACTGGTCTGATGGTTCCCCTGTAAAAGCAGAAGATTTCGTATATGCTTGGCAAAAAGCATTAAACCCAGATACATTATCACCTTATGCTTTCATTTTTGATATCGCTGCAATTAAAAATGCTGCTGAGATTCAAAATGCTGATTCTGAGCTTTATGGTAAAGTTGAGGAATTAGGAGCTAAAGCTATTGATGATAAAACATTAGAAGTGACAGTAACAAAAAATATTCCATACTTTGCTGATTTAATGGCATTCTCAACATTTTTACCACAACCTAAGGCATTCGCTGAAGAAAAAGCAGACAAGTACGCTTTAGAAGCTGATACTATGCTTTACAACGGTCCATTCAAAATGACGGAGTGGAACCATGGTGCTGGTTGGGTATTCAAGAAAAACGAAAACTATTGGAATGCAGACGTTGTAACACTAGAAACAGCTAACTTTAAAGTAATTAAAGAAAGCTCTGCAGCTCTTAACCTTTATAAAACAGGTGAGATTGACCGTGTTGGTTTAAGTGCAGACGATGTTGAAATTCATAAAGAAGAGCCTGAGTTCGGAGTAAAGTTAGGTACTACTTCTTACTTCTTCCGTATGAACCAACAAAATCCAGCATTAGCTAATAACGACATTCGTAAAGCTTTATTCTATGCTTACGATCGTAAAGCATTAGTTGATATTTTAATTAACAACGGTTCAATCGCTTCTCGCTTCTGGGTACCACAAGATTTCGTATTTGGTCCTGACGGAAAAGACTTCCGTGAGGTAGCTCCTGATGGTTACTTAGAGAACAACAATGTTGAAAAAGCCCTTGAACACTGGAATAAAGGTCTTGCTGCTTTAGGCACAGATACAATTGAGTTAGAGTTCTTAACAACTGATAACGATTTTGCTGTTAAGCTTGCAGAATACGCACAAGCGCAATACCAAGAAAAATTACCAGGCATTCAAATTACAATCAACAAACAACCTTGGAAGCAATTTTTAGAAATTCAAGGTGCAATGGATTATGATCTAGCAACTGGTGGTTGGGGTCCTGACTATCCAGATCCAATGACGTTCATGGATTTATTTATTACTGACAGTGCAAATAATGAAATGGCGTATTCAAATCCAAAGTTTGATGAATTAATTCTAGGTGCTTATGAAGAACAAGATGCTGCAAAGCGTTGGGCTATGCTTCAAGAAGCAGAGCGTATCTTAATTGAAGAAGACACAGCTATCATCCCAACATACCAAAAGGGTGCATCTTTCTTAATGAAGGAATATGTACAAGGTTACACAACACACTCATTTGGTCCAGATTATAGCTTGAAATTCATAACGATTGAAAAGTAAGTTTTTACTTTACTTCAATCAGGAGAGTATATGTTCCTGACATATACTCTCTTTTTTCAATAATAAGCGAAATATGTCGAATATAAATATTTTTTCGAAATCTTACTAGGAGGTGCTGTTATTGTGGGACGTTATATAACAAGCCGTGTAATCTCTATGCTTATCACATTTATAATAATTGCCTCAGCCACATTCTTCTTAATGAAGCTATTACCAGGCTCTCCCTTCAACAATCAGGAAAAGCTATCTGATACACAAATTCACGCGTTGAATGAAAGATATGGTCTGAACGATCCGTACCCTGTACAATATGCAAAATACATGGGGAATTTGTTTCAAGGAGATCTTGGCGTATCATTTCAAATGGATGGCCGTAGTGTAACAAAAATTATTAGTGAGCGTATTGGACCATCTGCATACTTAGGTTTCCAATCTATATTTATTGGAACGTTAATTGGTCTTATTCTTGGAATTGTGGCTGCTTTAAAGCACAATACACTACTCGATTATGGAACGATGGTTATAGCCGTACTCGGGATTTCGATACCATCCTTCGTTGTTGCGGGACTTTTACAATTCTTCATTGGTGTAAAATTACAATGGCTACCCGTGGCGTATTGGGAAGGCTTTACTTATACGATCATGCCAACGATTGCATTGTCTGCTGGTGTAGTAGCTACTATTGCTCGTTTCATGCGAACTGAGATGCTCGAAGTATTAAATCAAGATTATATAACAACAGCATATGCTAAAGGTCTATCTGGTTTAGCTGTTATTCTTAAACATACAATTCGTAATGCGTTGATCCCTGTTATTACCATTTTAGGTCCGTTAACAGTGGGCTTGATGACAGGATCATTAGTTATCGAGAAGATATTTGTTATCCCAGGACTTGGTGAACAATTCGTTGTGTCAATAATGACAAACGATTTCCCAGTTATTATGGGAACTACTTTGTTCTTTAGTGCCTTGTTTATTGTGATAATCTTATTAGTTGATATCTCTTACGGTATTATTGATCCAAGAATTCGTTTAGCAGGAGGGAAAGATTAATGAGCTTGGAATATAAAAATTTAGATCAAGACTTATTCCAGCCTGCAACGATTGATGAAAGTGAACGTGAAAAAATCGCAGGTGAGAGTACTGGATTTTGGAAAGACGCATGGCGTCGTTTAAAGAAAAATCCTGGAGCGATGATAGGAATTGTCCTTATAGGTATTATTGTTCTCTTAGCAATATTTGGTCCTATGATGAACGATCATAAATATGATGAACAAGACTTATACCGTGCAAAGTTACCAGCTAAGGTTCCTGTCTTAGAAAATATTCCTTTTTTAGGTCTTGATGGACATGATATTCGTGGTGTGGACCAATATGAAAGAAAGCAAGTTGACGAGTACTTCTGGTTTGGTACGGATGAATTTGGCCGTGATAACTGGACACGTGTATGGGAAGGTACCCGCATTTCAATGTTTATTGCACTCATGGCAGCATTTATCGATTTAGTTGTCGGTGTAGCGTATGGTGGAATTTCTGCTTATTACGGAGGGCGTGTAGATAATTACATGCAGCGTATTATCGAAGTGTTAGTAGGAATCCCGAATTTAATTGTAGTTATTCTTTTAATCTTAATTCTACAGCCTGGTGTTACATCTATCATTCTTGCGATGGTTATTACAGGTTGGATTGGGATGGCCCGTATTGTACGTGGTCAAATTTTAAAGTTAAAGAATCTCGAATTCGTGTTAGCATCTAGAACGCTAGGTGGTTCACATAATCGACTCATTCTTAAACATTTAATTCCTAATGTTCTTGGTCACATTATTATTACAACAATGTTTACAATTCCGTCTGCGATTTTCACAGAAGCATTCTTAAGCTTCATTGGATTAGGTATTCGTCCTCCAGTCGCATCACTTGGTACTATTATCAACGATGGATTTAAGAGCTTACAAACGTACCCACACTTAGTGGTGTTCCCGGCCATTATCATCAGTACTATTATGATTGCATTTAACTTAGTTGGTGACGGTCTGCGTGATGCTTTCGATCCAAAATTACGTAAATAGGAGGAGATGGTATTATGAAAAAAATATTAGAAGTTAAAGATTTACACGTCTCCTTCGACACGTATGGAGGAGAAGTCCAAGCGGTTCGCGGTGTTAACTTTGAATTAGCAAAAGGAGAAACATTAGCGATTGTTGGGGAATCGGGTTCAGGTAAATCTGTAACAACAAAAGCGTTGATGCAGTTGTTACCTAAACCAGCAGGAAGAATCAAAAATGGTGAAGTAATATTTGAAGGTAGAGACATTGTTAATATGTCAGAGCGCGACATGCAAAAAATTCGCGGTTCTGAAATCTCTATGATATTTCAAGATCCAATGACATCATTAAATCCAACGATGAAGGTTGGAAAGCAAATTATGGAGCCACTATTGAAGCATCAAGGCTTAAGTAATAAGCAAGCACATGAGCGTGCGTTAGAGTTGCTTCGACTAGTTGGTATTCCTGGAGCGGAAGTAAAAATCCATCAATATCCTCACCAATTTTCTGGTGGGATGCGTCAACGTGTTGTTATCGCAATGGCATTAGCGTGTAATCCTAAGGTTATTATCGCGGATGAACCGACAACAGCTCTTGATGTTACAATACAAGCGCAAATCCTTGAACTAATGAAGGATCTACAAAAGAAAATTGATACATCAATTATTTTTATTACCCATGACCTTGGGGTAGTTGCAAACGTAGCAGATCGTGTAGCTGTTATGTACGCAGGGAAAATTGTTGAAACTGGTACAGTGGACGAAATATTCTACAATCCAAAGCATCCTTATACATGGGGATTGTTAGCTTCTATGCCGGACTTGGATGTAGAGGATACAGAATTAGCTGCTATTCCTGGTTCACCACCAGATTTGTTAAAACCACCTAAAGGCGATGCTTTTGCGCCTCGTAACCCATACGCTATGAAGATTGACTTTGAAATGGAACCACCAATGTTCAAAGTGTCTGATACGCACTATGCGGCTACATGGTTATTACATGAACAAGCACCGGCTGTTGAGCCACCGGCAGCAATCAAGGTTCGTCGTCAGAAATTCAATGCATCACGGAAAGAGGGGTGAGGAGAATGACTGAAAAATTAGTAGAGATAAAGAACTTAAAGCAATACTTTAAAGTCGGAAAAGGGTATGTCAAAGCTGTAGATGGTGTATCTTTTGATATATATCGTGGGGAAACTCTTGGGCTTGTAGGTGAGTCAGGTTCAGGTAAATCTACAACAGGTCGTTCTGTTATTCGCTTGTATGATGCAACGGATGGTGAAGTGTTATTTGAAGGTAAAAACGTGCACGGTAAAATGTCACGTAAAAACCTTCTTGAATTTAACCGGAAAATGCAAATGATTTTCCAGGATCCGTACGCATCTTTGAATCCTCGATTAACTGTTGGGGACATTATTGCTGAAGGTATTGATATACATCGTCTAGCTTCTTCTAAAGAAGAGCGCATGAATAAAGTACATGAATTACTTGAAACTGTTGGTTTGAATAGAGAGCATGCGAACAGATACCCACACGAATTTAGTGGTGGACAACGTCAACGTATAGGTATTGCCCGTGCATTAGCGGTAGAGCCTGAATTCATCATTGCTGATGAACCTATATCTGCCCTAGACGTTTCAATCCAAGCACAAGTAGTTAACCTTATGAAAAAGCTCCAAGCTGAAAAAGGTTTAACATACTTATTTATTGCCCATGATTTATCAATGGTTAAATATATAAGTGATCGTATTGCTGTTATGTATCGCGGTAAAATTATGGAGTTAGCAGAAAGTGATGAGTTATATCGAAATCCAATGCACCCATACACAAAATCATTATTATCTGCTATCCCATTACCGGATCCAGATTATGAGCGTAACCGTACGAGACACACGTATGATCCATCTATGCATCAATATGGACCTGATGAAACACCTGAATTAAGAGAGGTTACTCCAGGTCACTTTGTATCATGCTCAGAACGTGAATACGAACAATTAAAAAAAGAAACGATCTCATAAGACCTATGAGGTCGTTTTTTTTTGCTGTTAAGCTTTGTTGTTGATGTTCGCTTTACAGCGCTCGCTTTCCGCTAGGTAGTCGTGACCCTTTGACAACAGGATGGTGGTATGTGTGCCATTGTCGACAATGCGCCAGCACATAGGAACTTGTGTTAGCTCTTGAATGAATTGGCATTTGCATACTCCTTTATATTCGAATAGGAGGAGAGTGCTTTATTAATACTAATAGCAACATCAAATTTCATCTTTGTGTTACTGTAAAAAAGGAAGTTTCATGACATATGATCAAGTATTTATAAAATTCCCTCTGCTAAATTACCTATCCTTGACATATAATTAATTAGGAAATATTTCATGTCAAAAAATGTCCAAACACCTCATAATTTGTATTATAATAGAAATATACTTATATTTTGCGGGGGTACTAGATATATGGGAAAAGCATTGCAGCGTTGGTGGGTACTAGTCATTTTTCTCATGATGCCACTTAGTCTTTTGTTTACACTACCATCTTTGGCAGCTGAGGAGAAAAAAGTTTACACGGTTGATTCGCATCCTCTTAAGCAAACACAATTAATTAAAATTGAGCTTCCTGAGAAATTGCCACGTTTTACATTTCAATCTGGTTTTACTTTTGAATATCCAGATGCTATTCGAGGAATTTATGTGACATCCCATTCAGCTGGTGGAAGTCGAATGGAAAATTTACTAGAGCTTGTTGATAGCACTGACTTAAATGCGATGGTAATTGACATTAAGGACGATTATGGTTACTTAACATATGTACCAGAAGAAGATTCTCCATATGCACCGATTGGGAAAAATTATATAAAAGATGTTACGGATATGCTAACAGTACTTGAAGAAAAGCAAATATATCCGATTGCTCGTGTCGTAGTATTTAAAGACACCATCTTAGCAGGTATGAGACCTGATTTATCGTTTAAAGAACAAAATGGGCAAGTATGGAAGAATGGCCGTGGCGATTCGTTCGTTAATCCATTTCTAAAAGAAGTATGGGATTATAACGTAGGCATCGCTATTGAAGCTGCAAAGCTTGGTTTTGCAGAAATCCAATTTGACTATGTTCGCTTCCCTGAAGGCTTTGAGCGTCGTGACGATATTCTTGAATACGGTATGGGCGATTATGAGACCATACAAATGGACAATGTTCAAAAACGTGTAGAAGCAGTAACTGACTTTGTTGCATATGCAAAAGAAAAGCTTGAACCATACAATGTAAAAGTATCGGTCGATATTTTTGGGTACACAGCAACATTACCAGAAGCACCAGGCATTGGGCAAAACTTCTCTAAAATTTCAGAACATGTTGATGTTATCTCATCCATGATCTATCCAAGTCACTGGACATCGTATTTTGGCATTGCTAAACCAGACTTAGAACCATATAACCTTGTCGCTGAGTATATAAAGGTTGAAAAGAAAAAGCTTGATGAGCTTGAATCACCCCCAATCTCTCGACCATGGATTCAAGACTTTACAGCATCATGGTTAGGTAAAGGCAACTACAAAGTGTATGGCAAAGCAGAAGTAGAAGCCCAAATCAAAGCTTTAAATGACGCAGGTGTAACAGAATATTTAATTTGGAATGCTGGTAACTCGTATACAACTGGTGTAGATTATACACCTTAAAAAAAAACGAATTTTAATAAAACTATACAGCCTTAATACAAAAATGTTTAAATATAATTTGAAAAACAACACATGGCCAATGTCATGTGTTGTTTTATTGCACGCGGTGCGTTATTTTGTCCGTTTATGCAGTTACACATATGCATAATCAAATGTGTGAGAATCGTGTTGGACAGTTGTACAATATTTTAGCGATAAAAAAAAGCTGAGAGATTATCTCTCAAGCCCATTTTATACACCTTTTAGTACATTATCAGCATCTCTGTCTTCATCGTACGTTAAAACATCATCAACATCTTGATATTCTTTTCCGTAGATCTCTTTGTCTTTGTATGTATGGATTTTTTCATACGTTTGCTTCATTGCTTCAAAGATAAGCTGCTCTGACTCATCTGTAGGAGACCAATATAAAATCTCCATTTGATTAATTTCGTTTGTGGCTAATGAGCGTCGTTCATATCCAATCGATTGGGCATGTTCGAATCCCTCACGTTTATAGAAGCGAAGACGTTTTTCAGTGTCTGTGTCTTCATAGTCTACAGGCTCAACCTCTAATATGATCGGTTTCCCATGCTGCTTTAATTTTTCAATAAGCTTATGGCCTAACCCTTGCCCACGTGTTTTTGATGAGACAAATAAATAATCAATAAAAATAAACAAATCGAATTCGGCATACATAAGTACGTGATCCGGTCCCTCATCCTTGTGGTAAACTTCACTTTTTTCTTTTAATAAAAGTTCCATATGTTTCTTTGACTTCATTTCTTGAATGGGAAAATATTGATTTAATTTTTCATACCAGTTCATAATAAGTTCTCCTTATCACTTTTTTTCACTTACTAGTATAACACATTATCGCCTTACAAAAAGTGGGAAATAACCGGTTGTGTTTCTTTATATAACATTTCCTTCTTTTCATAATGTTAATCATCCGCTACAATAAGGGTATGTAAGTGTTTACATACAGAGGGGGATGTACATGCTCGAATATTTCTTTGATTTTACAATATTTGCAGTTATCGTTATTGGAATTACGGCTACAATGGGAGTAATCGCATGTGGAATTGGTGAGAAGTTCTTTAGTGGGAAAACAGGGACGGAGAGCTTTGATCACTCAGCTGGTATTCAAAATAATTGGAAAATGGTCGGCGGAAAAAAATAATTATGAAAGGGTAATCAAATTACAGATGTAATTGATTACCCTTTTTATACGTCTGTACAATAAATCTAAATTAATGTCTAGCTCTTGCTACCAACGTTTAGGGGAAACATAACGGTTTTTCCTTAATTCATGATGACGCTGATCTGGCGCTTTGCGCGTTGTTTTTACATAAACACTCCACAGCTAGTTTGTTTGAGCTCGTTTTTTATCAATTTTTTTATCAAAGCTCTCATACAGAACGGGTATAAACAACAGCGTTATACACGTTGATGTGAGTAATCCAGAGATAATTACAATCGCCATTGGCTGTTGTACTTCTGTCCCTTCTCCGAGTCCGAGCGAAAGGGGTAGCAAGCCAAGAATGGTAGTAAAAGCAGTCATAAGTATCGGCCTTAACCTAGTAGGACATGCCTCAAGTATAGCTTCACGTGTTGAATGCCCCGCTACTTTTAACTGATTAATATAGTCGACTAAGACAATAGCGTTATTAACAACAATACCCGTTAAGATGAGAAGACCTATGAGTGAGCCAACACCGATAGGTTGATTTGTTATGAGTAAGCCTATGAGTATTCCTATCAATGTGAGAGGAACTGAGAACATGATAATAAAGGGATAGAAGAATGATTCAAACTGTCCAGCCATCACCATATATACGAGTACAACAGCTAAAAGAAGAGCTAATGTAAGCTTGAAAAATGCATCATTCATCTGTTCATCTTGTCCGCCAAATGTAATCTTGTATCTACTATCTGGCAACGTAATGTGCTGACGAAGGAGACTCTCAATCTCATCATTCACACTTCCAATGTCTCTCCCAAATACATCAGCCGTTAAGGATATTTCTCGCATACGATTTGTACGAATGATTCTTGTTGGTCCATTATCTCTAGTAAAAGATGCAATTGCCTTTAATGGAACAAAATCATTCATCTGTGTTTTAATTAACATATTCTCCAACTCATCCTGTGATTTAATTCCGTTCTCCTCGAACACTAAGCGTATTGGTAACTCTTCACCATTTTTAGTAAATTGACTTGCTACAATTCCTTGTGTGGCATCGGAAATGGTTTTCGCTAGCTGCATACTTCCAATACCTAATGAGTAAGCAACGTCCTTAAATACAGCGACAGATAAAAGTGGATTCCCGGTAGAAAAGTTACTATCTAATTCACGTACACCCTCAACTGTTACGATTAATGCTCGTACATCCTCAGCAAGCTTCTGCAATGTTTGAAGGTTAGGACCTGTTATTTTTAAAGAAACAGGATCAGCGGCAAAACCAGTGTCACTAGCGGAAACTTTAGCTTCTATGATAGAAGGAATGTCCTTTAGCAACTGTCGCATTGTATCTGCTATTTCTACATCACTTCGGTCTCGTTTACTTGGTGCTGTAAGCATAATCGTGTAGTTAAGTTTATTAGACTGTGAGCGTGCGCCAACTGTGAAGGGGTCATTCCCGCCTATTGTTGTATATAGTATATCTATATCATCTACAGTAGCTAATTTCTTAACAATTGTTTCTGAGGTAGAAAGACTTTGGTCAATTGAGTGACCAGGAGGCAAGGTTGCCTCAATAGAAATCATACTCTGGTCTTGTGCAGGTAAAAATTCCGTTCCTAAAAAGGGCACGATAACGAAGGATAAAATAAAAAGTAAAGTAATACTAAAAATTGTTACTCTACGATTGTTTAATGCTTTTTCAAGCACAGCTTTATATTTGTTTTTTAACAGTTCTTGATGTTTACTCTTTGCGTTTTGTGTATCTTTTAATTTTAAAAATAATGAAGCAAACAACGGTACAATTATTAACGCAGTAAACAAGGAAGCTAACAATGAAAATGCAATAACTTGGGCAAGAGGTTTAAATAGCTGTGCTGCCAAACCATTGACGAAGACAAATGGTAAAAATACAATGATTGTCGTTAATGTTGACGCTATAATCGCTGTTCCAATTTCTGAGGATCCCATGATGGCTGCTTTTTTCATAGGATAATTTAATTGACGATATCGATATATATTTTCTAAGATAACTATCGCATTATCGACCATCATGCCGACACCAAGAGCTAGTCCACCTAACGTTAGTACGTTCAAGGTTTGCTTGGAAAAAAATAAAAATACAAACGTTGTAACAATTGACAAAGGAATTGCTAAAAATATAATCACTGTACTGCGAAAATGCTTTAAAAAAACAAACAAAATTACTGCAGCAAGTCCACTTCCAGTTAAAATATTTGAAAGAACAGCACGTAAAGATTGATTAATAAATTTACTTTGTTCAAATACTGCGGTTACTTTATATTCACTAGGTAATGTTTTTTGAATTTTTTCTAATGTTTTTTGCACTTGTTTAGTGACCTCAACAGTGTTAGCGCCTGACTGCTTATACACTGTTATTCCAACAGCAGGTTTATTATTTAATAGAGAAATTTGATTAATTGGTGCATATCCTTCTTCAATTTGAGCCAAATCTTTTAGTTTTACAAGACCTTGATTAGTAGGGATTTGTATATCCATAACATCGTAGACCGAAGTAAACTGACCTGTGACTCGGATTGGTATCGTCTCATGTGAACTGCGCAGCTGTCCGCTAGGTATATTTAAATTTTCGGACGCAATAATTTGTTGAATAGTTTCTAGCGTCACACCATGATGAAGCAGCTTTGTTTGATTAAGGTTTACTTTGATTTCCTTCTCGCGGCCACCCTCCACATAGACAGCTGCTATGCCTTTTACTGACTGTAAACGTGTTTTGATTTCATCATTGGCAATTAACTTCGCAGTGTTCATGTCATTTGTATCGGTCGTAACAGCAAGCTGTATAATTGGAAAATCACTTGGATTAAACCTCATCACTCTAGGGAGCGCCATTGTGTTTGGTAAATATTCACGAGCCATATCGATTTTTTCGCGAATTTGTAACGTAGCTACATCCATGTTCGTGCCCCAAACAAAGGAGACAATTATTAAAGCAGTTCCAGTTTGTGATATGGACGAAATCGATTCAACGTTTGGAATCGTGCCAATCATATTTTCCAATGGATCCGATATAAGCGCCTCTATCTCTTCAGGACCAGCACCTTCGTAATTCGTTGTGATAACAGCAACAGGAAACGTCATGTCGGGAAACAAATCTACGGCAATATTTTTAACACTCACCATACCAATAATCAGCATAAAAATAATAACCATCGTCATCGCGACCGGGCGCATAACTGCTAATTTTGCTAAATGACTCATATGAAAACTCACTTTCTGATCTGATAAGCTATAATTTTATTGAATATCAATCGTAATTCCATCGCGCAGACGTTCTTTTCCGTTCACGATGATATGTTGTCCTTCTTGAAGGCCTGCTAATATTTGAACATGCTCGCCTTCTCGTATACCAACTGTTATCTTTTTTTTCTTTGCTATACCATTATGAGCAATATAAACGTAAGGCTGACCAGTATTATATAAAATGGCGTCGATTGGTATAACTAACGCATCTTGAACCTCACTTGTTATAATCGATACAAAACCTTTACTTCCACTCTTGATTTCTTCATTATCATTGCCAAGTGACATTTCAATTGGAAACATTTTTGATTGTGGATCGATTAATTGTGAAACCTTTTTGACTTTTGTTTCGTATGTACTAGTAAGACCGTTAAAAGTAACTGATGCCTCTTGCCCTGTAGAAAGCTCTGATACTTGATAATCATTTACGTATCCGATTACTGTCATGGGAGTAAGGCGTGCTAATGTTGCAATAGGTGTCGTTGGTGTAGCGATGCTGTCATTTTTAACTGATATATTTAAAATTTTTCCATCGCTTGGAGCAACAAGCTTTGTTTGACGAAGTGCTGTTTCAATTTCAGATAAAGCTGCTTTTGCTTCAACAACCTGTTGCTGAAGAAGCTGAATATGTTCAGTAGCCATAGTTAGCTGAGTATTCAATTGTTGAAGCTCCGATTGCTTTGACATGATTTGTACAAGCTTATTTATAGCTGCTATCGGTTTCCATGAATGCATAGTTAGGTTCTCAAACTGCTCTGCTGAGTATGTGAGCTCTGCATGAAGACTTTGTATACGTGAATTAAATGTTATATCAGAGTCAGTTTTGGCTTGCTCTAGCCTGTTATACAACTGTTGTACAGTGTTGTTCAATGAATCGTATCCTTGTTGTAGTTCATCATTAGCGAGTTCAATTAATAGCTGTCCTTTTGTTACAGTATCACCTGTTTTTACATGTACATGTTTAACAATCGTAGGTTGGGGAACAACAATAGGGATTTGCTGTGAAGGTGTTGCTACAACTGGAAGAGTAATGCTTTCTTTAACCGTTTTATGTATTGCTTTAATGGTAGTGACAGGGATGCTTGCACGCTGAGACTCGTTATTTATGGTAATTTCTCGAACAGAGCAACTGGTACCTAAAAGTAATACACAGATTAATACAATGTATTTTTGCATATACACCACCTCAATACGTAGCGTACACATTTTTTACCAAAATGATGTATGAAGGAATGTAAAAAATAGAAATAAATGCTGAGGGGTCAAGTTTTGCAAATATTGTCGTACAGTTTTTGTATAACTTATTATAGTTTTTTCGAAAAACATATATCTTTCTTAAAAGGATTATTGTATAATAATCAATATATATTACTTAATTAAATTAATTTCAATTTAATATTGTTTATGAATTACTTATATATAGAAAAAACAAGGGATGAATAGAAATTAATTCTCAAATAGGGGAGTGGATTGAAAATATGGTTACATTGTATACGTCACCTAGCTGCACATCATGTCGAAAAGCAAAGGCTTGGTTAGATGAACATGAAATTGAGTATGTGGAGCGTAATATTTTCCAAGAGCCTTTGTCTATAGATGAGATTAAGGAAATCTTGCGAATGACTGAAGATGGTACTGATGAAATTATCTCAACACGTTCAAAAATATTCCAAAAGCTCAATGTTAATCTAGAAACGATGCCACTAAATGACTTGTACACATTAATACAAGATCATCCAGGTCTTTTACGTCGACCAATTATTATAGATGCTAAACGTCTACAAGTTGGATATAACGAAGATGAAATTCGTCGCTTTTTACCAAGACGAGTACGTACATTCCAACTTCGTGAAGCTCAAAGACTTGTAAATGAATAAATTATTAACGAGCTCCTGTGCTGTTTGCAGGAGCTTTTTTTTGCAAATAGGAAAGCATAGATGCAACTACACCTCTGTCTTCGCCTTAAAGCTAACCAATCAGTGAGTTTTCTTTATGTCATTTAAGAAAAAGGCTAGTGGTTTTTTAATTATAGTAATAAGTATGTAGAACATATGAATATGCTGTTTAAAAAGACCCTTTCTATTCGACGGCGTATAGAAAAGCATGGTGCATGTGATGAATGTCTAACACCAGGCGCCAATGCTCAAGCGAAAAATATAAATTAATTTTTCATCTGATGGGTAAAACAAAAATCAAAGTCTCCTTAGGCACAAGCCAAATCGTCTCTGGAGGTTGGAACTTCCAGCATAGTGTACACAACGTAACAGTACGCTACCGTCAAGTGGTGATTTGTTGCAACTGCCTACTTCAAGCATAAAGAAAAACACCTGACTAACTCGTTCAGGTGTTTGATCAATAATCAAAGTTCACTTATGCTTGTGATTTAACTCGATTTGTTATGTACCCGAGGAGTACGGTTGCCACTGCAGCTACTGTTGGAATGAGTAGCAGTAACGATTCATGAGTATCAAAGACAAAGGATAGTTGCTGTTCACCGGTAATCATGCGGCCAGCTGAAACTGCTAAGATGGCACTTCCAATGTATATAATAATAGGGTAGCGATCCATAGCATATAAAATAAACTTGCTGCCCCATATTATGATTGGAATTGAAATTAATAAACCAGCGACAACGAGGGCAGTATTTCCATCAGCGGCTCCCGCAATAGCTAGTACATTATCTAGTCCCATCAATATATCAGCGGCTACAATTGTACCGATAGCACCAAGCACAGTGTTATTTGCTGAAACTCTTTCCGATTCATCGTTATCTTCTACTAGTAGTTTGAAGGCAATATACAATAATAGTACGCCTCCAATTAAGTGAAGATAAGGAATTGTTAATAAGTAAACAGCGACAACAGTTAATGATACTCTAACAATAATAGCTAGGGCTGTACCAGCAACTATCACAATATTCCTTTTGTTTTCAGGTAAATTTCGACTTGCTAAAGCAATCATAATAGCATTATCGCCGCCTAGAAGTATATCAATTCCAATGATGAGTAGAATCGATAGTAAGGTTTCTATTTCCAATTTTAAACCCCCACCTGTCTTGTCCACTTTTTAACAATATACAATTAAAAGTTCCATCATATGACTAATAAATAGGTATTCGTTCGTTTTTTTATAAAAAAAGTTTATTATTTCCCTTCTTAACATATTTGTCATACAATATAAGTACAAGGTTTTATGGACACAGCAAAAATTTATGATAAAATAGATTAATCAAAATGTATTTTGGTAATAGTGTAGAGACAAGGATTTATTTTCAGTAAAGCGTGAGAACAAATGTCCGTTAGTATATGCAAAGAGCTAAATGCTCGGGGGTATTAATTCCCTTCACTACACTTATTCAGAAGGGAGAGGTTCTGACATGGAAATCGAAAGAATAAATGAGAACACTGTAAAGTTCTTTATCTCGTATATGGATATCGAGGAGCGAGGATTTGACCGGGATGAGATTTGGTACAATCGTGAACGTAGTGAAGAGTTATTCTGGGAAATGATGGATGAAGTTCATCATGAAGAAGACTTTTCCGTTGAAGGACCACTATGGATTCAAGTACAAGCGCTTGATAAAGGTCTAGAAGTTCTCGTAACGAAAGCGCAGCTATCAAAAGATGGTCTTAAATATGAGCTACCTGTTATAGATGATAAATATAGAGATTTACCTGTTGATGATAAAATAGAATCACTGTTAGATGAACAGTTTATGAAAGATGAAGACTTTGAGGGTGATGATGAAAATGGTGAACTACTTGAGTTTTTAGTTCGCTTCCAGGATTTTGAGGATCTCATTTCACTTGCCCACCGTTTCAACTTCGAAAATATTGTTGATCGCTTGTATTCATATGAAAATAGATATTACTTGTATATTGAGTTTATAAATGCTGAAGAACAAACAGAAGATGAACTAGATACAATTATAAGTAAACTACTTGAATATAGCTATGAAAGTACGATGACAATTCATCGACTTGAAGAATACGGCGCGAAAATTATAGACGAGAATGCTTTACAAACAATTAGAGAAAATTTTCCTTTAAAATAAAAGCCGATTTCATATTTGAAATCGGCTTTCTTTTGGGCTAGAGCCGCAGGAATATCCGATGACCGGGAGACAGAGTGTCGACAGCACAACAAGTTGTTGACCAACACTTACTTGATATGAAGATTTCACAGTTAATGACTGCGAGCAATATATTGGAGAAAAAAAGTTACTCAGTTTTTATTATCATAAAATATTTATTTAAGTATCTTGTTCAATGGCTTTCATATATACACCAAACTATTCGGAAAGCTAGGTGGGATTTTGAAAAATTACATACGCCTACTGCTATTAATTGGAATTATAAGTCTCGTTTCTTATTTTACTCGCCAATACTGGGAAGGATGGCTATTTGGTATTATAAGTGTCATTTTCACGTTATCGGTGATCTTTATCGGGTTTGTCATTTTCTTTGAAAATCGTCATCCTACTCAAACATTAACATGGATTATCGTATTAGGAAGCTTCCCGATTGTAGGGTTTGTTTTCTATATATTATTTGGTCAAAATTATCGTAGAAAACGTTTATTTGAGAAAAAGGCTATTATTGATGAAGAAACAATTACTAAAGTTGAATCTGAACGTGATTGGAGTAATACAAAAATCAATGAGATGGGTGAGCATCAACGCCTTCTCTTTAAACTAGCTCAAAAATTGGGGAAAAGCCCAATATCATTTGCGAGTGAAACGAAAGTATTAACGAATGGGGACGAAACGTTTACCGCAATTTTTGATGCATTAAAGAATGCTAAGCATCATATACACCTTGAGTATTATATCGTTCGTCATGATGAAGTTGGGCAAAAGTTAAAAAACATCCTTAAGGAAAAGGTTCAAGAAGGAGTAAAAGTTCGTTTTCTATATGATGCGGTAGGGAGCTGGCGGCTTTCTAAAGATTACATGGTGGAACTTCGCAACGCAGGGGTGGAAATGGTTCCGTTCCTACCTGTTAAGTTGCCATTTTTAAACAACAAAATTAATTTTCGTAATCACCGAAAAATAATTGTAGTTGATGGACAAATTGGCTTTATGGGCGGATTAAATGTTGGTGATGAATATTTAGGTAAAAATGAGTATTTTGGTTTTTGGCGTGATACTCATTTGTATATTCGTGGCGAGGCTGTTCGGTCCTTGCAACTTATATTTTTACAGGATTGGTACTATATGACCGGTCATTCGTATTTGTTGCCTAGTTATTTAACAGCTACACCAGTTGAAACAAGTGGAGGTGGAGTGCAACTTATCGCAGGAGGTCCTGATAATGAATGGGAAATTATCAAAAATCTTTTCTTCTCGATGATTGTGTCTGCTAGAAAATCTATTTGGATTGCGACGCCGTATTTTATTCCGGATGATGATATTGCGACAGCATTGAAAGTGGCGGCCTTAAGTGGGATTGATGTACGAATCATTGTACCAGAACGTCCGGATAAACGAATTGTGTTTTATGCATCTCGTTCATATTTCCCTCTGTTATTAGAAGCAGGTGCGAAAATATATGAGTATCAACAAGGATTTTTACATAGTAAAATCATAATTGTTGATAATGAATTAGCATCAATAGGTACCTCCAATATGGATATGAGAAGTTTTCATCTGAATTTCGAAGTAAATGCCTTCTTATTCAAGACAGACAGTATTGAGAAGCTTGTTAGTGATTTTCAGCAAGACTTAAATGCATCTTCACAAATACATTACTACACATTTAAAAAACGACCTATTTGGCAAAGAGTCTTTGAATCCACATCAAGACTATTGTCTCCGCTGCTATAAAAAAGTCATAAGTTCTGTAAGTTGGATGGTATTGGTATCATCCAACTTACAGTTTTTTTGTTTAAATGTGTATGAGTAAGGTTGCAAACTATGAGGCTGGACTGGATGTTTTGTACTTTCGTATAAAAGGGTGGAGTGATCGCGCGAATAAGGATAGTGACCGCGCGAATAAGGGGTGTGACCGCGCGAATAGGTGGAGTGACCGCGCGAATAGGTGGAGTGACCGCGCGAATAGGTGGGGTGATCGCGCGAATATGAGTGTGACCGCGCGAAAAGGGGGTGTGGCCGCGCGAATAGGTGGGGTGATCGCGCGAATAAGGGGGTTGACCGCGCGAATAGGTGGGGTGATCGCGCGAATAGAGATGTGACCGCGCGAATAGGTGGAGTGACCGCGCGAATAGGTGGAGTGATCGCGCGAATAAGGAGTGAGGTCGCGCGAATAGAGGTGTGACCGCGCGAATAGGAGGTGTAATCGCGCGAATAGGAAGTGAGATCGCAGATTACAGTATGTCACGCAGAAAATACATACAACATAAATGGACAACAAATATATACATATTTTTCACAAATTGTATATAAAATTCCTTTTAAATGTATGATAGGATGTCATTGTCAAAAGAAAGGATGTGATATCGTATGTTCACAGCAAGCTTAGCTGATGGGACATTAATCAATTTACTGCAAAATAACTATTCAAAAGAAGTGCTTGAAAGGCTACGCAATAATGACAGTTTCTTTTGTCCAGATTGCAAAAGCCCGGTGATGTTAAAACTAGGCGAGAGAAAGATACATCACTTTGCACATTATCAATCTGCCAATTGTTCTATAGGACATGAACCAGAAACTGCTGACCATATGGCTGGCAAAAAGCTACTATACGATTGGTTGTGTCAGCAAAAATTAAATCCACAAGTAGAGCATTATATTTCGAGCATTAAGCAGCGAGCAGATGTTTTTGTCGAATGGAAAGGCTGGAAAATCGCCTTTGAATACCAATGCTCAACGATTTCCCCTTCGTTATTAAACTCCCGAACAACATCATATGTGCAAGCTGGATACACACCGGTTTGGATACTCTCTCATAAAAAAGCCAACTTTAAATCGTTTTCCAAATTTCAATGGTCGTTTATTTGTGATTTCATAAATAAACATGGAGTCCTATTGAGCTTAGATACAAACATGAAGTCGCTTTATGTGACACGCCCTACACCAATAGCCACAAAACAAGTTATTAGTAGTCAAAAACGTCTTCAGTTATCCTCTACTACTTCGTTAACAACTTGCCAGCGGGTAATTTCCGAGGTGCAACCGATTATTACATACAAGCAATGGCTATCAATAAAAAATAAAAACAGAAGTATGATATTTCGTTTTATTGATAAAAAAAAGTATGCTTTGTTTCAGAATTTATATTTAGCTCACATCCCACCACCATGCTTCCCGGTAGAGGCAGGGTGGCCGGTTCGTGCGATGCATTGGATTGAACAGCCTTGTTATATGTGGCAATTATGGATTCTACTAGATAATATTATTCAAAAGAAATCTGATTTAATTTTTCTAAATGATATTCTGAAGAATTTTTATAAAAGAGTTCAAATGAATCATATTTCACTTCGAACACTCCCTCTCGTGAAGCATTCTAAACCAGAGGATGCCATTGAGCATTATGTACAACTCCTAATAGAGGTGGGGGTGTTGGAGGAGGCCGGCGATTATTCGTATAAAATCGTTAGAGAATTGCTCTATCCAAGCCATGAAAATGAAGCGCTCGATTGCGATGTAAAAATGGCTCGCGAGCTTATTGCTCATACATAACATCGTGCCAGTATTCACACACTATCTCCGAGGTGAAGATTATGTTTGAGAAAAAGAAGAAACGTAATGGTGGCAATGTTTTAACATCTGTTATAGCGGTCGGGTTAGGAGCTGCTGCCTATTCCGTTGCACGTGGTGCGCAGAGAAAAGCGAATGATAAGCAGGTAGAAACGGATACAACTATACCTGAACTGTACAAAAATGGGGATTTTTAAAAAGTTATAGGTGAGCACCAAATCAATGTGCTCACCGACTATTATTTATTTTGTTGATTCTGCTTTTTCTAGTAAAGTATTAGCAAGCTGAGATAGACTACCAGTCGTATCATTTACTTCACCGATAGCATTTACGATGATATCGAGATCAGATTTATTTCGCTCAAACATTTGAATATAGTTGTCCATTTCCATTTTTACCGTAACAAAGCTCGTTTTGATATCATTAATTTTTTTATCAGATTGTTTTGTTGAGCCATTCATTTCATTAATTAAGCCTAGTAAGTTATTAATATTTTTATTACTTTCTGAAATTAATGCACTAATATTACTGCTTGTCTGTTTTGATGTTTCTGCTAATTTTCGTACTTCTGAGGCGACAACGGCAAAGCCTTTCCCATGTTCACCTGCTCTTGCCGCTTCTATAGAGGCATTCAAAGCAAGTAGGTTAGTTTGGTCAGCTATTTCCTCAATTTGTCTAGTCATCGTTGTAATCTGCTCAGCTATATTTTTGATAGAGTCAACGCCATCTAGAGATCGTATGGCTTTTTCGAGTACCTCCTGGAAGACAGAAGACATATTGTTTACTTCTGTTTCGTTTTGAGACATAAGATTAATCAAATTCATACTACTTTTTTGTGTGTTAGTAGTATCTTTAAATATTTGGTGTGCTTTGCCGCTCGTTTCATGTATTAGTGCTTCCGTTTGTTGAACGGAGGCAGCTACTTCTTGACTTATGTCTGTTAATTCCTTTTGAAGCTGTTTATTCTGCTCATTTAATTCGCTTACTTCGTTAATACGTACTTGTAAATAATGATCAACAACAAGTTGGCAATCGAGATTAATAGCTTGTGTTACAGCCACTAATGCATCAGCTAGCACTTTAGGGTTGTCTTGATAGAGCTCGACAATCTTTGGTATTAATAAACTTTGCATTGTACCATACGTGGCGATAAACCAATTAATAGGTAAAGTTACGTTATTGTGAGTATTACCCATATGCTGGCGTAATTTTAAGTACTCCTCATTAATATCCCCGCTAAATAAACTTTTAAAGTATATCTTAAATACGCCCTTTAAACGATCATGAGAGGAGTGAGACTTAGCAATTCGTGCAACAGCTGGCTGCTTATAAAGATGCTCTAAAACGGTGTCTAACACTTCATCGAGTATAGACTCTATCACCGGTTGTAAATCTCGAAGAAGCTGTAAATGCTCCTGGTTATAATCCATGTATGTTAGACGGTCTGCTAAGCTTTTGTTTGTGACGGGAATTGATGCAGCATCATGGTTAAATTTCATCGTTGCAGCATATGTGTTAGCTTTCTTTTTAAATATCATATTGTCCTCCTGTTTTGTGTACATGTTTTGTGAAATATATGTATAGGTATATTATACATGTAATTGAAAAATTTTGTAACTAAAATGCAACAAGGTTCGACAGGTTGAATAGAATTTTAGAAAAATCATGACAATAGAAGTGATATCAATGGAGACTTATAGGTTTTTTTTGTATGATAAAAGAGTATAGGAGGGATACATAATATGTCAGAAAAAACAAATGTTCAAACGTTACCAAAGCGTGATGAATTAAAGATTGAAGATACTTGGAGATTAGAGGATATCTTCACGTCTGATGAGGCATGGGAACAAGAATTTAAAGCAGTAAAGGAGCTTATGCCAGGAGTTGAGCAATTCCGTGGTAAACTAGGCGAATCAGCAAAAACATTGTATGATGCTTTACAATATCAAGATGAAGTAACTATGCGTGTAGGGAAGCTTTATACATATGCACATATGCGTTACGATCAAGATACTACCAACTCATTTTATCAAGGTATGAATGATCGCATTACAAATTTATACACGCAAATTGCGAGTGCTCTTTCTTTTATCGTACCAGAAATTTTAACGGTGGATGAAGATAAGTTAAAGTCGTTCTTACAAGAAAGTGAAGATTTAAAGCTGTATGAGCATACGTTACACGATATTAACCGTCAACGTCCACACGTACTGACAGCTAGTGAAGAGGCATTACTCGCTGAAGCTAGTGAAGTAATGGGCTCATCAAGCAATACATTCGGCATGTTAAATAACGCTGATTTATCTTTTCCAACGATTAAAGACGAAAATGGAAATGAAGTTGAAATTACACATGGTCGTTATATTCGCTTTTTAGAATCAGGTGACAGACGAGTACGCGAAAAAGCGTTTAAAGGTGTTTATAAAACGTATGGCAGTTTTAAAAATACATTTTCAAGTACATTAAGTGGTACTGTAAAAAAAGACAATTTATACGCAAAAGTTCGTAAGTATGCAAATGCTCGTGAAGCAGCGTTATCAAATAACAACATTCCTGAATCTGTTTACGATAATTTAGTGAATACAGTTAATGATAACTTACATTTATTACACCGCTATGTTGATTTGCGTAAAAAGGTGTTAGGTGTTGACGAGCTACATATGTACGACTTGTATACACCACTTGTAAAAGATGTAAAAATGGAAATTCCATATGGTGAAGCAAAAGACATATTGCTAAAAGGATTAGCGGGTTTAGGCGAAGAGTATGTTGGCGTTCTTAAAGAAGGCTTTGACAACCGTTGGGTCGATGTGCATGAAAATAAAGGCAAGCGAAGTGGTGCGTATTCTTCTGGTACGTACGGAACAAATCCGTATATCCTCATGAATTGGCAGGATAATGTAAATAACCTATTTACATTAGCACATGAGTTCGGCCACTCAGTGCATAGCTATTACACACGTAAGCATCAACCGTATCCGTATGGCGATTACTCTATCTTTGTCGCTGAAGTAGCTTCAACATGTAATGAGGCGTTATTAAACGATTATTTACTGAAAACGATTGACGATGATAAAAAACGTTTATACTTGTTGAATCACTATTTAGAAGGATTTAGAGGTACCGTATTCCGTCAAACGATGTTTGCTGAGTTTGAACATCAGATTCATGTAGCAGCTCAAGAAGGAGAGGCTTTAACGGCTGATTCATTATCAGAAATGTATTACGATTTAAATAAAAAATACTTCGGTAACAATATTGTAATTGACGATGAGATTAGTCTTGAATGGGCACGTATTCCTCATTTCTATTACAACTATTATGTATACCAATATGCAACTGGCTTTAGTGCAGCAACAGCGTTAAGCAAGCAAATTCTTGAAGAGGGTCAACCAGCAGTCGATCGCTATATAAATAAGTTCCTAAAAGCGGGAAGCTCTGATTATCCTATTGAAGTATTAAAGCAAGCGGGCGTTGATATGACGTCACCACAGCCTATTAAAGAGGCATGCTCAGTATTTGAACAAACATTAACCGAAATGGAAAAGTTATTATAAACATGAACAAAGAGACGAGTGATGAATGCTCGTCTCTCTTTTTAATGTCATTTATATATGGTATAGGTTTTCTTGAAAAACGTAGAGGAACTCTTGAAAAGCAGGCTAGAATTCTTGAAAAACGCAGGAAATCTTGAAAAACACGCAAAATTTCTTGAAAAGCGTAGAGAAATTCTTGAATACCAGATACAATTTCTTGAAAAAAGGACAGAATTTCTTGAAAAATGCAGGAAATCTTGATAAACACGCAAAATTTCTTGAAAAGCGTAGAGAAAATCTTGAATACCAGATACAATTTCTTGAAAAAAGGACAGAATTTCTTGAATAATGCTGGTATTCTTGAAAAACACGCAAAATTTCTTGAAAAGCGTACAGAAATTCTTGAATACCAGATACAATTTCTTGAAAAAAGGACAGAATTTCTTGAATAATGCTGGTATTCTTGAAAAACACGCAAAATTTCTTGGAAACCGAAATAAAATCTTGAAACCAACAAACTATTTCTTGAAAAACCTGCAAAAAACATTAACCAACAACCAACTATATCCGCATTCAGATTATTCGTAAAAGTTGTCCACGCACCTTAGCTCCCAAATCCATTGAATCTATTACGTTGAGTAAGTGTCATCAGTAAGAATAAGATAGACACAAAAAGTAGTGGTGTTGTAATAAGTAATGGGGCGAGCCTCATTAAGCCTAAGATGTTATACAAGAACGCAATAACAAAAAAAATAAGTGCGAGAATAAGTTGAAGCTGTTTCATATTAGTCACCTCGTACATGTTGTCCTCTACTAAATATATGCTTGTATTTCCAGTAATAATACAGCTTTATGACAAAATTGTGAATTAATCACGTAGGCTATTGTCATAACTCGACAAAATCTGTTATATTATAAACGTGAAATGATTCACAAACAAATACCCCTTTGTTTGACCGTGAAAAATTTCTCCCATCCCCTTTGTTGTCTTACTTGAAGGCTTGGCCCGTTGCCAAGCCTTCCTTTTTTTATCTGAAAAAATTCACAATCTTTTAATAATATTTAGACTAAAAAACTTGTTTTTTCGACATGATATTCGCGAGTCATCGAGTAATAAATTTAGTGACCGTGCAGACTAAAGAAATGATAAAAATATAAGCCAATTAAAATACCTATCTCCTAAAGAGGGAGATAGGTATTTTTGGGTTATAATTTGAGTTGTTGTTTTACATACTGTAAGACGTCTGCTGTAGTTGATAGCGTTAAAGCATGCTGGGCAACTTTTTCGGCCGTCTCTTTAGAAATGCTTCGAATTTGATTACGCGCTGGTAGGATAGAAGAAGCACTCATGCTAAATTCATCTAAGCCAAGTCCTAACAGTATAGGAATAGCAATTGTATCTCCAGCCATTTCTCCACACATACCTACCCACTTTTTCTCACGGTGAGCAGCTTTTATTACCATATTAATTAATCGTAAAATAGATGGACTATATGGCTGGTACAAATAAGATACGCGCTCATTCATGCGATCAGCAGCCATCGTATACTGAATTAAATCGTTTGTTCCAATACTGAAGAAATCAACCTCTTTAGCAAATTGGTCCGCTAGGATTGCTGTTGAAGGGATTTCTACCATTATTCCAATCTCGATGTCATCCGCTACTTTAACGTTATTTTTAGTAAGCAAGTCTTTTTCCTCAAGTAAAATATGCTTTGCTTCACGGAATTCATCTAATGTTGCGATCATGGGGAACATGATTTTTAAATTACCATACACACTCGCTCGTAATAAAGCACGAAGCTGTGTACGGAAAATATCTTGCTTTTCTAAACATAAACGAACTGCTCTGAATCCTAGGAATGGATTCATCTCATGCGGTAGCTGTAGATATGATAGCTCTTTGTCACCACCTATATCTAGTGTGCGAACGACAACAGGCTTTCCATCCATTTGTTCTAAAACTGCCTTATATGCTTCAAACTGTTCATCCTCAGTAGGGAGCTCAGTTCTGCCCATATATATAAATTCTGTTCGATATAAACCAATACCTTCTCCGCCATTACTTAAAACAGCGTCCACGTCTGCTGGTGTACCAATATTGGCAGCGAGCTCTACATGATGGTTGTCACTTGAAAGAGTAGGTTCATGAACAAGTTTTGCCCACTCTTGCTTTTGTGCCTCATATGCGTTTTTTTTCTGTTCATATTCAGCAATCTCGGTTTCGGATGGATCAACTATTATTTTGCCATCAAGGCCATCTACGATAATGATAGTATCTTTGCTAACTTCAGTTGTAACATTTTTCGTGCCGACAACGGCGGGAATTTCCAATGAACGTGCCATAATCGCTGAATGCGAGGTTCTACCACCTATGTTTGTTGTAAAACCTTTTACGTATGTTTTGTTTAATTGAGCCGTATCAGAAGGAGTTAGATCATCTGCGATGATAATTACCTCTTCTTGAATCATACTTGGGTTTGGAATGTGAACCCCTAATAAATGAGCTATTACACGCTTTGTTACATCACGTATATCAGCTGCACGCTCACGCATATATTCATTGTCCATTTGCTCAAACATATTAATAAACATCGCTGCTACTTCATGAAGTGCGAATTCAGCATTGATTTGCTCTGATGTAATTTTGTCTTTGATAGGATTTACAAGCTCAGGGTCGTTTAATACAAGAAGATGAGCAGCAAATATGTCTGCTTTATCTTGGCCAAGCTCTTTAGCTGCATGATTTTTTATCAACTCAAGCTCTTGGCAAGCTTTTTCAAGTGCAGAAGTTAATCGCCCAATTTCCACGTCACAATCTTGCTTTTCTTTCTTTTCAATATTCAATGCAGGGGCTTCAAGTGGGTAAGCTTTTGCAATAGCAATCCCACTTGAAGCCGCAATTCCATTCAGAATCTTTGACATTACGAACCAAGCCCTTCTTTTTGCATAATGCCGTCTATGGCAGCGATAGCAGCTTCTTCATCTACACCTTCAGCAGCAATGGTAACAGTCGCTCCTTCTTGAATACCTAAAGACATGACACCCATAATAGACTTTAGATTAACAGTTTTATCATTACTTGTAAGAGTGATGTCTGCATCAAAGGGAGTTGACGTCCCGACTAACATAGTAGCGGGACGAGCGTGAATGCCAGAGTGACTTATAATTTTATATTGTTTTGTAACCATAAATCGTACGCTCCTTTATTTACTGTATTATTTAACTTTCACTAACGATGTGTCACCTTGTGAAGCTTGTCCGTAGTTAACTTGAAGCTCATCAGTCTCACCTAGGTTTGTAAAAATAATTGGTGTGATTGTTGATGGAGCGTGTTTTTCTACATAGCTCAAGTCTACTTCTAATAGTTTTTGTCCTTGTTTAACTACATCGCCTTCTTTAACAAACGATGTGAAGCCTTTACCTTCTAGTTTTACAGTATCAATACCAAAATGAATTAATATTTCTGTTCCGTTGCTAGATTCTAAACCAATAGCATGTTTTGTAGGGAACACATTTAAGATTTTTCCTTCAACAGGTGACACTACAACACCATTCGTAGGTTTAATAGCGAACCCATCACCCATCATTTTTTGAGAGAATACTTGGTCTGGTACGTCTGTTATAGAAATTACTTCACCTTCAATCGGAAGTGCGATTGATTCAGAAGCATTATTTCTCCCTTGTGAAATGTGGTTATCAGCTTTCACAGCAGTTGGAGTTTTTCCTGTCATAATATCTTGGATTTGACTTTTTAGCGTGTCTGACTTAGGGCCAAAGATAGCTTGAATGTTGTTACCAACTTCCATAACACCAGCAGCACCTAATTGTTTTAAGCGATTTTTATTAACAGCTTTAATATCTTTAACCGATACGCGAAGACGAGTAATACATGCGTCTAAGTGACCGATATTTTCTTTTCCGCCCATTGCTTCTAACACGTTGTATGGTAATTCACCTGCTTGAACAGTTGTACCTTGTTCTTCTGTTTCGTCCTCACGACCAGGTGTTTTTAAGTTAAACTTGCGAATGGCAAAACGGAAACCAAAGTAATAAATAACTGAGAATACTAAGCCTACAGGAATAACTAACCACCAATCAGTTCTATTAGGTAATACACCGAATAGTAGGAAGTCAATAACACCACCGGAGAAAGTCATTCCGATTTTTACATTTAAAATGTGCATAGTCATGAATGATAACCCTGCAAAAATAGTGTGAATACCGAATAGAATAGGTGCTACGAATAAGAACGTGAATTCAATTGGCTCTGTAATACCAGTTAAGAAAGAAGTTAAGGCTGCAGAACCTAAAATACCACCAACTAATGCCTTTTTCTCAGGACGTGCTTCATGATACATAGCAAGAGCTGCTGCTGGTAGTCCAAACATCATGAATGGGAATTTACCAGTCATAAACGTACCCGCTGTTAATTCAGCACCTTCTTTAACTTGTTCAAAGAAAATCTTTTGGTCACCACGGATAATTTCTCCAGCGGCATTTGTGTATTGTCCAAATTCAAACCAGAACGGCGAGTAAAAGATATGATGTAATCCAAAAGGAATAAGTGCTCTTTCGATAATACCGAAAATTAAAGCTGCTACAGTTCTGTTAGCGTCGATCATGCTATGTGAAAATGTATTTAAGCCATGCTGAATTGGAGGCCATACAAAAATCATAACAATTCCTAATCCTAAAGCGGCTACCGCTGTAATAATTGGTACGAAACGCTTTCCAGCAAAGAAACCAAGGTATGCAGGTAATTCCATGTTGTAATACTTGTTATACATGGCGGCTGCTAAAATACCAACAATAATACCACCAAACACCCCGGTTTGAAGGGTAGGGATCCCTAAAACATTTGCATAAGCTGGGTCTGCACCAATCATGTCTGGTGTAACACCTAGTAGGGCACCCATTGTTACATTCATAATTAAGAACCCAATTATAGCAGCTAGTCCGGCAACGCCTTCACCAGCAGCTAACCCAACAGCAACTCCAACAGCAAATAATAATGCTAAGTTAGAGAATACGATACCACCTGCTTGTTCCATGACAGAAGCAATAAGTTGAACCCAAGCTGCTTCTAAAGCTGGAATTCGAGAAGTTAAAGATGGATTTTGTAACGCGTTACCAAATGCTAATAGCAAACCAGCTGCCGGTAAGATAGCAACGGGTAACATGAGGGCTTTACCAACTTTTTGTAAAGTACCAAATGCTTTTTTAAACATAAGTAATTCCTCCTTAAATTTTGATTTCGTTAACAGCAAGTATTATAGAGCGCTTACACACAGACAACACAAAAAAGGCATGAGTATAGATAACGTTAAGGTAATATAAACAAAGCACATTCACATGTACTAATGTTTATACTGCTAGTAACGTTTATCTTTTACTCATGCCTGATCGAATCAGTAACACGTAAGAGAAAAACTATTATTTAGTTTTACTTACAAAACGCTGTAAATGTAAAGTCAGATAAACTGCTTCAGCATCATAGACTTTTTTCTGTAATGCTTGCTGCATAACTTTAATCACTTTCCACGATAGATTGTAGCATAGGGGATATGAATTTTTCAACACATTTTCTAATTCTTTTGGTTCTTCCAATCTTTCCTCTGCCTTAACTCTATCAATAGCGTGGCGAAGGTGGCGTACGAGGCGCATATAATTAACACTTTTTCGATCGATTTTTACATCTAAATTATTTTCTATTAATCTAATGAGCTCGGCAATTAACTGCGAATGCTGATTAAGCTCGGATAGCTCTTTATCTGTCATGGCGCTATGAATGTGAAGGGCGATAAAACCTATCTCACCTTCGGGAAGTCGAATATCTATCTTTTCATGAATTTGCTCAATAACTTCTTCAGCAATTTCATATTCTTTTGGGTATAGTGACTGCGTTTCGGTTAAAAAGGGATTTTGAATTCCTAGTCCTTGATTCATCCGTTTTAGCGCAAAGGCAATATGATCTGTAAGTGCGATATGAATATGCTCGTTCAGCTTTGTGTTTACTTTACTTTCAATGTGAAACACAATATCATTCATTATTTCAATAAAATCTTCATCAATATGAGGAATTAATTGCTTATATTGCTCTTGTTCTTTTTTATCTTCAAGAATAAATGTTTTCTCCACATTTTCAATATTTATTTTATCTCCGAGTTTTTTATTAAAACCTATACCTTTCCCAATCAATACAACTTCACCATGATTAGGATGTACAGCAATAATGACATTATTATTAAGTGCTCTTTTTATGATAAAAGAATTATCCATCATCTTCACCTCTACAATAAAACGGTTTCAACTTATACATGATATCATACTAACGAAAAGTACTTCGAAACTCAACGACAAAGTTTGACAAATTTCTTGAATTACTAGAAAAAACAGTATCGATTTTCATAAAATTTACAAATACCCTATATAACTTGTGCCGTAGCATTATGTATGATGTAAGTAGATTATGAGAAAGTGGTGATGTTGCGTGCAATCGTTGCAGCCTAAAAAACGGTCTCAGCTTCGTATTAGACTTGGAAGTATTTTTTATACTTACAAACGTTATAGTGAGTGGATGATGAAAAATAAAAAATTTGCTTTGAATAAAAAAACGAACCAATCACCATGTCTTGTTTTCCAACATCAAACACCTTTGTTACGTCAATTAAAAGATGTCGAGATGTGGCTACAGCAAAATAAAATAGAAAATTTAAAAATTGCAATTAAAAACCTGAATGGCATTGTTATTCAACCTGGTGAGACGTTTTCGTATTGGCGCTTGATCGGGCGCCCAACTTACAGAAAAGGTTACAAGGATGGGATGGTTTTATATTATGGGACGTTTAAAACAGGAGTAGGTGGGGGGCTATGTCAGCTGTCTAACCTTATATATTGGATGACACTACACACGCCGTTAAAGGTTGTTGAGCGTCATCGCCATAGCTATGATGTGTTTCCTGATTCTAAGCGGACGCAGCCGTTTGGCAGTGGGGCAACTTGTTCTTATAATTACCTAGATTTACAGATTTATAATGATTCAGAGGAACCGTATCAGCTAATTTTGTATTTAAACGACACGCATTTAGTAGGCGAATGGCGAGCGATGAGTGAGCCATTGCATACGTATGAAGTGTATCAAAAAGAACATAAAATGACTCTAGAGCCTTGGGGTGGTTATGTACGACACAATGTTATTCATCGCCATGTGATAAATCGTAGTGGCGCTGTAATTGATGATGAGTATGTGACAGAAAATCACGCAATTATGATGTATCAGCCTTTTCTGGAAACAACGAAAGATGATGAAGTTAAATGATTATTGTATGCATTCTAGATTGAAGTTGGCAAATGTAACAAGAAGAAAAAAGTAGTGGAGAGAAGCGTTACAGTTGTAATGTGACGTCATGGCTTAACGTTATAAGGATCGCACCAAACAAGCTGCTCATCGCACCAAACAAGCTGCTTAACGCACCAAACAAGGTGCTTATCGCACCAAACAAGGTGCTCATCGCACCAAACAAGGTGCTTATCGCACCAAACAAGGTGCTCATCGCACCAAACAAGGTGCTTAACGCACCAAACAAGGTGCTTAACGCACCAAACAAGGTGCTTATCGCACCAAACAAGGTGCTTAACGCACCAAACAAGGTGCTTATCGCACCAAACAAGGTGCTTAACGCACCAAACAAGGTGCTTAACGCACCAAACAAGGTGCTTATCGCACCAAACAAGCTGCTCATCGCACCAAAAGAGAAATTCACCGCACCAAACAAGCTGCTCATCGCACCAAACAAGGTGCTCATCGCACCAAACAAGGTGCTTATCGCACCAAACAAAATCCTCATCGCACCAACCAAGGTGAAAGTTCAACAAACAAGTATATTAATACGAGCCAATGCAAAGTTTAACGATCCAAACCACAACTTGACCACACTGAAAGTAACATGCCTGCATTCAAAGAGTGCAGGCAAGTATTATTGTTGTTTAGAGGTAGGACTCTCATCTTCCGTGGCAAGAGCAGCGCCATCTTCGACAACGGTTCTTAGCTCACTCATAAAAAATGAATCGTCTACAAAAAGCTCACAAGATTGTGGTTTGTCAACGTGCTTCATTTCTTTTCTCACAGCTATTCCCTCCTTGTCATCACTTTTAGCATGTCCAATTTTTAAAAAATAAGCTCAGTAAAACTTAGTTGTCGATGTCGCAACGATTTACTTTCAGTTGATGACCTCCGAGCCTATGAATTGGAACCTCTCGTGTTACTACTCACGCTACACATAAAACAACTTCCAAAACACTTCACGGCCCGAAGAAACAATAGAGAGCATTTTCAAGGTGTTTTGGTCCATAGCGAATCAATCAACAAAGTATGAAATCATTTGATCATTTAAACATAAAAAATGCTTGGTTTCGTTAAAAAACCAAGCTAATCTTTATATCGCCAAAACGTCCCGAATTTAACAGGCACTGGTTCAACCTTTTGCTTCAGAACAAGCTTCTTCATTTCATGTTCCGCTTCTGCTAAGGGCATATTATATACAACAGATATTTCTTTTGTAGCGACAAATTTAAAGTAGCGTAAAAAATCTTCTAAATCAGGTGGCGCTTCAGGATCTGGAATATACCCTAACATTTCAGAAAGTATGTGGACATACGTATCAAATGGATAAAAACCCGTGATTTTGATGCCTTCCTGCTCAACATCCTCATTAAAAAACACGAGAGTCGGAATTTGATCGACTTCCATTTCAGTCGTAATAGACAAATCACATTGAAATGCTTTAGCAGCACTCGGGGAGTGTAAATCACGGCTGAATTCTTCTACATCTAATCCAACGATATCGGCACATTCATGTAATATTTTCTCATCAGAAATATCTTGTTTTTCAATAAAAAGTGTTTCTTGTAGCTTGCGAATAAATTGAATACCAAGACGACGACCTTGAAGACCCGCTGCCTTAATAGCAATCGATGCTGCAAATGGTGTCTCAATTGGATTCTCAAACCATACGCTTCCATCACACGACATTCCAAAACGATTCGCTGTTCGCTCCCACACTTGAGCCATACTTTGCGGGTCGATTGATTTTTTTCCTAGATTAAGCTTAGCCAACTTGCCGCTTAAAACATGCTTAACAGTAAAATAACGGCCATATTCAATCTGCAGTTTTTTTAAGATTGGTTCGAGCGACCAACATTCTGCACAGAGTGGATCTAGGAAGTAATATACTTCAATTGGTTTCATAGTGTTACTGCTATACCGTTGATGAACAGCCCACCAGTTTGTCATTTCATTTTTATAGCTCACGTCGCATCGTCATCCTCAGGTGTATTTATCATGTGCTGCGCAGTTAACACTAGCCTTTGATAAAACTCAGTACGCATCGGTTCATCTAGCTCCACTTCATCCATAGCGAAGTCCATGCATGCGAGCCATGCTTTTGCACGTGTAGGCGTTATTTCAAAGGGTAAGTGTCTAGCTCGCAACATAGGATGCCCATGTTCCATTGAATATAAATTGGGACCACCTAAATATTGCGTTAGAAATTGTTTTTGTTTGCGGGCTGTTTCAGTTAGATCATCAGGGAATATAGGAGCCAACTCTGGATGCTGTGCGACTCGCTTATAAAATAAGTCTACAAGTGTGTGGAGTTTTTCTTCTCCAATCAAGTCGAAAGGTGATTTGAATTGTGATGTCATGAAAATTGACTCCTTTATCTAATTTGTATGTGCTAACTAACATCAAATGTCAGCAGTTACATGTTATGTTTCTATTATGACAAGTTTTCATACAATTACACAAATTAAACGACTTGTGGCCTGTCTAGTGCTGTCGTTTCTTAAAGATGTATTTACAATTAGCATGAAAATTGAGAGTTTATGCATGTTTTATATAAGACCATTTTAACAATTGTAAACATATATCTCAATTTATGAGCTTTTCCTATTTCTCCTATTTTATCTGATATGTAACATTTTAACTATAAATTTGTTGTTTTTTAACACAAAAAAAAGAATTAGTATCACACTAATTCTTACGATTGGTAGTTGCGCATAACCTTTTGAACATAATTTGTTGTTTCTTTAAAAGGAGGAACACCACTATATTTATCCACATTGCCCGGGCCTGCATTGTATGCAGCTAGAGCTAATTTTATGTCTCCGTCATAACGATCAAGCATCTGTCTTAAATATTTAGTTCCGCCAAGGATGTTTTGCTTAATATCATATGGGTCCGAAACCCCTAAGTCCTTCGCGGTACCAGGCATGAGCTGCATTAACCCCATTGCACCAGCATGGCTTTTAGCTTTGCTGTTAAAGTTTGATTCTTGTTTAATTACTGCTCGGATAAGTCTCGCATCTACTTCATAAAGATTAGAAGCATGGTCGATAGCCTGTTCAATAGATGGATTATTAGGCAATTTATTAGCCAACACCGATACATCCTTATGGTTAACATGCGAGGTACTACTTTGTTTAGGACTACTGCCGAAAAAAGACGCTTCTTCTTCTGTTAATATTGCTTGAAGTATATCGGTGAAAGAAGTATTGCCTGGTTGATTTACTCCGGAATTTCCTTTTTCAAACTGCTTCAGAGCTTGTAGCTCCATCATAAGCTTAATTGTGTTTATGTTCATTGACTGTACCCTCACTTATTTTAAGAACAGCTTACGAATATACATGCGCTTAATTTTATTTTCGGTTTTTGTGCGAGGAATATTAAGCTCGTCTAGCAAAGAGGAGAAAATTTCCTCTCCCTCTTGTAAGTCTTGTACCTCATACTCTAATTCGTAGTCTTCTGTATCTAAATACGAGCTGTGGTCAAATGTGAGAATACCACCACGGTATTCTATTTCAGCCCGACTTGTTGTTAAGTCTCCAAACAACTTAATGCTCTCAATAGAAACTCCGAGATCCTTTAAGATGGTTGCAATGTCTCCATTGACCATTTCCTGTTTAGTTAACATTGCATGAGCCTGATCTAAAGTAAGATTTTGATGGGTTTCAAGGATGCCTTCTTTTAGTGGTTGTTTTAAAGTTAGAGTATATGTATCTTGCTTTTTACGAATTCGCAAGGCAGCACCAAGATTTTTTATATCATATTGCTCCGTATCGAAATAATAATTTTGCTGCGTTACAAAGTTGTCTTGCGTGATAGAAAATTTACGCATCAACTTAATAAAATCTTCTTCAGACACTAGGTTTTTACATTCGTATTCAATCTCTTGCTTCACAGTTTTGTAGACCCTCCTAATAATAATATTAATATTATCTCTTTTTTAGATTCCAATTACAATGATTAGGGAGAACCATTTTGTCTGTGGTACAATTATAAAGGATTATGTATTTAAGGAGGCAATGGTTTTGCGTACGATTTTACAAGTATCAAAAACACTTTTACAAGAGAAACAGTTCTTTTTCATTACTGAGGAGACTATGCCATTAAATATACAAGCAAATGGCCAGATGCTAGTTGATTCAGATAATTTGGCGTTTATATACTTACTAGAAAATGATGAATCATACATATATGCTTCAATTAAGGAAGATTTTTGGCATGATATATCTAATGCTTGTAAAATGGACGTTACTTTTATTTTAAAAAGTGCTCAAAGTGAGACAGAAATAGAGCTAGTTAACTTTAAAGAAGAAATGACATATTTAATCTCAAATATAGAAGGAAATTCAAACTATGGTGAAGAAATGGTAACTAAAGTGATGAATGCATTCAGTGATATGGCGGTGTAGTAAAAGGTGATTAAGCATTGGGAGTTTTTTTTAGCACCATATAAACAGGCAGTTGAAGAGCTAAAAATTAAATTAAAGGGTATGCGTTCTGAATACGAGCTTGAATCGGTGCACTCACCGATAGAGTTTGTAACAGGTCGTGTCAAACCAATTGCTAGTATTCTAGATAAAGCGAATAAAAAGGGAATTCCTCTTAACGAACTAGAAACACAAATGCAAGACATAGCAGGTTTAAGAATGATGTGTCAGTTTGTAGAAGATATTTATACTGTGGTGGACTTGTTACGAAAAAGAAATGATTTAGAAATTATTGAAGAACGTGATTATATTGCGGATAAAAAAGTTAGTGGCTATCGTTCTTATCATGTTGTTATATGTTATCCTGTTCAAACGGTTTCAGGTGAAAAAAAGATTCTTGCCGAAATTCAAATACGTACGTTAGCGATGAATTTTTGGGCAACTGTGGAACACTCTTTAAATTATAAATATAGTGGAAATATACCGGAGGATATAAAAAGGA
This sequence comes from Bacillus sp. HMF5848, assembly GCF_003944835.1. Lineage (GTDB taxonomy): Bacteria > Bacillota > Bacilli > Bacillales > HMF5848 > HMF5848. Next base: position 1,325,283 of record NZ_RWIV01000001.1, read on the forward strand.
GACTGCAAAGAGCAGCAGAAGCGGCTTTTCTATTAGATGAAGAAATGTCTCAAATTCGTTTTGAGATTAAAGAGGCACAGGCAGTGTTTTCTAGAAAAAATGAAGTCGATGGAGATTGAAAGGCTAGGTGTTAATAGAGTATGAAATTTGCAGTTACTTCCAAAGGTGACAATGTTTCTAATTCTTTAATGCAAAAAATCAAGACATATTTGCAGGATTTTTCGCTCGAGTATGATGAAGATAAGCCAGATATATGTATTTCAGTTGGTGGAGACGGTACGCTTCTCTATGCATTTCACCGTTATCGTAATCGGTTAGATCGGACGGCATTCGTTGGTGTGCATACGGGTCATTTAGGGTTTTATGCAGACTGGATTCCTGAAGAGATTGAGAAGCTAGTAATTGCAATCGCTAAAACACCTTACCAAGTGATTGAATATCCGTTACTTGAGGTTATAGTTCGCTATAAAGATGGCGGGAAAGAATCTCGCTACTTAGCACTAAATGAATGTACGGTCAAGCGTGCAGAAGGCACTCTTGTAGTCGATCTAGAAATAAAGGGAGATATTTTTGAAACGTTCCGTGGAGATGGCCTTTGCATCTCAACACCTTCTGGAAGTACGGCCTATAATAAAGCGCTGAATGGTGCTATTCTTCATCCATCGATTGAGGCTATACAGATTACCGAAATGGCATCGATTAATAATAGGGTGTTTCGTACGGTAGGATCTCCGCTTATTTTACCATCGCATCATACATGTATGATTAAGCCCGTCAATGCTGACGACTTTTCAATTACCATTGACCATTTGAATATTTTTCACAGTGATGTGAAGTCAATCCAGTGTCGAGTTGCTCATGAAAAAGTGCGCTTCGCCCGCTTTCGTCCATTCCCATTTTGGCAGCGCGTCCGTGAATCGTTTGTGGCGGATGAATAAGGTGTGTAGTGATGAAGCTTCAATGGATTGTACAACAAGATGAAAAGGATTTACTACTACGTGAATTTTTATATAAAAAAAATATTTCTCGCACAGCACTTAGTGACATAAAGTTTAAAGGTGGCCAGATTCTTGTTAATGGACAAGAGGAAACGGTGCGTCGAAAGGTAACAACAGCGGATGAAGTGACAGTTTATTTTCCACCAGAGCGAAAAAGTGAATCATTGTTAGCAGAAGAAATACCGTTATGTATTGTGTATGAAGACGATGCGGTATTAGTGTTGAATAAGCAAGCTGGCGTATCAACGATACCGTCACGTGAGCACCCATCAGGTAGTATTGCAAATGGATTACTATATTACTACGATAAGATTGGATTAGATGCTGGCGTACATGTAGTGACTAGATTAGATCGTAACACGTCAGGTTTGATGCTTATTGCGAAGCATCGATATGTTCATTATATATGTTCTTTATTTCAAAAAGCTGGAGAGATTTCACGTACGTATGAAGCTCTCGTACATGGGTCTGTTGTTGAACAGACAGGGACAATTGACGCTCCGATTGGGCGAAGGGAAGACAGTATTATTGAACGAGAAGTGCGTAGCGATGGACAGCATGCTGTTACACATTTTAAGGTGATTCAACGATATGAGGCATTTACTCATGTACGTTTGCAGCTCGAAACAGGACGAACGCATCAAATTCGTGTGCATATGGCATATTTAGGCCATTCACTATTAGGTGATGATTTATATGGAGGTGGACTCGATTTAATAAATCGACAAGCGTTACATAGTGCACAGCTTACTTTTATTCATCCAATAACGAGTGAGCGCATTAGTTTTTCTGCAAGTCCACCAGATGATATGGAACAAATCATATCAGGTACCTAGTGTTAACTGGGTACCTGTTTTTACGTATTCTAGTTGTCTAATTACTTGTGGTATTAAGGAGCAAGCGTTTCTATCCTAATTGTCCAACAGCTCCACTTTTTTCGCTTTAGCCTGTGCCGGATAACTTTCAGCTATAGGGCCATCAATCCAAACCTTTACTTTATCTCCCTTGCGGTAATTTTGTGAAGTCTCTACAGAAATAGAGATAAGATTCAATCCTTCAACAGTAATTAATTCATTTATAGAAATATATTGAACTTCATTGTATGTTTGCAAACTAATATTTTGAGCTAACAAAATATGCTGTTCGTCGACCTCCAATACATAGCCTTCGATTTGCTGTGATTCTTCGTTATCTACTGAACAGGCGTTAACAACTGAAAAAGCCAAGAGAATCATTAAAAAATAACAAAATCTCTTCATTATTTTATATTCCTCCTTTTTGTAATTAGACGAATAATGGATTTACAAGTTACATCAAAGCAAGTGTTTCTTTTCATAAAAAGAATCGATTAATCCACACTAAAGCTATAGGAGTGGATACATGTAAGAGTGTAAAAAATAATGTCAATGTGTTTAAAATTGCAGCAACATATATTGGTACTGTAGTCGGAGCGGGCTTTGCTTCTGGACAAGAAGTGCTTCAATATTTTAGCGATTTGAATTGAATGGAATTTGGGGAATCGTGCTAACAACGGCTCTATTTCTTGTGATTGTAATTAGCACATTTGCGGCGTTTTTAGTAAGTCAGGTCGGTTTTTCCGCGTTAGTAAAATACCTATATCCTGCGGTGGGCTATGGGGGATGCTATTGTTTATAGGGTTGCTATATGTAGCTATTTATAAAAGAAAAGAATTACGATAAAATGAAAAACACTCATAGAATTAAAATCTGTGAGTGTTTTTTTGAGTATATTTTTGTTTTTTACTACTGGTACGTCAAGCTTAATCGTTAAATGCGCCACTTTTTGCGGAGTTTTGCATCTTTATACAACGTGTATTTTTAAAGAACAATATACACTTTTATTCAAAGCTTCTAAACTTTTCAGGTACTAACGGCATTGAACTTTCAACAGACACAGTTTCCATTTCAGGATATCGTAAAGCAGTTAATGCATTACCAAACACAGCACCTGTATCAATGTTTACAGTTTGATTAACAAAACGAGGCTCTTTTACAGGGGTATGACCGTATACAATCCAAGCATCACCAGTGTAGTGCTGAGCCCAATCGCGCCGCACAGGCGAACCATCTGGGAGTGTTTCTCCTGTAATATCACCATAAAGTACAAATGTTTCCACCTTTTTACTTGTCTTGCCTATATAATCACCACGAATGCCTGCGTGGGCAATGATTAATTTTCCATTATCTAATACATGATACAGAGGTGCTTCCTCATACAGCCTCTTAAAATGATGCGACGCCCGTTTTTGGTCTTTAGCAGATAGTGCTTCATATTCAGCAACAGTCGTCTCAAGTCCATGTGCTATTTTGACATTTCTACCTAAAAAATAACGATACAGTTTATTGCAGTGGTTCCCTGGTACATAGTATGCACGCTTATGCTCAACTACAAGGTTATATATTATATCAGCCACCTTAAGCGATTCTGGTCCACGGTCTGTTAGATCTCCTACAAAGGCTAATTGTCGTGACGGATGAAGTGGTACACCTTCTGACCAATCATAGCCAAGCTCTCGAGTTAGAATGAGTAGTTCTTCATAGCATCCATGAATATCCCCTATAATATCAAGTTTCATAAGTACCTCCCAGTTGTTTACTATGTAAGGTTAGTCTTTCGTATTAAAAATGTATCATACTTATACAAAAATAAAAAAGGAAGCTGACAAAAATCAACTTCCTAATCAAACATATATTTTTTGTGCGGGAATGTACATTTAAAACAATTCCGATTGCGAGCATAAAGGTTAACAGAGCACTTCCTCCGTAACTAACAAAAGGAAGGGGAATACCGGTAATAGGCAGGACACCAACCGTCATACCGATATTTTGAAACACTTGGAAAGTAATCATACCAATGACTCCTGTACACAAATAACTACCATATGGATCATGGCTTTCTAGTGCAGTATGAATCATGCGGTACACTAGTAAGAAAAATAAAGATACAACGATACTTCCACCAATAAAACCAAATTCTTCTGCTATCACAGCAAAGATAAAATCGGTATGAGGTTCAGGAAAGTAAACTTCTCCGTCTGAATAACCTTTTCCGTACAATTCTCCTGAACCAATTGCTAGTAAAGCTTGGCGAAGCTGATAGCCTTGTGCATCGTATTCATATGGGGCGAGCCATCCGTAGAATCGATCTAACTGATAGCTATCAAGGATGTTTTCTTTAAAGAAATCTGGGTACATAAAATAAATACTTACTAGTAATGTTCCTACCGTGACTACTAATCCAACTATTGAAAAAATAAAACGCCAGCGAATACCAGATACTAAAATTAAAGATGCGATAATAGCAGAGAGAACCATTGTATTTCCTAAGTCAGGCTGTTTAGCAATGAGTAACAAAGGTGGAAGACAGATAGCCATAATTTTTCCAAGTAAAAACAAGTCATCCTTCATCGTTCTTTTCATACGCTTTTCGTTGTGATTAGCAATAATTTGACTTACTAAAATAATAAGAAATATTTTCATGACTTCTGAAGGCTGAAAGTTACCAATGCCAGGTACATCATACCAAGCCGTAGCTCCTTTAATAGTTAATACATATTTTGCGGGAAAATTAAATTCAATACCAAGCAAAAGTAACATACCAAAGGCATACATGTACCAAGAAATTTGTTTAAAACGATCAAAGTCTATAATCATTGTAACAGAGAGAGCTACTGTTCCAATGACATACCAAATTAGTTGCTTTTTCACAAAATTTATTTCTTGTAAAAACGATGGCAAAGATTGTTGAGCACTATATATAGAAACAACACTAACAATAATAAGTGTAAATAATATAAATAAGAGCATGAAGTCTAATTTTATGCCTTTTTGATTCATACCGATTTCCTTTCGATGTAAATGTTCTTGTCAAAATAGAGCAAATTAATTGGATAATGTATTTATATGAAAAAAAGACACAACATTCGTCTACTATTTTGAATTTAAATTCAATAAGGAGCCTACACTTTACTTAGTTTAGCTCTTGACGTCAGCGGCTCGAGGGCAAAATACCGGTCAAATTTTCTCCTGGAAAAGAAATATGAAATCCTGTTTCTCTTAGTCATAAGTGAATCGACTTTGGAAGGCAGACGTTCCGCCGCCATCGCTAAATGGCACCTTACACTTTTCTTAGTATATCATACAGGAAATTTGTTTGTTTTTAAATTGAATGAGAGACATATAACGACATTTTTGTTACTATATTAATGCGATTATTGCGAAATAGCATAGTAAGGGGGGAGACCCATCATGTCAGAGATGACAGAGAAAGAAAGAGAATTACAACAAGAGCACGAAGAAATATTAGAGCTATTACGAAAGAATCAATTAACAGAGTTTCGTGAGTTGTTTTTAAGCCTACATGAGTACGACCAAGCAAAATTGTTCGAATCATTTTCAATTGATGATAGAATGCAACTATATCATTATTTGTCACCTGAGGAAACAGCTCGTATAATTGAAAATATTCAAGTAGACTCTAATCAATATTCAGAATTAATGGCAGAGATGGATCCAGCCTATGCAGCCAATATGTTGGCACAAATGTATGCCGATGATGCAGTTGACGTTTTAAATCAGTTAGATAAAGAACAAGTAGCTAGTTATTTAACAATTATGGATAAATCCTCAGCGGAAGAAATAAAAGACCTTCTTCATTATGAGGAATATACAGCTGGTAGTATTATGACAACAGAATTTATCGCTATTGAAGCAAACCAGACTGTAAGAAGTGCCATGTATATTATTAAAAATGAAGCGCAAAACGCTGAAACAATATATTATATTTACGTTGTGGACGAGAATAAAAAGCTTGCTGGTGTTATATCTATACGTGATTTAATTGTACATCATGATGACACGATGATTTATGAAATATTAAATGAGCGTGTTGTAACTGTATCGGTTAGTGAGGATCAAGAAGAAGTTGCTAAAAAAATGAAGGACTATGATTTTTTAGCCCTACCAGTTATTGATTTTCAAAATCATCTACTTGGAATTGTAACTGTCGATGATATCATCGATGTACTCGAAGAAGAGGCGACTGACGACTATTCCAAGCTTGCCGGTATTAGTGACGTAGGAACGATGGACCGCGGTCCATGGAGCGCATCAAAGAAACGACTTCCTTGGCTAATTGTGTTATTATTCATAGGGATGATGACAGCAAGCCTGATGGGCCGGTTTGAAGAAACGCTTGATCAAGTAGCCGTTCTTGCTGTGTTTATTCCACTTATTGCTGGGATGGCGGGGAATTCAGGTACACAGGCATTGGCTGTAGCTGTCCGTGGTCTGGCGACAGGTGAAATTACTAAAGGAAAAGTATGGAGCATTCTTGCTCGTGAAGCAGGGACAGGATTCATTAATGGTATTGCTTGTGGCATACTTGTCACAGGACTAGTCACCATTTGGCAACAGAATTTTATGCTAGGTATATTAGTCGGTGTATCTGTATTAGGAACACTCATAGTAGCCACACTTGCTGGATCTTTCGTACCTATTATTATGAATAAATTTAATATTGACCCAGCTGTAGCATCAGGACCATTTATCACAACTATTAATGATATTATAAGTATTTTAATTTATTTAGGTACGGCTTCATTATTCATTAACTACCTAATATAAGGGGAGGGCTTCTATGGAGCATCATGCATCTGTTACATCACTCGTAATTGTCATGATTGTGGCATTTTTAACACCAATATTGCTACATCGTTTAAAGCTAAGTATTATTCCCGTTGTTGTTGCTGAAATCCTTGTTGGACTTGTAATTGGGAAAAGTGGATTTGATATTGTACATCAAGATATGTGGCTTGAAACACTATCACTTTTAGGATTTATATATTTAATGTTTTTAAGTGGATTAGAAATTGATTTTTCTGTTTTTGCTGGGAAGAAAAAGAAAGAAATCCTTCCAAGTGGAAAACCGGCTCCACATCCTTTTATTGCATCAAGTATCGTGTTTATAGGTGTATTAGCCCTGTCATACATTTTATCACTAGGGTTTGTGGCGTTAGGATTTATTGATAATGCCTTCTTAATGACGTTAATCATATCAACCATTTCTTTAGGGGTTGTTGTGCCAACGTTAAAAGACGCACAAATTATGAAGACTGCTATAGGACAAACGATTCTCCTAGTAGCTGTTATTGCAGACCTTGTGACGATGATTTTGTTAGCTGTATTTGTTTCAATATATGACAAGGGGCAAGGAAACACTTGGTTACTACTTATACTGTTTGCAGTAGGTATAGCATTTTACTTTGTAGGGAAAAAGTTTCGTCATCAATCATTTGTTGAAACGATGTCGAAAGGAACTATCCAAATTAATACCCGTGCTGTATTTGCTCTAATCATTATTTTAGTAGCTGTATCTGAAACGGTTGGTGCCGAAAATATTCTAGGGGCGTTTTTAGCGGGTGTACTTGTGTCGCTATTATCACCAAATCCTGATTTGGTTCACAAACTAGATTCATTTGGCTATGGATTTTTAATACCAATTTTCTTTGTTATGGTGGGGGTAGAACTCGATGTTTGGGGGTTATTTACAGAGCCTAAGCTATTGTTATTAATTCCGCTACTCTTCGTAGCTCTTGTTCTTTCAAAGCTTTTACCATCGTTTGTATTAGGCTGGTGGTACAACAATCGAACAGTAATAGCTTCGGGATTCTTATTAACATCTACCCTTTCACTCGTAATTGCTGCTGCTACTATCGGTGAACGCATGGGTATGATTTCTGAACAAATGTCAGGCGCTTTAATCTTGGTTGCAGTTATTACATCTGTTGTGTCACCTATTGTTTTCAAAAAGGTGTTTCCACCTCATGAAGAAACAACACATAAGCTAAAAGTGTCATTCTTAGGGGCAAATCAATTAACACTACCGGTTACAAGAGAACTAAACCCATCATTGTATGAGACTACATTATTTCATACAAAACAAGAAAAAATTGAGCGATCAACTTCTTCTACAGTGTTTCAGATTGATGAGGTGGAAAACTTTACAGTTGACCACTTAAAAGAACACAAGGTGTTCGATGCTGACATATTAGTAGTCACTACAGGTGATGAAGAAATAAATACAAATATTGCTAAATACGGACGTGATAATGGGATTGAGCGAGTAATAGCTCGAATTGAAGAGCCTGAAAAGCAAGAGGAATTGCGAAATATCGGGGTCGAGGTATTTTCCGTTCTTCTTTCTACAAAATCCTTTTTACGTGCTGTTATAGAATCACCAAGTGTATTTAACATTATCACAAGTGAAGAATCAGCTCTTCATCAAATTAATATGAACAATCCAAAATATGATGGAATTTCGTTACGAAACTTTCCGTTTACAGGAGACGTTATATTTGTAAGAATATTCCGCGGGAAAGATTCGATTGTACCACATGGTGACACTGAACTTCGCATGGGTGATCGCCTTGTTGTTACCGGGTCTCACGAATATGTTGATGAATTAAGGATGATTTTAGAGTTTTGCGAGTTGTGTTAATTCATAAGCTGTCCATAAATATGTGGGCAGCTTATTTAAATTACACCAAAAAACTAGGTGCAAGGGTTTATCGGTTGTAATTGACAAGGAAGTTGCAGAAATACTGGTGTCTTCGCCTAATAGTTGGACAACTATTACAACAGTATGCAATCAATTGTGTTTGAAATAATCAAACCATATGATATACTACAATTAGTAGTAGGTACTAATAACAGATGATATGCATATTGGGAGGAATTTTTATGACTCTTTCTTTACAAGGTCGAACTTATGTTGTAATGGGTGTAGCAAATAAACGCAGTATTGCTTGGGGAATTGCTCGTACTTTACATAATGCTGGGGCAAATCTTATTTTTACATATGCGGGCGAACGCTTAGAGTCAAGTGTCCGTGAGTTAGCTAGTACTCTAGAAAGTGATTCACTCGTGTTACCTTGTGATGTAACAAATGATGAAGAGGTAGCAAATTGCTTTGCATCTATTAAAGAGAAAGTGGATGTCATTCATGGTGTTGCTCATTGTATAGCTTTTGCTAATAAAGAAGAGCTAAGAGGCGAATATATGAATACGACTCGAGAAGGGTTTTTACTTGCTCATAACATTAGCTCATATTCATTAACAGCAGTAGCAAAAGCTGCAAAGGAATTGATGACAGAAGGTGGGAGCATCGTAACCTTAACTTATTTGGGCGGTGAGCGTGTCGTATCTAATTACAATGTAATGGGTGTTGCTAAAGCATCTCTTGAAGCAAGTGTTAAATATTTAGCTAACGATTTAGGACAGTATGGTATACGTGTAAATGCTATTTCAGCTGGGCCTATTCGTACACTATCAGCAAAAGGTGTTGGCGACCTAAACACAATCATAAGAGAAATTGAAGAACGTGCACCACTCCGTCGTGCAACAGACCAAGAAGAGGTCGGAGATACAGCTCTGTTCCTATTCAGTGACTTATCTCGTGGTGTAACAGGTGAAAACATCCATGTTGACTCTGGTTATCATATTTTAGCTAGATAATTGACTTTTAATTATTAATTGAGTACAAAAAGCCCTTCGCATTGCGAAGGGTTTTTTGTGAGGGAAGTCTATATTAGTACACATTGATTTATTATATCTTTTACATACATAGATTTAGGGGAAGAACCATTTCCTACAATCAAAAGCTTGTCATTTTCTTTAACAATTATTGTACGACTAGAGTTTTGATGAGGTGAATTATGGAAGGTTTGAATAGCTCTTTTTGCATTAGTTGATACGGACGCAACAGGATAATTAGGGTATGCAAACAAATACCCTTGCCCATATTCTATGCCTAACTGTAATACAACTTCAAGTTCTTCTATTGTTTCAATTCCTTCAGCAATTACTTTGCTATTCATCCTTTTCGCAAATGTGACGAATGCCTCTAATATACCTAGCTTTATTTCATTTTTGTGCACATCACAAATTAACGAGCGGTCTACTTTAATATACTCCGGTGTTAATTCAGATATTGCCTGTAAAGAAGAGTATCCTGCACCAGCGTCATCAATGGCAACTTGAAAGCCCTGAGCACGATAATGATGAAGAACTTCTCTAAATGCTGTAAAATCCTCAATTGCACTTCGCTCTGTAATTTCAAATACAACCTGATGAGGTTGAATATTAAATTCATTTAGAAGCTTAACTGTATGGCCAGGCGTAAAAGATGGATCATGAATGACCTGTGAACTAATATTTAAGAATAAAACCTTATTATTTAAAAATGATTGAGCGGTTTCAATTGCTTTTTCACGGCATACTTTTTCCAGTGTATACAATTGATTACATCTTTCTGCAGTAGAAAAGAGGGCACTAGGATAGTGCAAAGGACTTGTAACAGGGCCTCTTGATAATGCTTCAAAAGCAAATGGCTCCGCTGTTTTTAATGAAATAATAGGTTGAAATATAGATAGAATGTTCTTGGTGTTTAGTAGATGAGAAAGTTCATGTATCGCTACTAAGTCTGGATGTTGCAATATAGTGTCCTGCATGAAAGGAACTCCTTCGCGAAAATTGTCCTATTTTGACAATATCATCATATTGTTAAGTAATTGTGAATGTTATGTTAAGAATACTAAAATTACATTTTTAAATTAAGAGGTGCATATAGTAATAGAAATGAATGGAGTTAGGAGGAGCTTACATGAAGCCCAAAAGAACAACACCCCCGTTCTTATATATTACTCAACCAACACTTCCAGTTAGTGATGCACACATGCAGAGAGTCTATTATAAAAAACAGCAAAGTCAGGCAGATGAAACCGAGCCTATCACCGAAGAGAAATCTAGTGAAGAAATTCGTGAAACGAAACCGAAGCTTTCTCCATCGAAAAAAGCGTTTGAAGATATGGCGTCTCTAGATAAAATTGATTTTTTACTTGATGTCCCATTTTTTCTACCAAAATCTGCATGTGAAATTGTTACAAAAGATGGCCGTTACAAAGGAATAGTTAGTAATCATGATGCTACGACCGGATTTGTTAAAATTGAAACGGCAGAAAAGCCTGTTGTAATTAGCACTCAAGATATTATTCAAATTAGAGTCCTAAATTAAAACCCATATAAACGATTAATTGCTTTTATAGTAAAGGATGAATCGAAATTAATTATTAACGTTTGAGTTTGAGTGAGGATCATTATTTTGTTTGCCAAGCCTATTTTAACCAAGGCACGGTACCTCCCATATTCGATTGCATACAAATGTAATGGAGTTAAAATATGCAGGAGGTATGAATATGAAGAAAACCAAAAAAGATACTCCTCTCATGTATATTTCACAACCAGACTTAAAAGTGGAAAATACATCAAATCAGAAGGATTATTACTCTAAGGAACGTGAGAAGGAAAGAGAAGCAGAACGAGCACGGTTTGATCCTCATTTTCAAAGAGAACATTTCGTTACGCATGAGAAGAAGGACAATATCGACGAGGATGTAACGCATGAAAAAGCAGTTCATAAACCTTTTAAAGACATGTCCATTTATGAAAAAATTGAATATGTCATGAATATTCCTTTTTATTTGCCTAAGGTGCCATGTGAGATTTTAACTGAGTCAGGAACATATAAAGGAGTAATAAAGTCTTTTGATAAGGAAGCTAATGTTATGACATTGAAGGTACCAGGCGTACGTCAGCCTATGGAATTTGCAATTCATGAAATTCAAAAAATGAGATTGTCAGGTATGTAAAAGAACCGGGGTGAAAATCAATAGGTTTTCACTCTTTTTTTTACGTTAAGAAGTACAAGTTTTTCAACCTAGATAAGTGTCTAGCTCCAGAGCCTAGTCAGTTTTCATTTATAAATAATCTTCCTTGAGTATGTTGTGAAAAGGGTGATATGAAATATGATGCTTTTCACAGCTCGAGATCTTAAACCGTCCCCGTCCGGAGGGAAGACCCTTCCTGGCGAACGTCTAAAGCTGGTCGGGGCTGAGCAAGGCGCTTGCGCTTTGCTTAGTATATAAAAAGAGGACCAAACTTTATGTTTGGTCCTCTTTTAAATAGTTTACACACCACGAAGGAAAATGTCTCTTAAGCACTGTACAGCGCAGAAGCAATCTAGGTCAACTGTGATACATGAGTTAGTAGCGATTAATCTTTGATCACCTTCAACAACGTCACATGCATCGTCGCCCCTACCAACAGGCATTAATACACGTAACACAGCGCAGCAATCTTTAACGCTTTCTACGCGGAAGAATGGTGATAAGCAATCATCAAAATCGTTGCAGCCTTTTTTATGACCATGATGACCACCATGTTCGAAGTCTTCAGCATCTGCGTCAGTTGGTATCATAACTGGCTTAAATAATGCTTTAAATAATTTACCTTCCTTTGTATATAGAACGAAAGGACGCGTGTTAGCACGTGGTTGGTTGTTGAATACTTCTCCTAATACAGGGTTGTTACAGTTATGCGCGCAAAAATCATCATCTTCTACAGCATCTTGTAAGTCTGCGATAAATTCAAGAGTCTCGCATACACATCTATTGTCTTTTTCTTTACAACTCATTAATTGTTTCCTCCTTTTTTTTATTGATACTACACTTATAAGGTATTGAGAAATGTGTATTTATGTTAGTGCGTTAGCCCGGTTTTTCAAAAATAGGCGATTTCATGAATTCTTTAGAATAGAAGGAACTTCTGATAGTTGGTGTAATAGCCCAAACAGGACTAGACGGATGTGCATACAATACAACCGAAATGACATTAAAGAAGAGGGAGGTTAAAAGTAAATGTCAGAAAAGCGCAAACCACAGGTTATTAAAGTAGGTAAATTAATCGTAAAAGCAGACGAGGTAATTGTAGTAAACGAACGTAAGCGTCGTTTAGATCCTTGGGGCTTTCCAGTAAGAGATACTGAAAAAGTTGATGATGTGAAATTCTTAGAAGATCTAGAAGATGATGATGACTTCAAAAAAGAATATTAATACATCGACTGCAGAGGGACTACGTAGCTAGTTCCTCTTTTTAATCATTGTTAACAAATCCAAGTAGGTAGTGTGCTGACACAAGTTATTCAGATTTAAAGTTCAGATTAAAAGTCACTAGTCTATCGGCTATTATCTTTAATTTTATACGATGTTTTGTGAGGTGAACTATGACTATTTTTCTTTTCGTTCTTTTCTGCTTAGCCTGTTATCGGTTTACGCGTCTTATTGTCTTTGATGAGATTACCAGCTTCATTCGCGCTCCTTTTCATGATGAGGTTGCTGAAGTAGATGAAGAGGGGAATGAGGAGACGTACATTGTTATTAAAGGTAACGGACTTAGGGCATGGATAGGAAAACTGCTAAGTTGCTTTTGGTGTACAGGTATGTGGGTTGCTATTGCCTTATATGGGTTATATATTTTGGTTCCAACCATTTTAATACCGATTATTTATATAGGGGCTATAGCAGGAACTGCGGCCTTTCTTGAAATTTTGACTCAAAAATTAATGGACTAGGCGTATGAATCTAGCACAATTCTTATAAACGCATAATATGTAGTACTTGATTTGTATAGTTGAGAGGGAGGAAATTATATGAGTAAAGTACATCCACATCCATCTAAAAGAACTAAACCAGCTACACAGGTAAAAAGAAAAAAGAAAAAATGTAATTGTCGACCAGTGCGGAGTACACGAAAAGACCCGGAATCTTAAAATCCGGGTTTTTTTAACGGATAGGAAGTATAAATTTTTTACCTAGATCAGTGTCTAGCTTCTGCGCTTTTCTTACGGACAGGAAAGCATAGATTTTCACCTAAATCAGTGTCTAGCTTCAGGCGCCAACGGCTCGAGGGAAAAATATAAATCAATTTTTCCTTGGTCACAAGCCAATCGTCTCTGGAAGTCAGGACTTCCGACGCGCTCGTCTTATACTAGTTGCCGTTAAGCGGGCGCTATGTGCTTTTCTTAAATACGAACCTCAATGGATGTAAGGAAATAGGCGCATTTACGCTTTTGTTATTTACATATTTTGTTAAGTGGTGGTGTTCATAATTCTTACCATAATGTCTCATCCTATTAAAAGACTAAAAAATACTTAGGATGATGAGCTATGAAACATATTAGTATTTTAACGCTTTTGTTAACTTTTTTATTAACCTATAATCAAGTGCAAGCATCTCCAAGTGACAAGGCAGAACAGTTAGTAAAAAGTCACGAGGAAGTTACAAAGGTTGTTTCTTATGAAAATGATAAACATGTTCTTGTAGCATTTCGTGTTAAACAGTTCCAAAAATTTTTCAAAAAAAGAATTGAAAAAGACATAAAAAAAGAGATTGAAGAGGAGTTTAGCGACAAAGATGTACTTGTTTCAACTGATTTAAAAATATTTATTGAAATAGAACGCCTTAATAGGCTGATTGAAGAGGAAGATGTTGATGAAAAGAAAATTGAAAAGCAAATAAAAAAAATTACTAAGCTTAGCAAGGAACAGACGTAAGGAGGGTGTCGTAAATGAATGATAAGAAAAAAAAAGTCACAGCAGAAATGAAGCAATATCAACAATTTGAGCAACAAAGGGAAACTCAGCGCCCTCTTTTGAAAAATTGTCTTCGCGCCTTTGTCGTAGGAGGACTATTTTGTGTTATAGGTCAAGCGATTTCGTTATTCTTCATATATAATTTTAATTTCACAGAAGCAACAGCAGGAAATCCAACAGTAGCAACTATGATATTCATTGCAATGCTGTTAACAGGCTTTGGTGTGTATGACCATATTGCTCAAGTAGGAGGAGCTGGATCTGCCGTACCTGTAACCGGGTTTGGAAATGCTGTTATATCAGCTGCTATAGAGCATAAAACGGAGGGCTATGTGCTAGGTGTAGGAGGAAATATGTTCAAGCTTGCGGGATCTGTTATTTTGTATGGGGTGTTTTCTGCCTTCGTAGTGGCTCTTATAAAAACAATTGTTCTTAAAGTGGGAGGTTTGTAAATGATACAAGGTAAACAAACATGGGTATTTAATAATAAACCTACCATTCTTTCGACAGGTGTTGTTGGAGGACCATTTGAGGCAGAAGGTGCTATACAAGAAGATTTTGATAAGTTTTATGATGACCTTTGGTTTGGTCAAGATTCTTATGAAAAAGCACATCGTGTGCTGTACGAGGATGCTTGTAGCATAGCACTTAACAAAGCGGGGATTCAAAAGGATCAAGTTCATTTTTATATTGCAGGTGATTTAATTAACCAAATTACACCATCAAGCTTTTCGGCAAGAACCTTAGCAGTTCCTTACATTGGCTTATTTGGAGCATGCTCCACATCTATGGAGGGTTTAGCATTAAGCTCTCTCATAATCGATAATGGGGGAGCCGACTATATATTAACTGGGGCAGCAAGTCACAATTCAGCAGTAGAAAAGCAATTTCGCTATCCGACAGAGTATGGAGGACAAAAGCCCCCAACATCACAATGGACAGTTACGGGCGCAGGTGTTGCTTTAATAGGGAAAAATGCTATAGGACCTCAAATCACTAGTGCTACAATCGGTAAAGTTATTGATATGGGATTATCAGATCCATTTAATATGGGCGGGGCGATGGCACCTGCTGCTGTCGACACGATTGAAGCGCATCTACGAGATCGTGGTATTAGTGCTTCTTATTATGATGTAATTGCAACAGGCGATTTAGGAAAGATAGGTAGAAGAGTCTCTTATGATTTACTTAATGAACATGGTGTATTACAAGATGATGGGATGTATAAGGATTGCGGTCTTATTATTTACAAACAAGATCAACCTGTTTTTTCAGGAGCCAGTGGCGCAGGTTGTTCAGCTACTGTTACATATGGACACTTATTAAATCAAATGAAACAAGGCACTATCAAAAAGCTCCTCGTGGTAGCTACAGGAGCTTTATTATCACCATTAAGCTTTCAACAAAAAGAAACGATCCCTTGTATTGCTCATGCCGTTTCAATTGAGATGAGCTAAAATAATTATAGAAAAGGGTGATTAATATGCTAGCAAGCTTTTTTTGGGCGTTTGTAGTAGGAGGCATTATATGTGTAATTGGACAAATTATGCTCGATAAATTTAAATTGACCCCAGCTCATATGCTATCTACATTTGTAGTTATTGGGGCGATTTTAGATGGATTTGGCTTATATGAGCCATTAATTGACTTTGCAGGAGCTGGTGCAACCATTCCAATTACTAGTTTTGGCAATTCGCTTGTGCATGGTGCGATGCAAGAAGCTGAAAAGCATGGAATTGTCGGTGTTATGACAGGTATGTTTGAGGTTACTAGCGCAGGTATATCAGCTGCTATTATCTTTGGTTTCATAGGTGCGTTAATATTTAAACCAAAAGGATAACCTTTCTTAATTCAGTGAATACACTAGTGATATAAAATATTCAAAACACTATAATAGGCAGTTATTTGAGATAACATAATTAAAAAAGGTGTGTTCATGAATGAATAAATTTGATCAGGAACTGATTAATATTTTTACGAGACGTTTTGAAAAGCGAAGTGCTAATGCAAGTGAGCTTGAGGGCTGGTGTAATGATATCGGCAAGAGATTGGATAAACTAGATAATGATATGGAATCGGTTGCTTCTAAATTTTCAAAGCATCTTGAAAAGCATGCAACAGATATAGAAAAGTCGTTATAAATATAGATGATCGGATTATAGGGCAAATGTCTATACGTTGGATGTGCCTCCTGCATAATATGTTATAGACAACATGTAGGAGGTGAAGAGAATGAGCTACGGATACTGTGGATATGGTTATGGTGGTGGCTACGGTGGTGGCTACGGCAACACGTTTGTGCTGATCGTCGTGTTGTTTATCTTATTAATCATTGTAGGTGCAGCATTTTAATAATTGATTTCATAAAGACGCGCTGGCAGTTCATGTCAGCGCGTTTTTGTGGGTGTTTAAAAGCTGAAGCAAAAATAATGTTAACTTATTGTCCCGATAGAAAGAGCGGGATGATGTAGGTGAATGAGCAAAACAACAACTTCCTTTCACCAATTTGCAATTTTTTCATACGATATAGCATGTAAAGGAGGAGGCTGTTAATAATGGATAATAACCTTTTTAAAGGAATTGAGAAAAAAACTGGTGTGAACATGAAAGATGTATTTGAACTAGCTAACTCTGTCCAAAATGCAAATTTTCAAGATGAGAAAACAGTTCGTAGCATAGTTCATCGTGTATCTAAAATTGCAAACAAACCAGTATCTAAGGACCTTGAAGATAAAATTGTAAAATCAATTTTACAGAACGGTAAGCAACTAGATTTTTCAACAATTGCTCAAATGCTAAATAACAAGAAATAATTGTATGGTGCCTCCAATTAGGGGGCTTGTTTTACATAGTTTTTAAAAACGTATCAAAAGGTTTAATGAAGTCTGAATTTTTAGTATAATAATAGGTGTAGGATGACATTGTTTAGGGTATAAAATTAATAGAGGTGATTATATGGGATACATTTTACCTATTCATCACGTGCAGTATACCCAATATGCAAATCGGACAGCAAATGTACAAAATACAGCATACACTGTGTCTCGGTTACAACCTACTCCTAAATCTTCAAGACGAAAAGGAGAATGGGATGAAGCTAGCTTTGCAAGGCTACTTAAAGAAAAAACTTATCGATATAACCAATCGTATGAAACAATAGCGACAGGAAAAGAACATACTATTGATCAATATGTTTAGGACTGACGTTGTCAGTCCTTTTTATATTTTATTTAAAATAAAGTGAACTTTTAGGAGGATGATCATTACCAATGGTAACATTCGATGATTTATGAAGCTAGATATTCGTGTCGGCACAGTCTTGGAGGCTGAACTTTTTCCTGAAGCACGTGTGCCAGCAATTAAGATGAAGATAGATTTTGGCAATGAAATTGGCACAAAACAAACAAGTGCTCAAATTACAAAACGTTATGAGCCCAATAATATCGTGGGTCGGCAAGTAGTAGCGATTGTCAATTTTCCTCCAAAGCGGGTAGCAGGGTTTAAATCAGAGGTGTTAGTGCTTGGAGGAGTTCCGGAAAAAGGGGATGTCATATTACTTAAGCCAGATCACACACTTCCTAATGGCACTTCGATATCTTAATTAGTTTATAAACCTAAGTACATTATGGAACATAATTTTCACATTAGTCTAATTCAGGTAATAATTTTCACTCCTAATTATATGTTACAAGGGAACATTACTAATGATCCTAACTAAAAAAAGGAGTGACTATTTGATGAGGTTTAAAAAAGCGTTGTTAATATGCTTACTGTCTTTTTCGGTTTTTATGAACAATGACACAATATTTGCAGCTCCCCCTGAAAATGAGTTAAACCAGTACTTAGCTGAAATTGGTTGGACCAAACAGGATTTAATGGATTATCTTGATTATTATGAAATACCATTAGAAGAGTTTAGTACAGTGGCAGAATTACAATTCATTTTAGGTACCCCAATTAATGCCGCTAATCTTCAGGAGGTCCTGTCTAAATACAATCTTACAGAGGCTGAATTAAACGAACTTATGGATCACTTTGGAGACTCCTTAAATGACTACACATTTATTGAGGACGTTGATGCGGCTGTTGATTTTTATGTGAATCATGATGAGTATATGGCAGGTGTAGAAAACGAGTTAGCGAAAATTGGTCTCACAGAAGAAGAAGTAGAGAAATTCTTTACTTACTTAACTGAAGTAGAAGAAAAAAATGAAAATCAGCTTGATCAAATGGAAGGAATAGATACTCGATTAGAATCGTTTCTTTATGTTGATGATACTTCTCAACTCTCGGACGAAGAGATTGATGAACTTGTTCAAATAATGGAAGAGTCTATTGCGCTGTATGAAATCAAATTCAAATTTTCGTTGGATAATAAAGACATTTCTTTGAATGAACTTTTAAAAATGAAGGAAATACCATCGACTTTGTATGCAAGCATTTATAGTACAGCGGGAGAATTGCTTATTGATTTTGCATTACCTCCTGAGTACTTTGTGACAGCAGAGGTTATTGACGAAGGTGAAGAAATGGTACATGTAGGAGAACTGTCTGATGACTTTGTTGATCATATGCATGAAGAAAAGTACGATGAGATTCATGGCGGCTTAAAATAACGACTACATCTAGTAAGCTTGGTCATTACCATAGGACCAAGCTTTCTTCTGTAGGAAATTATTTATCGCTAAACCCAGACGTTATCAATAGTGTTAGGCTATTGATGCATGTGGTTTATAGATATCAAGAAAAAGCGAGCGTTAATCAAGAAAAAAAGAGTGTTTTTCAAGAAAATTGTGTGGTTTATCAAGAAATTTCAATCAGTAATCAAGAAAAAGCGCCGTAATCAAGAAAAAAAGAGTGTTTTTCAAGAAAAACGTGCGGTTTATCAAGAAATTTCAATTCGCAATCAAGAAAAAGCACCGTAATCAAGAAAAAAAGTGTGTTTTTCAAGAAAAACGTGCGGTTTATCAAGAAATTTCAATCAGTAATCAAGAAAAAGTGTAGTTATCAAGAAAAAAAGTGTGTTTTTCAAGAAAATTGTGTGGTAATTCAAGAATCAGGTAAGTAACCAAAAAAACTCAACCACATATTTAACAGCGCAACCGTTTTTAGATGAAAATCAATATCCTTGTACATGTAATGGCTGGTTTTGGCGCCATTCAGCATACAATACATCGTTTATGGACGAGTGTCCGTGTTTTTTTAGTTGCTTTAATAACCATGCTTCATCATGGCCTGTTTGTTGAAGATTGTCACGGACAACCTCACCATCTAGTATAACTGTGATGGGTAAGTAAACACCTTGCAAACTCATATGATGATCTTGCTTGGTTGGTTGGTTATATTGATCTTTTTTTAACACACTGATGGATGCATCTGTTTCAAGGATTGCGTATTCCACTTCACTGATTGAAAAAACATCCTTTGAGCGTAGCAAATGTTGCAACTGATTTAAGTCTAAGTTATTCTTTTTTAAGGCTTTATAATCAATTTTCCCCATCGAGATAACAATCGTAGGCTGACCTTCAAGGAAACTTCTCCAACGCTTAATTTTTTGAGTCATAAATTCTACTACATAAATCAAAATTCCCCAACCTGTGATAGCGAATAAAATCTTACCAATCCCTATCTCATCGTCAAATAAAGCGTTTCCTACTAATTCTCCTAATACAAGAGCGGAAATAAAGTCAAATACTGTAATTTGATTGATTTGTAACTTTCCAAGAACCTTTGTTAAAATAAATAACGCAATAAATCCAACAAGTAGTTCAATACTAATTTGTAAATAGTCCATGATGTTCACCCTAATTAAAATGCTGTGATACTAGGTATTGTTTGTCACATAGACCTTTTTATACTGAAAGAAAAAAGGATTGCGCTAAAAAGCCCAATCCTAAATTCGAAAAGATTAATTCATATTTTTTATCATTGTTACATGTGGGATGCCTGCATCCATAAATTCATCCGATACTGTTTCGTATCCTAA
Organism: Bacillus sp. HMF5848; assembly: GCF_003944835.1. Classification (GTDB taxonomy): domain Bacteria; phylum Bacillota; class Bacilli; order Bacillales; family HMF5848; genus HMF5848. The sequence continues at coordinate 1,345,774 of NZ_RWIV01000001.1, forward strand.
CTTTTTATAAAATGCTTCAGCATGTGTTTGCGCATTTAATTTCGTTTTTGCTACATTAGTATCCTTCGCATACGCTTCGATTGCGTGTATCAATAGATTTCCAAGACCTTTGCCACGGTGAGACTTCATGATACAAATACGTTCCACTTTTCCATACCCATCCACTACGCGAAAGCGGCCTGCACCAACTGGTTTGTCCCCATCGTATACAACAAAGTGTTCGGATGTTTCGTCAAATTGGTCCATCTCTTCTTCCTCTGGTACATTTTGTTCATCGATAAACACGACTTTTCTAACATAATATGCATCGTCTAGCTGTTCAGGTGTTGTTACATGTGTGACGTTCATCAAATACTACACTCCTAATCTAAATGTTTCAAACACGGTCCAAGAACCGTTATCAAGCTGATATAGTAAATGGAACCGATCTATATTTTCTTCATGGTTAAACTCTGTCATACGTAATTGTCCAAGTACATCGGCATGCTCATCATCAGAAAGCCTTTGTCCAATCGTGATGTGAGGTACAAACGCATGCTCAGGTGTTGTTGGTAAAAAACTGTTGTGAAGCTCACGTTGTAACGCAGTCATCTCCTCGTGTGGTTGCACCTTAAAATACACGACATTGTTGACTGGGTAAAACGAACTTACCTTATCAAAACGAAGTGGAAACGGCTTGTGAGAAGCGGCAATCTCTTTTAACAATTTCGGAAGCTGTGTCAATTCGCTTTCATCAATTTCAAATGGCTCACGTAATGTAACGTGAGGTGGAATAAGAGCATAATGAGGGTCATAACGCATTCGATAGGAATTTGCAAGATCTTGAACTTTTTTTGATGGAAAAATGGCAATACCGTATTTCATAACAGCGCTCTCCTTTAAAATTTATGCTATATTACTGAAGCTAATTATAACAAAATCTTCTGATAAATCATACAGATGACAAACATCTACAAGTCTCGATATATAAATTCTAATGCATCTGATAAATCTGTTTGCCACGTCGTCCACGTATGAGTTCCATCTTGATTTTCACAATATTGATAATCATTAATTTTGTGAACGAGTTGTGCATACAACTGTTTATTTTTTTCAAGGAAATTAACGTGCTTATCTTTGCTTGTTATCACATCTTGCTCTTTTTTACCTATTGAGTGATACATACGAATGCTATGCTGTTGATGCCACTCTTTGACTGTATTCAAAACTGTTTTATTCACATAAGGTGACTGTAAAATCACGTTACCAAATGTATGCGGATAACGTAAGCAGGTCAACAAAGAGACAGTAGCGGCAAGTGAATCACCGACCAGACTGCGAGTTGAACCCATGAGGTACGTCGGGAACTCCTTGTCTATGTATGGAACAAGCTCATGAGCTAGAAAACGAATGTAGCTGTTATTCTTAGATCCATTCGGATGATATTTTTCATAACGGTCTGTCACATCACGATAAGGAATGGCAACAATAACCGCAGGGCGGTAGCTTGAATTTGCAAAGATAGAGTCAGTTAGCCCGCGTAGCATACCAAGCTGCAAATAATCTTGTCCGTCTTGCACAATTAGAACATCGTATTTATAAAGCGTCGAGAAGCGAGGCGGCAAATGAACAATCAATTCAATTGTCTCTTGTAGCTCCTTACTATAAAGCTGTTTCCCAATTGTTTTACTCATTAAGTTTCCCACCTATTGACATATAAGTATAGTTCGCTAGCTTCACTAAAATATTGTAACATATTCACACATCAAAAGTGGTATATCAAGATTTCGCAGGGAAAGCATACAAAAAACGTGTCGAGTTATATCACGACACGTTCTTGATTTTAACGCATGTTTGAAAGATATCATGTTAGGATGGCTAAATTTCCCCGTAGATATAATCTTTTCTATTATTCAGGTAACTCAATTACAATCAAACTTAAATCATCAGATCGTTTGTGCAATAGTTGTACCTCTTCTTGTAGCTTTTGCATAATGTTTTGCTCATCTTTGTAATGTGTGATTCTGTCTACTAGCCAATCACTACAGAGTGTCATAGAATTCTCGAAAATTTCAAGTAAGCCATCTGTGTATAAAATAATGTAGCTATCTGGTTCATAATTAACATTCCCAACAGATAAGCTTGTAGTTGGTAACAGCCCTATTGGAATACCACCGTGGGCTAGCTCTTCATATGTTTTATCTTTTTTTATAAGTAGACCATGAGGGTGCCCAGCATTAAAGTATTCAATTGTCTTAGTGGAGGTGTCTAATAATAGGTATATGGCTGTACAGAATGTTGTAACAGGATGTTGACTTTCCTTAAATAGACGGAATACATGTTTATTGAGTTCGTTATAAATACCTTCAGGGTCACTTACTTTCGTAATAAGGCCCTCTAGTAGAGATTTAATCGACATCGCAACAAGACTAGAGCTTAAACCATGCCCCATAATATCAAGTAGCATAACACCGTAGCGATTCTGATCAATTTGATACCAGCTATAAATGTCTCCTGAAAGCTCTGCAGAAGGAAGATTCACAGCTTGTATCGTGCAAACTTCATTTATTAAGGATTTCGGACTAACACTTTCCTGGACAATCCGAGCTAATTGTAGATCACGATTCCGTTTTAGCAAGAACTCCTTTTGTAAAGTAGTGTCTTGAGCAATACCTATAACCCCAACAACATCTTCATCCACGACCATAGGGACGGCCGTTATATGTGTATACAGTATCTTCCCATCTTTACGAGTAATACGAAGTTCAAATGTAACTGAATTTTGGGCTAAAACCTGTTGAAAATGTTCTTTAGCAGTCTCTACGTCATCTGCAGCAACAATGGCTGTGAAATCCTTTTGCTCTAGGTCACTTTTTGAAAACCCTGTTAAACCAACAGCAGCCTTATTAACAGCTGTAAACGAGCCTTTAAGATTCAAAATAAAGGAAGGATTCGGATTGTAATCAAACAGAGATCGATATCTTTGTTCACTTTCGTCGAGCTCTCGTTTTACTTTATCGTAACTACTTGTAAGAGTGTCAGTTTTTTCAAAAAAACTAATCACATCTTCAGCTGCAATCGGTTTACTATAATAATAGCCTTGAAGTTGATCACAATTATTTTTATTTAAAAAATCAGCCATACGTTCATCTTCTACACCTTCAGCTATCACCACTAAGCCAAATGTATGCGCAAGTTGGATAATCGCTCGTATAATCTCGGCATCACTACTATTGTTAGAATGCAAATCTTGGACAAAGCTACGATCAATTTTTAATGTGTGAATAGGGAAGGATTTTAAATAGCTAAGTGATGAATAGCCAGTTCCAAAGTCATCAATTGATAAGTATACGCCAAGGTCTCGCAGCTCGTTTAAAATGACCGAATCATTTGCATGCATAATGGTGTTTTCTGTTAATTCTAGTTCAAGATATTTTGCAGGTAATCCTGTTTCCGTTAATATCTGCTTTACTTTTTCTACGAAATTAGGGCGTTGAAGTTCAATAGCCGAAATATTAACCGCGATGCGAATCGGATTGTAGCCATCATGAATCCACTTCACCATTTGTCTACAAGCTTCTCGCAATACCCAGCTTCCTAATGGAATAATTAACCCTGTTTCCTCTGCAACAGGGATAAACGTATCGGGAGCGATCATACCATGCTTTGGTGAATTCCAGCGTACTAACGCTTCCACACCGACTGTTTTATTTCGACTAATATCTAATTTTGGCTGATACTGTAAAGTCAAATTACCATCTTGAATCGCTTTTCGCAGTTCACTTTCTAGTATAAGTTTATCGTTATATGAACTATAAATCTCTTGTGAAAAAATAGTATAACTATGGCGACCGAGTAACTTAGAACGCTGCATAGCAATATCACAGTGTTTCAAAATGTTTGAAATGTCATCTGTTTTATTTGGATATATAGTAGCACCGATACTACACGTAATTAGGAGTTCGTGTTCACCGACAAGGAACGGTTGTTGTAGTGCTGTTAATATATCAGCACAGTACTTATTCAACCTATCTTCTAGTGAGCAGTCATCTACAATAATAACAAACTCATCTCCGCTTAATCGATAAACAGAATTGGGATGAAGACCACGAAGTATATGAGAAATGTGTATAATAACGTCATCCCCAACTTGGTGTCCAAATGTCTCATTAATCTGTTTAAATCGATCAATATCAATATGAATGACTGCAAACGTTTGTTTTTGTGTATTTTCAATAGCTTGTAAGAAACTACGACGATTTGGTAAGTTAGTTAAATCATCGTGATAGGCTAAGAACTCTATCGTTTGCTGTGCCTTTTCCATTTCTGTGAAGTCAGAGACACTACCAATGACAGCAATTACTTGATCATCTTCCATAATAGGTGTTAAGACTGTATACACCCATTTTCCAAATAAGGTATGTTTATAAGAATGTGATTGACCATTAAAAGCAATTTTATATTGTGCAAGCATAAATTCTGCTTCTTTAGGTGTAAACAGAGACTGCGGTGTATTTCTCTCGTCTGTTTTTAACTCAACATTATACTGTGTCGCTAATTGCCCCTCGAGTAAATCATAGTATATTGTCCCATCTTTATCTCGACAAAGTTTAAAAACAGCGTTATTAATGAGTTGCACAGTTTGAAGGAAGTCAGCTTTGATCTCTTCAATACGAAGCAGTTCGAGTTGTTTTTCTCTTGTAATATCTGTACGAAATGAAATGAAATAATCGATTTGTTTTTCATTGTTAAAAATGGGGACTATAGTGGTTTGCACCCAGTACATACTTCCATCTTTAGCTCTATTTTTAATCTGTCCGCGCCAGATGTTGCCTGAGAGAATGGTATTCCAAATGTTTTTATAAAATACACTGTCGTGATAACCTGATTTTAAAATATTATGATTTCTGCCAAGTAGTTCTTCTTTCTTATATTTAGAGATGTGGCAAAAGCTTTTATTAGCATAAATTATCTTGCCCTTTACATCTGTAATCGCAATAATTGTAGATTCATCAAAGGCATATAATAAATTTTTCAAATGAACAATAAAGCCCTCAAGCTCAGATACAACCTTTTCATATTGCGTGCCTTGTCCATCATCAATGGCGTTCTTCAACTTCGATAAGCTATTTAAAATGGCTTCCGGCATTGTTTCATATATAGTAGAATTAAACATAAGAAAAACCCCTAATGGCGATCAATTTTTTTTATTATTATAGCATCTTTCAAATAGGTTTAGTGCTCTGAAAGTTTTGGGATTCATCTATAAAAGTGAGAAAGAAAGGATGCGTGTTTATATGAAAACAGAAACCTTTTTTTTACAAATGAATGATTCAACAGAGCTTTATGTGAAAAAGTGGTGTAGTGAAACAGTAACACCTATTGCGATCGTACAGATTGCCCATGGTATGGCAGAGCACATTGAACGTTATGATGAATTGGCTGAGTTCCTCGTTAATAAAAATATTTTCGTTTACGGTCATGATCATCGTGGGCACGGTCAAACTGTTCGTGATGGGATGGTAAAAGGATATTTTACTAATCATAATGGTTTTGAAATAGTAGTTGATGATATGAAATATATAACGGATTTTATTCAGGAACAACATAGAGATGTACCCATCTTCCTGTTAGGACATAGCATGGGCTCTTTCATTGTAAGAAGGTATATACAAAAACATGAAGCTCAAGAACTGGCCGGTGTAATATTATCTGGTACGGCAGGAAATCCTGGTATACTCGGAATTCTAGGGCGTTGGTTGGCAAAACGCGAAAGCAGTAAAAAAGGAGCAACTACAGAAAGCCCGCTCATGAATACATTAACGTTTGGTGCCTATAACAAAAAAATAAAGCAAGCACGAACAGAATTTGATTGGCTGTCAACAGATCAGAAAGAAGTCGATGCTTATATTGAAGACCCTCATTGCGGAGGGGTGTTTACGGCTGGATTTTTCCATGATCTTTTAACCGGTATAAAGACTATCCATAAAAGTGAAAATATTAAGAGGACACCACAATCATTACCTATTTTATTAGTAGCTGGAAAGGAAGACCCTGTTGGTGGTTTCTCAAAAAGTGTTCTCGCTGTCTATCAATCTTATAAGCAGGCTGGTATACAAGACGTAACAAATAAAATATATCCGGGAATGCGGCATGAATTATTTAAAGAAATAGAAAGACAACAAGTTTTTGATGATGTGTATACATGGATAAAAGATAAATTACAAGTGTAAACGTAATTGTTTATGATGGCAGTAACAGGCCATCAATAGATAACTAGGTATATTTTACTATTAATATAATTTTATAGTACAAAATAACTATATATTTGTAAAGCGTATTTGTGAGGTGTATTCTTCAAACTACATATTTGTGACGTTTAGTGTTTTTGGTAACATGATATCAAAAAAAAAGTAAAAAGCTAAATATGATAAGATAAACGATGGTAACGCTACCAACTTTTTTAGTCGCAGATTAACACAAAATGTTCAAATTCTTAGGGGTTTTCGTTTGTTATAATTATAAACGTTTGAAAATTCATGAGAAAACATGATGCTGTGAATAAAAAATGCGGAGGTATTAACTTGGAAATTACAAGCGTATTCTTTGACCTTGATGACACGTTACATGATCACCAAAAACCATTTGTTGAAGCTTTTGAGCATTGCTTTCCAAAAGAAGCAAAAATCATTCCCCATGATGCAGCTTATAAAAAGCTACGCAAATATAGTGATATTCTTTGGGAGGATGTTGTAGCAGATAAAATGACAATAGTTGAAATGCGTATAGATCGGATAAAAAGAGTACACGCCGATTTTGGTTCAACTATTTCTGACGAAGAAGCGTTATATTTCCAAGAACGCTATGAAGAAGAGCTTGATAATATTCGTTTGTTTCCTGAAGTGAAGCGGGTACTATCTACACTGCTTGAGCATGATTACGAGGTTGGAATTATTACAAACGGACCGGCAGAGCATCAAGCAAAAAAAATTAAACGATTAGGACTCGATGAATTTATACCTGCTGACCGTATTATAATCTCAGGCCAAATGGGTGTAGCCAAGCCTGATCAACGTATCTATGACGAAGCAATAAATCGTGTAAAACAATCTCCTAACACTTGCTTGTACATAGGTGACTCATGGATTAATGATGTTGCAGGTGCGATCGATGCGGGGTGGCAAGCCGTTTGGTTCAACATACGTAAAAGAAAACCAGACACAAATCACAAACCAGTTCTTGAAACAAAGCAGTTAACTGATATTCTTCGTTTGTTAAATATCCCCATTCAAAAAGCAATATAAGTAAAAAAGGCTCACGCTTCAGCGTGAGCCTTTTTTGCGTTAATCAATCCCAATACTTACTCATCATCTGAGAACGATTTGCTCCGCCTCTATTATGGCAATCCTGATACATAGATTCAAGCTCTTCCTCTGAAAAATCAGGGTGCATTTCTTTCATAAAAGGTAACATGTCTTCAAAGCTGAAATCTTCAAATTTGTCCATCATATGAGGTCCGAATTTCCATGGCTCGTCACTTTCTTCTGCTAACACGGCCGTTGTAACGGCTCCTAATGCAATAGTTGTCGCTAAAGTGATAATTGCTAATTTTTTCTTCATAAGTATTTTGTCACTCCTTTCGTGTACATTAAGTATGACTAAAAATTATCGAGAAATGTTGCAGTAATTGTGACTAATTTGTTACGGGTGGTGGTATTTCTTAGGTTAATTTTGATGTAGAAAACTCATACTAACATTGATTAACATGAAGGAGGCAAATATATGTTTCACTATACTGTTTCAACAAATAAATCAGTAGAAGTTGCAATCGCTGATTTAGAAAAACAACTACAAGAAGAAAAGTTTGGGGTACTTTGGGCATTTGATATTAAAAGCAAGCTTCAAGAAAAAGGACTGGAATTCTCTAAAGCATTTCACGTATTAGAAGTATGTAATCCGCATGAAGCAAAAAAAGTATTAGACGAAACTATGATGGCAGGCTATTTTTTACCATGTAAAATTATAGTCTTTGAGGATAAAGATGATACAAAGATTGGAATGGTTAAGCCATCTGAACTAATGGGGTTACTTGAAGACGAAAACTTAAAAAACATAGCACTAGACATTGAAAAAAGACTCACCTTCTGTATCGACAAAGCAGTATAGTAACGGCAGACCGGGGACGGTTCTCATGCATCCATAATAGCTGGAAAGGCAGAGTGGGGACGGTTCTTACTCTGCCTTAATAAATAGTAAGGAAGCGTCGGGGCGGTTTGAGACCGAAAGTGACAGAGTAGAAATAAGAAGCTTCCCATCTACTGTTGATATGCTCCCCTTAAGGTAGACAGATTAAAAAATAAAATCTGTTTTACCTTAAGGGGAGCTTTTTGTGTCTAATAAATTTTTTCCCTATTGAATTTAAGTATGTAGTGAATTATCTTCTTCTTAATATCTTTAACGCAATATTTGTTAGACCCAAAAGCTATGGCTCTCATGTATTCATCAACAGTGGGGACTTATACGAGAGAACCGTATTTTCAGTGTAATAGAATATGAAATAATGCTTCATTTTTTAGCCATCTCGATACTTTCTGCATAAATACGGTGTATAGTATATTTTAGTTGATAGTTGAAATTATTAAATAAACATTGGAACGTCTATATAATAGCGTAAAGCGGTCAGTGTAGGAAAAGACAGATAGATTTAGCCGTTTTATGGCTAATAGAAGAGCGTACGAGTGGATGAGGGTGTACACCATTAGGACTAAGTTGCAAAATTAAAAACAACACAACGAGTACTATGGTTTCCAAGAAAAAGACACCACTCTAATTGAGAGGTGTCAATGTCAAATAAATTAAGCTTTTGTCCAAGTATCAGTCATCGTTACGTCTGCTGCTTTTAACATTGTGTACACAGGGCAACGTGATTCTACTTTTTCTTGTAGCTCTTTAATTCGATCTTCAGATTCAGTTGTTGTTACTGAAGCTTCCACATTTATCTTTTCAAAGTAAGGGCGAACTGATGGGTCCCCCATGAAACCTTTAGGATTGAATTCACCTGTTACATTAAAAGTAATTTCTTTAAGGTCAAAATTCATTTCTCTTGCAACCATGCGTGCTGTCACGTTTTCACATGCCGCTAGTGCTCCTAGTACTGATTGTAGCGGATTAGGGCCCATATCTTTCCCGCCCATTTGCGTTCCTTCATCAATAATAAACTCTTGCTTTCCAGCTTTTGCTTTGACAGTAATTCCTTCAGTTTCTGCTTTTACGAGTAATTTCATGTTAGACATAATTAATTTCCCCTTTTCTTAGATGATTTTATACAAGATGATTTAATATTTTATGCTACAGAAGTTTTCGCAGGTTTGCTTTTCTTATCAGGATTAAACCAATATTTCCCTGCTAACTTGCCGTAGTATGCAATAGTTTGTTGTTGTACAACAAAAGCAATTGTTACAATAAGAGCTGCTTCGGCTCCAAAAGAAGTCGCAGCCAAACCGATAGCGATAGACAGGTTACGAAGAACTGTACCATTTACTAAGGCAATACCATCTCCACGGTTTAAAAACATTTTTGCAGCAATCGTACTAATAACGTAATTCAGACCATAAAACACAATCAATACGATAAGAGCAAGTGCAATTAACTGTAAGTTGGACATAATCATTTCAGCGCGCATACTGATACTGATAAAAACAACATATAGCATCGCCCAAATGCTTAATGGTCCAAACTTTGGTTTAATTTGCTTTTGGAATTGCTCTGGAGTGTATTTCTTCATTAAAAACCTAAACGTAATATGCCCCAAAATCATCGGTACAAATACAACCATAATAATGGAATGAATGGTGCGCATTACATTAATATTTACATATTCCCCAACCATAGCAAGTAAGTACCAAGGTGTTAACAGGGAGCCCACAACAAGTCCAAATACTGTTAATTTTACAGCAGCGGGTACATTTCCTTTTTGTAAGGCAGTCCAAGAAATAGTCATTCCACTCGTTGGTAACAAGGCTGATAAAGCAAGTCCCGCAAACATAATGGGATGCTCACTCAAGAACGTCTTTCCTAATCCAAAGGCCACTAAAGGTATAATGGCAAAGTTAATAAGTAAAGATAACCATAGTACCTTTGAACCTTTAATAGTTGTCAACTCTTTAAACTTAAATCCAACCATTGTGGCATATATCATAATAATCGTAGCCAACATAATGGTAGGGCGTAAAAAGCTTGTGTCAACGAACGTACCAATAATGAAACCAAGTATCAATGTTAATGGTACGCTAAGTAATAAATACTTTTGTGGGAAGACATACAGCTTATTCATAACTTCACCTCTCATGATGTAATGTAAACAACTGATAGATTAATATAATACCCAGTGGGGTACAATAGATACTATACAGGGTATATTATTATTTGTCAAAAGTTTTTTTGAAATATTTATAGATTCATTGATATATAAGGGTTATTAGGTAAAAAAGAGACACTTCAAAAGCAAGCATCTCTTGTTAACCAGGTACTTGTATTTTCTTTTTTACTTTCTTTGGTTTTGAACCAAAAAAGAAATTCGTGACATAAGGAGCTACTAAAAATAATACAATTCCGATTAAAGCTGTAGCTAAAATATAAAGACTGGCGAGAATTTTTATGGACCCGACTGCTAAGCTTGCTATTACGACGGAAAATTCCCCACGAGAGGTTAATGAAAGACCAGCACGTAATGCTACACGATTTGATAAACCGTACAACTTTCCACCGAAAAATCCTGTTATAATCTTTGCGACAACTGACCAAATAATTAAGATAAGTAGTAATGGTAGGAGTGGAATCCCTTCTGAAAAACTAATAGTTGTACCAAATGATAAAAAGAAGAAGGGAAGAAAGAGGTTTCGAATTGGTATCGAATACAATTCAAATGTACTGTTGCGTCTCGTTTCAGCTAGCATCATACCAGCTAAAAACGCTCCTAATACTTCAGATAAACCAAGTAATAGCGCTAAACCACCGTAAGCTAAAGCAATTCCGATTGTCATTAAAATAAATGTGTCACCGTCACTTATACGATCAACAAAATCACCAAGTTTTCTAAACACATATTTACCAATAACAATAGCACCAACTGTTAAGAGAACGATTTTTACCACTAATGTTGTCACGTTAAGAGGAGTGACACCTTCACCTGACGTAAATCCAATTAATAAGGCTATAACAATAGGAGCAACTAAATCTTCAAATATCAGTAAAGCTAAAATAAATTCAGATTCTGTGTTCGCCATTCGTTTTGAGGATTGAAGAAGCTGTGCTGTAATAGAGGAGCTAGTTGCATAAACAATACCACCAATTAAAAAAGCCGTTAAAATGTCGAGTCCCAGGAAAAAGCAAATCATTGTCGTAATACCCAAATTTAAGAAGGCATCTAACAAGCCAGCTGGCCAAACATTTTTGGCAATGGTTTTTAATTTATCAATAGGAAATTCAAGTCCCAGTAAAAAAAATAAAAGGACTATCCCAACTTCACTAGCAAAATGAAGTACTTCATGATCTGCAATGAAGCCACCAACGACAATCCCGAGGACTATGTATAATAGGATATCGGGAATCTTAATGACTCGATTTCCTATATGTCCTGCAACAAACAAAGCTAGCAACATGACACCGGCAATTAGTAACGTCGGCCAAGACGATTCGTCGGCTACACCTGCTGCCAATATATCCATGTCACGTAACCTCCCCATTGCACAGACGTTCAAATGACTTGATTTGTTCTTTCTTCCCTAATACCATGAGTGTATCTCCTTCATGAAGCTTAATATCAATGTCAGGGACAGCAATTACATTATTTTGATCACCTTGCTTCACAATCCCGATAATAGATGCACCAGTTTTTGTACGAATACGTGCTTCTCCGATAGCCCGATCAATGAGCGGCGAACCTGATGGTACTTCAATCCATTCTATTAAAATTTGATTTTTAAACAATTCCATCTTATCCGTATCGATTGGCTGATACATCGCACCAAGCAACTGCGCACCAAGCTCTCTCGTTTCATCCGCATTCAAATTAATCATGAAATCTGCTTCATCATTGTCCGCATCATCGAAAAAATACATATCGCGCTTCCCAGAGTGATGCACAATTAACACAATCTTACTCTTTTCAGCCGTTATAAAGGAGATTTTATGACCAATACCCGGCAATTCAACAGACTTTATCTTCATATAATTAACTCCCCACATTAAGAAAAGTATATTCGAATTTTGATTTTTCTAATACTTTAATTGTACCACATTTCCTTAATATGGATGGTTATTATTGTCTGAATTAGTGGATTTGACTAGATGGGGAGAGGTGGTGGACTATTAGAAGACTGTTATTCGTTAAAAAAACGGTATTTTCAAACGGAAGAAAATCGACGCTATTTAAAGCTGCACATAACGAAGAACTAGGGGGGTTTTACGCAGAAACAAGATAAATTTACGCAGAAACAGAATTGGTTTGCGCACAACTAAGAAAAAATTCCACACAACCGACAAAAATCTACGCATAAAATTTGAGTTTGGTCATCTCGTTCCATTAAAAACTATTGACTTACAACTGCTTTCTTCATATAATGAAGCATGTCACTAATATTCGATTCCGTAGCTCAGCTGGGAGAGCGCTACCTTGACAGGGTAGAGGTCGCTGGTTCGAACCCAGTCGGAATCATACTGTAACAGAAGCCTGTATCCTTTGTATATCAAGGGGTACAGGCTTTTTGTTTTTACTGGTACAGATTCATCTCTCGATCAATTACGGCATTTGCTAACGAAATGCTAACGGGGCTCTTTTAGGTTTCTTTTCATGAGATCCTCAAATACCTCAGGCACTTCACTTTGGTTATTTGGTAAGAGATGAGCGTATATCTCTAATGTTACCCTAGGATTAGCATGACCAAGCCTTGCAGACACTTTAACGATGTCAACATTATTGTTAAGCAAAATTGATGCGTGAGTATGGCGTAAATCATGAAATCTAATTCTTGTGACACCAGCACCTTCAATCAATCGTCTCATTACTCGCAATATATTTTGAGGGTCTTGTGGTTTACCTAGTTCTGTACAAAACACTAAATCATTGTCTTCATAAGCATCTTGTAATCTCTTTTTCCATTCTCTTTGTGTTTGTTGAACCTGTTGTAGAACTTGTATCACTTCATTTGAAACAGGGATTTGTCTCTTTGATCTAGCTGTTTTTGGGCTGGTGAAAATATATCCCTTTTTTGGTACAAATGATAATGTACGTTTCACATGAATGACCTTCTTATCGAAATCGATATCTTTCCACATCAAGCCTAGAATCTCTCCCCTACGCATTCCTGTATACAAAGCAAGATAGAAAATGGGGAATGTTCGTTCACCTGTACTTTCGTCTAAAAAACGATGAATATGTTCAAACGACCATATTCGCATCTCTTCGCGTTTAATGCAGGGGGGATCAGCTTTTTTTGCGGGATTTTCCTTTATCTTGTTCCATTTTACAGCTTGATCAAATGCTTTAGTTAGAAGCTGATGTATTTTACGAATATAACTCGTACTATACTCAGCATCTAGCTTTGTATTATACAAGCTATCAATATCATGAGCCGTAATAGTATCAAGTGTATTGTTAGCAAATGGATTACCCTCTATTAGATGTTTTTTTACAGTATACCTGCGACTTTCAGCTGTGGTTGCTTTAATACGTTTTGAATAGTGCTCATTAAACCAATTGAGAATGAATTCAGAGAATAGCTCTTTACTAGGCTCCAAATACTCTCCCTCTTCTAACTGCACTATAAATTTTCTCATAGCTCTTCGGGCTTCTTTTTCTGTTTTAAAGCGACCTTTGGTTTTTTGTCTTCGCTTACCAGTAACCGGATCTTTAGGTAGGTCTACTACATACGTAAAAGTTTTTCGGCGTTGATAAATATGTCCGTCCATATTTTTACCTCCCTAACACGTAAAGCAAAGTGTCAGTAGGTTGGATGACAAGTGGTCTTTTAACATTGTGACCACTTGTTCCAATTTTTATAATTTGTTGGATTGTTGTTTTGTTAACCATGTTAGAAACTCCTTTTTCAATACTCGTTTACTGCGCCCTATTCTGATAAGCGGAAATGACGGTTGATCCATAATTGAATAGGCTGTTACTTTAGAAACTTGTAAAATTTCTTTTAACTCCTCAGCTGTTAGCATAAGTGGGTAATCATCAATGTGTTTTCTTGCATGTTCCATGTTTCAAATACCTCCAAATAGTGTATTGGATAGCATTTGCATATTTTTTAGAATTTTCATTTTTCATTATTCGTCCGTTGTTAGCAAGTACTAACATTAGCTCAAGCTATCAATTGATAATGGTAATCTATTATTAATTTTATCGTCTTAAAAAATGAAAAGTGGATTTTATCAATTTATTTTTAAATTTATTAAAAATGGTTCTTTATACCTATAAGTATAGCGTGAAAAAAGCCGGGTAGGGTTTCGCGGAAATTGAGGTATCATTCTTTTTACATTATTTAAATATTAATTTTCGACCTAATGCTTGTTATTATATAAACATGCCAAGGCAGAGCTGTGAAATGTGTCAGGATCGGAAGATAGCAGCACTAAACAGACTCCTGTTTGTGGCAATACATATAAACTACAGTTGGTCTCCTATTTGATTTAGGAGACCTTTTGCTTTTGACTAATTGTAGAAAATATTGGTGTTTTTTTAAGGTAGGCGTGATTTAATCTCACTTACGTAAGGGTTCAATAGTATTCTTACGCCATATTTTAGTGAATAATCGATAGATATACACAAGCAGCGTTATGTTAATTTTAGTGAAAATTTTCCCTAAACTAACAACTACTAACTGCACAGTTGACTCGTACTATGTGATTTTTAGCAATCACGCGTTATTCCAAGTAAGAAGCGCCTTTTTATCATCACAATTTTATCATCACAAAATTAATAAAGACAGGATAGTTAATTTCCTGCCTTTTTAAATTTGCTTATGTGTTAGAATTTCTTTGTAGTAAAAGTAGTAAAAGGGTGATTAGCTTAATATTTTCCTCTATGAGTAGTAAATTTCATTCTATATTTGCAATCGAACCATTTATCGATTGGAAAATGGCGAGCATAAAGACTGTTTGATAACAAGGGATGAAAAAATTTTTCCTATTAGCAATTAATTAACAAAATAAAGTAATCCTTTGATCAAAAGTGTATCAATCTCTTTCCTAAGGTTCTCATAATTTAATAGTTCAAAGCGAGGTTTCGAAAGATATTCATTTAATTCCTCTGTGTCCATGTCTTCTATTCTAGGGCAATCTTCTTCTAAATAAACACCATCGCAATTGCATTTGTTGCAACGAGATGAAATAGGTTTATTATAATTATATTTGACTTGGTCAATCAAATCCTCAAAGGTCTCATAGTATAAGGCTCCGCAATCTTGGAAAATCAAATTTCTAAGTATCTCTTGTTGCATGAAAGTTAAGGAATCAATTTTATTAATAAGCTCATTGGGCATAGATATAATTACTTCTTCTTTCTTACGGTAATAATTTTTTTCTCTCTCACTCTTGATATCTGGTACTACATTCCAGACTGTCCTAATATCCAGTGGAGAATAAGACAAATAAATATCTCCCTTGGTAAGAATATGTTTTATCAGGTCTCTTTTAGCAATTATGAACACATTGGAGAAAATTGCTCCAGGTTTGAAACAAAAAGCTCTGTTAATATCATAATAGTTCTTAAGTATAACCATTTTCTCTTTATAACCTTCTTTAGACAGTTCGCCATAAGTGTTCTTTATTATTGCCTTATATTCTTTTTCTGGTGTTTCATAAGAAACAAGTCTATTAAAGAAGCTAACGACAAAAGGTGGGAGAGTTAGAAGAAACTCCAACGCATTGTTTGGGCTTCCATGGGTTTTTATTAACCGCTGAACTACTCTGTATTCTTTAGTATATTTATCAACATCAAATTTGGACTGTAATTCGCCTTGAAACTTACCATCTATTACCTTCTTAGGAGTCACGTTAAATTCATTTTTAAAGGCAACACGGAAACTATTTTCACTATTCCAGGGAGCTATGTTACTTCTATTTATTGATGAGCCGGATTGAGCAATTTCTTCAATAATTAAAGATAATTGTCTTCGCTTGCGATACTTATCTAATGGCATGTTTACAATTTGTCTAAAATCGTTTCTTACATGTCCATAGGAGAGTTTAGTTATATATTCGACATCATCTCGTGTTAAAACTTCATGGTAATGATTATCTATGTGATCAATCAATGCTTTTATATTTTTAATCATAATTTATGGCCTCCTTATAAGTTTATTCTATAACATTTACTTTTTGTTACCTACGTTTAATTTTGAATATTGAACTAAGTGAAATTTTAAAAAACGTGATGATATACAGGTTTATAAGGACAAATCAAAGGTTAAAAACAATACCAATTGCGTGGGTAGGCATGGTATGCGAGGATATAAATGATGTACCTGAACTTCCCATTGCAGTTATATGATAAATTGATTAGAAAAACGTTTGAGATTATTAAACAGAATGTTGGGTTTGCATTAGTCATTAAAGTCGTGCTCTTCTCTTAACTTTTCCGGACTAAATGACGCTTTAGGTTGAGATTTAAGTTATACGGTTGTAGTGCTGATTGTCATCTTAAATAGTCTTCGACACTAAACAGGATAGATAAAAACAATCATTCTAGTAGGATTGTTTCCGGTTTTGAATACAAATTTATAAATGCAAAATCAGAGAATAATTGGGAAGCGAATTTACAAGCCTATGTTGTAGAACAACTAGCAAACTCATTTACTGCGTATTATAACGATACTTGTAATTAAACAATTTTATGAGACGGGGCGGTCACTTTTAGGTGGCCGTTTTTCGTATTTGACGTATACTACGCAGCAAATTTTTTTAATAAATAATATTAACAATCGTTCCAATTTGTTAAATTAAGGATTGTTAACATTTTCAAAATTTGAAATAATTGTAATGAATGAGCAGGTTAGTTTAGTAACCGATTTTCAACTAAAAGATAACAAAATTTAGAAGCATTTTTAAAACTTCATTACGTGAATATACTTTGTCAGGAGAGAAAGTAATGGTCAAAGCAGAATTGAGCTATAACCCATATTTGCTTGAAACTAAAGTTAAATTTAATGGGCATGAACCAAAAATAAATAGTCTTGTAGAGAAATACCAAGAAGGGAAATTGCAAGCTTGGATTACAGAAATTCCTGCTGTTTTTTATAATGAGATGAATGGTTACAATTTTGATCTAGATTTTTCTGGAACAAAAGCAGATTTTGAGGAATTGGAACAAGCATTTGTAGATTCAGGGGTTAGCACCAAGCCCGAAACCAAAGCTAGCGGAGAAACAGCCCCTGCTGATGTGAGAATTTTCTTTAAGAATGAATTAGAAGATTCACGTACAAAAAGCAAGGAGATTGAAGACTTATTACAATGGTTGAACGCAACGCCAAATAGAAAATTTGATAATGCTAGATTCAGATCTGAGAATTCTGAATTATTCAATGAACCATTTTCATATTTGTTAATTCAATCGTCTAATATAGATACTTCTGTATTTGATGGCTTAGATCTCACTTTAGAAAATGCAAATACTGTTAATGAGTTACCTAAGGATTTAACCAACACTCCGATTCTTTTTAATATTGATGAAAACACCAAAGCAGAATTTCTAAATTTCTTAGAGATTGTTCAATCAAGACACGACGTTAATGAGAAACAATTATTTTTCTTTATACATCCCAATTTGAATAAGGTGCAAATCGAACGAATAATTCAAGATAAAGGAATAGCGCGCCCTCAAATTGTTTCTGCTGTGAATGATAAAATGGTAAGCGATTTCTTAGGTATGTATCCAATTGCAGACTATGTAGTGGAGTCAATAAAGCTCTTTAGGAAAGAGTTTGATTCACTTTCAAAAATTCTTGAAGTGGAAAATGAAGAGTCAAGAATTCAAAACGCCGATGTCCACAAACAAATTGATTCATTGGAAGAATCAATTCAAAAATTAAGGGTTGTCAATGAAAGCTTCATCCAAAGAGATAATTTGGAAATTCCATCAACGTTAACTGTGTCAAAAATTGTACTTCACGAGAAGATTCAAAACTGGCGTAAAAAGAAAAATAAATATAATAATGACGTAGAAGCTACACATGCAGCAAGTGAATACTCAGCGGATTTATCTATCTACTTTAAAACCTTTATTTCTGAAGTGAATGCAATATTCGATGCTGAAAAGGATGAAATCATCAGAACGTTTTCTACGTTATATTACTTTGCAGATGCATACGATGGTTTTAAATCATTGGTAACAAATGTTTTTGATTTCTCTAGGTATTATATTCATGATTTAACAAATGAATTCTTATCTTTCAGGGAAGAACGAATGGTAGAGCAACCAGAAGATTTGTTTGGTTTGGCAAAGAAATTGTTTGATAAACAAGTGGAACCAAGACCATTAGTGCCTGAAATTACTTATTCCATTAGTAAGTGGCGTGATAAAGCTAGCGAAATTTCTATTCCTAAAGCAGAAGAAATTATAGACGCAGTTTCAGATGCCCTGAAAATATTCTATGATGATGTTGCTAGAGATTATCATGAACACCTTGAAAAATTGATTACTGAAAAGACATTACAAAAAGAAGAAAGATTGGATCGACTCTCTGATGAAGAACGTAAATTACAGAAAGATAATGATTGGTTGGCGAAATTTGACGATCAGTTGAAAAAAATTGAGAGAGGCTAAGTTGATGATAGATAATGAATTAATACAATCACAAGGTGGAGAACTTGTTTACCAGAATTTATCTCTAGCAGAACAGCTAGATGTCAAGTTAGATATCATTGATGAAATGATTCGTCGAAGAGAACTCTCTCGTTTGACGGAGATGGAGATTGCCTCATTTGAGAATTTGGGATTGCCAGCGCTTGAAGAAGATTTCATTAATAATGTTCGTCTACATAAAATCACAGAGATGGTTTATCAAAAAGGTGAGCGAGTAACCGATAAATTTACGACTGTTTTTAATACACTTCAAACCTATAAATCATCAGTGTTCGTGGTGATTGACTCTAATGGTAAGCAAACGGATTTTTATCTAGGAGTTCGGTCTAATGGCGATAATCGTTCTACAGTAACATTAGGAGATACCTTAAAAAATACACTTGTGGGGCATTTTCCTGGTGTGAAAATCGAAAGTGAAGATCGTTCTAAAATTGCAGCATTATCTACTAGAATAGCAAAGCAACATAATGTAGCTTCAGTTAGTATCGTCGGTAATAATAAAAATGATAAGGAACAAGGAAATGAACAGTTTGTTCAAGGATTAGAAAAACTTGCTCTTGCAATGCACGGTCGTCAATTTACGGGGATAATTGTTGCTCAGAATTCTTCTTCTGATGAAATTCAAAGGGTGAGAAAAAGCTATCAAAGACTTTATACGGAATTATCTCCATTACAAAAAGTACAATTAAATGACAGTATTTCAACTTCTCAGTCAAAGAGCAAATCATTCTCTGAGATGAATGGTAAACAAAAGGCGGCAATGATTGCAGGAACGACTTCGGGAGTCGTTGGTGCAGCAGTTGGTATAGCTATTGCTAACCCATTAGGAATTATGCTTGGTGGTCAAATTGGTGGAACGTTAGGTGGGCTATTCCAATCACTTGCACCAAATGCTCAAGTTACTGAATCATCTTCAAGTTCGGTTGCAAAAACGGTAGAGAATAAAGCAATCACGGATATGCTACAACTTATCGATAGTCAGCTTAAAAGAACAAATGAGTTTGATAGTTATGGGATGTGGAATGTTGCGGGATACTTTATTTCCGATGATATGTCTGCTGCCGAGATTGCTGCAAGTAACTATCGCTCGCTAATGAATGGTGAAAACTCTGGTCGTGAAGTGTCTGCTATCAACTCTTGGCGCAGTAATTTCAATAATTTTGAGGACTTGACTCAATACTTGTCACGATTTGTTCATCCACAGTTTGTATATGGTGGGAATGTGTTCACCAATGCGTCAACAGCTGTTAGTGGTAAAGAACTTGGACTTCACTTGGGCTTACCTCGAAATACAGTACCCGGTATGCCTGTAATTGAACACGCTGAATTTGGTAAAGAGGTTAATTCGTATCAATTGTTCCCGAAGAAGTCTAGTGATAATCCAAAAGAACGCATCACGTTAGGTAAAGTGTTTGATCTAGGCCAAGTCACGGACAAAACAGTTGAACTTGATAATAAGAGTTTGAATATGCATACCTTAATTACTGGATCAACTGGATCGGGTAAGAGTAACACAGTTTATCAATTGCTCAATGAATTACACCAAGACGAAATTCCATTCCTAGTTGTTGAACCAGCGAAAGGGGAATATAAGGATGTATTTGGAAATTGGGATGATGTAAATGTTTACTCAACAAATCCAAATATTGCACCATTGATTAACTTAAATCCATTCAAGTTTCCTGAATCAATTCACGTACTTGAACATGTAGATGGTTTAGTTGAAATATTCAGTGTATGTTGGCCAATGTATGATGCAATGCCAGCGTTTTTCAAAAACGCAATTTTGAAATCATATGAAGAAGTTGGTTGGGATTTGGGCTCCTCAACTTTTGAAGGTGATGAAGTCGAATACCCTGACTTTGAGATTCTTGCGGAACAACTTGAGGAATTAATTGGTGAAACTGACTATTCTGCAGAGGTCAAAGGAAACTACACCGGCGCCTTAACTACTCGAGTCAAGTCTCTTACAATTGGATTGAACAAATTCATTTTTACAAATGAACAAACCCCATACGAAAAGCTTTTTGATGAGAATTGTATCTTAGATATTAGCCGTGTTAAATCTAGTGAAACTAAGGCGCTCATCATGGGGCTTATAGTTTATATTTTGAATGAATATAGGGTTGATCGGAAGTCAGAAAATAATGTTGGGCTTAAACACGTTACAGTACTTGAAGAAGCGCATAATCTATTGAGGAACACATCAGTCAGTGGAGAATCTGATTTAATTGGTAAGTCAGTTGAAATGTTGACTAACACAATTGCAGAGATTCGTACTTATGGTGAAGGTTTCATCATTGTTGACCAATCACCTTCATCAGTAGACATCGCTGCAATTAAGAATACGAATACCAAGCTTGTTTTACGTACACCTGAAGCAAACGACCGTGAAGCAGTAGGACGCTCTATGGGGCTAACGCCTGATCAAGTTAATGAAATTGCTAAATTGCCAAGTGGTGTGGCTGTTGTTTATCAAAATGACTGGATTAGTCCGGTTCTGACGATGGTTGATAAAGCTAATGTCAAAGAGAGTCCATATATCAATAAGAATCTAACTGTAATCAAACCGATTCGTGAGTCTCGAACGGAAATAATGAAAGCAATCATGGAACCGTGGTTGCCACATGACCAAATCAAACATGGCGAACTTATTAGTGCATTGAATAGTATAGAAGTTTCTCGTGTAAATAGAAAACTTTTGAGTATTATGATTGCAACCTATACGAACCATCAAGGTCATATTATCTGGGATGAAAGCTCAGTCCCTACGCTACAAAATCTGTTGTTTGACATTCTTT
The DNA here is from genome assembly GCF_003944835.1 of Bacillus sp. HMF5848. GTDB lineage: Bacteria > Bacillota > Bacilli > Bacillales > HMF5848 > HMF5848. The sequence goes on from NZ_RWIV01000001.1 coordinate 1,367,416, forward strand.
CATTGTCCAAAACGACATTTGATGGCTTTGTTGAGTCAGGCAATCCTGATACATTAAGAGCATTCGTTCAAAAGAAAACTACAGGACTTATGAAAGAACAAATTGATGAAATTTGTAGTGTGTTAACGATGAAGGGAGCGAATGATGGGAATTGATTTTGGCAAAACTCTTGACGTTGTTGGCGATGGCGTTAAAAATGTTGGAGAAGTAGCACATAAATCTTTGGAAAATTTCCATAAGAATTATGTGTCTAAAATTACTCCTAAGGATGGAAAGTTCGGAGATGCAACGAAGTTTGTGGCAGAAATGGTTCCTGGTGTTTCGGAATACAATGCAGCCCGCGAAGGAGATTGGCAAGCTTTTGCTATAGCGGCTAGTATTGATATTGCGTTGATAGGTGTAACTGTTGCGACTGCTGGCTTAGCAACTGGTGCAGCTGTTGGCGTGAAGGCAGGAACAGAACTTGGAAAAAATGCGGTGAAAACAGTTATGAGAGAAGGAACTGAAGTTGTTGCAGAAAAAACAGTTCATGAAGGTGTCGAAGCGGCAACTAAGAAAGCGGTTAAAGAAGGCACTGAAGAAGTAGCTGTAAAAACTGTTAAAGAAACTGGTGAGTTAGTAGTTAAGAAGACAACTGAAGTCGGACAAGCTATTGATAAAACCCGATTCTCAGAATACTTGAATCAGATTGAAAAAATCACGGATCGAGTTATTCCAAAGAACCAGAAAGAGTTAATTGACAGGAATATTAAGGATAATGATTATTTCAAACTTTCCCCAAAAGAAACAGCAGAACGTCGCCAAGAATTTAACAAAGTTAAGAATACGTTAATAGGTGAGTGGGAGAGAAATACTGGAGAGAAGTGGCCAATTTATGATAAAGATGTGTTGGATGACGCAGGAAATGTTCTTAGGAAAGCAGAGCAGCGACATGATGCACACCACGTAATTGAAAATTCAGTTAAGGGTCCGCATGAGTGGTGGAATATTGTTCCTGCAAAATTTCCAAATGAACATCAAGGTGGAATCCATGCAGCTGAATCACTTTCCAAAAAAATATTCGGGTAGGAGAGAATTGAAATGTTTGAAAACATTCAAAAAAATAAAAACAACACATTTTATTCAGTGTCGGTTGAAAAGCTGAAAGAGCAAGAAGATAAAATAGGTATCATTTTACCAGAATTATTTCGTAAATTCTTATTAGAAATAGGTTATGGTTTCTTGGAAACTAAAAACGGCAATATTAATCGTATTATGGATCCTAAAAGCATTGCTGAGTTTAGAAATAAAGATGGTCAATTTTTCAACTGTCAGGATATAGAAATATACAACGAGTTTGATAATGATAAACTCGTGTTCTTTGAAAGTAATGAAACGGCATATTTTTCAATAGGTTTTTCAAAAGAAAATTATGGACAAATATATTATTACGATAAAAAGATTGCCAACAATCTTCAAGAGTTTTTATTAGATTATTCAAAGGATGAAAGATACTTTGAATAGCGTGATATTAAAGTATGATGATAGCAAGTCTTTAAGTGGACCATAATTTACAATTTCACAGAACTCACCCCTGGGTAAAAATGGGATAATTTAACCTCTGAATTGTTATTTAAGAAAACGTTTCGCTAACATAACTTATGATGCATGTGGATTGCTGTGTTGCTAAAATTACGTTATATAATAGCAGATGGTAACGGAACAACTAATTTGCTGCGTAGTACAACCTTACTATCCAACAAGCTAGCGCTCTCGGATGTTCATATGCCTAGTCTACATTAATAATAAGGAGAATCAGGCTTCTCCATTATTAAACTTATATTAGCAAATGTCTAATCATTAGATAGTAAATTTTGCCGCACATTCTGGAAATATGGTGCATTTTCGTAGCTGTAATCACTCCCTCTTCTTTTTATTTCAGAGACACTTAGGGTCTATATATACAAAAGGCCAAGCACACTGCTAGCACTTTGTTACTTTATCCTAGTGGGGGATAGGTTCGTGAAATCCTTCCTCGCCGCCTGTGATGGCCCGAAGCATGTCTTTGACTGAAACATCCATAAACAGCTGCAAAGTAGAACGACGACAAAGATAGTCATGTGATAGTGAGATGAAACATCTTGGTTGAATATATTTAAACTGACATTCTAGTAAAATATATATTTCTAGTAGCATAATTCATTAGTAGTCTCTTCAGTGTTGTAAAAGGTGTGATGATATATCTCTTGGGTAAGAGTTAGTTAACAGGTGTCAAACGGGCGAATATCTATTTCCATTTCGATACTACAGGTGGCCCCAGAGTTTTGTGCAGTTCTCTGTCAGCATCAGTATACAGTCGTTAAGGGAATTACTAAATTATACCTTATTTGATTGGGTGTGCAATATGTGTTGGATTTAATAAGTTTGACTTGCGTCCATGGATACTTCCATGGACGCTTTTTTATATTTTTAGTTAAAATTTTAATTATATCAAAAAAACAAGTTGATAAACGGAAAACACCGTGAACATTTTGTGTCAAAATAATATTATTTTGAAAAAAAACCCCCACTTTTTAAAAACCCCAATTTTAAATTTATTACTATTAAATTAACAAGCGCTTGTTAAATAAAAATAATCAAGAGGAGAGACTGTATGAAGATAGCACAACAAAAGCCATCAGTAAAAATTCGCAATTGTAATCAGAAGAAAATTAAAAAGTACAAGTCGGGACTGTAGGTGTCAAATATGGTAAAGAAAAAAACAGAGGTTGAGAACATCAATTGGATTAGACGTTTGGAACAACACAGTACCCAGCATGGTGTATCAAAAGAATGTCTGAAAAGTTATATACGACATATGTCTCAGTTAGGGGGATTGGAATGAGTAATAGAATAATAGAATCGGGCCTTCCAGGTCATCGTACATTTGCGGTGGCGATTAGAAGGCCAGATGTAAGGCAAGGAATAAATATACAAATGGAATTTGATTTGGATAAAGCTCAAATACAATAGGTATAAATCACTTTCCTCCAGTCAATCATGGAATTGATTGGAGGTGGTTGTAATGAAGAAAAGGAAAACCAAAATACAGTTCACCGATAAGAACAACAAAATTGGAGATGTATGGTTAGAAAGATTACTAGAACGGGCAATATTGGAGAAACTTAACATACCAATTGAGTTGCAAGGGGCTATTTTAAGTCAGAAGCACAAAAAACAGGGAGAGATGGATTATGAATAATGAAATAAAAAACGTAATACAAAAGTATGATGTGTTTCATCGGAGAGTCAGTACACAGCAACAAAGTCTTGAAATGCAAATGACAGCAGACGAAGAGTACCGAATGACCCTTGATGAAAGTGAGTATGTAGAATTTAACGAACTTGGAATTTCGTCAAATAAGGTTCCTCTATCAAAAAGAGATAAAATGCGGGAAATTATAAAAATGATTCAATCAGGGTCAGTAAAAACTATATATACTTACGACCGTACACGACTAACTAGAAATTTCTATGAGTATTTGGAACTTGTAGACTTGTTCCTAATGAATGATATCAATGTAGTGTTTACAACTAATGATTCATATTATCCGCCATTTAGTTCAAATCCTTATACAGAAGGGTTCAATGGAGTTCTCATTGAAGAAGAGGGGAAGGCAATTGCAAGAAGGATGAGTGACGTGAACAAAAGGGTACCACCTAAGAAATATGGATATAACACTATAAAACATGCAAATCATAAAGAGTATAAATTAGATAGCAGAAAACAATTGTTGTTTGGGTTGTTTGAAAGTGCTCAGAACATTATTAATACAGAAGAGTTTCTTAAGTTGTTACACGAATATAAAACAACAAAGTTAAAAAAAGATCCTATCCAGATAATTAATATCTTAACAGATGCGTTCTATGCGGGGCATGAAAAGGTAGGGAAAAAGTATAATCAATTAACGTATGTAGAACCAGTTGTTTCGATAGATGCGTTCGAACGTATACAAAAAGTTATAGGGCCGTATGTAAAACAACTTAATAAGGACTTACAGGGACGAGTCGATGAAGACGTATTAAGGCCTCGTTGTGGTGAATGCCAAAAAGAAATGCGTTACGTGAAGAACAAAGTTGGTGGTTCAGGTAGTTATAGTTGCAGTAACAAACATAAGAAGGTCTCGATTAGTGTCGATGACTATAACGAGTTATTATTTAATCGCACTTTAGATGTTTTGAAATCACTTGACCAAGACAAGCTACGAGAGCTAGCTAATAAAATGTTATGTGACCTTATGAGAGATCATCGAAACAGTGCGGAGCAACTACACAAGAAAATCATGAAAACAGAAGAGCAACTAACTTGTATGTCACCTAATATGTTCATAGAGGGTAAGTATGAACCAATACTTTTCAAATTGAATGACTTAAAAAAAGATCGAAAAGAAATAAATGATAAGATCCTATTTCTAGAATACTACCAAAGTAATATTGGCCAGCTGGTTACGGGATTGGACCTCATTAGGTTGGTCTCAACAAATGATATTCAAAAATATGTTGGAATCCTTGTCGCTAAAACTCTTGTTGATAGTGAATCAATCGTTTTCCATTTTTATTTCTGTGACTACGTAAACAAAGATGAGATACGGGAGAGTGTACTCTTATGATTGAGAATAAAAAACAGAAAGTTGCTGCAGCGATGATCAGGAGATCCTCTCATAAACAAAAAGGAAATGATTCATTTGAAATCCAGCTCAGTCATATTAAAGACTATGCTAAAGCAAAGGGCTTACTGCTCCCTAGTGATAATATCTTTTATGATGATGGCGTAAGTGCTTTTAAAAAGAATGCTAACGAACGAAAAGGCTTAAATAAATTGAAGGATGCTATTTTAACCCGAAATATTGACGCAGTCATTTTTTACGATTTTTCTAGGATTGATAGAAAAATTTACTCTTTTGTATCCGAGTTTTATAACGATGTTATTGCAAAAAAGCCAGAAATCAAATTTTACACAACAACTAAATATGATAATTGGACGCCAGCTGATTTTGATGTCAAAATCCATTTAATTGTTGCAAATGGTGAATCCCACAATAAAGCAAGGCATGCAGTTGACAGTCAAATAAGCGCCTTGGTTAATGAAAATCGGCCAGGTTCAGTTGTCCCATTTGGCTATGATCAGGTTAACAAGAAGCTAGTGCCTAACAAAGATGCACCTATTGTTCGCTTTATATATCACTTAGCTTCATGGGGACATTCTGTTAAGAAAATTGCACATATATTGAATGATGCTGAAGTACCTTCACCATCAAACAAGCGATGGAATGGAAGTACTATTGACGTGATTCTTAAAAATCCGGTTTATCTAGGAACTCTAGAATGGAAATTCCATGGACCAGGTCAAGGTACTAAGAAGTGTCAGTCAATACAAAATGCACATACACCTATTGTTCCGCACTTTCTAAAAAAAATAATTGATGCTAATCGCACATTTAAAAAAGAATACAGTAAATTAGAGACACCTTTTATCTATAGTGGTTTGCTTATCTGCACGAACTGTAGTAATTCATTGTCACATCGCAATGCCTCAACTGGTAAAGGTGAGAACAAATATAGCTACCTCAAATACTATTGCCATATCTGTAATTATGAGATTGAAGCGATAAGTTTGAATAAATTACTTCTGGACCGAATGGATACGTATTTCGCATTTAACAGCTCGATAATTCGGGACAAGGCAATTTCGATAATAGATGCTTGCTTGTTTGAACTTTATAAGAATAGAAAAGTTTTACACGATAAACAAAAGCTGATTGAGATAAATGAAAGCACTATTGCAAACAATCGGTCAAATTTAAACATAGTATTTAAAAATGTCAAAGCTCGTTTAGCTAATCAAATTAAAAGCTTGAATGATAAGATATCTGATATTGAACTGCTGAAAGAAGAAAAACAACTAGAATCAATTATTATGCAATTGCAAGACACTGTAATCTTAAATTTATCAAATACGGAACAGAGGTTATTCACTCTATACAGTATTGACCAAGTATTAATTACAAAGCGAAATGACAACACGATTGATTATGATATTAAGTTCAGACAGAATCCTTTGTCATTAATCAATGATAGTACTGGATAAAAAATCGAAAATATAAATTGAATGTTGGATGCAAAATCGAAACTGCTTAAACGATACTGAAGGTAGTGTTGCATCAGATAGTGGAATAGCCTTGATATAGGGCTATTTCACTGACCAAATTTCGATTTAATATCTATAAAGGGATACCTTCATGGATACAAAATCGAGATTACAAAAACATTATGGACACAAAATCGAAAATATATACATTAATGGGGGAAATAGACGCGGAAATTAAAAGCCCAGGCGAATACCTGGTTTTTGCGCTAAGAGCAGTTGCAAGGAGTGTTGATAGAGACGACACTCTTCTTTTATGTATTTTGGTAGAGGTGGCTCCTTTTTTATGATTGGGTTATGTTTCACCTTTGTATATTGCTTCTGTCCATCTTCTATGAGTGTTATTATAAGCGTTGCTGTGTGAGTATTAGTACTTTGATAATTTATCCTAATGGACCAGGTTTCCCCTATACAAGGAAAATTATGAACTTACTTAGAAATATTAGGAAAATCATTGACTTTATTCCAGTTAAATTCCAGAATAGTAATTAATAGTCATAATGTCCTAGTTTAGATAAAGCGTAATTTATTTAACGTAAAGATTAGGAAGGTAATAGAAATGACAAATATTGCACATATTCGGAAAATTGATAAACAGATTCAAACTATTGAAGAACATTTATTAGAAGTAAAGGAGCTTGCGGAGAGTTTTGGTGACAAAATTGGTGTAAGGCATATTGCGGGATTAGCTGGCATGCTGCATGATATGGGTAAATATACCAAAGAGTTTTCTAATTACATAAAGGCAGCTGTCTTTCATCCAGAAACAGCTCCCGCTCGTGGCACAGTTGATCATTCCACTGCTGGCGGAAAACTATTATATGACTTATACCACACGAAAAACATAAAAGAAATTCCTGCAAGATTAGCAGAGATTGTTGGAAATGCTATTATCTCACATCATTCTTATTTAAAAGATTTCTTAAATGAAAACTTGGAATCCCCCTATTTAAAAAGAGTTCAGAAGAGTGACCTAGAAGAGTATCCTCGAACAAAAGCAATGTTTTTTAAATCAGTAATCAGTGAAGCCGACTTTGCAGATTACGTCGAAAAAGCAACAAAAGAGTTAAAAATATTCCTTGAAAAAGATAAAACAAAAACGACTGAGCAAAAATGTATGTTTTTAACCAAATTCATTTTTAGCGCACTAATTGATGCTGACCGAACAAATACAAGATTATTTGAAGAAAATAAGTCGCATATCCCTCCAGATAACCGCAAACAGTTATTCAAGTCTTATTATGAAAAATTAATGAAGAAAAACAATTCTTTTCTAAATCATAAAGATGCAAACACGCCAATTAATGTGCTGCGCAGAAAAATGTCTGAGCACTGCGAGGTATTTGCAAAGAAGCCCTCGGGAATTTATACATTATCCATCCCCACTGGTGGAGGAAAAACATTAGCGAGCTTGCGATATGCACTCAAACATGCTCAAGAATTTAATAAGAAACAGATTATTTATGTGGTTCCTTTTACAACGATTATTGAACAAAATGCCGAGGAAGTCAGAAAAATATTAAAGGATGATGGAAATGTTTTGGAGCATCATTCTAACGTAATTATAGATATTGATGAAAATGATGAAGATGAAAACCATGATGGCATTATGTGTATTAAGGAAAAATTAAAGTTAGCAAAAGATAATTGGGATTCTCCTATTATTTTTACCACAATGGTCCAATTTTTAGATACGTTTTATGCCAAAGGTAGTCGGAATATTAGAAGGCTACATAATTTAAGTGAAGCAGTAATTATATTTGATGAGGTTCAAAAAGTGCCGGTATCTTGTATTTCCTTATTTAATAGTGCGCTCAACTTTTTAAAAACATATGGAAACAGTAGCATTGTGTTATGCACGGCAACACAACCAGCGCTTGATTTTGTAGAGTATCAATTAGAAATATCACCAGAAGCAGAGATGATCGAGAACATTGACGATGTTATCACTTCGTTTAAGCGAGTAGAAATTATTGATAGAGCAACCCAAGAATCATTTAATAATGACAGATTGGCTGTTTTTGTTGAAGAACAACTAGAAACAAGAAACAGTATTTTAATCATATTGAATACAAAGGCGGTTGTAAAAGATTTATTTGAAAAATTATCTTCCCAGCTAGCTGGGATTCCAATATATCACTTAAGCACTTCGATGTGTGCCGCACATCGAAACAAAATTATTGAAGAAGTAAGAATTCGCTTGAAGAATAAGGATCCAATCATTTGTATTAGTACGCAATTAATTGAAGCAGGTGTAGATGTTAGTTTTTCATGTGTTATTCGTTCACTTGCTGGTTTGGATTCCATTGCGCAGGCTGCGGGTCGTTGCAATCGTCATGGGGAATTAGAGATTGGAAGAGTATATATTATTGACCATGAGGAGGAAAAGTTAAGTAAATTAAGAGAGATTGAAGTGGGGAAACAACTAACTAAAATAATCTTAAAAGATTTGCAAATGGATCCATGTAGTCATGGTGGACATTTACTATCTCAAGATGCGATGAGAAATTATTTTCAAGGATACTATAATGGGCTTTCAACCCGCTCAAATTATTACGTGAAAAAATTAGATAACTATCAAACGAATCTACTAATGCAAAAACGATCTGAAAATAATTATTGTAAAGCTTACAGGCATCAAAATAAAAAAGAATTGCCGTTATTTCTTGCTAATAGTTACGGAACAGCTGCTCAGTATTTTCAAGTTATTGAGCATGAAACCACTACTGCCCTTGTTCCATTTGAGGAAGGAGAGGATATTATTGCTGACTTAAATGGTGATGAGACAATCGAGGAACTTGGTAATTTGCTTAAAAGATCTCAACAATTTAGTGTAAATTTATATAAGCATGAATTGGACGAGCTAGAGCGAAATGGAGGATTAGAAACGGTATTTGATGGGCAAATATTTGTTTTAAAGAAAGGAGCTTACAACGAAAAGTATGGAGTAGACATAAAGAATGAGAGTGGAGCGGGAGGGTACTTTTTTTGAAAATAATTTAAAATCTATCTCGATGGTAGGTACCTATTTAGTTTGAAATATATTTTAACCCGTGCAGTTATCAGCGACTCTTTGGTCTAAGCATCAAAAGAGAGAAGATTATAAATTCATAATCTATGAATTAATAATCTAATTAGTTAGAAAAAAGGTGAAATTCGGAGGTGACTTATGAGAAATTCAATAGAATTTGAAGTTTATGGATCATATGCATTGTTTACGGATCCACTAACGAAAATGGGCGGAGAGAAAATGACGTATAACGTACCTACATATCAGTCATTGAAAGGTATAGTCGAAAGTATTTACTGGAAGCCCACTATTATGTTTATTATTGATGAGGTTCGGATTATGAACCAGATTAGAATGGAGTCGAAAGGTATTCGACCGATTGAATACTCTGGTGGGAATACATTGGCGAATTATACGTACTTGAAGAATGTGCGCTATCAGGTAAGGGCTCATTTTATCTTTAACCACCACCGTCCTGATTTGGCATTCGACCGTGACGAAAATAAGCATCATAACATTCTTAAACGTTCGTTGAAAGCTGGTGGAAGAAGAGATATATTCCTTGGTACACGTGAATGTCAAGGATATGTTGAGCCGTGCGAGTTTGGCTCCGGAGAAGGATATTACGATCATCTAGAAGAAATGCCTCTTGGAACAATGGTCCACGGTATTAATTATCCAGATGAAACAGGATGCAATCAAATGGAAGTTCGCCTATGGAATCCAACAATGGAAAAAGGAATTATTCGCTTTAAACGTCCAGATCAATGTACGAATATTCGAGTGTTACGTGAAATGGAACCGCTCACATTTGATCGTTCTAAAATTGAATCGGCGGACGCGTTATGGGAGCAGTTTGAAGCTGAGAGGTGAAAAGGATGAGTTGGCTGCTAAATTTATATGAAACTTATGAAGCGAATATCAGTAGAGTAGGTGCAATTGAACAACGGCCGAATGGACAGGAATATACATTACTCCCAGTATCTCATACGACACAAACAGCGCATATTGAAGTGAGAGTAACGCCTCAAGGAGATTTTCACTCTGCTGATGTCATTACGGATAAGAACAATGCTGTCACTGTTATACCAGCAACTGAAAAATCATCAAGCCGCGCTGGAAAAGTAGTTGCTCCGTATCCATTACACGACAAACTCATGTATGTAGCTGGTGACTTTGCAAAGTATGGAGGGAAAATTAAAACTGATGAGAATCCTTACGATGTCTATATTGGTCAATTAAAGGAATGGGCAGAATCTCCTTATGTGATTAATGAAGTAAAAAGTATCTATACGTACTTACAAAAAGGTCATTTGATTAAAGATTTAGTGAAAGAGAAGGTTTTATGGACAGATGAACATGATTTACTACTTTCCTCATGGAATAAGAAAGATGCGAAACCTCCTATTTTTTCCGTTGTAACAGGTGGACAAGAAAGTGCCTTTATACGATTTACAGTTCATCAGCCTGGAGTCTTTAATCTTGATGTGTGGAAGAATATGGATATGTATGAGTCTTTTAAACAGCATTATAATGCAATGCTCGGGGATGAGGATGTTTGTTATGTTACGGGTAAGTTACTTCCTATTACAGAACGACACGCTAATAAAATTAGAAATTCAGCTGACAAGGCGAAACTAATTTCTGCGAACGACACTAATGGTTTTACTTTTCGAGGACGTTTCAAAGAATCAGGTGAAGTGGCAAGTATTAGCTATGAAGTTTCACAAAAAGCACATAACGCATTGAAATGGCTAATAAATAAGCAAGCAAAAATAATTATTGATGGCAGGGTATTCCTTGTTTGGGGAATTGATTTGGAAGAAATTCCAGATATAGCTGAAGATAGCTCCATTTTTGCGGCAGATGAAACGGCAGATGAATCGGAGAGTAAGACGATAAATGAGAACACAATGAAATATTATGCAGAACAAATCTCAAAAGCTATTTCAGGTTATAAGGCAAAATTACAGCCGGGTGACAAGGTTCAAATCTTAGTTCTTGATTCCGCAACAACAGGAAGAATGGCCGTGTTATACTACCGAAGTTTAGATAAAGCCTTTTATTTAGATAAGTTAAAGGAGTGGCATACCAGTTGTGTGTGGTGGCATCGATATCGTAAGAATCAAGTTGGTAAAGTCCAACCGTTTTATGGGGCACCTGCACCAAAGGACATCGCATTTGCTGCATATGGAGCAAATGCGAGTGACAAAATTGTTAAAGGTTTGGTAGAAAGGTTGATTCCTTGTATTGTCGATGGTCGTCAAATACCGCTAGATATTATTCGGAATACTATAAATCGTGCCTCACATCCAGAAGGAATGGAAAACTGGGAATGGGAAAAGACTTTAAGTATTGCTTGTGCATTAATTAACAAGAAGGAGGGTTATTCAGTGGCATTAGATAAGGAGACAAACGATCGCGATTATTTATTTGGTAGATTGTTAGCAATTGCAGATGTGCTGGAGCGGAATGCCTTAGGAGATGATAAGCGGGCAACAAATGCTAGAAGATATATGAACTCATTTGCTCAACATCCAGCTAGAACATGGACAACCATACAGTCAGCATTACAACCATATCAAGCTAGATTGGGAGAAAATGTCTGGTATTATAATAAACTTTTGGATGAGGTTGGCTCTCGTATTGAAATGGATAATTTTAATAATAGGCCACTTTCAGGTCGGTATTTACTAGGTTTTTACAGCCAACGGCAAGATTTATACCAAAAAAAAGATAAACAAGAAAATATACAAGAAGTACAAAATAAGGAGGAAGAATAGAATGGCGAGTTTAGACCACAAAGTTGATTTTGCAATAGTGTTTTCTGTAACAAAAGCAAATCCAAATGGTGACCCTTTGAATGGTAACCGTCCGCGTCAAAATTACGATGGGTATGGAGAAGTTTCAGATGTAGCTTTGAAGCGTAAAATTCGCAATCGTCTATTAGATATGGAAGAGTCAATCTTTGTTCAATCTAATGATAAAAAAGCAGACGAATTTAATAGTTTGAAAGAAAGGGCAGATGCGAATGAGGAGTTGGTTGCGGCATTAAAAGGGAAAAAAAATAATGCTGAGCTATATGCAGAAGTTGCTTGTAAAACATGGTTCGACGTTCGAAGTTTTGGGCAAGTATTTGCTTTTAAAGGAGCAGGTAAAGGAGTGTCAGTCGGGGTAAGAGGACCTGTCTCAATTCATACAGCAACAAGTATAGATCCTATAGATATTACGAGTATGCAGATTACCAAAAGTGTAAACTCAGAAACAAGTGAATCAAAAGGGTCGGATACGATGGGGATGAAACATCGTGTGGATTTTGGGGTGTATAAATTTTACGGTAGCATAAATACTCAGTTAGCAGAAAAAACAGGTTTCTCTAATGAGGATGCTCTTAAACTAAAAAATGCATTGATTACTCTTTTTGAAAATGATGCTTCCTCAGCGAGACCTGATGGAAGTATGGAAGTGCTAAAAGTGTGTTGGTGGGAGCATAATTCAAGGCTTGGGCAATATTCGTCTGCTAAGGTTCATCGACTTCTTGAAATAAACAAACTGAAAGATGAACCCAAAAGTTCTGAGGACTATGAAATTATTGTCCATGAACTAGATGGATTAAAAGTAGAGATTATCGATGGTCAATAATGAAGAAGAGGAGTATTTAATGCTATCTGGCATTCAACACTTCCAATTCTGCAAGCGTCAGTGGGCACTCATTCATATTGAGCAACAATGGGAAGAGAATGTTCGAACGGTTCAGGGACAACATCTTCACCAAAAAGCAGACAAGCCATTTATTAGAGAAAAACGTGGTGGTAAGCTCATTGTTCGAGGGATGCCTATTAAGTCAAATGAACTCAATCTAACCGGAATATGTGACGTAGTGGAGTTTATTAAGGATACTAAAAGTGGTGTTGAAATTAATGGTTTAGATGGTAAGTTCAGAGCGTATCCAGTTGAGTACAAACGCGGAAAACCAAAATCAAATGAATCTGATGTATTACAATTGATAGCGCAGGCCATGTGCTTAGAGGAAATGCTTCTATGTGGGGTAGAGACGGGCTATTTATATTATCATGAAATTAAACATAGAGTTGAAGTTTCAATAACAGAAGACAAGAAGGATAGAGTAAGAAAAACTGCTGCAGAAATGGTAGATTATTATAATAGAAGACACACACCTAAAGTAAAAACAGGTGCTTTTTGCACTCGGTGCTCCCTTCAAAATATATGTATGCCGTCCTTGATGAATAAGAAAACTGTGAAAAGTTATATTGAGGGGAGGGTTAATGAGTGAAAAAGTTACTGAATACTCTTTATGTTACTCAACCAGATGTTTATTTATCTTTAGATGGAGACAATGTAGTCGTTCAAAAAGAAGAGGAAAAACTTGCACGAGTTCCTCTTCATAATCTGGAGGCTATCACCACTTTCGGTTATACAGGTGCAAGTCCAGCAATCATGGGGTATTGTGCGGATAAAAACATTTCATTATCGTTTTTTACAAAGAATGGACGTTTTCTAGCTAGAGTAATTGGAGAGAGCAAAGGCAATGTAGTTCTAAGAAAAAAGCAATATCGCATTTCTGATAATGAAGTTCATTCTGCAAAAGTGGCAAGAAATTTTATTGTCGGGAAGATTTACAATAACAAGTGGATTATTGAAAGGATGACTAGAGATTATCCACTAAGGATCGATGCTAAACAATTCAAAGCTGTTTCTACGTATTTGTCATCTGTAATCCGTGAGGTTAGGAACTGTGAGGATTTAGAATCCTTAAGAGGTTGGGAAGGTCAAGCGGCTGTTAGTTATAATAAGTTGCTTAATCAGATGATTTTACAACAGAAAGAGGATTTCTTTTTTCATACTCGTTCTAGAAGGCCTCCGCTAGACAACGTTAATGCGATGCTCTCCTTTGCTTATTCTTTGTTGGCAAACGATATGGCAGCTGCATTGGAAGGAGTTGGATTGGATGCTTATGTTGGTTTTTTACATAGAGAACGACCAGGGAGGCCTTCCCTTGCATTAGATCTAATGGAGGAATTACGGGGTGTTTATGCTGATAGATTTGTACTCTCACTAATTAATAAAAAGGTTATGAACAAGGATGATTTTTTTATAAAAGAAAATGGTGCGGTCATTATGACTGATGATGCAAGAAAAAATTTTTTATCTGCATGGCAGAATAAAAAGCAGGAACAGATTACCCATCCCTACTTAGGAGAAAAAATAATGTGGGGACTGGTTCCTCATGCACAGGCATTACTATTAGCTAGATATTTACGAGAAGATTTGGATGAATATCCTCCATTTTTCTGGAAGTAGGTGGTGGTTTGCTAGTATTAATTACGTACGATGTTAGTACAGTGAGTAGTGGTGGTCAGAAAAGATTAAGAAAAGTTTCAAAGGCATGTCAAAACTATGGTCAACGAGTTCAAAATTCAGTGTTTGAATGTGTTCTGGATGCTACACAATTTGAATCTTTGAAATTTGAGCTTATAAGTATCATTGATGTGAGCCAAGATAGCCTACGATTCTATCGTCTAGGAAATAATTATAAATCAAAAGTTGAACATGTTGGTGTTAAGGAATCTCTAGATATAGAAGGCACTTTAATTATTTAGGTGCGAACGTGATGTGCACATAAAATAGTAAGAGGTTTCGCACCTAAATGCTATACTGTTTGTCTACTATTTTATAATCATTATAAAAGATGTCCTTTAATTAACAAGGAAGTAGCGAAATTTTCATTTTAAAAACTATATATGGTGTTTTTTATGAAAAAAATCGCTGTCGCACTCCATGTGAGTGCGTGGATTGAAATCTACATTATTAGTTGCGACACTAGTTTTAGTTTCGGTCGCACTCCATGTGAGTGCGTGGATTGAAATATCAATAACAGGGTCAGCCATCTCCCATCCGTTACGTCGCACTCCATGTGAGTGCGTGGATTGAAATCGTTGTAATCGGTTTGCCATTCCATGTATAGCCGTCGCACTCCATGTGAGTGCGTGGATTGAAATGGTTAAGATTGGTGAATTAAATAATTATGGAAATGTCGCACTCCATGTGAGTGCGTGGATTGAAATTAGTAACTATGATGATAGATAACACTATGCAGATGTCGCACTCCATGTGAGTGCGTGGATTGAAATAAGTTACTGTCTACGCTGTTTTTTGGATTCTGCGTCGCACTCCATGTGAGTGCGTGGATTGAAATAATACTCATGACTAATACGCCTTTAAATGAATCAGTCGCACTCCATGTGAGTGCGTGGATTGAAATCCTAGTGATATGACTAGAAAACAAGTCATACTATCGTCGCACTCCATGTGAGTGCGTGGATTGAAATTTTCCAAATGTCAGCAAAACACTTTTTCCATGCCGTCGCACTCCATGTGAGTGCGTGGATTGAAATATTATATTACCCCCACAATAGAAAAATAGAAAACGTCGCACTCCATGTGAGTGCGTGGATTGAAATCCATTGTTTCTGCGCTAGTGCATCTTGTTGTTTTTGTCGCACTCCATGTGAGTGCGTGGATTGAAATTGCTTGTTCTAAATCAGTAGAGGGCAAATAGTTGAGTCGCACTCCATGTGAGTGCGTGGATTGAAATAACCAGATGCAAATGGGCAAATATCGAAAACGGAGTCGCACTCCATGTGAGTGCGTGGATTGAAATAAAAACGTTTAAATACCAATCATTAAACATATCAGTCGCACTCCATGTGAGTGCGTGGATTGAAATTAACACCTGCCCCGAGCTCGTTTGCGTACCATCGTCGCACTCCATGTGAGTGCGTGGATTGAAATAATGATGGTATTTCTGAAAGATAATGCCATTTTGCGTCGCACTCCATGTGAGTGCGTGGATTGAAATACTTCACCTATATCAGTTGCCTTTTTCCATGCAACGTCGCACTCCATGTGAGTGCGTGGATTGAAATATTGAAACACTTTAGCGCACTTTCCAAATCATCTTGTCGCACTCCATGTGAGTGCGTGGATTGAAATTTCTTTATGTGCAATAATAAAGGAGTTTGTGAGTGTCGCACTCCATGTGAGTGCGTGGATTGAAATGGGCAATAACTCTTGTTTAATAGGTTTGTCGCTAAGTCGCACTCCATGTGAGTGCGTGGATTGAAATCGAAAGGATAAAGCGGAATTAACGAAGTTAAAAGTCGCACTCCATGTGAGTGCGTGGATTGAAATGATAGTTGCGACGGACAAGCGTTACTCGGTATCGGTCGCACTCCATGTGAGTGCGTGGATTGAAATTATCGGCATAAACGAAAAAATACGGCCCGCATCATCGTCGCACTCCATGTGAGTGCGTGGATTGAAATGGTAATATCAGCAATTACTTATCAGCTTAGCTTGTGTCGCACTCCATGTGAGTGCGTGGATTGAAATATATAGCCGGAGTTAATGAATTTCTCTCGCTTGAGTCGCACTCCATGTGAGTGCGTGGATTGAAATACTTAATGTACGAGACGATTCATTCATGATGTTCCCGTCGCACTCCATGTGAGTGCGTGGATTGAAATAATTAGGCAACTTTGCGAACGTTGGAATTGGTCCAGTCGCACTCCATGTGAGTGCGTGGATTGAAATCTCCTAATGTTTTGATTGCTAATACACCTAATAGTCGCACTCCATGTGAGTGCGTGGATTGAAATCTAAATGTTGAGCGACACATTCCCGGCTACATTCGTCGCACTCCATGTGAGTGCGTGGATTGAAATTAGTAAACTCGTTTGCTACCGATTTAATTAGCGGTCGCACTCCATGTGAGTGCGTGGATTGAAATGTTGATCATGTTGCCCTAAATCCACAATTTGTAGTCGCACTCCATGTGAGTGCGTGGATTGAAATGCAGATGTAACATCATACGACAATGGTGTTATTCCGTCGCACTCCATGTGAGTGCGTGGATTGAAATAACAACGTTTAATAATGAATGGTTGTGTCTAGTTGTCGCACTCCATGTGAGTGCGTGGATTGAAATTCCCTCAACAGCTATACTAAAGTCTTGCCCTGCTGGTCGCACTCCATGTGAGTGCGTGGATTGAAATAGAAAGTATCTTATATGCTTATAACGGAGTTGCAAGTCGCACTCCATGTGAGTGCGTGGATTGAAATGCTCTGGTTTATTAGGAAATACAGAGGCTATTGAGTCGCACTCCATGTGAGTGCGTGGATTGAAATAAGTCTGTTTACCCAGTATTTAAGCACGCTAACAGTCGCACTCCATGTGAGTGCGTGGATTGAAATAAATTGCTTGTCACTGAAAGCAAAGGAAATCGGGGTCGCACTCCATGTGAGTGCGTGGATTGAAATATCATTTGAGTATGCTGTAAGAATAGGTAAATATCGTCGCACTCCATGTGAGTGCGTGGATTGAAATGTATACACTATCCCTTGCATTTCTCCACCGTTGCGGTCGCACTCCATGTGAGTGCGTGGATTGAAATGTAGTAATAACTCCCCTGCTTTTGTCATTTTAGCGTCGCACTCCATGTGAGTGCGTGGATTGAAATTAGTAGACTAGCATTATTCATTAGAAAACTTGTCGTCGCACTCCATGTGAGTGCGTGGATTGAAATAAGAAGTCATCCTCGCCCGCGATCTCGTCACTTGTCGCACTCCATGTGAGTGCGTGGATTGAAATGCTATGGTAGGCGAATAATATTCGAACAGTTTAAGTCGCACTCCATGTGAGTGCGTGGATTGAAATTCCACCATCATAACCTTGCTTCCAGTAACGATACGTCGCACTCCATGTGAGTGCGTGGATTGAAATGGCTATAAGAAGCGTTGAAATTGAGGAGAATAAAGTCGCACTCCATGTGAGTGCGTGGATTGAAATACCTCGCTCATATTCTCATAGCAAGCGATAAAGAGGTCGCACTCCATGTGAGTGCGTGGATTGAAATTTAAATAAGAAGGAAGTCTATCAACTAGCTGGAGTCGCACTCCATGTGAGTGCGTGGATTGAAATATCCAACTGTGACGTTATACTTTTCCAATCCAATGTCGCACTCCATGTGAGTGCGTGGATTGAAATAACTTACGATTTTAGTGTATATAGCTATAGGTTGGGTCGCACTCCATGTGAGTGCGTGGATTGAAATTAAAGCTAGAATCTGATGATACGCTTCTGTCCACGTCGCACTCCATGTGAGTGCGTGGATTGAAATATCCCATCGCAAGTAGCGGTATAAATACTCAACGTCGCACTCCATGTGAGTGCGTGGATTGAAATCAATTGACTGACGTAGGCTTGCGAATAACCGATTGTCGCACTCCATGTGAGTGCGTGGATTGAAATTAAGTACTCAATTGATTAATCAAGGGTACTTTTTGTCGCACTCCATGTGAGTGCGTGGATTGAAATCCAAACCATGTCATCTTTTCCATGTGAGTTTACGGTCGCACTCCATGTGAGTGCGTGGATTGAAATAGGAAATGATGGCGCAACCACAAACAAGCATAGACGTCGCACTCCATGTGAGTGCGCGGATTGAAATGAGCGTAAATATGGGGCAAGCGAAACGGATCCTTGTCGCACTCCATGTGAGTGCGTGAATTAAAAATATTTCGCACTTCTTATGAAATCATGATAGGCAAGCATATTGATTTACATATGAAAGTAATGGTGCGTGTGGTCTATGTCGGTTTACTTGTTAATGTAGTTTTGTTGACATTTTATATATTAATCTATATAAGGTGTTAAAACTAACTGTACAATGATAAGAAGTGGGAATACAAGATTAGCAAAGGAAGTATCAATATTCGCAACAAGAGTTATATTTTTAGCAGCTATTATAGGTGGGATATTATATTTTATATGGTAAAACAATTATGAAAACGGATTAGACAGTTGGGCTTGTTTTCTTTTTTATAGTTTCTTTCCGCCCTTATGAGATTCTTTGAGAAATTTATCCAATCGCCCGTCATCTTTTCTACTGTTTTTATTAGGTTTTTTACCTTGTGCACCTAAATGAGTTTCTTCAAGAAACCTATCAAGACGGTTATCATCTTTTCTGTCTTTGCTCATTTAAAATCACCTCAGTCTTTTTGTTATCAGTTCTGTCGAATATCCTTTCAATTATTTCATTTTTATCTTGTTTGTTCTTATTAATTACATAAGTTTTTCACCCCTTAGACTATTTCTATTCATCTCATATTAATTAAATGATTGATAAAAATATTGTAAGATACTGTCTTATTTCCATTTGCAATTGTATTATCCAAAGCTGAATCTGATAAATCTTATTGATTTTTAAATCCCGGTAAATTAACTACGCATGTCGAATGCGGATACAAAGTCTACGCCTGCCTAATATAAGTGATGATACTTTGTATTTTAACAACATCTACTAGCATTATCTTTGTGACCCAATTCACTTGAATTATCCGGCTTTAGAATAATCTTAAGCATCTACTTCATAACTTGCACTAATACTTTTTTAATTTCAATTCCATCTTATATACAGTTTTTGTCCGTCTGTTCTGGATTTTTCCACCGGCTTATAAGATTCAGCTAAATGATGGACATTCTTGCCATTAGTTAACAGTTCACACTATCTGTATCATACTGTATTAGTCAAATTTATTAAACAGACCACCTGTTACCAACTTGCTAACACATTTGCTGGTTCGAACCCAGTCGGAATCATACTTAACAGAAGCCTGCATCTCTTGTATATCAAGGTGTATAGACTTTTATGATTTTCTTAGTATAGTTTCAATATGCTAACGGTAAAATCTCAAGTCTAAGCACTAAATATAAGAAAGATGTGAAATTAAATAGGCATAATTATTCAGGCTGAATTTATAATGATTTAAGGTATAAAGAATAAACTTACTTAAAAAATATAAATGTAATACTTTTTAAGTATTATTCTTTAAATTGAAGATCAAGAAGTTTACTACACGGTCCAAAATATATTCAAAAACAGTATAAGTGTACATCAAGATTTTAGGGAGTCTAAATAAAGTATAAGTGAGTATATAGGAGTAAACACAAGAAAATAAATTTTGTGAATTATTCACTCAATTTAAGTTTACATAACGTCTTTGTTTTGAAATTTCTGAATTTTAGACCGTGTATTTTTAGGTCTTGAAACCCTTGGGATTCTAAGGGTAAAATAGGGGTGCAGTGAAAATAGCCTCGACTAATTTAGAGGATTAACACATCTGACTAAAGGAACCTTTTCGATACACGCATACCTCGTGAAAATAGCCTCGACTAATTTAGAGGATTAACACAGTCTCTGAAATACTTTCTTTTAGAATCCCCTCTAATGCCGTGAAAATAGCCTCGACTAATTTAGAGGATTAACACAACTTTTACCGTACCTTGCTCAACATAAAGCGTTACAGTGAAAATAGCCTCGACTAATTTAGAGGATTAACACCTATAAAGAGCGGCCTCAGCCAAAGCGATTTCTTCTATGTGAAAATAGCCTCGACTAATTTAGAGGATTAACACTCCAAAACGAACCTCATATTCTTTACTTTTTGTGAGCGTGTGAAAATAGCCTTGGCTATTATAAATTTCTCCCTTTTCTATTTCTCCCAGCTGTAATGGATATTTGTCTTATAAGATTCTGAAAGATTTCTTTTTAAAAAATTAGTAATTTTGCAATTAATGTATTTTTTTGTTTTTTTTTGAAGGGAATGTAAAAATTTTATCGAATCTAGTATTTTACTATAATTTTGTTTAAGGTGGTGGAGTAATGAGTAATAGGATTAAGATTGAACAACAACATTTTTTGGAAGCATGGTCTCATTTACAACGAAGTGGATCCAATGCTGCCGGTGTTGATGGCGTTAGAATAAGTGACGTAGAGGATGATCCATTTACTTTTATTGAAAGTGTAAGTAACAAGTTGAGTAACGGTTTATATGTTCCCTCAGACGTAAAGAATCTCTATATTGAAAGAAATGGAAAAAGCCGAGTTGTAGGAATACTCACACTAGAAGATCGTCTTATTCATTTAGCAATAAAAGACCACATAGAACCATGTTGTATACACAAATTTCATCCAAATAGTTATGCATATCAACCAGGTAAGTCGGCGACAAAAGCTGCAGATAGGATAGAGAAGTGGGTTAAAGAGGGATATGAGTGGATTGGTGAGTCAGATATACGCTCTTTCTTTGATGAGATTAACCACGAAATATTAAGAGACCGATTAGAAGCGTTTATCAATGATACACACTTGGCATCTTTTATCATTTATCTGTTTAAACATAAAAACAGAGGTATTTTGCAAGGAAGTCAATTTCACCAATAATAGCTAATGTATATCATCAGATCACTAATGAATTAATACCCCCAAAAAGAAAACCTTCACAAGCATTTTTACAAATTATTGTTAGCGCAAAGATGATCTCCAAGAAATATTTCTACATTAAATCTACTCTCATTAAGACACAATCAGGAGTGTTTTTTCGATATTTAGCATGATGAATCTTCTACATATTTACAAAAATATTGCGAAAAAATGACAATTTTCTTGTTTTTTCCTAAAAAATAGTATAATTTTACTAATTCTTATAATAAAAGCAGATGTTTTTGTTGTATAATGTTACCATATTTCGTTTGAATCTTACTGCTAAAGAGGAGCAAGCCAATATGGAAAGAGCTTTACTTACACAATTCTTTTTCTCATGTCCTGTTGAACTATCACTTTCCTCCAAAAGTAATCCCGCGCAATCTTTTACATATAACAAAATTACCTTTGAAAATGAAACCACCATTTTATCCCGGTTATTAGAGAACTTAAACACTCCTTGCTATGAAGTGGTGTGCTGGTTACTTATTGATGAATCAATCACTAGAAGGGACATTTTCAAAATAGAAACTTATTTTGAAAAACAACTTACTAACCTAATTGGTGATGAATGGGAATTTGATGTGAAGTTAGTTCCATATAATCACGTATATAGTATGGAAAATTATTTACTTACCATTGAACCACACTTACATGATTTATCTAGAAGGTATACGGATGAAATCTTCGCGCAAGTTATTGTAAATAGTCACCTCCTCCCCTTTCAAGCTATCTTCCTAGAAGGATTAAGGCAGTTTGAAAATCGATATGCTAGTTTGTATGTTTCAGACAAAAATTCGCATGTAACCATTATCACACATCATGCTGAGCCAAATATGAAAGATTGGTTTACACAGTTTGACCTTCTTATTTTAGATTTTGACTATAAGGCTGCCTTTGAGTTACTTAAAGATCTACCAGATGACCGCCCCATAATTAAAGCATTAGAGAACGTATTGCTAATGATGATACAGCGATTGAACTTTTCCTTTGAGAATGCTTACAAGTACGTAGTGGAATGTGAAAAATATCTAACTAATGGAAAAGAGGCAATCATTGAGACGAAGCATATTTTAAAAAACTTACTATCAAAAGACGAAAAGGTGCGCGATTTAGAGAGAATCATAGAGTTGTATCGTCATATTGAAATGTACGTAACCATTGATGATGTGCCTTCTTTTTTAGTAAGGTTTTATAGAGTAAGAGAAGCTGTGTTGTTTTACTTGCTCAGGTATGCACGAACTTCCAATGAAATCTCTGCACATGTAGGGAAAAAATCATCTATTTATCAAGTGTTTGAACACTTAGAAGAGCTATATGACAATTGGGAAATTGATGGGCACTATGGCGCCTATTTCTACTTAAAGAGTCAAAATGTCGCCAATATACTTAATGTAAGAAATAAAAGTTTCTTAGGACATTCAAGAGCAGGTATCCAACCTAAGCAGTTATGGCATTCTTATGTAGGCTATAGTCAAACTACAATGGCAAAGGCCAAAAAGCGATACTTAATGGATATAGATTTAGCTTTGCGAGATTTAGGTGCTCAGCTGGATGATAATGTTTATTCTATAAATATGTTAATTATCGAGTTAGCTAAACAACTCAAGAAAAGTGGTGAAATGAATGAGACATTTACTCCTTAACCTTTGGAAAAATGAGAATGACTTCACACAAATAGAAGAGTCGATTAGGCTCATAACACAGGCGGGACACAAAGATATACATATGTATATCTTGAATATTGGTTGTGAGGAGATCAGTGATATAGACTCATCTTTTAGTGAAATTATAAAAAGTCAGCCAACCGTACACATAACAATTATTCGAAAAAATATAGCTGAGGTAACATCAATTGAAGATTTCATTAACAATCTGACAGCTATTTTATCTGAAATCGTACTAGAACAAGATAGAATATATCTTTTACATAATCAAAATCATCCTAGGTACTATCATGCTTTAGTTCATTATTGTTCTCAGGTGTTTCAGAGTCAGACAACCTTCTTATCTAATCAAAAAAAACTATCATTATCGATAGAGGCGTATGTGTCCGACCGAGATGAATATCATAAAATGTATGACTTAGTGATGTCTGGCAATTACCGTGCGGCTAAAATTTTAGTGAACAATCAGCAAAACTATGCATTGAACACGCTCCTTGATCTAGGTAACTCTCTATTAACCTTACAAATACACAATACTACGAGAGGTGAAAACCCTTTTGATGTATTAGCCTCTGTTCTTGAAGATGAAAAATTATGTGATAAAGAAGAACAGTTATTTCTTGAGATTCTAAAAGGTGTTCAACAGGGTGAACAGGAAGCGTTTATTTATTACTTATATGAATATGCGAGTTTTCTATATAAAGAGGAAGATTTAGTCGACTTTATTGTTCTCTACTATCGCTTGGTTGAGGAGTTACTATTGTACGCATTGGGTTGGAATGCAGATGACAGAAATCGATTTTTCATACGAAAAAATGCTGCTTTTTCACTTCCATTTCCTAGATGGCAGTTAACAAAGCACTTCCATCGTTACCTAAAAGCTCTTAGCCAGTATGTAAGAGGGTTGGAAACTAATATAGGGGTAAAGATCCGCAGAGATAAATGTGTAGGTTTAGAAAAGCTAACAAAACAAGAAAAATATTTTGTTGAAATATATTTGCTGTTAAAGGATAAAAAGCTAGAGGAGTTCTTAGACCTTCGTCATGAAGGCATTAGTGGACATGGATTCGCCGACTTCTCCAAAGAAGATTTCATAAAAACATGCGGAGGAATACCACCTTTGGAGAAAATAGATACCATCCTTGAAAAAATGAACCTAGTTCCTCCCTATTCGATATTTGAATTGGTGAATAGGGGGATACTGGCTTTGGCGGGGAAGGAAAACACTCTAAAAATTAACTTAAATAAGGAGTTATTATGAAAAATCTGATTTTTTGTACAGTAGGCTTAACCGCAATAGGCAAAAAAGATGCTATCTTTTCCGAAGAACATTTAAAAATAATTAGTGAATTAGCTACCCTTGAAAAATCTTATAATAATGATGACGTTGATACTTTTAATTCTATAGAAAATGCGATTAAGATTTTATCAGAACCTTATAACAATAAACTAATTAACGAACCTTGGGAAATCTGGGATGGGGATGAAAATCATAAGGATAATTGGTGGCTCTTTCCGGCCGAAACGTCAAGTATATTAAGAATTTTACAAAGATTAGATTTGAGTTTAAATGAGACAAAAATTGTGTTTTTAGTTTCAGATACCTTTAAAGCATATGTTAGTGCAAAGATTCAAACATACATTCTTCAACAAATGGGCTTCAAGGAAGACTTGATTAAGATTGAAGTTATAAAATTTTTTCAGATGAAAAATATTCAAACGTTTATAGATAAGGGAATTCCTAATTTAGTGCAAGCAATAGAACGCTATATTGATAATAATACATATCAGCTTTTTAATATTACAGGAGGCTATAAAAATTACATACCGTTAATAACACATATAGCGTCGTTTTATAGCAAAGATATGTATTATGTGTTTGAAGAATCTGTATCAAATGGTATAGATTCACTTGTTAAAATACCCAAAATACCAACATTGAATAAGTTATTAGGAATTGAAATGATGCATTCTGATATTGTACGAGAACTTCTTTCATCTGTAAAAAAAGTTGGCTACATATCGAAGGAAGTTGCAATAGAAGAGAGTAAGCGTATTTTGCTCGATTATTTGCCTAGTAATGAGGATAATTTATATGAAATTCTAGAGGCGTATTTGTCGTTTATTCATGATTTTTTAGAGTTGAGAGATGGTAAAGTTGATTTGACAATGATTGGTGAGGTATACCTTTATTTACTTAACAACGAAGTTGAAAAAGTAAAAATACAATCAGACAGATCAATAAATTCAGACGTCCATGTTAAACGCAAACCAGATTCAATTGAAATCTACAAAAACTTACCAAAACAATCAAAGTACAATCGTGAAAGGCCGGCGTTTCTTATAAATTTGTCAGGTCACAATATTGTAGAACGAAATGAAAAGCTTGAGGAATACCAATACATTAAATACCTCATTGAAATAGATAATTTTGACGAAAACAATGAACAGTCAAAAAAAGACAATATCATAAAGCTACCTAAATTTAAAAATGAGTGGATGGAAATGCTCACAATAGATTTTCCTCAGATACTTATGGATAATAATAAATCATTTTTTGATTTATTAGTGTGTCAAAAGTTTTTTAGTGTATCTAGAATGCTTACAGATGAAAGAATCATGCAAATTTCGTTAAATGAGTCAGTTAATATTTCTCTCCGAACTTATATATATCGATTATATTCTTTTATTGCGCTACTTAATCATGGTGACGAACAAAATGAGAAATTTAAAAAGCAAATTTGCAATGCGTTTTTTAAGGAATACCAGCGTTTTATTGAATTTATTGAACAAACAAATTTTGATAGATATATTTTACCTGAGGATATCCAATCTTTTATTAGTAAAATCACGAAAAAATCTATTAGAGAGATAAATATTGATGTAACGATAGATACAATCATAGAGTTATCTATTAAGTCCTTTAAAAAAGTAGATATATTTTATAAAAATGAATTACATGCTATAAAACAATACACTCGTAAAGTTATTCATTCTTTTAATTTACCAAGATATGATTTATTAGGTTCGTGTATGAAAAATTTCCGATTTGGCATATTTAATATTTCTTTAACTCAATTAATTAATTCGGTAGCGCCAAGATTAATAGCTGCATTAATTATTGGTCTAGTTCCTTTTGTATTAACTGGGGAAATATATGAGTGGTATGCTCAGCAATATTTAATTCAAAAAAACTCGACTTTTCCGATTATAGCGTTGTCAATTATCTTTCTTTTTATAACCTTTCTTTATTTACGTACAGAGATTAGAAATATAATAGGTTATGATAATAATAAAGTGTTTAAGCGTTTACTTTATATTTTTTCCTTAGGTGTTATTTATAGTACGATTTTAACCTTTCTGACTGCTCCTTTTGAAACATATTATATTGAAAAAGAAATTTCGTCACTAGGGTTACAGCCTTTTACTTTTGCTAATTTTCGATTTTATTCAGCTGAATTGGAGCTTTTCAGAATATCAGCAGCGCTTCTATTTGCTGTAATTTTACAAATGGTGTGGGAAGATAAACCAATTACACAACCTTTATAATAATGTAAATTGATTGTCACAATTTAAGGTGGAAGAGAGGTAAGAAATATGATTGATTTAGAGCAACTTAGCAAGGCTAGTTCAAAAGTTGAAAAAAACTATGATCTGCAATTAATAACCACTTTATTAATGCATGGATCAGAATTGAAAAAAGAGGCTGAAGTGAGGATTCCGTCAATAAAGGGTGTGTACCGGTATTGGTGGAGATCACTTCAACATGACATTTCAGCTGAAAAATTGCTAGAAATGGAAAAGCAGTTATTTGGAGGAGCAACGAGTGGAAAAGAGAATAGGGGAAATAAATCCATTGTTACGTTAACCAATACAAATTTAACTGATCGACTTCAAATGAAAGTCTGCCCGCACAAACAAACAAGGTTTTCATCCCCAGGTATAAAATCAGGAGAAGAGTTTACTATTAACCTTCTTGTGAACAAGAAAGATGAGAATTCCTTAACTATGTTTGATTCTTATCTTCAAATTATGTTTATGCTTTCTGGATTTGGTCAGCGCAGTAGAAGAGGAGCAGGAGCATTACAGTTAAAGAAACATAATTGGACAACAATAGGTGATTTTCAATCAGAACTAAAAAATCTATTAACGCTTGTAAAGAAAGATGTATATTTTACATTTCCGTCTGATAGAGCAAAATCTTGTATTCTAGAGTGTCAAAGGAACACGAGTAATCATCCAATTCTAACGGGTGTATGGATCGGGAGACCATTTGAAAATGATGAGATAGCTAGAACAAGCATTAGTGAAGCAGGTCACGAAGCAAATCCAGGAGGAAAGAAACAGTTTTTAGGCTCTGCCAAACCTAGACAAGCATCCCCACTTCATGGAACTGTTCGTAAAATTGGACATCAATATTATCCCATTATTTCTGAAGTAATTACTGGTAAAGATATGAATAGTAAGTATATTGATGCTCGCAACAAATTTTTGGATTGGCTAGGGGTGAGGTTATGAATAAAGAATGCTTATTGCTTGTGAGTATAGGACCAGTTCAATCTTTTATTGCTTCAGCTAGAAAAGTAGAGGATTTATGGAGTGGAAGTTATTTGTTGTCATATTTGGTTAAAAAGGCAATTCTATCTTTATTTGATAATGCAGAAATCGAAGATATTGAGGTAGAAATGATCTATCCATCACAGAATAGACAGACATTAAATGAGCTGTCACAAGGTGAGTTAGTCGAAACACCTTCTTTACCAAATCGTTTTATTTGTAAAGTAAAAGCTTCCGAAGAAAAGACTGCTGCTCTTGCTAAACAAATTGAAACAAAGGTACAAAATGAATTATATTATCTCTGCAAGGCTGCTATTGATGAAAAAGTGTTTACCAGTTCGCAAGTAAAAAAAGATTTAATGATTAAGCTCATGGAAGAGCAGGTGAATTCGTTTCTTGAAGTATTTTGGACAGTAGAATTACTTGAAAATGAAAAAAATTATGAACTAGCTAGAACACGTATTGAAAAACGTCTTGCTGCGATTAAAAATAATAGGCCAATCAAACAAGTGGTTCAAGATGGACTTGTTTGCACTGTTTGTGGTGATAGAGAAGCTTTACATGAGCATGAATATGAAGAAAATGACCGAATTGGGAAAATGAAGAATAGTTTGAAAGCAACTTGGGATAAAAGAAGCAACTTATATAAAGGCAACAAAGATAATGTTGGAAGAATACGTGACAATGAAGCACTTTGTAGTATTTGTCTAGGTAAACGTGTTGCACGTGATTATTTCAAAGTAATAAGAGAAGTAGGAACAAAGTACTTTAAAAGTTTTCCCCCTATCCGTGAAATTGCGGAGGAAGAAACGTATTACGCCATAATTATGATGGATGGCGATGACATGGGACAATGGTTCTCAGGGAAAAAGGGTGATGCTAACGGTGTCTCTATCCTTAATCAACAAAGGATCAGCAAAAGGCTTGAAATTTTCTCTAAGCAAGTTGTACCTGAGTTAGTGAAAGAATATAAAGGAAAACTGATTTACTCTGGAGGAGACGATGTATTAGCCTTTGTACCGTTACATTATGCTTTGTTACTGGCAAAAAAATTAAGACAAGCATTTTCAAGTGAAGACAAGGGCCTTGGAGAACTAGCAACTGCATCAATTGGAATGGTCGTTGCACACCAAAAAGCACCATTAGGACAATTATTAACCTATACGAGAAAGCTTGAGAAAAAGGCTAAAACATACAAGCATCCTATTTCTTACAATGAAAAAGATGCGCTAGCATTGTCTGTGTTTACACATTCTGGAGAGGTACGTGAGGTTACTTTGCCATGGCTTTTAGATGGTAATGTAAAAAATACCAATGAGTCTAATTGGTCTATAGACCGATTAATAGACATTATTGATTTGTTAAATAATGAACTTTCATCGACCTTTTTATATACATTTGCACAGGAATTTCTTCCGTTAATAGGGTCCCAATATGATAGGAAACTATCCGTTTTTGAGTATGATAAATCTTTAAATGAAGACTTGTTTATGTGTGAAATGAAGAGGTTGATTGATCGTGCTAAAGTCAATTATGAAATAAAGACTAATGATTATGCAGAATGCATGCTCCAATTACATAAATTGGTAAGTTCGACTCTACAATTTATTCACTTATTAGAAATACTTCGATTTTTTAATAGGAAGAGGTGAGTGATTTGACAACTCTATTTTTAAAACCAGTTGATACTTTTTTCTTTAGAGATCACAAGGAACTTACACCAGGTGAGAATTCATCTGCAAATGGTTATTTTCCACCGCGACCAGGGACAGTATATGGTGCAATTCGAAGTGCATATATTCACTATTACAGCGATTTTGTTTCGTTTAATGAAAAGAAAGACGGAAATCTAAAAGAATGGATGGGAACACCTTCAAATCATGGGGGATTTTCGATTAAAGGAACGTTTTTACATGATGGAGAACACTGTTTACTGCCACTTCCTATTGATCATCAAGTGATAAATGGAAAAGAGAAAAGAGAAGCATATCCTTTGCACCTAGTAAAAGAAGAAACATACTCTTCGGATAATAGTTCATACCGTTTATATGGTGTGCGAGATGAAAAATCGAGTTCCGGTGAAGGGCTTTATATTCCACTCGATGAATTTAAGCAGCAGCTCCTGAATAGAGATTCATCTGTATCTCCTGTTGGACTGGATCATTTGCTTGTAAAAGAACCTAAGGTAGGGATTGCTCGGAATTGGGAAACCCGACGTTCAAATGATGGTATGCTTTACCAAATGATAATGAGCCGATTTGTCGAGAAACATGCTGGATCTTCAGGAGGGTTATTGGTAGAATGTGACAATTCTCCCGATTTATCTGATATATCTATTGTTAGTTTAGGTGGGGAAAATAGACCTTGGACAGTAGAAGTACTAGATTCAAAACCATTTTTTTCAGACATGGAGAAGAAAGCAATAGTTGAAGAAATAAAAAGTACCGAAATAGCACGTATGATTTTAGTAAGTCCTGCTATATGGGAGCATGGCAACCTGCCGAATTGCTGGAACCCTGAAACGAACAAGTTACATTTAGCTGATGAACTTTCTGTTGATTTATTAACAATTGCAGTATCTCGTCCTATGACAATTGGTGGATGGGATATAAAAAAACAACGACCAAAGAAACGAAAACATGCAGTATCAGCAGGAACAGTTTTATATGTGCGAGTTCAAAAAGAGCAGGCTGAACAATTTGTAAATACAGTTTTTTCTATGAGACTTACAGATGACTTGGCCCATGAAGGCTATGGATATACAGTTTGTGGAAGTTATAAAATGAAAGAGGAGTGTATATAAATGTATACAAAAGTTGAACCGTTTTTACTATATTGCTTATCATCAGTTCATGCTGGAAGTGGGAGCGAAGTAGGAATAATTGATTTACCAATTCAAAGAGAGCAGCATACTGGCTTTCCTAAAATAGAGAGTTCTTCTTTAAAGGGTGCAATTCGTGCAACAGCAGAAGAAACCAATTCCTTGAACGGAGGAGATCAGAATCAACTTGAGTTAGTTTTTGGAAGTGCTCCAGAAAAGTCAAAAGAGTCATCACAATCTCAAGCAGGCGCTATTGCTCTGTCGGATGCGAGAATTTTGTTATTTCCAGTAAAATCAATTCGTGGAGTATTTGCATGGGTCACATCTCCATTTGTGTTAAATAGGTTTAAAAAAGAAATGTTAATGTATTTAACGAAAAATAGTGAATCATATAAACAAATAGAGAAGCTTGCAATTCCAAATGAAAATACAGTTTCTTCAAGTAGATTACTAGCATCAGGAAATAACATAGTTCTTGAGGAATATACATACGAAGTTCAACAGGAAACTGCCACTTCTGAATTAGCTTCACAACTTAATAGCTGGCTATTTAGAAGTATGGATATGAATTTATCAGAAAACCTTGTTGTGCTAAGTGATGATGACTTTACTGATTTTGTAAAACTATCAACAGAAGTGAATGCAAGAATCAAAATTAACTCTAATACAGGAATAGTTGATAAAGGTGCATTATGGTACGAAGAGAATGTACCTGCAGAAACTGTTTTTTATAGTTTTCTATTTGCGGGAAATGCGAGAGTACTAGACAAAGAAATGAAAGAACAGTATTCAGATGAATGGGTTATATCTTATGTCAAATCAGAAGAAAATATTCCTGAAGTTTTTCAGTTAGGTGGGAACAGCACACTTGGTCGTGGAATGCTTCGAAAAGTATGGATTTAACAGGGGGATTAATATGAATAAAAAGAATGAAACCACTATTGAAAAAATAGAAAATGGTCGTGCAGCTTTTGCTTTCAGAGAAGTAAAGGAGTATATCGAAAAAAATGGACAATCCTCAAAGTTTCGCTCGTATATAAAAAAAATGCCTGCTATGATTCAAGTCAATGGGTTAGGTCAAACCCTTGCATTTTATTATTCAAATCATTCAAAGGAAAAAGAGTATGGTGATATTTATAATATCATTGGGAAATGGTGTTCAATACAGTTGTCAGGTTTAATTAATAGTGAAGATGAATTTGTTGAGCAGGTTATCAACTTAAACAGTAAAAGTTATAAAGTTGTGACAGTCGAAACTCTGTCACTTTTAAATTGGATGAGACGTTTTGCTGATGGAATGATCAGAACTCAAGATTAGAGGAAAGGGGGTAAGATTAATGCCTTTTTACCATCCAATTGATACAAAAGATATTTTTGCAACAATGAATAAATCTTTAATAGATAATTTGTGGTATGTTATTCATTTTAATCAATTCACTCAACATCGTGAGGCAAAAGGTCTAGAGAAAATTAAGCCTATTAAAGAGCAAATCAGCCCGAGCTCTCATGCCTTAGAAGGGTTAAAAAAGACGATGTTATTACGTGAGATGTCTCTATCATCTCTTAACAAGACTCATCATATTTCTATGAAAACAGGAAAGCTTTTAGGGAAGCTCGTACATGGGATGGGGGCTGCGCATGTTCGTGAAACATCGCTGACCCTACATCCACTATATGGTGTCCCATATATTCCGGCTTCAAGCCTTAAAGGAGCATTACGAAATTGGGTTCTTCAAGCTTTTTTCAATGGAAATGAAGTAAGTATTGAAGAGATGGAAGAGCATGGTACAAATAATCAAACAATTGTAAAGATATTTATTGATTTATTTGGTAATCAAGAGAGACGCGGATTACTTCAATGTTATGATGCTTTTTGTGATGATTTTTTATTAAAACCAGATATTTTAACGGTGCATTTTAAAGATTATTATGGTGGGTCTAAACCAGCAACAGACAATCAAAGTCCCAATCCGATTTCCTTCTATGTGGTTGAAAAGGCAAATTTTCACTTTGTCATGACCATGTCTAAAAGAGATGAGACTAGGACTAATTCAGGTTTATCTTCCAAAGAATTATTTATGCTTGCGACAAATTGGTTCGTAACCATGCTAAAAGAGCAAGGTATTGGGTCAAAAACATCATCAGGATATGGCTATTTTAACCAGTTGAGTGATGAAACAGAAGAACGATTGAAAATTCATATTGAAAAGAAAGAAGAATTGCAAAAAAAACAATTTGAAATAGAAGAAGAAAAAAGAAAAGCTTTTGAGGAAGAAGAACAGCGTAAGAAACTAGAGGGAAAATTAGCTGCAATGACACCGAGTGAGCATCTTACTTTTGAGATTGCTAATTTAGATATGAATAAACAATTTGATCAAGATCGTAGTAAAAATGAACTATATGAAAAAGTAATTGAAATGGCAGCATTAGGTGAATTTGAACCAGCAAAAGAACTTAAAAAGTTTTGGCAACAAACGAACTCTTGGAAAGTAAATAAAAAGAAGAAACAATTCGAAAAAGTTAAGAAACTAAAAGAGTTGTTATGTGAGGATTAATTACTTAACATGGGCAACTAAATTTAACTGGAAGGATTTTGACAGATGATTGAACTACAGACACTCGAGTTAGTTTTTCAACTAGAAGCACAAGCATCAGGAAATATGCCTTATAATTCTGGTTCTGTTTTTAGAGGAGTTATTGGGAATGAGTTACACCGTAAATCATGCATCTTCCCAAATAATTCATGTGAGAACTGCCAGTATATTAAGGAATGTTCCTACGGGTCATTATTTCAACCAGTTAGTGATGTATTTGCGCCAAAGTACATGAAAACAATGAAATATTTAACACCCCCTTTTCTTATCGAACCTCCGTTATTTCTACATGGAAGGTGGAAGAAAGGGGAAGAAAAGCAGATTACTATAAAGCTCTTTGGACAATTAACTAAAAAACAAATATTTGACATTATAGACTCTCTTTTTACAATGGGCAAACTTGGTGTAGGACCAGATAGAATTACCTTTAATGTTGTTCAAGCTTATAAGATTTTATCTGATAGCATTCATGACTCTCTACTGGATCAAGGTCAAATAATTATAACCAAACTAATTATGGAAAACAGGTCTTGGGCAACTCATGAAGAAGTTTCTGAACCACTTCTTATTACACTTGACAGTCCGTTAAGAATTCAGAGTAAAGGAAAAATACAACGAACTTTAAACGAACCACTGTTTATTCAGAGTGTAATAAGGCGGGTTAGGTTTTTAATAGATTTATATAGTGTAAATGATAATTTTAATGAAGATATTATTTCACGTGATAATTTAAATGAATTACAATTTGTAAAACAGGATTTTAAATGGGAAAATTTTCGAAGATACTCTTCACGGCAAGAGGAAGAGGTTGATTTAGGAGGAGTTGTTGGAATGTTTCAAATAACGGGCATCCCAACTTCATTTATTCCATGGGTTTGCTGTGGTAGCTATGCACATATAGGTAAACAAACTGTTTTTGGGTTGGGCAAATATAGTGTCTGGAGTTCATTAAATTAAAGTTTATCATGAGAGGACAATGTGTATGGGAATATCTAGTTCTAAAGAAAAAACAGAGTTGATGATTTGTTCAGTTGGTGGTGCTCCTCAGCCAATTCTTTATTCTCTAAAAACAATTCAACCAGAAAATGTTATTTTCTACTGTTCAACATCAACTGTTGAAAATGTAAATGAATTTATTCGTGAATGTCCTTTCATTGTTAAACACTCAGTAATTGAAACAGACAATTGGGAAGATATTGATGAAAATTTACATCTACTTTATAAAAAGCTCCCAGAACATATAAAGCGTCGTAATGTAGAATGGAAAGATATTATAGTCGATTATACTGGCGGGACTAAAACAATGGGTGCTGCACTTGTATTATCAACTGTTGATAAAGGAGTAAAGTATGCTTACGTAAGTGGTAATGAAAGGTCGAAAGAAGGAGTGGGCATTGTTGTAGATGGAACAGAAAAAATTCTGTTAAAAACAAATCCATGGAATTCTATTGCATATGAACAAAGAAAGCAAATTTCAAATATTTTTAATTTGGGGAGATATGATGAGGCAATTCAGTTAGCAAAAACTATTCACAATAATTTAACAGATGCAAGTCATTGGAAAGCAATTTTCAAGGAATTGGCAGTTATATTTGAAGGATATCAAGATTGGGATAAATTTCGACATAAACAAGCAAGAGAGAGTCTTAGGAAAGGATTAAGTAAACTTACTCCTTATCGCTTTGTTGAGGATTCTATTGATTCGTTCTTAAATAAAGTTGAAGGTAATTTTGAAGTACTAGAGCTAAACAATAGCAAGAAAACCTTTGAAAAAAGCACTTTTATCTTACATGACTTGATTGCAAATGCAATACGTCGTGGAAAGCAAGAGCAAAAATATGATGATGCTGTTGCACGACTATACCGTTCTATCGAATTAATCGCTCAAAATCAATTGCTTTCAAAATATGAAATTTATACAGGGAAGTGTTCTGCAGAACAGATTCCTGAAGCTATACGCGAAGAGTATACTAAAAAATACTTAGATGAGGAAAGTAACTTACTAAGGTTTGGCTTACACGCTAGTTACCAATTGTTGTATCATTTAGATGATGAAGTTGGTAAGTTATATGTAAGCCGAAAAGAAGAGATATCTAAACGCCTGACCATTCGAAACAATTCAATACTCGCCCATGGACTAATTCCAGTAACGGAGAAGGGATTTACTGAATTGTTAGAAATTACTTTATCACTATGCCAAATTGATGAAAATGACTTAATACGTTTTCCAAGAATAGACTTATAATATTTTTAAAATTAAAGTCTGGTCTCGAACTGTTTATAAACTATTAAAGTCCTCAAAGTTGTTACTTTTGTAGTGTGATGTTGCATTATTGTGTAAGATGGGTTTAAATATTAATTATTTTAGAAGTTCACGTGTTCGATTACGTCCACTTCTTTAATCACTAATTTCTCTCCAAAAATTAAAATTATTACGATACGTTCTTTATAAAGGATATTTCTGCATTATGTAGAATATATAATTTAGTAATTTTTGGGGGGATAATATTGAAAACATGTCTCATTTCAACTGTTGGGCAGTCCATTACATTAGCAATAAAAGATTTTAGATGAGTCCCAACCGACAAAATCTTGAATATCATTCAAAATTACAAAGTTATTAGAGAGAAAGTTCAGGAAATTTCATCTATAGAAGAATGCCTAGTAAATGGTTTACTAGACAAGACAAAATATCTTTTTTTTCTGTTGCCAGATTCAGAAGAAGGTATTAAGACTGGACAGGTGTTAAAACAATACTTTAGTCAAACATTTGCACAAAATAGAGCTCATTACAGTAGATGGCTTAAGAGAAGATAATCTTCGAATTTATGAGAATGACGGATTACGTAAACTTATACAATACACTTCAAGAATTATTTACAACATGCAAAAGAAAAATGAGAAATGTATTGTCAACGCTAGTGGTGGCGACAACATAGAAACTGCTTTTATTGGGATCATATGCCATGTTTTAAGAGTTCCCGTTTTTTATCAGCTTGATGAATCAAGAAAAGTTATGAGGCTCCCAGCTTTTCCAGTTTCACTGGATTATAATCTTTGGTTAAAGCATTTCTCTTTATTTGATAGATTATATAGACAAGGCTTTCTCTCCACTAATCTTAATCAATTTAGTAAGGATCAGCTCTTAGAATTAAAGGATTTTGTAGAAGTACATGATGATCAATACAGATTAACATCGATTGGGCTGCTAATTCACGAAGCATCACTACATAGATTTGAAGAAGAGGGTCATGTATTTTTACCTGCAGTAAGTTCATCTTCTTCTAATGAAGGAATAGAGTTAAATAAAGAGATACCACTTGCCTTCAAAACGGATTTAGAAGCTATTCTGAACTTGGACTATGTACAAGCAAGAAAATATTTCAAGCTCTAATCAATTTCGGATTAAAAACGTACAAGAAGGCATAACTGAAGCATATTTCTCTGATAAACGTCATACGTGGCAATATGAAATATATACAACAGCTAAAAATGATGAGATTGCTTTAAATGCAGCTTGTGTAGATTTACTATTACGTTTTGGACAACCTTTCGAATCACCAAAACCTGGAACGGTCGAAGTTATATTGATTCGACACGGACAGCATACAGGGGAAAAAGATAATCGAATTGAAGGATGGGCGTATTTTAATCTTACTGACCACGGAAAAGAACAAGCAGCAATACTAGCTCAAAAGTTGAAAAATTCATTTAAAATTCATGCTTTATATAGCAGTTCATTAACTAGGGCAAAAGAGACAGCAGACATTATTGGACATGAAATAGGTTTAAATGCAACAGAAATAGACGATTTAAGAGCGATGAACTATGGTTTAGCACAAGGGTTAACAAAAAGATGAAGCGTATGTGAGGTATCCTCAGCCAAGAGACGTGGATTTACCTGTGAATAAGCACTGGGGACGAGAAAACGAGTTTGAATTCACTCAAAGAATTATTGAAATCTTTTATGAAATATACTATGCTCATCCTGGGCAAACAGTAGCTATTGTCACTCATGGAAGAGCAATTGGGACAATTTTAAGAGAAGTACTACATATGCCAATGGGAGAGAATTTTAGAATAGCTGCTGCGGATACATCTATTCATCATTTTGTATTAGGTCCAAATAGAACAGTTATCCGTTCATTAAATAATGCTGAACATCTAAAGATGTTTATATAAATAGGTAGGTGCTTTAGTTGAATAGACAACAAAATACTGTTATTCTAAAAGACTATGAAAGCAAAAGGGATCTTTTAGAAGATTATGCTCA
The DNA here is from genome assembly GCF_003944835.1 of Bacillus sp. HMF5848. GTDB lineage: Bacteria > Bacillota > Bacilli > Bacillales > HMF5848 > HMF5848. Next base: position 1,404,845 of record NZ_RWIV01000001.1, read on the forward strand.
GGAAGTTCAATCTATAATTGAAGACATTCTAGAAGTAAATAGTATTCATTTTCATTCAGTTTCTTGTAGAGTTAAAGAAAAAGATAGTTTGGCAAAAAAAATAAATAAACTAGGAAAGAGTTATCAAAGTCTTGAGGATGTTACAGATGTAGTTGGATTTCGCATTATAACGTATTTTAGTGAAGATGTTGATATTGTAGCAGATATTATTAACTCTGAATTTGTTATCGACAACCAAAACTCTATTGATAAACGTGCGTCACTAGACCCAGATAGATTTGGGTATTTATCTTTACACTACATTATTGAACTTCCAGAACAACGTTTACAACTTACGGAGTATAGAAAATTCTCAAAAATTAAAGCAGAAATTCAAATACGTTCAATATTACAACACACGTGGGCAGAAATTGAGCATGACTTAGGTTATAAGGTAAAAGAACAGATTCCGTATGAATTTAGAAGAAGTTTTTCGAGAATAGCAGGATTACTAGAGGTAGCAGATTTGGAGTTTGCTCGTTTACGTTCGGAGTTAGCCGATTTTGAGAAAAATTTTGCTTTACTATTACAAGAAAGTCCATATACTATCAATATTAATGAAGTTTCTTTACAGCAGTTTTTAAAAATTGATCCTACAATTAATAAAATTGAAGAAGAACATTTTAATATATCTTTTGATGATTATGTATTAGATGACATCGTATTGAGAAGTTTAGTTGATCAATTACATTACTTAGGTATTAAAAATATAGGACAACTTAATGATTACTTGGAACAGTATAAAGACTTTATTAATATCTTTGTGCAATATACACATCCTAAAGAAATACATCTCAAACCTTTGGGGGTATCTCTTCAGTATTTATGCATAATTTTAATAGCTAAAACTCAGTCATTAGATAAGGTTATAGATTTCATAAATGGTTACTCCAATCCACTATTTAATAACACAGAAAATTTTGAGGGTGAAGCGAGAAAACTCATTGATTTATTTAATCAATACTCAAAGAGCATTTTAAAGCAGTGATTTACATTACCACTTTTTTATTAAGTAGAATACACGGTCTAAAATATAACCAAAAACAGTATAGGTGTACATCGAGAATTTAGGGAACCTAAACAAAGATATAACGAGTATGCAAGAGGAATATAGAGTATATAAATTTTGTGAATTGTTTACTGAATACAAGTTTACATAACGTGGTAGTTTAGAAATTTCTGAAATTTAGACCGTGTAATTTTAGCTCTTGAAACCCTTGGAGCTCTAAGGGTAAAATTAGGGTGCAGTAGAAATAGCCTCGACTAAATGAGAGGATTAACACACTTGTTGGAAGTTAATCCCATAAAACTCGAGCTGGGAGTAGAAATAGCCTCGACTAAATGAGAGGATTAACACTTTTTTTGCCCTCATGGACCAAAAACACGATAATGAATGTAGAAATAGCCTCGACTAAATGAGAGGATTAACACACCTAGGTTATGTTTTAACAATCCACCCAAATACGCGGTAGAAATAGCCTCGACTAAATGAGAGGATTAACACAATTCATGCCGTTCTAACGTAAAACTAGCAGGAATATCGTAGAAATAGCCTCGACTAAATGAGAGGATTAACACATGTTCTCTTGCAGTAATTTCTAAGTCTGGATTATGATCGTAGAAATAGCCTCGACTAAATGAGAGGATTAACACATAACGATTGACGGTTTAAGTGAAACCTTCTTTTTTTTGTAGAAATAGCCTCGACTAAATGAGAGGATTAACACAAGTCAATGTCCGTGACATTAAAGAATAAATTCGAAATAGTAGAAATAGCCTCGACTAAATGAGAGGATTAACACATATAACCGTTTAAAGAATTTATTTTGCAACGGATTTGTAGAAATAGCCTCGACTAAATGAGAGGATTAACACAATTCACAGTATGAATAGCCAATGCCGCTCAGTCTTTCGGTAGAAATAGCCTCGACTAAATGAGAGGATTAACACACCACAAAAAAAGTCCCTTTAAAGTATTTGTTTTTTGTGGATTAGATCAGTAGCGTAATAAAAGGTATTGCTGCAATAAGAAATAATGCTAAAAGGTTCAATATGTAAGTAATTAAACAAAGTAGAAAAATTATTCAGCTGTACCATACTGTATTAGTCAAATTTATGAAACAGACCACCTGTTACCAACTTGCTAACACATTTGCTAACAAACTTATTTTTCTTGGTTAAATTTATTTTACTGAGTTAGTTTTGAAACACTTTAAAACCTTATTAAATCAAGCTTTTTTTAACTAGATGAAATTGATTTAATTCATTAAACAAAATTGACAGGGTAGAGGTCGCTGGTTCGAACCCAGTCGGAATCATACTGTAACAGAAGCCGTAAGTCCTTAATATATAAGGGTTTGCGGTTTTCTTTTTTTGTTTTAGTCTTAACAAGCTTTTCATAGTAATTTAATTGGCGACGAATTACTAAGTGAGGTAATAGCTGTTTAAAGAGGGGCATACAAGTGAATTAACTGCAGAAACATCACCTATGACATTACTCGTTATGTTTGGGAGACAATTATAAAAGAGGTAACCTTATAGTTCCCCCTTAAAACTTACTTACTATCATGTTCTGTTTCTACTGTGTCTAACTCAGAAAAGTCTATTTTCTCATTCGTTGCATTTATTATCTCAATTATCATTCGTCTTTACACATACTTGCTTCATTGATCATATTAATCTTTTTTCTTTAAAATCATTAATTACTTGTTGTTTGCTAAGGTTATCTGTATCTCTAATAATAATCTCTATCCAACTTTTAAACGAGGCCTTCATTATTTCAGCTCTAGTTTGACTTATGAAAGGGTGATCTATGCTTAAGTGTTCCTGTAAAGCATTAGTAACTAGTCTTTTCGTAAATGTCATTATCCAATGCTTTTAATTCTTCCAACTTGTAAAATATCTTTTAACTCCGCAGCTGTTAACACAAGTGGGTAATTATCAGTGTGATTTCTTGCATCCATGTTTCAGTTTCAAATACTTCCAAATAGTATATTGGATAGCATTTAACATTATTTAGTTATTTCTTTTTATCCGAATGCTTGTTATTATATAAACATGCCAAGGCAGAGCTGTGAAATGTGTCAGGATCGGAAGATAGCAGCACTAAACAGACTCCTGTTTGTGGTAATACATACTATAGTTAAGGTCTCCTATTTGATTTAGGAGACCTTTTTCTTTTGACTAATTGTAGAAAATATTGGCGGTTTTTTAAGGTAGGCGTGATTTGATCTCACTTACGTAAGGGTTCAATAGTATTCTTACGCCTTGTTATCTTTATAATAATCCCCATTAACTGGATAACATGAAAAATATGCTAAACTACTATAATGAATAATCGATAGACATACATTAGGTAGCGTAATGTGAATCTTAGTGGAAAATATATGTTTACCAACTACTAACTGCACAGTAGACTACATACTACGCAACAAAGAAGCTAACATTTTCTTGAACAATGAGCTCTAATAAAGAGTTTTAAAGGTACCCTGTAATGTAGTACCTTTATCTGAATGATAAAAAGTTAATTTAGAAGTACTTTCTATAAAATTCTCTGTTACAAAAATAGCTGGATCTTGATCCGTTCGAACTTGAATATAACGTTTTAACCAAATGTCGCATCGGATATTAAAATACACTTCACGTTCCTTATCTCCCTTCCCTCTTACAATGGCGGAACGATCTGTCCAATTAATACAGTTGCGGTCTAATGAAACAACCTCTCCAATCCGGCAACCTGTTGAAAACATAAACTCAAATATGGCTTTCTCCATTGGAGTATGGCAAGCTTCCCTCAAGTGCTCGATTTCCCTTTCGGTTAAAAACTTAGGGATTCTCTTCCCCACTTTTGGTTCTTTGATCTTCGAAGCTGAATTCACAGGAATATGGCATTCTTCATGTAACCACCGAAAGAATGACCGAATAAATCGAACTCTGTGGGCAAGGCTTTAGGGCTTTAATCCTTCACTGGATGAAGCTAAGTAATCCTTAATTCCTTGTGTGGTAATCGACTGAACATTAATATCTTGAAAGTGGCGGACTAAGAGGTTTGCCTGAAGACGGTAGGCGTTTAGGGTATGGGGTGTGAAAACCCTTCAATTCGTTTTTCCGCTTTGTAGGCTTCCCAGGCTTTTGTTAGTATCACGTAAAATCCCTCCATTTAATTAACTTCATTTAGAGGAATTATTTCCATATTCAAGGAAACAAAGAACAAACAATCGTCATTCTTTGGTATGATTTAGGTATGAAAATCATGGGGATTGTGAAATAGTGATCTTAAACTAAAGGGCAGGAATGTGTAATAAGAAAGTCGTCATTCTTTAATGCATAGTGTACTTATACAGGGTGAACAATGATTGGCATAGTCATCTGTTATTTTTTGATATTTTGTTTTGAAGTTATTTACACTTAAACTAATTTACGCATCCTGAATGAAAAAAATAATTCCCCTTTTATATGATCACGAAGAGGGGAATTAAGGGTATATCACTATAATAGTTTAAGTATTATTCTTTACGTCCAACCAGAGTATATCAGCTGCTTTTCGTCTTCTGAATATGCTTAAAATCAGACCTACTGCAATCATCTCCAACAATATATGTGAGCCTCCAAAGCTCATGAATGGCATGGCTACACCAGGTAAAGGTGATAAGCCCAGGTTTGTCAGGATACTTAGTATAAATTGGCTTGCAAAGGTTACTGCCAACCCTATAGCCAGCATTTTACCATAAACGAAATGAACGCTTTTCGCAGCACTCAATATTCTCCAAATAAAAAACACAACCAATACGAAAACAATAATCGCGGCTAACCAGCCAAATGAATAGAGGATGTACGTAAATATAAAATCTGTATGCACTTCAGAAATTAAATTGGGGGTTAGATTAAGACTATTTCCAATAAAATCAGATGCACCTAACTTCTTAATATCCTTGGTATAATTTTGAGATAGAACCAACAGGTTGAAGATTGGCCATATAGAGGTAGCTACTGCGAATGTTATTGCTTGTTTAAGACTGGCTCTAGATCCAAACATAATGGCGGTGCAGCCAATAATACAAATGATAGAAGTTGCTATGGCGCTTGTTGTTAATAACAATAAGACAGGGAATGCCAGAATACCTACTCCAAGCCAAGATTTTCGAGCATCATTCCAATTCCAAGAATGAAAGATTCCAGCAAAGGACATAACCAGGAGAAAAGGAGTAATCTCGGTAAAATTAATATTGGCAAAGCCTAAGATTAAAAAAGGAACCCCATCGACTCTAACGCCAAAAAGAACAGTTATTAATAGAATTAGGACCGTTCCCGCATATAGGTGTTTGGAGAACTTTAATAACTTTCTATAATCAAACATAGACAAGCTTAGCATCAGCACAATTCCTAACAAGTAAAAGATAAGACTTTTATTAAATACTTTCATATCCTGAATCTCTGTAAAAGTAGAATGAAATTGTAAAAAATACATTACTAGTAATCCAAACAGTGAAGCTATCATTACTGGAAGTAAGGTTTTGATATCCATTGAGGCTTTATGAGTCTCGTTAAGCTGCTTTCCAAGCAACTTTACATCTCCCATACGAGCCAATGCTTGATCGATTGCCTTTTCTTCTGAGAGTCCAGCAAGCAAGGCTTCCTCTTTAAGTGTCTGAAGATGATCACTTATTTCAAGTTTTATACTAGCGTGTACATCTTTATTTCTTATTTGTTTACACAATTCTTTAATATATACTTCAAACTCGTTTTCTAATCCCATACGATTTTCTCTCCTTTCAACACTTCGTCCACTGCAGTCTTAAAGATTGACCATTCTTCTTTTTTTTCCTTTATAAATTCCTTACCTTTCTCATTGATTTTATAATATTTTCTCTTTCTCTTCCCGTGGCCTTCTTCCCAATATGAAATAATCAGTCCTTTATCTTCAAGGGTGTGCAGGATGGGATAAATCGTTCCTTCTTTAAAACTAAAAACTCCCTCAGACTTCATTTCCAACTCTTTAATAATTTCATAGCCATACATTGGTTTTGAATTAAGTAGGCTTAAAATAAGAGTAGTGGTACTACCTTTTAGCAATTCTTTACTAATCTTCATAGCAGTCTCCCTCCGATACATATTATTCGTATGCATAGTAATCATAGGTATATGTTATATTACGTATTTATGTGTGTCAATTCTTTTAATACAGCTTTTTGATTCTAATAAGGGTAATTTAGTTGAATCTACTCTAATCACAAGGAAATTAACCGCTTTATCAAAAATCATTCTCCCAAATCGATGAACAACACTAGTATCATATTTATATTTAGTATCTTAAGTACTAAAGGGAAAAAGATGAAATTGATAATAAATTTATTCGTATTATTAAATAAGTGCTGTTTTTCGAATACGGTTTTAGTTTGGACGGGTGTTTTTATAAAGAAAGAAACAAAGAGAAACTAAGTTTGATCTTATATAGGTTAACGTTAGTAATAGTTATTTGTCCTTTGCTTTTAGTGTCGCTAAAGTGTTCTATAATTACATAAATCTTCTAGGTTTAAACGTACAGGCAAGGATATTACTATTTGTTATGATTAGTGCATTACTTCAACTGAAAACATATAAAATAGATTATAAAGACGATGTATTTAAGAAGTAATATTCAACTAAAGGGTGCAAAAGTGGAACAAGGGATTGCGGTCAGCAAATGCTGATCGCTTTACTAAATATGAGGCAGAATAGTTGAACAAGCCTTCTAATAAAAATTAGTCGTATAGGTGGTAAGCGTGGAAAATAAATTAGAAAAGTTACTAAGAGAAAACAAATCGAGAATGGCGAAGAAACAACTTATTGATGACTTAATGAAACTGCACGAGATAGATATTTCCGAAAAAGAGTTTATTGACTTTAGTATATCTAAGGAAGTGCATAAAAAGGTTTATGAGCGAATAAAAACTGACAACAATATTAAAACCATAACCTTTCCTTACGATGAAGAAAAACTGATGTCAAATATTAACTTTATATTCGATTACTTAAAAAAACATGAAGATAAAAAAGTGTTGTTCTACCCCTCTGCATTTGGATTTTATTTTAAGAGTAGTAATCAACTTTATCTTGAATATCCAATTGCTATTACTTCACCTTTGTCAGAATGCAAACAGATTATTATTAAGTTAATGTTAGAAATGCACGATGATTTAATAATATTATCAGAAGAATTAAATTTTGGTTTTGTTTTGAGTGAAGATGAATATTCTTGTGTGAGCATTGAATATTGGGAGGAATAATAACTTTCTTTATTGCGTTAACGGAGGCATTGCTTCAACAAGGATAAATCTCTCCAAATAAGTTAGGGAGTTTGAATATGAATAATCCAATTGAATTTTTAAATACCATTTACTTTGGAGATAGATATTGTGAAAGAATAAATATTGAAGGCGATGTTGTCGAACTCCAAATAAACTTGGTTTCTCGTATAAGAAGGAATTCAGGCGAGTGGAACTTTTATAGTGCTGAAGATATTGAGAATGGGGTACTTGTTTTTAGTGGTGTTGAGGAGGTTCAATATGACGACACAGAACTGTTACCCAATGACGAAATTTATAACATATCCGTAAAGCCATTAGAAAACAATTATGAATTTAAAATTGAAGCTGGTCATGTAAATCAGAATGCAGAGCATTACGACGTAATTATCATACTCATTGCAAAAGAACTTTACTTAAAAGACCCGAAAAATCCAAATACAAAAATCGTAAATTGAAAATTTCTTGTTAAGCTAAAGGGGGCGCGCGACAAGTTCTGTAATAAGCGTTTCTGACGTGAAACACAGTGAATTCACAAGATGAATTCTAACTTTACAAGGGAGAATAGGAATGATGGAACCATGTTTCCTGAAACTATTCCATCAATACTCCTGCGTGCGTTATAACTAGCAGATTATAAGGTGCGAAGCACAGGTGGATTCGGTTGAACTGAGGCTGAAGCCATTCCAGCAGGAAAAGGTATGCTGACGGATAGACCGCATGGCTGAAAAACTAGATACGGTGAGAATAGTTCTAATAGCTAGAGAACTGACGAACTTCTGAAGGTACGGGTCTAAAGTTAGAACATGGGGAAACTTATGTCCCTTCTTACGAAGGGGTGAGTGGTGTAGAGTAAAAATGCCTCCTCTGAAATACATCATATCGAACAACGGCGATATCCAGCTCACAGGCTTACAGGAAGCACCTACGTCTAGAACGGATAGCTACTTTGTAAGGTACTTGGGAAGTAAGAAACATCGAAACGTGGACTGCTATCCTAGATGGTTGCTATAAGGCAAACGCCGAAACGTATTTATTCTTGCGAAGGTAGGGGTACGACCGAAGAAACATCTGTAATGGGTGCGGAGGAACAGCCCCAAGTCTAGTAATATTAACGGTTATTTTCCTAATGTGAATTGCACCGGTCGGGTAAGAACGTGGGAACATCACCTTAGAAAGGATGATGCCACAGTGCAAACGCTACGGTATTGGGATTACTACGATATGACAGATACTTTTTCCGAACTCTATGATAAATCGTCTAAAGAGGAATCATTCTCTCATCTATACGACATCATTACATCTAGGAAAAACATTCTATTAGCCTATCGAACGATCAAGTCGAATAAAGGTTCAAAGACTGCGGGGACAGACAAAAAAACGATTGATGACTTGAAGAAACTTACAGAAAGTCAAATCGTGCACGAAATTCGAAACAAGTTAAAGAATTACCGCCCGAAAAAAGTGAGACGGAAACTAATTGAGAAAGAAAATGGCAAGTGGAGACCGCTAGGTATCCCATGTATTATAGATAGAATCATTCAACAATGCTTCAGGCAAGTGCTTGAACCAATTATGGAGGCAAGGTTTTACAAACACAGTTACGGATTTAGACCGTTAAGGTCTACACATCATGCAATGGCTAGAGTACAATTCCTTATCAATCAAGCTTCACTTCACTATGTGGTGGATATTGATATCAAAGGATTCTTTGATAACATCAACCATAACCGTTTAATGAAGCAACTTTGGAATATTGGAATCCACGACCGGCAAATTCTGGCTTGCATCTCTAGGATGTTAAAAGCTGAAATTGATGGTGAAGGCATTCCTTCAAGGGGTGTACCTCAAGGCGGCCTGTTATCGCCGTTATTATCAAACGTGGTACTAAACGACTTAGACCATTGGATAGCTGAACAGTGGGAGTTCTTCCCCCTTCACAAAGATTATAAAACCCGTGAGGGTGAGCTTTATGCCAAGAAACGAACGAATTTGAAAGAGGGCTACCTCGTCCGCTATGCGGACGACTTCAAAGTACTTTGTCGTGATTGGAAAACAGCTCAAAAATGGTATCATGCTATTAAATCATACTTAAAGCAACGTTTGAAATTGGATATATCGCCAGAAAAATCTCAAATTATTAACCTAAGAAAAAGACAATCAGAATTTCTTGGGTTTACAATCCGTGCGAATAAAAAAGGGAAAAAGAGAGTAGCGCATACAGGCTTGAAAGAAAATAAGAAACGTAAAATCAAAGAAGCATATAAGAACTACGTTCTAAAGTTACGAGCCTCGCCAACTACTCAAAATGCTTTACTCTTTAACAGTTTTATCTTAGGTATTCATAATTATTTTAATCGTGCCACCCACGTCTACACAGAGTTCTCACGACTTGCCTATGACTTGCGAGCCTTTATTTATAATCGTCTGAAAGCTGTTGGGAAATTTACTTATCCTACTAAAGCTCCACCAACTTATAAGAAATTTTACAGTTTAGGAGCCAAAACCTTTAGAATAGCCAATGTTCATCTCTTTCCTTTAGCTGATGTCAAAACGAAACATGCAATGAATTTCAGCCAGAATCTAACACCTTTCACGTCAGAAGGAAGAGTGCGAATACATAAGCGATTACGCTTAGAGATTCAGCGAGAAATTGCGCTATTACTGGAGTCGAACATCCAAACACGAAGTGTTGAGTATATAGATAATCGCATCAGTCGGTACAGTATGAAAATGGGAAAATGTGAAGTTACAGGCGTATTTCTTCAAGCTCATGAAGTACACTGCCATCATTACATTCCTGTGAAACTCGGTGGAGATGATACTTTCAATAATCTAAGAATTCTCCACAAAGATATACATACAGTTATTCACCAAACAGACGAAAAGGCAATACATTCACGACTAAAAGGCTTTAACATTACAAAGCCAATGCTTAAAAAATTGAACTCCTATCGTGAAAAGTGCGGGTTAAAATCAATCACGTAACTTCAATTCTAGTTAAGTAACAAGGAACTTATAATCAAGTACGTATTATTAGATGGAACGCGGAATGACAGGAAACTGTCACGTTCCGTGCGGAGCAGGGGAAAAGCCGGAGATAACTTCAAACGCTTACCTATTGCTAACTTTAGTTAAAGAAAAAGATATAGATTTTAGTGTCAATATAGCTCCATAAACTAGAAAAACGGCTTGCAAAACTGATGTCTGTTTTGCAAGCCGTTTTCATTTCCATTTATATGATATGCACCTCAAAACGGAACCTTTACCAAATTGGCAAAGGGTTCTTTTTTGGAGTGCAAAACGCGAAAAAGCAACACAAATAATATGCTAAATCACATTAAGTTTTAGTATGCCATTTTTTATTGATATATCAAGGCTTATGGCATTTTATATGCTAAAACACCAACCATTTTATTTGATCATAACCTGTCTGACATTCAATAGATTAGTTTCTTTATTGGGAAAATTCAAATGAACTTTACCAATCATGGATTAATAACTTACAGCTTTGTCCTGTATTACAGATTGATATTGACTCATACGATTGTGAAGATCATGATTCTCTTCAAGAAATCGTGGATACAATTTCAACCATTTTACATAAGGATACACGTATTCAAAGAGTTCGTTAAAAACGGGCTCTTTTTTGGTTTTTCTTATTCATAAATGAGGATACTATGCTTAAATCGTTCAATGGATGGAGGGTATAATGGATTATTCAGAGCACATACCAAATGATGAAGAACAGGTACAGGAGCTTCTCCCCTTTGTTGGAAAAAGACAAGAATTTTACAGTAAAAAATGGGCACAGTTTAAGAATCAAAAGAACAACCTTTCGTGGAACTGGGCTGCGTTCTTACTCGGATTTGTATGGTTGGTTTATCGGAAAATGTACTTATATGGATACTTGGCTTTAGCAATAATCATTACAGTAGATATAATCTATATACTCATACTGAAAGAAGCAATGAGTAGTAGCGTTTTTGCTGGAACATTTATCATATTCGGATTAAGTGGCAACCAGTTTTATTTAGACTTTGTAAAAAAACAAGTTAATAAAATAAAACAGGCTGACTTAGGAGAGTCTGAACGTATAAAGAAAATGAAGAAACAAGGCGGAGTCAGCTGGAAAGGTGTACTTTTATATCTAGTTGTCTTTATCATATACAGCTTTAGTATCACTTTACTTGAGGAAAAAGTATATGTTTCATATATGGAACCACTTTTCTTACAAGCTGTCCAACTTCAGCAGGAAGATAAGCATGCTGAGGCAATCTCCATTTATAAAGAGATCGAAAATAAAGATTATCCTATCCCCGCTTTATATTACAATCTTGCACTTTCTTACTTCCAAATCGGTGATAGAGAAAATGCAACAAAAACAATACAAACTCTGCTTAAACTGACACCGGAAGATAAAGATGCATTAGAACTCAAAAATCAGATTATATTGGATGAAGAATAATTTGTAAGTCCTCTGTATGTTAGGGGGCTTTCTCAACTTATTATGCCTGCACAAGCAGAGCGCTGGAATATCTTTCGTTATATCCCTTATATTTCTAGATTTGTGTATCCTTTTTGGCATTATTACACCATTATTTATAAAAAATGATAGAAAACGCATATATCGTTATAAACAATAGGTCAATTCCAAAGGTATTGCGTTAACGGGGTGCGAATATTAAATAAGGAGTAATCGGCTTCGGTAACTCTTATTGTCTATAAAGGTTTATTAGGAAAAATTAATTAATTGAACATAGTAATCATACATTACCGAAGAGTAATTACAGTTATAGAAACTATAAAAAAGGCAGGCGTAAATATGAGGGGAGCTGTAATTCTGTGTGTACTGATACTAGGATCTTTATTCAGTAGTATCGCAGGGTGTTCGCAGGAAAATGATGAAAATATAACGACAATTCGAACCTTTTTGGCGAATGAGTTTACGGGGCCAAATGAAGAACTAACTGATATTCTTGATAAAGGGCCATATCCACCCGAATTACAAGTCTATCTAGAACATAACTATAAGGATTTTGTAAAGGATTTAGGTCTAATGTTTAATAACGGTCACGTTTTGACATTTTTAAGACTAGCTTATATAAATGGATACCAATTGAGTCCCATTTCTATTGACGTTAAAAAAATAGAAACCACTCTAAATAATACCTATGATTACAAAGTCGAAGTAGAATACAGTAAAAATGAAAAAACAGAAACAGCTATCGTTATTGGAATAATCAACCTTGATGATGATGGGGATATTTTATTAATTCGAAAGCTTGAAGACCACGGATTATTAGAACAACTAAGACATTAGACGAAGATGAAAAACAATTTAGCTAGTTCAACTAAAGGGGGCTAATCTTCAAGAAGGAGATTGGCTTTTCTTGTGGGAATTACTTTACTAACGAGGCAGCGCGACAAGTTCTGTCATAAGCACTAATGTGTGAAACGACAGAGGATTTCTTCGGAAATCCTAACTTTATAACCGAGGGTAGGAATGATAAAACCACGTATTTTGAAACTATCCCATTAATACTCTTGCATGCGTCATAATTTACATGTTATGGGGTTTGGAGCTCAGGGGAAGTCGGCAGAACAAAGGCTGAAGCCATTCCTTATGGAAAAGGTATGCCAATGGATATGCCGGATGGCTGAAAAACTAAATATGGTGAGAATTTTCTTGTGGAGAAGAACAGACAAACCTCCGAATTTACGGGTCTAAAGTTACGAGCAATAGGAAACTATTGTCCCATCTTATGGTGGGGTGAGTGATGTGGAGTAAAAATTGCTTCTATGAAACACATTATACTGAACTATGGCGGTATCCAGCTCACAGGCTTACAGGAGGCACCTAAGTTTAGAACGGATAGCTAGGTTATAAGGGACTTGGAAAGTAAGGAACGTTGATTCAAGGGGTGTCACCCGAAACGGTTGCTATAAGTGTTATGCGAAATGCATTTGTCCTTATGAGGGTAGGGGTACGACTGAGGAATCCTTTGTAATAAAGGTGGAGGAACAGCCCCAAGTCTGACGAGTGTTAATAATTATCTTTCAATTGTGCATTGCACCGGTCGGGTAAGAATGTGGGAACATCTATTCATAAAGGAATGATGCCACAGTGCAAGCTCTAAGGTATTGGGATTACTACAATATGACTGACACCTTTACAGACTTACATCAGCGAGCTAAGAATAATGAAAGATTCAAGTATTTGTATGACATTATCACTTCTAATAATAATATTCTATTAGCTTATCGCACAATCAAGTCAAATAAAGGCTCTAAGACCCCGGGTACAGACGGAAAAACTATTTTAGATATTGAGAAACTAACTGACAACCAATTAATAGATGAAATAAGACGACAGCTAAAGAATTATCGCCCAAAGAAAGTAAGACGAAAACTAATAGAAAAAGATAATGGAAAAATGCGGCCACTAGGCATTCCATGTATTCTCGACAGGATTATTCAACAGTGTTTTAAACAAGTGCTAGAACCAATTGCAGAAGCTCATTTCTATAATCATAGCTATGGATTCAGACCTCTAAGGTCAGCACATCATGCAATGGCAAGAATTCAATTTCTCATAAATCGTTCACAACTCCATTATGTTGTAGACATTGACATAAAAGGATTCTTTGACAATATCAATCATACGTTACTGCTTAAACAACTATGGAATTTAGGTATTCAGGACAGACAAGTAATTGCCTGTATAGCTAAAATGCTTAAAGCTAAAATAGAGGGCGAAGGCATTCCTAAAAAAGGATCACCGCAAGGTGGCTTACTATCACCTCTACTTTCGAATATTGTACTTAATGAGTTGGACCAATGGGTAGCGAAACAGTGGGAATTATTTCCTCTTGATAGTGCATTTAAGACCAGGGAAGGTGAACTTCTCGCAAAAAAGCGCACTCAATTAAAAGAAGGTTACTTAGTGCGTTATGCAGACGACTTTAAAATACTATGTAGAGACTGGAAAACAGCCGAGAAATGGTATCACGCAGTAAAACTATTCCTAAAAGAACGATTAAAACTGGACATATCACCAGAAAAATCGAAGATTATTAATCTACGTAAACATGAATCTGTTTTTCTTGGATTCACCATACGTGCAAATCCTAAAGGTAAAAAACGAGTAGCTCACACTTTCGTTCGAGCCGAGAAAGTACAGAAAATAAAAGCCGAAGCAAAGAAACGAATTGAAGTACTTCGCTCTTCGCCAACGGTTGAAAATGCTTTACGTTTCAACAGTTTTGTCCTAGGGTTACATAATTATTTTAGCAGAGCTACACATGTTAACTTAGCGTTCTCACGTCTTGCCTATGAAATGCGTGCAATGATGTACAATCGTCTTAAGCCAATTGGGAAATTCGCACATCCAACGAATCCACCCCCAACTTATAAAAAATTTTATAGCTTGGGATTCAAGACTTTCAAAATTGCTGGTATTCACCTTTTTCCACTCGCAAATGTTCAGACGAAACATGTAGTGAACTTCACACAGAGTCGGACTCCATTCACGGTGGAGGGTCGAGAGCAGATTATTAATAATCTGCATAAGAATATAAGGCAAGAAATAGCCTTATTGTTGGAGTCGAAAATCTCGACACGTAGTGTCGAATATATGGACAACAGAATTAGTAGATATAGTATGAAAAAAGGAATCTGTGAAATTACAGGATTATTCATTCAAGCACAATATGTGCACTGTCACCACTATATTCCTATACACCTAGGTGGAAGTGACAAGTTTCATAACTTGCGCATCCTACACAAAAGTGTGCATAAACTAATCCATATGACAGATTCGGCTAAGATTGATTTACTCAAAAAAAGTTTAGGCATCACAGAACCGATGCTTATAAAAATCAATAAATATCGGGAAAAATGCGAGTTAGAGCAGATTAAATAATCCTAAACATCAAGAGTAACTTGAAACTTATAATTAATATAACATCGTTAGATGGAACGCGGAGTGCTTGGAAACTGGCACGCTCCGTGTGGAGCAGGGGAAAAGCCGGAGATAACTTCAAACGCTTACCTATTGCTACGGAATGTGGAAGATGAAACTTTTTAGTTAGTCAAACGTATTTGTAATAAATAGGTAATTGTAAGGGGGGATTAAGGTTTTCTCAAATATATTAGTTCCAGTTATTATTTTAGTCGCATTAGTAGGGGTAATTGGTGTTGTATATTGGTTATATAAATCCTTTAAAAAGTAAATGCAATTGCACTAACAGGTGCAAGAGTAGAACAAGGGGTTGTTTGACCGCAGCTCGTGTTACATTAAAAAACAATGTTAGTTACATCTTCAATTAATTGAAAATAAAAATAAATTTATATTGACTTTATGATTATTTTTAAATAAACTTTCTTTAATTACTAAATAAAGGCTTTGAAGAGAAAAAGTAAAATGATATTGTTTTTCACCAGAGAGCTTCGGTAGCTGAAAAGAAGCAAAAACAATCATTTGAAAAATGGTCTCTGAGCTTCGTACTGAACATACTTTAATGTATAAGTAGGCTGCGACGAGTTTTGGCACTCGTTATCAATGTCACAGTATAAGAGTAGCATTTAATACTACTCCGTACTTGTTGAGGCATTTAGTGTGAGCTATTTGCGAATTAGGGTGGTACCACGAGGAAATTAAAACCTTGTCCTTAACTATTACAGTTAAGGGCGAGGTTTTTTTGTTTTCAAAAATTAAAGTCATATCAGGAGGTTATTATTAATGAGTATTTTTATTGGTGGAGCTTGGGCTTATGCGAACGGCTCATTACATTTAGGTCATATTTCAAGTTTGTTGCCTGGAGATATTCTTGCGAGATATTACCGTTTAAAGGGAGAAGAAGTCTTATATGTTTCGGGAAGCGATTGTAATGGAACTCCTATTGCGATTAAAGCAAAACAAGAAGGTGTAACGCCAAAAGAGATTGCTGACCATTATCATCAGGAATTCGCAGATTGCTTTGCAAGATTAGGATTCACATATGACTCATATACAAGGACGGATACAACTCATCACCACAAATTCGTTCAAGATATATTTTTAGAGTTGCTTAAAAGAGGATACATCTATAAAAAGGAAATTGAACAAACCTATTGTGAATATGATCAGCAATTTTTACCTGATCGTTATGTTGAGGGGGGGTGTCCTCATTGTGGTGCAAATGCACGAGGTGACCAATGTGACGCTTGTTCTAGTGTGTTAGAACCACTTGATTTGCTTGATAGAAAATGTAAAATATGCGGAAATTCGCCTACAACAAGGTTTACAGAGCATTTCTACTTTTCTTTAAGTTCATTCCAAAATGTATTGGAAAACTATACGCAAGAAGCAGAAGACAAGAACTTATGGCGGCAAAATGCTATTTCTCTTACGAAACGCTATTTAAAGGAAGGACTACAAGATAGAGCCGTTTCAAGAGATTTGCCTATTGGGGTAAGTGTTCCAGTGGCTGGATATGAAGAAAAGAAAATCTATGTATGGATTGAGGCTGTATCAGGTTACTACACAGCAAGTAAACTATGGGCGAAGGAAACAAATAATGATGATACAACGTTTTGGGATTCCTCTACTCAATCTTATTATGTTCACGGGAAAGATAATATCCCTTTCCATTCGATTATATGGGCTGGAATTCTTGCTGGTCTTGGAAAGGAACCATTACCAACGCATATCGTTTCAAACGAGTATTTGACTTTGGAAAAGAAAAAATTATCTACAAGTAAAAATTGGGCTGTTTGGATTCCAGATATTTTAGAAAGGTACGAACCTGATTCCATACGGTATTTCCTAACAATCAACGCACCAGAGAACCGAGATGCTGATTTTTCTTGGAAAGAGTTCATATATAGCCATAATAGCGAGTTATTAGGTGCTTATGGCAACTTCGTTAATCGGACTTTAAAATTTATAGAAAAGTCATTTGCTGGTGTTATTCCTGAAAAGGACATAACTTCGCATATTCAGGCTAAAGTTAATCACTTATACAATGAAGTAGGTGGTTGCATAGAAACTGCTGCCTTCAAACAAGGATTAGAAAAAGTATTTGAACTTGTTAGATTTTCAAACAAATACTTTGATGAGCAACAACCTTGGAAACAAATAAAGGATGATACCGAGTCTTGCGAACAAACTCTGGCGGATTGCGTTTATCTTATTGCAAATTTAGCTCATATCCTTACTCCATTCCTCCCTTTTTCAAGCGAAAATGTCAAAAAAATGATAAACACACCAGAAACCGAATGGAGGGCGTTTGTTGTTAAATCACAGCATTTGTCAAAAGTAGAACCGTTATTTGAACGAATAGACCCAGTAAAAATTGAAGAAGAGCTTGAAGGGTTAAACAAACAAACTTTTTAGAGAATGTGAAAGGTTACACTTAAAGTAAAGAGTGCGAATGCTCAACAAGAGAATGCGTTCAGTTTCGGCATATCATTTTACATCTATGTAAATAGTTAGAAATATGAAGGAGGCTTGCATGAAAAAGTTTTTAGTCGCGTTTATTTTGGTTTTATCGGTGCCATCATAACTTTCAACATAAATAACAATCAACTAACACATCAACCTGTTCCATTAAAAAAAATTGAAGAGGTTGTCGTTTTTCAAGAATATTATAAAGTTGAAAATGGTGGAGGGGGAGTTACAATTGAACATCTTGATTTTAGTTTAGACAAAACGGAAACCGAAGCAATACAACTTGTTCAATGGTTCAATTCAGTTTCTAACGAAGATATAATACTTGAAAATGAACTTCCTCGTGCATTAGCAGGTGTGTCCTTTGAGATGAAGAATAGAAGAGTAGTAGTCTATTATCATGAAGGTATATTTTATGTTTCTAACAGAGACAAGTTATATTCTTTCGTCAATAATGATATGAAGAAATACTTGGATAAAACCCTAAAACAAAACGGTGCAAATACAAAATAAGTGTTGTTGCACTAAAGGATGCGATTGTGGAATAAGGCAGTCGCTCAGTTTGTTAAAGAGCAGGGTGATTGAACAAGAAGAAGTGGTAAAATGATAGACAAAAAGAGGTGAAGAAAATGGTTATTACAAAAGATATGCCAGTATCAGGTATTGCAAGTAGTTGGGAGGAAACAAAAGCAGTCTTTGTAAAATACTCTATCCCTTACGAATCAAATAAAGCACTTAAAGAACACCTTCAAGATGACCAACTTATTTCAATTATATCTGAAATAAATAAAGTAATTGGTAGTTCAGAAGCGACTTGTATTGAAGGTGGCTGACG
The DNA here is from genome assembly GCF_003944835.1 of Bacillus sp. HMF5848. Lineage (GTDB taxonomy): Bacteria > Bacillota > Bacilli > Bacillales > HMF5848 > HMF5848. The sequence continues at coordinate 1,423,434 of NZ_RWIV01000001.1, forward strand.
AGTTAAATAAAGGCACTGGATGTGCCTTTTGTATTGTGCTAACGGTAAGCGATAGTGAAAGAAATTGTCGCTAACTATTGTTGCAAAGGAGTGGTTTTTATATGGAATTAGTGGTTATCATGGTTGGCGGATTTATTAGTGCAGTTTGTTTAACAATTTTAATGATGAAGAATAAAAAGGAATAAATCTATAATTAGGTATCAGTTCATAGTATACCTTTTCCATTAACGCTACGGTTATTCAAGTAACGGAGAGCGTTTCTGCAATAACAGGAACGCTTATTTTACTATTGGGCAGGATAATGAAATAAGAAATTAGTACATTGAGTAATACCTAAGAACAATTAAATAGGGGGAGAAGTCATTGGTTTATAAATTAAGAGAAGCGACAAAAAGGGATTACGAAGATGTCCATCGTTTACAAAAACAAGTTCATGAAATTCATACAGAAGCAAGACCTGACCATTATAGAATGGCTGATATTACATTAGATAGAATTTATTATGAAAAATTAACAGAGGATGAAAACGCAAAAGTATTCATATTAGAAAGTGAAAATGAACCAATTGCTTATACAATACTAACAATTAAACAGCCCAAGGATAGACCAATTACAATCCCAAAAAAAGTCGTTTTTATAGAAGGCTTTGGAGTGGATAGTAATTGGAGAGGAAAAAGAATAGGGAAAACTTTATTTCAAGAAATATTAAATTTCGCTAAGGAAATAAAAGCTGACACATTAGAATTAGGTGTTTGGGAGTTCAATGAAAGTGCAATAAAATTTTATGAATCAATGAAGTTAAAAACAAAAATGAGACGAATGGAAATGGATATTTAAAGGTAACGCTTTGTTCAACAAACGAGTGCGAATGTGCAACAAGAGAATGTGGTCAGTAAGTGCTAATCGCTTTTCTATATATAGGCAGAATGAAGAAGAGGGTTGATTTAGAAACGAAGAGCAGGAGGTTTTGTTTGTGGTGAGATTTGTTGATGACTTAGCAGGAGCTGTATTTGATTTCATTAAATTTATTATAAAATCCATTGGTTATTTACTTGCAGGAGGAATTATCGTTGCAATTCCAATGTACTTGATTGTTTGGCTGTTTGGCATGTTTCAGTAATTTTTATTCAATTAACGAAAGCTTATCTTGAACAAGGTATACAGCCCTTGTTGTATTAAAGACGCAGTTATGTGGAACAAAAAAAGCAACCTAGGTTAATGGGTTGCCCTATGATTTTGATAAATCTTCAAATAGAAAAAACGTGCAAAAAAAATCATAAATGTGAAAAGGAATAGATACCATTTTTAGATTGAAGATGATTTTAAAAATTCAAAGACGTTTTAAAGATATATTGAAAAGTACGGTATAAGTTAACATTGAAACTCGATTAGTATCCCTGGTTTTTAGAGTTATTTAAAGCAATATAAAGAGAATAAAACTATAAATAGTTGATATAATAAAGAGCTCTTTCCAAGTATGGTATTTGTCCTTTTCAAACCTAATCTGACGTTGTAAGACTAATAAATATAATAGAGTAACTGCGATTACTTTAATAGATAAATAATAACGTTACTTGCATTGCCCATTTTTGTTAGCAGAAAGTGCTTTATTAAAGTAATCAATAATATTAAAGCGAAACATTCCAATCAACGAGTATACTGAATCAACAACGGATTAATTAGAGATAAAAAACGACACTAATATTATCTCATACTTAACACAACCTTCCCTCTAGTTCGATTGCTTTCACAATAAGTATGTGCTTCTTGTATATGTGACAAGGGATAAATCCTGTCTACGATGGGTGTTAGTTCCTTTTTTTCGATAAGCTCCCCGATTTGTTCCAGATGCTGCCCGTTAGGCTTAACCCAATTAAATGTGTGTCTTTTCTTGCTGATAAACCGTTTCTTTATTGGAAATAAAAAATCCCCTATTATGGTTGTAGGGTTGGCGATGTTCGAAATATAAACACCGTCATCTTTAAGTATGTGTTTACATTTGCCGAAGGAGGAATTAGCAATGACGTCGAAGATAACGTCATACTTCATTTGTGATTTTAAAAAATTGCGTTTAGTGTAGTCAATCATTTGATCTGCTCCAAGAGATGAAACCATATCGAAATTTGGACGACTACATACAGCAGTTACGTGCGCTCCTTTCCATCTGGCTAATTGAACAGCAAAAGTACCAACGCCGCCTGAGGCTCCATTGATTAAAATTTTTTGTCCGGATTGAAGCTTTCCCTTCTTTATGATAGCTTTATATGCAGTTAAAGCTGCCAAGGGGACTGCTGCTGCATCGGTCGGTGTAATTGAAGAAGGTCTTATAGCAAGGGTATCTTCTCTCGTCACACAATAATCGGCAAACGATCCGCTTTTAGCAAATCCATGTAAAGATGGTTTTATGTTTGCATCTATCATACAGAATACCGGATCGCCTGGTTTAAATCGCTTAACACATCGCCCTACCTTAACAATGGTACCAGAAACATCATGGCCTAAAATAATCGGAAACTTTTTACCCGTCACCCATCTAAGTTCTCCTTTACGAATCTTCCAATCAAGCGGATTGATACTAGCAGCGTCATTTTTAATAAGTACTTGATTATCCGCAATGGTGGGTAATGATAGATTGGATATATATTTCAGCACTTCCTTATTACCATATTCTTCGATAATGACACCCTTCATATTCTGAACAGCCATAAAATAACCTCCTCCTTCCTAATTTTAATTATACTCATGCTAGACTTGTTAAATGAATAGATTGTAAGATTATAGCAGTGGAACCAAATTTAGAGATGCTTAATAAATGCAAGAAATATTGCTTTAATATAACAAACATTTGATTTTATTAACGCCCTGCTGAAAGTACCCAATTAAATCAGCATAGTATAGATACAATTGTAATTGCACAGGCATTTCATTGGTTTGATAATGAATTGTCCAAAGTTGAGTATAAACGAATTCTTAAGGAAAATGGGTACGTCATTTTCTTGTGGAACGATATGCTGATAGATAATGAATTTTTCAATAGATTATATAAATATTAAATTAAAACTACCACTGCAATTTCCAACTTTGACCCCGATAAAGAGAAGTTTAACTTTTGGGGACAAGATTATGAGAAAATATATCATGATGATTGGTGATCATTTACATATGATGGTGTGATTGGAAGTGCATTATCTTTATCCTATAAACCATCATATTTAGATAGGAATTATTATGAGTTTGTAAAAGACCTTAAGAATCTGTTCTTAAAATATCAAGAAGACAGTAAAGTAACTTTTCACTACAAAACAGAGATGTGTATTGGAACATTTATAAATTAACTCAAATAATGGGATCAGTATTCAATATTAACAGTTGTTTTTATTATAAAAGGGTAGGAATGTGGAAGAAGGTCTTCATAAAATTGAAAAATATGTGCCTCATATTTTTGTGTTAGTATGAATTATAAGTAAATTAGAGGAGGAATATCGTGTTAAAAATAATTAAGAAGGTAATAAACAAAGTACCCATGATTTTTGTCATATCAATAGCTACACTTGTGTTTGTTGGATTAGAAAACATATATATATTTGGTGGTTTGGAAGTAAACAGTTATGATGAAGCGTTCTTAACTGAAGTAATTGTTTTTCTATATCATTCACTCTTTACGACTTTAAAGTGGACATTAGTTATTTCAAGTGTATATTACCTTTCTAAATATTTATTACTTACGTTCTTTACCTTTTTAAATAAGCGGTTAAAAGTAAATTAAGGTTTATTCAACAAACGGTGAGCTTATCTTGAACAAGGGATACAGCCCTCGTTAGAACCATTAGATGCAAAACAATATTGGGATTTAAGATTAGAGGCTTTGGATCAAAATCCAGAAGCGTTCGCTACAAGTTATGAAGAAGCAATCCAAAGAGAAAATCCAATAGATGGTGTAGCTAAAAATTTAACTAACGAAGGAAACTTCACATTTGGTTCATTTAAAAACGAAGAACTTGTTGGTGTTGTCACCTTGCTACAAGAAACCCCAATTAAACTTAGTCACCGAGCAAATATATTGGCAATGTATGTAAGTCCTAAAATGCGTGGCGAAGGTATAGGTGAAAAACTATTATTAGAAGCAATAGAACAAGCAAAATCAATTAATAGTATAGAGAAAATTAACTTAACGGTAGTAACAACAAATGAAAGAGCAAAGAAGCTTTACGAAAAATTAGGTTTTAAAGTCTTTGGAACAGAAATAAAGGCACTTAAAATCAATGAGAATTATTACGATGAAGATTATATGGTATTGTTTTTATAATAAAACTCTTATTAAAGTAACGAAGAGCTTAAGTTGAAGACAAAATAGAGTGGAATTAGGGATTTCACAAAATTGGAAGCCCTATCTTATTAATGTAAAGGCTGTTATCGTAAACTTTGTTGTTTTTAGATAAAAAGATATTTGGACTTGCTTGTTTGCTAACAATAGATAATACAAGGGGGGGACATTTTAATGGATGTAAATGATTTAATAATTCTTAACTTTGAAGAAGTTAGACGTAGAAGTATTAAAGTATGGAAGGCTATACCCGAAGAAATGTTAGATTGGAAACCTGATGAAGATGCTCTTACTTGTGCTGAAATGATTAGACATTTATTACAAGCTGAGTATCTTTTTCACCAAGTTCTTAGAGGGAGAAGTGGTAAAGCACTATCTAATTTGTTTAATCCCTTTGAAGCAAAAGAATTCATATCAGTAGATGATGCACTTGAATTTGCCCAACCTTATCGTGATGACTTCTTGAAATACATTAAAACAATTAATATAACCGACTTAGAGAATATAGAAATTGACCTTCTTGAAGAAGGTGGTTATGTTAAAAAACTAGGGGATATGTTATTACGCATTGCGTACCACGAATCTGTTCACACAGGTCAGTTGTTAGGCTATATGAGATCAATGGGTATTGCCCGCCCTAAAATATGGGATTAATGATCCGAAATTCTTTTCCAAATATTAACAGACTGTTGTTCTCGATAGATTAATTATATTTTCGTGCTTTTGCGACTACTTTAAAACCTTGCGGTTTCCATTGATAAACTTCTACAATCATTTCTAATTTCAATATCTTCCAGATCCTTCAACCATCAAAATTTTTACTTCCTCATTTTTAACTGATTGGAGATAAATTGACTAGAAAGTGTTCATTTTTATCGAGTAAAAACTGTCCTTTTTAATTAGCGGTTTCACTGATCTTAAACGTAGTGTAGTGCTTTATTAAATGAATAAGTAATTTTGAAGTTATTTTTAAATATTGATTGAACCCTCTACTAGAAGTAAGAACAGGCATTTTGTCACTTTACTTGGAGCCTCTGCGGCCTCTGCGGGCATGATTAAGAGCCATAAAGCCAGGTGTATCAAATGATTCTGGCTCAGCCAAAACCGAGGCTATCATGCCCGCCCCTCAAAATAAGTGGAAGACTATTATGTCCAAGGAGGAAAGAGACAGATTAAAAGCAAAAAAACTACGAAAAGATTTTAGCAGTACCTTGAACAACGCTTGGTCTCAAGCCTCTATACTGGAGATCTAAGTTGTGGCTGTCTAATTAACATCATTTCTGTTTCAGTCATAATGGGATTTACTCTGTTAGTATGAGCGTGCACAAGTTGACCTTTGTAACGAGTGCTTAAGTCGTGATTAATAAACGAAATATACAGAGTTAAATGCTATACAGTACAAATATACTTTCTAAAAAGTACCGAGACAATCACTTTTATTAAGTGACCGTCTCTTCACATGTAACCTATACTGTGCAATAAAAGGCCAGATTATGGAGTGAGAAATGATTTACTTATTAAAGCAGAATTAGTACAATACTTTCCAATTTTATAGTAAGAATAAATTTTCTAACAAGGCCTTTTTGCCTATCAAACTCAAGTGTCTGTATAAAAGTACAGTTATAGAAAATAAAAACTGAGCGAAAGTTGTTTTTTTGTTCCGTTAATTTTCATTTATGCATACCTTACATAAAAAAATGTAAGGTGTGTTGTTAAAGTGGCTAAAAAGCTAACTAATAAAATTTCGCTCCCGGGTGATGCTGGCCCTCACTCAAATTCTAACATTGAATGGTGGTATTATTTCAGTTATCTTAATGGAGATAAAGGAGGGAAATATGCTGCAATGGCCTCCTTTTTTCGGGTAGGAGAAGCAGAGTGTTATAAAGGACATTATTTAATTTTTACTATAATCGATCTCAATAGGAAGACAAAGAAAAGTTATTCATTATTCGATTGTAGATTAAAAAAGAATATGCTTACTACTTATCTTCCTTTCTATCTTCTGCTGCACCCAACAGATGTCCGAATATGGAAATTATATAAGAGTTTATTGATTGGTAAATCCCCTTTTCCGCATTCTCAAACTAAAAATGGAAAAATAAAAGAATATCCAACCGAGCTCATATATGGTAAGAACTATTTGGGATTTATGGGAGAAAAGGAAGACTCTTTTAAGGTACAATTATGTGAAAAAGATATGGAGCTAGCTCTACATTTTACCCCCACAAAGCCAATGTCTTTAATTGGTGGGGATGGAAGACCAGATGACTTATATTATTACTCTTTTACCAGAAACAATGTTCATGGACAAATTGATACTGATAAAGGAGTAGAAATCGTAAAAGGCGAGGGATGGTTTGATCATCAATGGGGGCGTGATTATGGGTTAATTAAAGGTGTTGGTTGGAACTGGTTTGGCATTCAATTGGATGATGGACGAGAGCTTCTTTTAAATGAAATGCATTCGTTCAAAGAAACCTTCTCTCCAATGGCTAATTTAATTGAGGACGATGGATCGCTTCGTTTTACAAGAAATATATCTTTTCAAGAAATACACCATTGGAAAAGCTTAAAAACTAATGCTCGGTATCCAATTGAATGGAAAATAACAATCCCGCAATTCTCAATAGAAATACTTGTGAAGGCAGTTTTGCCAAATCAGGAAATGGCCATTATGGGGCCGCTTCAAGCAATCTGGGAAGGAGCTTGTAGTGTTTCTGGACATGAAACACTTCCTGATGGGTCTAGAAAGTTAATTATGGGAAAAGGGTTTATGGAACTTGTAGGTTACGCAAATTAATAAAGAATTAGCTACCTAGATAGATACGGTAAAACCGTAGTACAAGAAAAGCAATTCAATGTTCAACAATCGGTCGCTATTCTGAAAAAGTTGATAAACTAAGCAAACTATATGATGAACAGTACAAACATACTTGTAGGTAGTTTCCCTTAGACAATCACTTAAATGGTGGTTGTCTTTTTGTGCGACGGGCAGTCGCACCTTTGCTTTATAACAAGCATGAATCTACTGTCAGTTGGGGTATGTTACCACGGTAATAACAGGCCCCGAATCCTGGAAGTTTGATTATCTCGGAGGTGAAAGTCCTCTCGTATGAAGGAGTTAAGAAAAAAGCCGAGGATATAAGGACAAGCAATGTTCGAATGTAACTAAGCCAGAATGATAATTTAAAAATGAGTACAATAGGTAAGGAACTTTCTATTCAGAGAGTCTCTTCCATTGGCTAGCATCAGAAGATTATATCAAGAGTGATCCAACTATAAAATTAAAACTACCTAAAGATGAATATCGACTTCCAAAAGTACTCAACATTGAAAAACTGGAAATGTTAAGAGAAGCTTGTGAAATAGTTAGACAAAGAACTATTGTTGAAGTGCTATATGCTACAGGTTGTCGGCTGTCAGAAGTTTTTGGGATTAGTAAATCTGATAGTAATCAGCAAACAATGAGCACTTTGGTAATTGGTAAAGGTGACAAACAGAGAGAAGTTTACTAAGTTTACTCTTCTTTTCAAGCAATGTATCACCTAATTGAATATTTAAATTCAAGAATAGACACCTGAGATCCTCTATTAGTTACGGAGAGAAAGCCGTATCGAAGTCTTTCCAAACGAGCCATGCAATAAGAAATTATGATTATAGCTAAGAGAGCAGACCTACATGTAAAAGTTAGTTCCCATGTTTAAAGACACATTTTTGCAGCTTTAACCTTAAATAATGGTGCCGAATTGGTTGCGATTCAAGAGCTCTTAGGACATTGTTCACCTGATGTGACACTTAGGTATGCAAAGATTACTTATGAGCAAAGTGAGAGCAGCATAAAAAGTATTTGATTCAGTAAGCTGCTGTGCATTCGACTTGATACTATGCAACAACATAAATATTCATGGAAAATATAAACAAAAGTTTGGTTTATTCTGGTATGATTTTATTATTAAGGTTCGTGATATTGTGAAGTTATTCACTTAAGTTAACGGTACAGTAATCTTAATCACGTTTTATAGATTTTTATGTTAAAGAGAGGGGAGAGAAAATTGAAAAAAGTATATTGTATTTACGATTTTGGTTGTTCGCAATGTACTTTACAGCCTTTTGGATTTTATATGGCTGTTTTGTTTTTATAAAGAAATTAGTTATACAAAATAACTTTGATATTCAACCTTTATATTTAATACTAGGTATGTTACTGCTATTTTATCATTCTAAAAAAGCGTATAGAAAAGAGTTGATATTCAATTAACGGTAAGCTTTTCTGTTATAAGGAGAATGTGAATTAAATGAAAAGAAAGTATTGTTAATCTAGTGATTATATACTTTGGAGAAAAAAATGAGGGGAATTATCAATATGATTCAATCAATTGTACATATATCACTTGTGGTAAGAGATTATGACGATGCAATAGAATTCTATACAAAAAAGCTTAACTTTACTTTACTGGAAGATACTTACCAACCTGAGCAAGATAAGCGATGGGTTGTTGTTTCACCTACTGGATCTGCTGGTACGACAATATTATTAGCAAAAGCATCAAAACCAGAACAGGAACCATTTATAGGCAATCAATCAGGAGGTAGGGTGTTTCTTTTTTTAGGGACAGATGACTTCTGGAGAGACTATAATGAAATGATTGCAAAAGGAATAGAGTTTGTGAGGGAACCTAAAAAACAACCATATGGGACTGTTGCTGTATTTAAAGATTTATATGGAACACTATGGGATTTAGTAGAGTTTGAAGAAAACCACCCAATTTCAAAAAGAGTGAAGTAATGGCTCTTAACATTGGGATGCTTTCGCGAAATAAAGAAAGTATTGTTTTTTTGGTGAAATTAAGAATATTGTGGTGACAAGAAAACAAAATGAGTAACACAGGAAAGGAATGTTACTTTCATTTTGCTATGGGAGGTACTTATGAAAACTCACTATTATTTAGGTTGGTTTGAAAAATTTTTCCCGGATAATATAGGAAGGGCTTTACAGGAGGATATAACTGATAGAAAATCACTTGTTATGATTAGCGCGAATCCATCTTTTTATGAAGAGGATGGTGCTACTGAACGATCATGGCTTGACCAGGCCGGCATTATGTTTGATGAATATCATTTAATTAACTATCGCATACAGAAGGAAGATGCCAAAACGTTAATTCAAAATGCTTCAGTTATTTTCTTGTTGGGTGGACAGACTCTTGAACAAAATAGTTTTTTGATGGAATATGAAATGTCGGATTTGATTAAAAAAAGCAGAGCCGTTGTGATGGGAGCAAGCGCTGGTGCTATAAACATGTCCGCAAAATGGTTATGCTCGAAAAACTTTGGAGATAAAGTAGAAAAAAGCTCTGTCTACGACGGAATCGGCCTTGACGATTTTTCCGTCTTATCTCATTATGATCTTGAAAATAACATTGAGCTTGTTCAAAGCGAACTGTCTCCCTTATCGGAAGAAATGAATATTTATGCGTCAAACAAAGATTGCGCTGTTCGTATAAAGGAAGACAAAATCGACATTTTTGGCAATGTATATTTAATTTCCCGCTCAAAGATTCAGAAATTGGTTGAGACGCTCTAGTTGAGGTATGGATTAATTGTGTTTATTTCTTTATGCAAAGTTTCTAGGAAAAATCTAAGCGAAATTTGATTGTTTCTTCGTTATCCAAAATGCATAGATGTGGAGAACGGTCTTCAGCAAACGGGGGCTTACGTTGAATTAAGGTTGGCATTTATAGCTGTATCTTTTATTGCACTGTACAACGATCTGCTAACTAAATACAATTGATTAAAGACGATCAAACTTGTAGGGTGATCGTCTTTGTCGTATTTGACTTTTTACTGCGTAGCAACAAGTTTTATGTAAATGGGTACTTTTACTTCTACTATGCATTAAACAATGACTTTTAAAAGTTGCTTAAAAGTATCATATAAAAACATGGTATTTTCTCTTTTTTCCGGCTATTAGATTAATGAGATAAATACAAACCAGCTAATTCATTATTTTGCTGGTTTGTATTTATATAACAATTTTTCTCAACTTATGGTCGTGAATCCGACAAATAATTTATTTTTGTATTTAATTAGTATCATAAACAAAACCATTATAATTGGGATCGATGTCAGATACGAAAAATAGGGTACTAGACTGTTAATGAAATTGATAAATGAGTCTAATCCGTCTGGAAATGAGAATCCTCTAATCATTTGAAATAGAATGTACAAAGTGCCAAATCCAGCTAACACAAGAATAGGAGAAACTGATAAAAGTAATATGCTTAAGATCGTTTTAATAATTTTATTTTTCATACAGAACCTTCCTATTTGATGCGATATCAAACTCTCTGGTAAGAAAATAACACAATATACCAACAAAGATCATAACCACTCCGGCAAAAATCATCCAGTTGCTTACCCCTATGATTTCTGAGATGGGACCAGCAATGGATATTCCGACGGGTGCTGCTAGACTCATAACACTTGTTATGAGTGAAATTACTTTCCCTAAGCTTTCTTCTGGAACGCTCTTTTGAATGTAAGCAGTAAAGGGAACATTAAACCCAATTCCAGTTGTTCCCATGACAAACACAACAAGACAGAATAGCCAAAATAAATGTGTGGGTAAAAGACCGCCAATTAGTGAGCAGAAACCTAGCAAACTGGTAGAAAGTGAAATCATAAAGAACTGCTTTTTTAGTCCTCCGGTAATACCCATTACCATGGCTGCAATCAGCATACCACTAGAAAATAAGGTTTGAACAATGCCGTTATGCCAAGCTGTACCATCAAAATATCCTTTAACCATAAGTGGGAGTAGTGTTCCTAAAGGCTGAACAGGGAGTCATGAAGCAATTATTACCCATTTGAGTAACCAACTGGAAGATATGGTTATGATAGTGGAGATAAGAGGGAATTGCTTAATAGGAGTAGTTATTTTTTTACTAATGATGTAAATTTAAACATACTTTAAGTATCCTTTCAAATTCTTATTTGAGTATTTTTACAGGAAATAAAAAACTATTTCAACTATCGGTGTTTGTTCAATAGGTGCAATAGCATCTTATACTAATGGTCATATTATGTTGAAGAAGAAAGTTGCAAAAAACAGATACCATTATTGCGCATTACAACCATACTATCCAACAAGCTAGTGCTTTTCGAATGTTCTTATGCCTAGTCCTACATTAATAATAAGGAGAATCAGGCTTCTCCATTAATAAAATTATATTAACAAACGTCTAATCATAAAATAGTAAATTTTGCCGCACATTCTGAAAATACATAGAAATATGGTCAATTTTTGTAGCTGTAATCACTCCCTCTTCTTTTTATTTCAGAGCCCCTTACGGATCTATACATATGCAAAAGGCCAAGCACACTGCTAGCACATTGTTACTTTATCCTAGTGGGGTACAGGCACACTGGCGCTTAGGATTTTTATCACGGATTTTTTCTTGTAAAAAAATAAAAATAATAGAAGAATATTACACTAGTAATATTGTATAATTAAATCGATTTTAATCGAATTTAATCGAAGGAGGAGAGAAAATGGTTAAAAGATTAACTGTTTTTTCGCTAATTATTACAATTTTTCTATCGTTAGTTTTCACAGCACCAGTAAGTGCTGCTTCAAAATTCAAGGATGTCTCAGATGATTTTTGGGCTAAGTCTGAGATTGATTTTTTAAGCACGAAAGGAATTATTAAGGGGTATGATGATGGTACATTTAGGCCTAATGATGCAGTTAAACGAGTACAAGCTGCTATTATGATTACAAGAGCCTTAGACTTAGATGTCAATAATCGCCCAGATCCAGGATTTACAGATATCAAAGGTTTAGATAAAGAGGCGTATAACGCTGTCGCTGCTGTTGTAGATGAAGGATTTTTCCCGAAAGGAGAAACATTTAGACCATACGAAGTATTAACGAGAGCTGACATGGCTATAGTCTTGGTGAAAGCTTATAATTTAGAAGGTACATATAATGGTATTACTGATGTTTCAGGTGAACTATTAAATTATGTAAGTGCATTGGCTTTTAATGGAATCACACAAATATATGAAGATGGTACATATAAACCCAATAATTCTGTTAAAAGAGCTCATTTTTCAGTTTTCTTTGCTCGTATATTAGAACCTTATTACAGAGTTTATGTTAATACTAGAGAAAACCCTGCTATTATTGGAGATGTCTGGACTATTAATGTTGAGGATTGGTTAGAAGGGTATATGAGTTACGACATTGAATTAACGGATATGATTACAGATGGACAACAAGCATGGGAATTACTTCAGGAAGCTAATATGTTTAATGAGGAAGCACCTGAAGGTCAAAAATATATTTTAGCTAAATTTAGATTTACATTGTTAGATTATGAAGGGAAAGTCTCTTCATCATTTAGTATCGATCAATCGAAGTTTAGTGCAGTGAGTAGTAATGGTGTTGTTTATGATAATCCATTTGTAATAACGCCTGAACCACAATTATCAAATGATCTATATGTAGGTGGAGAAGTTGAAGGGTGGGTTCCTTTTCTAATAAATGAAGATGATACACCTTTAATTGTATGGCAACGTGATTGGGACGATGAGCTTTGGTTTAGTTTAGAAGGGTAATAGTTAGTCCCGTTCATATAGAGTGGGGTATTTATTAGATTAGAACAAAAGACTTAACGCTAGATGCAGATATTACGCTGTGTCTAGCGTTTTTTTTGTTGCCTATAACTTACCGTTGACTTGGTTATGGTAGCGTTGTAAAAGTTGCAGGGAAGTGGTCTTGTTGAACTGCACCAATTACCTGGTGGTCATTTACTTTAAACTATTTGTGCCACCGGCTACTAAGATATTACAGATAGATAGATCAAACAATGAAATGAAGAATTTGAAGATAATACTTATGGAGCCTTTACATCATCCCAATGAACTTTTTTTCTGTCGCCTTCATTGTTTATGAGAGCCGCTGTAGTATGATGTGCCCAGTTTACAAAAGTAGTTCCGACAATCTCTTTAGTCAATAAACTGGCCACTTTAATAAAAATTTCTAGATCGTGGTCTTGTATAGTTTTTAAAACCGGAAGAAGGTTAAAATCATGTTCACTTGTATGAGCAGTAAGTATATATGTTACTAAGTCTCTCCCCTTTTTTGTTAATGATACTTCTTTTAGACGTGAATCTGCGTTTCCACATTCAATCTTGGCATACCCATCATCTCTTAACTTCCCTAATTGTCTCGAAGTATTTGAAATATTAGATAACGTAATAACAGTTATATCTGTAATAGACATCTTTTCAGTAAAATGCAATATCCATAATATGCGAAATGCTGGATAGTTCATTCCATGAATAGACTGTAAACGAGTGCGGATATCCTCTTCCATGACGGCGTTTAAGCCACGTATGAGCGTGAAGATAATATGTCCTTTTGCGTACAATGTCATATCATAACTCATATTAGTAAGCCTCCTTTGTACTTACCAGTTATTACCAGTTTATTACTATTTAACCCCTATTACTATTTTAAGTATAACCATGGTCATAATGGGAAAGGTATTTATAAAAGGTTGCAAACGCAAATAAAAAGCTGTTATAGCAAAAATATCAAGAGGTGTTTGATATGACAAAAGACAAAGGAATATTAGTCTGTATTTGGGCTGTAACAATTGTTGCTCTACTCTTGTTTATTCCGAAAGATAAAGTTCGTCATGGTGTTCTAGCTTTTTTATATAAGCAAATTGTTACTTGGCTGTTTGGTTTAGTAGTCGTGGATAAAGGACTAATTGCATATCCAATAAGGATTTTTTCTAAAGCAAATAAGTCCAGCTTTTCCTTTGAATATTTTTTTTATCCATCACTTTGTGCCATATTTAACATTCACTATCCTGAGGGTAAAAGCAAATGGCTAAAAGGATTCTATTATTTGTTTCATGCCGGATTTATCACATTGGTGGAGGTTTGTGCAGAGAAATACACCAACCTTATACAATATAAAAGGTGGAGTTGGTATTGGAGTTTTTTAACAATTGCAACTACCTATTACTCTTCACGACTTTTTTACCGCTGGTTCTTTGCAGAAGAATTAAACCAAATTCAAATTCATAATAAACCAGATCAAACACCGTTTTTGGATTGAATATTTTTCCAGTTGATGAATGTATATAATTGGTTAACCTAAATATTCAAACATGCTCACTTGGTAAGGCTTTATGCATAGGGTTTAGTCAAGTTTCAAACTCAAAGGGAGTTACTAATTTTTTCATAAAATCACGTGATAAAGAAACTAAGCATATCGAGATGCTTAGTAATAAGCTTAATGATAGTCACTTGAAAACACCAATAACATGGAATGATACTGTAACAAATTCGACCGTCGCATCTTTCTCAGAAAAACTAATGTTATTTCACATAAATGCAATAATGGCAACTGCTGTCGCGGATTATGGAATTGCGTTAGCATCAAGTGTTAGAAAAGATTTAAGTCTTATGTATGCAACTTTTATAGCAGAAATGGGTTTACATCTAGAAGATGGAGCAGAGTTAATATGGAAAAACCACCTCAAGCAAGTGACCGGGATAAATTAGCTAACAGGTAGTATTTGTATAGGAAAAACGTCGGTGAACATCAATCGATTGATACGAGGCTTACTCGCTTAAAATGTATGTATCAATAGTGGAGATGAAAAAAGTAAGTCCTTCACTTACTAAAATAACTTTTAACACTTCCTTTTAAAAACACTTCCGTTCACAAAATGCGACACACTTTTCTAAATGTTTTAGTAAATAGAAGGACCGTTTGTCTTCATATTAATTTTCGCTGTTATGTATATTATGTAGATATAGTGATTTGAGGGAGAGAGTAATCGGTACGCTCTCTTACTCAATTTAAATTGAACTTCACCCTGTTTACAAACGCCTATGCATTTCTGACAAAAATTCATTCAGAATGATTAATACGTCCTTCTAAAATAAACTTTAATATAAAATATAGAAACCATATCTAGAAAAATGTATCTATATTTGAAATTATGAACCTATAAAATTAAGTAGTAGATTGAAGAATATGAAGCATCAGACCTTGTTTTTCGATACACACGAACACTCTTAACACACCAATTCATTTTGAAATAATCGTTAAGTAACCGATAGATACAATTGCAAAGTTACTACTCAACTAATATTGTTTCATGTGCAATTGAGGAAAAAGTACTATGATAAGACTATAGTGATATAATTATAACGAAATAAGTACTCAATGTTCCATTTGAGTGCTTATTTTATTCCCGTGATGATGGAGGATTAATGGATGAAAAAAGAGAAAAAGAAAGAAATGAACGAATCATTAAACTATGAACCTATTTTAGAAGAGAATAAAGGCAAAAGCGGTAGAGCCTTTCATACTTTATTTCTTTTATATAAAAATCAAGCGAAAAACCTTGGGTTATCGTTTGTTTTCTTTTTAATTAAACATTCTCCTGTTTGGGTGATACCAATTGTCACCGCTAATATGATTAATATTGCAAGTGATCCGGCTAAATATGACATAGCGGGTCTTTGGGTTAATTTAGCAGTCATTGCAATAGTCATCCTGCAAAATATTCCTACTCAGATGCTTCATATTAGCTATCTTAGTAGAGCTTCAAGACAAGTGGAGGCAGGCTTAAGGAGTACATTAATACGTAAATTACAGCAGTTGTCTATCTCTTATCATGGTGAGCTGCGTTCAGGGAAACTTCAAGCGAAGGTACTTCGGGATGTAGAGAATATTGAGGTGTTATCTAAGCAAATAATGTTTACCTTTGCAACGGCAATTACAAATGTCATAGTGGCGATAGGGGTTACGGCATACCGCAATCTATTCGTTGCATTATTTTTTATTCTTGTTATTCCGGTTGCACTAATTCTTGTAACAATTTTTAGAAGAAATCTTCAAAGAAAAAACCGCGAGTTTCGAACGCATATTGAAAGTATGTCTGGACAGGTAGCAGAAACGGTGACCATGATTCCTGTTACGAGAGCCCACGGATTAGAAGAAATTGAAATAAGAAAGACAGACTCTACCTTGAAAGAGTTAAAGGGGAAAGGCTATTTATTAGATCTTGCAGAGGCATTATTTGGGTCTTCAGGATGGGTTGTTTTTCAGCTGTTTCAAATGTTTTGCCTAGTGTTTACTGCCACCCTAGCCTATAGAGGAGAGATTCCGATTGGGGACGTAGCAATGTATCAAGCTTACTTTGCCTCTATACTCATGTCAGTTAACCAAATAATTAGTGTGTATCCTCAATTAGCAAAAGGCTATGAATCTATTATTTCTGTTTCGGAAATTTTATTTGCTGAGGAGAAGGAAGAATATAGAGGTAAAAAGCAGATAGAAAGTATTAAGGGACAATTTCAATTTGAGAACGTTCATTTTACATATTCAGGTACCGAAAAACACGTATTAAATAATTTTAATTTATCCGTTAAAGCAGGAGAATCTATTGCGTTAGTTGGTGAATCTGGGGCAGGAAAATCGACAGTTTTAAGTATGATTGTTGGATTTTACAAACCTACAAAAGGCAACATTACATTAGATGGCATCCCTTTTGATGAGCTTGATATGCAAAGATTCCGACAGAAGATAGCTGTTGTACCGCAAAATACTATTCTTTTTTCAGGATCAATACGAGACAATATCACGTATGGATTAGAAGATGTTTCCGAAGAAAAATTACAAAGTATTGTAGAAATGGCTAATTTACAGGATGTAATTGCAGATATGCCACATGGACTTGATACGTTAATTGGGGAGCATGGTGGAAAGCTTTCAGGAGGACAGCGTCAACGTATTGCGATTGCGAGAGCGCTAGTCCGAGATCCAGAGGTTATTTTATTAGATGAGGCAACGTCTGCATTAGACAACCAATCAGAATATAAAGTGCAGCAAGCTCTTCAAAAACTGATTAAAGGACGGACAACATTTATTGTTGCGCATCGACTATCGACGATTCGAGATGCGGATAGGATTGTCGTCATGAAAAGCGGAAAATGTGTTGAGATAGGCACGTACGATCAATTATTGGCTGAAAAAGGATACTTCTATCAACTGAAAGAAATGCAACATTGATATTCATTTGATAGAAAGCTCGTTGTTAGTTTCCTAGCAGAATTTTAAGGTCAAAAAATATATATGTGAAAGAAGTGCAGTTCTTTTTAGGAAGAACTGCACTTTTATAGTGAACATCCGTTTACAGTCAAACCAATCGACATAGATATTTCGTTTAAAAATCTTAATATTTGATTTATTTTCCAGTAGAAGTCACACTAGAAAGAGAAACTGTTATAGTTAACTGCTTCTAAAATTAATAAGAAATTGAAAGGGGTTTTTGAATGTCAGTCTTGAATAAGCAAATTGTGTTGGCTAATAGGCCGAATGGAATGCCAAGTCTTGATACATTTCGTTTTGTAGAACAAGAAATTAATGAGCCAGCAGAAGATGAAGTGTTATTAAGAACGCTTTATGTTTCTGTGGATCCGTATATGAGAGGTAGAATGCATGATGCAGAGTCTTACATAGCTCCTTTTCAATTAAATGAAGTAATTGAAGGAGGTTCAATTGGAGAGGTAGTAACATCAAAGTCTGAAAAATATCAACCAGGTGATATTGTCATTGGGATGTTTGGATGGCAAACATATTATACTGCGAAAGAGGAAGAAGTTCGAAAAATCGATCCTAGCATAGCACCGATTTCCACACATTTAGGTGTGTTAGGCATGACAGGATTAACCGCGTACTTTGGATTATTAGATATTGGTAAGCCAACAGAAGGAGAGACAGTTGTTATATCAGGAGCGGCTGGTGCTGTTGGGTCAGTTGTTGGGCAAATTGCAAAAATAAAAGGAACACGAGTCGTAGGTATAGCGGGATCTGACGAGAAGATTACGTTCTTAAAAGAACAATTACATTTTGATGAAGTCATTAACTATAAAACAGCTACGAATATGAAAAAAGAAATTGAAAAAGCATGTCCTAACGGAGTAGATGTATACTTTGATAATGTTGGGGGTGAGATTTCGGATGCTGTCTTATCAAAATTGAATCGATTTGCGCGTGTTCCTGTTTGTGGTGCCATTTCGTCCTACAATTTAGAAAAAATTGATGTAGGTCCACGAGTACAAACAACGTTAATTAAGAAAAGTGCTTTAATGCAAGGTTTTACAGTTGGAAATTATGCAAAGCGTTTTCCTGAAGGCGCCATTCAACTTGGGCAATGGTTACAGGAAGGTAAGTTAACATATCGAGAAACTATTCGTGAAGGCTTTGAAAATATACCAAATGCATTTTTGGACCTCTTCAAAGGAAATAATATTGGGAAGTTACTTGTAAAAGTCTCCGATCGCCAAAATGATCAGTAAAGATATAATTTTTTCAATTATATAACGGCTTAAAGGGAAAATCTCTCTATATTGCTAGAGGGATTTTTCTTATGGTCTATTGTAAGTTGTTTAATGGATATATGATATAGCGAGCACGCATTCAATCACGAAATATGCCCGCTAGCCCATATATCAATACCTAGTCTATTGTGTTTTAAATTTAAATTTATTTAATGACGCATGTCTTTTTTTTATTTCTTCGTTAATTCTTGCAGTTTCTTTACAGCACTTTCAACTTTAGTGAAGCTATTTGTTATGTCTTTTAAATGGTTATCTTGGTTTTGTGTGTAGGTTAAAACCTGGTCAACAGAAGCTGCTGATTGTTGTACGACACTTGAAATGGATAAGGAATTACTAGAAATTTCTTTTGACTGCTGTTGTAAATTTTGCAGAATTTGCAAAAGTTGCTGTACCCTTATAAACACAGCTTCACCTTGATTGGAAATGTCTTTAAAAACGTCTGCGGTCTCATGTGTTATATGTAAGCTAGAAGCTATTTTCTTCTGCCCATTTTGTACTTCCTCGCCAAGTTTACTAGTTTGTAAAGCAATCGTGCGCAAAATTTCTTCAATATCTCTTGCGGATGTATTCGTTGTTTCAGCAAGTGTTCTTACTTCATTTGCGACAACAGCAAAGCCTTTACCTGCCTCTCCTGCTCTTGCTGCTTCAATGGCAGCATTCAGTGCTAGCAAATTTGTTTGATTAGCTATCTCCGAGATTTGCGTAACAATAGTACCAATCTGAGACGTTTGATTGTGGAGCGTTTTCATGAGTTCGGATATGTGATTAATAGTTTCTGATACCGATTCGATCGTTTCAGACGTCTTCTGCATTTTTTTATGGCCAACAGAAGTAATATCCTTTGTTCTTTTTGAACTGTCATGAACCTCTGCTGAAAAGCTAGTAGCTTTTTGAATTTCTTTGTCAACTGTATGAATTGAGGAATTAATTTCAACGATGCTATTTGTTTGGCCATCAATGCCAATTGCAATCTCGTCCATCATTAATGTGATATCTTTTGAGATTTTATTTGTATCAGTAATATTAGTCTTAAGCTGCTTTTGAAAGCTAATAAGGTTAGCGATAGAAGTGGTCACTTCTGCTAATATAGCCTCTATATCATTTTTTGCTTGTTCAGTAAGTTGTTGAGTTGCTTCCGTTTTTTTCTGAAATTGATGTCCATTGCGAGCATTAACAGCTGTAACAATAATAATAAGGACAAAAAGAACCACCGCATTTGCAAATCCTGGTACACCAATTCCACCAAGTATGTCTGTGTGCATGCCTTCATTAATATAATAATAAAACAGTAATCCAAGACCAAGTAAGCCTGTAATTATAATCGAAATGAAATTATAAAATAAAGTTACAATCGCAAAGGAGTAAAAGAACATGATGATAGCATTGATATTGGGGGACGTTACAGCAATAGCATAATTCAGAATGATAAGTGCGATAGCTGTAATATATTGAGTGGTGATTAAAGCTTTTTTCAAGTAGGTTAGTAGACTTACAGTAGATGACGCTACAATTCCTACTATTGAGATTATTGCAATTGTTATTCCATCAGATTGAGAGAGCACACTTCCTGCTATTCCAAGAAGGGTTGAAACCCAGAGTAAAACGCTAACAATCTTGTTTCTTTGTAAAAGTAAATCACGGTTCATCATTATCATTCCTTTAGTAAAAGTATTGTAATTAAATAATGTTGTGATTTGTTGTAATATGTAGAAAATTTATACATTTATATTATTTTATAGTATAGTTTTTGTTTAATCAATAGGACGTGGATTGAAAAGCTTGCTTTGTTAATACGAGTATAAACATAACAGAGCAACCTGTCGGCGCGTATTGTACTGCGAATTTCGAATTAACTGAAAAAGTACCAAACATCATGTTGACAGTGATAATCATTATCAATTAAAATGAAGGTATAATTGAGCGTGATAATCATTATCAACAGGAGAATCATTCTATATAAACTCACACTCATACATCCGGATGAAATAATTTTAAAACATGTTCAGAACTGGGCGACCAATTGTCTTAAATACATTTAATTATGAAGGAGAGAGAGCATGAGATCATTACTTATCGTAGGAGCAGATCATTTAGGAGTTATTCCTGAGAAATTATCAGCTTTGGGATTTGAAGAAATCCTACATATGAATGGAAGAAAAGTACAAATGGTTAAGAGGGAGATTCCAGAAAACATAAGCTATATTCTAGTGTTAACAGATTATGTGAATCATAATCTATCAACTGTTATTAAACAACGAGCAAAAAATCAGTCTATTCCCATCTTTTATGCAAAACGTTCTTGGAGTTCCATTTTCCAGACGCTTAAACATGTCGTTTAAGCTGTTAGTGACTTAGAAGAGCCAAGCCTAATCATAATTAGTCGTAAGAAAAATTTTGTATAAGTGATAGTGTGTTTTAAAGAGGCTGCTAACCTTTGAAGGTATCGGGATTAAATTAAATAAATAGAACTTCTTTATATGACCGGGAAAGTACAGCAAAAAGTGCCAACACCAATGCCGTAAAGGGAGGCTGCTGCATATGATAAATAGGCATCACCAGATTTCTATTAAAACGATTACAGATTATCATTTAGAATCGTTCATAAGGTGTCCGTACAAATTTTATTATCAACATGTATTGTCTGTCCCTGGAAGTCAGATTCATTGGAAACAAGTAGTTCAATATATTTTAAATAAAATAGTTCAAGGCTTTTACCAGCTACCTAATAGTGAGCAATCGAAATTAAGTATTTTAAAATTAATTGATTCATATTGGCAGCATATTGACATTCAGTTATTTGAATCAAAAATACAATATTATACTGTGTTAGCCAAAACGACAGATTATTTACTTCAATTTTTAACACCAAGAAAGACTAACGAAAAACCTTTATTTTTATACGAAAAGCTTAATACGTATGTTGACGAATTAGAAACACAGCTTTCCGTTACATTGGAGCTAGGCGAATGGTCAAGAGAATCATTTACGGTAAAAAAATATCTTTTAGAAGCTGATGATGAATTGGTTAAATTATACAATTATTTAATTATAGTATTTTCAAAGCAAGCATTTGGTAAGCTACCAGAAAAAATCGAGATTGTTAACCTAATGAAGGGGGAAGTATACACTTATACTCCTATGATAGCTGATGTCACGCAAGGAATGTTGTTTCTAAAATATATAAAAAGTCAGTTGCAGGATCCAGATGATTATACAAAAACGAATTCATTAACAGAATGTAACAATTGTCCCTTTACACAGTCCTGTTATAGCGATATTAAAAAGAAAGATAAACGTTCTAAGCTCTTCCATTAAGAGTTACTAACAGAAAATATAAGAGCAGCTGTCAAAGTGTATATTTCAGTTTTTTTAGCAAAGCTACCTAATATTATGATGCTATAAAATCCCGTCTTCAAATAGAAGTGGGATTTTTAACGTCTATGAACTAATTCGGTCATATTTTTGCAAACTTCTAAAATTATGGTTATTTTCTCTAAAAATCTCTCATATGGTTTTCCTCATGATGTAGATAAGTTGCTAGTGATACTGATGCACCATCGCAAGAGGGCATTAAGGTGAAAAGTCTTTTTTGTGAAAGGACGATCGATGACATCGGACTATTACAATCAGTTTACTAATTTTACAAATCTTTGAACTTTGGTGAAAGAGTTTAAATAGTACCTAGTTTACTATAAAATAAAATAACAACCTTTTTTAAATAAAGTAGTAGAAGGTGCTTACGTGAAAAAAATAATTACTATTATCGTTTTGATAATATCGATATTCTTCCATTCTACAATAACGAGTGCTAATCCAATTGAATCTGCTCCTACCATTATTAGTGAAGCTGCCATTGTGTTGGATGCAAACACTGGTACAGTTCTTTATAAAAAAAATACAAGTAAAAAAATGTATCCGGCTAGTTTAACTAAAATTGCAACTGCTATATATGCCATAGAGAAAGGTAATTTAGATGACAATGTCATGATTAGTAGTAATGCAAGAAGTATCGATGGGACAAGAGTGTACCTAGAGATAGGAGAAGAAGTAACGTTAAGAAAACTTGTACAAGGTATGTTAATCAACTCTGGAAATGACGCGGCTATTGCGATAGCGGAACATTTGAGCGGAAGCGTTGAGCAATTCTCTATTGATATGAACAGCTACTTAAAAAATAAAATTGGTGTTAATAATACTAATTTTACAAATCCACACGGTCTTTTTAATGCAGATCATATAACAACTACATCAGATTTAGCTAAAATTACGCAATATGCTATAAGAAATATGACGTTTCGTGAAATTTTTGGCACAAAAGAGCTGAAATGGACTGGTAAAGCGTGGGACACGACTATTTATACACACCATAGACTTATGAGGGAGATTCCATATGTTGGGGTAACCGGTGGAAAAACAGGATTTGTTGATGAGTCTAAGCACACTTTGGCTACCACCGCTAAAAGAGGTAATTTGCAATTAATTGTGATTACGTTAAAGGCCAGTTATAAGTCGGATATATACAAAGATACTATGAAGTTGTTAGATTACGGGTTTACTAATTTTAAAACTTCAGTAATCCCAAAGGGAACTATTTATATTCAAAACGAGGAAAAATTCAGAACAACTGATGACATTATGTATACGTATTCAAAAAATGAGCATGTAACTAAACATCTCCATGAAGATGGCACTTTGGACGTTGTAGGGGAAGACGGGTCAATTATTTCTTCATTTAAGCTTGAGACAGATAGCGAGAAGAAAATAAAAAATGATGAAGTAAAAGGTTCCAGCATAATACAAAACGCAGATGTATCAGAAAAGGAAGAATATCCTTATATATATATGATGCTGTTTCTTTTTGCAGCGGGGTTTATTTACTATAAGAAAAAAGACGTATGGGGTGCCTAACCCCCAGTAAATATGCTCGATTTGGTGGGGGCTAGGTAACCTAAACGTCATGAGTAAATGTTTGTACATGAACGTACTGGTTAAGGCTATGTATAATGAACAGGTTGTGAAATCCTATGGTTCAAACTGCTCTGAAAACAAATATTTAACCGTTTCTGAATCGGTTTTAGTCGGTATTATGAAAGACTCTTTATATAATTCAGGTCCTTTTCCCGTTATCACTATGAAATCACCAGGTTTCGCGTTCTTCCAAGCGTACTCGATAGCTCTAGTTCTATCAGTGATTATTTGAGTCTTGTTCTTTCCATAGCTCGTAGAAAGTGCCTCTAACTCTAATGACATACTTGCTTGCTTAACCCCATTTAAATCATCCATTGTTAAAATAACCTCATCACTGTGCTTTATTGAAGTTTCTAACATTAAAGCTCTTTTTGAAGGGTCACCATTTCCTCTAAGTCCAAATATGTGAATCAATTTTCTAGGTTGGAAGCTCTTTACCGTATGTAAAAATTTCTCCAGTCCATCTGGTGTGTGTGCATAATCCACTATAAAGGTGATTCCTGAAGAGTGTCTATGGACTTCAAATCGTCCAGGAACCCCAGTAAATGTTTTCATCGCTTTCTGGATTGAGGGGACATCTACTCCAATTGCCAAGGCAACTAATATCGACGCAAGTGCATTATGAGTGTTATAAATACCTGGGAGTGGCAGCTCGACATTCCACTCATTCTGCAGCCATTTAACTTTAATAGTCGATTTGTTGTCATTTATCAACTGAAGGTTGTCTGAGTCCTTAACTCCATACGTATAAACGTTTAGCCCGTCTCCACGAAGCTTATCGACCAACCTTTTTCCCCAAGAGCAGGATGAGTTTATCACCGCTATTCCGTTAGGCTTTAACTTGTAAAATAATTTTGATTTACATAAGAAATAATCCTCGAGTGTTTTATGGTAATCGAGATGGTCATGAGATAAATTTGTGAAAATTGTAAAATCAAATTCTACTCCTTCAAGACGTTTCTGGTCTAGTCCATGTGATGACACCTCTACAACAGCAAATTCATCCGTGCTAACTTGTAGCATTTTTTGTAGTTCAAGCACATTAGGTGTAGTGGCTGTCGAATTCATTTCATGTCCATTGATATAATTAGCAACCGTACTGATTAAAGAACATGAACGTTGTGACGACTGAAGCAGGTGATGAAGCATATAAGCTGTAGTTGTTTTTCCGTTCGTTCCCGTTATACCAATCATGCCATGCTTAGACGAAGGGGTATTAAAATAGACCGTCGCCATTTTTCCAAGGGCTTCTCTTGCATCATGAACTTGAATGTAAGGAACAGGAAGATCATCTATTTCTTTTTCGCCAATAACGGCAACCGCTCCATTTGAAATGGCGTGTTGAATATATTTATGTCCGTCATCATGTATCCCTTTAATCGCAACAAATATATCTCCTTTTTCAACGGCCTTAGACCGAAATTCTATGTTATGTATTTTAATATCAGGAACAACCTTTTTGTTGAGATTTAGAGGCGATAGTAATTCCGTTAGCTTCATTTGAAACCTCCTGTCTGTCTAAGATGATATTATAAAAAAATGATAGTTATGGTCTCGACCTATAGTCAGCTTTACATATGCGTACAGTTATAGTTTTCATTATTAACTCCTTTTTATAAAAACAATACTTACACAAAAATTCACAAAGTATTAACAGCATTTCTCAACAATCCTTGCTCTATACCATAGAGGACAGTGAATCCCTAAATAGTTTATATGAGTGGGGAGAAGTTTTGAGTATCAAAAATGAGACGAAAATAAAAATCATGATCCTATACAGGCAAAGGCCCACTCATAAGACTAGGCCTTCGCATACAATTTCAAGGAAAGATCAAAGGAGGTAGTATACATGAACTTTGAGAATCCTTATTTCAGCCAAAATCCTATGGTTGACTTGCAAGATCAAAGAATTATAAGACCATTTGGCTTTGGACGTCCCTTTGGGTTTGGTAGACCGTTTTTCGGTCCCTTTGGATTTGGCAGACCTTTCTTTAGACCGTTTGGGTTTGGTAGACCGTTTTTAGGTGCACCGTTTTTAGGCGGTTTAGCCGGTGGCCTATTAGCAGGTTCTTTATTTAACCCATTTGTATATGGTGGATATCCTTATCCTTACTATGGCTTTGGGTCACCATTTTTCTACTAAAAAAGGTGCTGAAGTCATAATAGTTAACAAGCCGCAATCCTTAGTAAGGAGCGCGGCCTTTTTATGTGTTAAAAGAAAATTTTCGCTAGGTTCGTGTTAAATTTCAGACGTTAACGGTTCGAGGGGGAAGTTAACAAATCAAGCGCATATAAAAGTCAGGCCTTCCTAGAATCGCTTTGTAATTGACATCACTAGACTGGAGTTCAAGTTTTTATTACAAGCCATATTTTTCATGAAAAGTTGCCTCTAATGATTTAGACTATCATATTACTGGTAGCCAGCTGCCCCGATAATAAAGTATAAGATAGCTGACATCGTTTCATAGCGCGAACCAAGAATAGTAGAGGCTAGCCAGCTAGTGTTTGTCCCGTTATAGGAACAAGTGGCATTTGCGCCATGACGCCAATAATTGCTGTATATAAGGCTGTTACCATCATGATTCGTAGCTTTATCCGTTTTGTATATTTCTCATATCCTCCCGTATTTACTTATGTAAACTTATGCAATTGATACTTTAACATATGTGAGATTATTACTATGTAATGCTTTAATTAAGTTTTTGTAAAGTGATAATAACAGAGAGTTTCTAAATTGACAGTATTTATCAGTTTGCATTATTATTAACTTATTAATCTTATAAACACTCTAAAGGGGAGTAGCTTTCACAGCAAAGTCGTCAATTCAGAGCGTCAGGCTCTCGGCTTTGTTGGCAACTTTATTGTTGTTAGCAAGACCTTTACCTGCCATGTATGCTGGTAAAGGTCTTTATTTATTTCAAAAGCTTTTACCAGATGGTAGAGGTTTTTTATATAGAAGCAGAAAAATCTAGGGACAGATAACCAACTATGAACTTCAAGATAGTGTAAAGAAGTTACTTGTGAAAGTGAGTCGTCTTTGGAACTCACGACTTCGGCAACGCGAGATTTTTAGAGTGGCCGAGAGATTTTTAGAGTGTCGACATGTTTTGTCGATGAACACCACTCATTGAGATTTTTCAAATTTTCAAAAGACAAAACTAAATACATGAAAAATGAAATAGGAGGAGAAAACATGCTATTACGAAAATATATGTCTTTAATTGGTATCGGCTCAACAGAAATTGATTTGATTTTACCGAAGAATACGTTTAAAAAGGGAGAAGAAGTCAAAGGGTATTATTTATTAAAAGGCGGAACAATCGAGCAACAACTTAAACGAATTGAGTGTGACCTTGTTTTATCAGATGAGGTATCGGGGGCGGAAAAAGTCATTGAATCTACAACAATCTTAACCTCTATTACTATTCATGCAGAGGAATTACATCGAATTGATTTCACTTTCTGCATTCCACGACCAATCGATTTATCATCAAGTACTAAAGTGTATTCGTTTAAAACAAAGCTTGCTTTTACAAAAGGTGTAGAAAGTACGGACCATGATCCTATAATAATAGTTGAATAATTTATGATACCTAACCTTAAGTTCTGTGAAACACAACAGCGCTGTCGGTTAGGTTTTTTTGTGAAGATTTTGTGAAGAGTACATGAAACTATGACATAACGTGATTGGCATCACGCATAGATAAATTGTTATGTAATTTAATTGATATATATTCAAAATGATTAGAAGGAGGGGAAGAGATGAGAAATGGACTAATAATCTTTGTAATATCAGCAGTTTTAGGCTTTGGTGGCGGTTACTTCTTTTTTCAATTGACTGACTTTAGTTCAAAAGATGCATCTGAAAAGGTGAGCAACACACAACAGGAAAGCTCAATAGAAGAAACAGAAACTGTTGAAACAGTTGCGACTGCCAATAGCGACATTTTCAGTGCAAAAGGTTGCCTTGGCTGCCATGCTGTCGAAGGGCTTGGCTTACAAGGTGGGGCAACAGGTCCCGATCTTACCCATGCATATGAAAACGTAGAATCCAAGCACGGCAAACCTATTGAAGAATTCTTAAAGGAACCAACTTCAGCTGTTATGTCAGGCGTTATTAGTGGGAATCCACTAACAGATGAGCAAATCTCAAAAATCGTCGAGGCTTTAAAAGAAGCAAATCAAAAATAACAATGGAGGTGCTATTTGAATGAAAAAAGGATTACTTCCAGCTGTATCAGGATTAGTAGTAGGTATTGTTATTTCAACAGTGCTGTTTGCGGACCTAGGTGTTGGTCCTAAGTCATTAGCAAACGAGGATTCAGAGCATAAGTCTCATGCGGAAAAAGTATATGTTCCGTTTGGTGAGCAGGATGAGTATTATTTATTTGCCTCAGGTGGCCACTCAGGACAAATGTTCATATATGGTGTTCCATCAATGAGACACATACGAACGGTACCTGTTTTCTCGTATGATTCAGCAACTGGATATGGTTGGTCTGAGGAATCAAAAGAACTTTTAGGAAATTATACTTGGGGAGACTTGCATCATCCAGCCTTTTCAGAAACAAAAGGTGACTATGATGGGAAATGGATGTTTGCGACTGATGTAGGTAATAGTCGTGCCGCAGCAATGGATTTGGAAACGTTTACAGTGAAAGATATTATCGAGGTTCCCAATACTAGCGGACCGCATTGTGCAATGTTTGTAACAGAAAATACAGAATATATGTTTTTACCGACTCGCTTCTCTGTACCTTTAGGAAGTAAGTACGCACCATTAGATGATTATAGCTCAGAATATTATGGTGTTATGAGTGCTGTTCAATTTGATGAACAGAAAGAAGAACTAGGAGTTTCATGGCAGGTGGCATTACCACCTTGGAGCTATGACTTATCTGACGCTGGAAAAGGGCCTTCTCATGGCTGGGCTGTTATCACAACATATAATACAGAAGAAGCTACAACAAATCTAGAGATTAATGCATCTCAAGCAGACCGAGACTATATCGTTTTATTTAATTGGCAAGAGCTCGAAAAAATGGTAGCAGACGGACAGTATGAAGATGTAAACGGACAAAAAGTAATTTTCCCAGAAAAACATAAGGGTGGTATTTATTTAGTACCAGTCGCGAAGTCACCTCATGGAGTAGATGTTACGCCTGATGGTACGCGATTCATTGCTTCAGGCAAACTTGCGCCAGCAATGACAGTATACTCCTTCGATAAGGCATTCGAAGCCATTGAAAAAAATGATTTTGCGGGCGAAAAATATGGTATGCCTGTTCTAAACTATGATTCTGTAGTTGAGCGCGAAGTAAATCCGGAAAATGCGTTAGGACCACTTCATACACAGTTTGATGATGAGGGTATGGCATATACGACTATGTTTATTTCATCTGAAATCGTGAAATGGGATCCTAACACAGGTGAAACGCTAGATCGTGTGCCTGTTCAGTACTCTCCCGGACACTCTGTTGCTGCAGAGGGTGATACGGTTGCACCAGATGGTAAATATCTCATTTCTTTAAATAAAATTGCGAAAGATTCGTACCTTTCAGTTGGACCATCACATCCTGAATCTATGCAGCTTATTGACTTAACAGGTGAGAAGATGGAAGTTATTCAATCAGCACCAGTAAATCCAGAGCCGCATTATGCTCAGATTATTAAGGCAGATAAAATTAAAACAAAAGAAGTATATGAAAAAGATGAATCGAATCCATATGCAGTGTATGCACAAGAGGATACAAGAATTGAACGAAAAGGCAATGAAGTACATGTGTATGGTATAGCAATGCGTTCTAAGTTTATTTTTGATGCTAAAGCAAAGCGACCAGACGTTATTGAGGTGAACGAAGGCGATAAAGTTGTAATTCACTTAACAAACATAGATTTTGATGAAGATATTACGCACGGATTCGCGATCAATCGATATGACTTGAATTTTGAAGTTCAACCCGGTCAAACAGAAAGTGTCGAGTTTGTTGCGGATAAGGCAGGAACATATCCGTTGTATTGCACAAATTTCTGCTCTGCATTGCACCAGGAAATGACTGGATATTTATTGGTAAAGCCTAAAAATTAATGTTTGATGAGGGAGTTCACTACAGTAAACTCCCTTCTATTTAAAAAGGAGGACAACACATGCCTAAGAAGCTATCGGTTCCTTCCATGATATTGTTGTTTGTTGCCGCGGCTTGTATGTTTATCTCAATATTTTTCCCTTGGTGGGGCATGCGTTTTTTTGCTCCACAATATCCAGAAGGATTAGATATCATCGTGTATCCTTATAAGATGGAAGGTGATATATCCATCATAAACGGTCTTAATCACTATATTGGCATGAAGCCGTTTAGTGAAGAAAACTTTCCGGAATTAAGCTTTCTTCCATATATAATCGGAGGATTCGCTATTATCACCATGATTGTTGGCCTACTTAGAAGTAGAAAACTACTATATGTACTAATAAGTTTGTCAGGAGTGGGAGGCATACTTGGTATATATGATATCCATCGATGGCTGAAAGATTTTGGGACGGACTTAGATCCAATGGCACCGATAGAAATCGCGCCATTTGTCCCACCTGTATTAGGTGAAAATACGTTAGCAAACTTCATTACACACAGTTATTTTACGTACGGCTCATTTATTGTAGGTTTTGCAATTTTACTACTAATCGTACCTCTTTGGAAGGATAGAAAGATATGAAACAAGTACGTGTTATTATACAGTTTTTCTTTATTTCTGCTATTCTCTTGCTTGTTACTAATGTAAATGCTGAAAATGAGCAATCGTTACAACAATTAATTAACAACACACCAGTTAATGGTGTGTTGCAATTAAAAGATAAGGTGTACGATGGGAATATTTTTATCACTAAACCTATTACGTTGATTGGTAATAGGGATACGATTATTAGAGGATTAGGTACCGGGAATGTCATAACTGTAAACTCTTCTTTTGTTCACTTGGAGAATATTAGTGTAATGAATAGCGGGCAAGACCGAAATTCTGGGGAAGAATATGCCGCTATAAAACTACTAAAAGATAATAACTCATTGAAGAATATTACAGTAACAAATAGCTTTCATGGCGTGTATTTGAGTCAATCACATAACAATATTATTGAAAGTGTAAAAGTTATTGGGAGACAGGATGGTGAGATTGCTGGCCAAGGGAATGGCCTCCATTTGTATTACTCGAATAATAATATCTTAAAAAACAATACAATTACGGGAACTCGTGACGGTATATTTTTTGATTATGCTAACGGAAATATTGCAAGCCAAAATACAATCACTCACACGAGGTATGGGCTTCACTACATGTATTCGGATGATAATCAATTTGCTCAAAATATATTTAGTTATAACTTAGGTGGTGCAGCGATTATGCACTCAAGACGAACAACATTAAATCATAATCAATTTATTTTAAATCAAGGTACACGCTCTTACGGACTTCTGCTTCAAGCAAGTAATGAAAGTATAATAATGGAAAATTTTTTCTTTCAAAATCAACGGGGTATATATGTAGATCAATCACAAAATAATCAAATTACAGGAAATAAATTTCTACAAAATCAAATTGGAGTTGAAGTTTGGGCTTCATCCACTAATCAAATTTTTTCGAAAAATGAGTTTATGAGTAACGTTGCTGCAGTTCTTACTTTAGGTGGCAAGGATAAAAATAAGTGGAATAAAGATGGATTCGGAAATTATTGGGGGCCCGCTATACC
Source organism: Bacillus sp. HMF5848 (assembly GCF_003944835.1). GTDB lineage: Bacteria > Bacillota > Bacilli > Bacillales > HMF5848 > HMF5848. The sequence goes on from NZ_RWIV01000001.1 coordinate 1,454,900, forward strand.
TGTATTGGATTTAGATCAAAATGGTATTGGGGATGCTCCTGTTCAGTATAAATCCTCATTGTATAAACTAGTTGAGGAAAATGAGTTGGCCTTTTTATTTTTAAATAGTCCCTCTATTAAAATATACGAAAAAATGAATGAACTTATTGATAAAAAACAAGTCATGCTAGCGGATGAATTTCCACTGTTAAAGCATTCTACTGTAGTAAAAACAAACAACATCATGGCCGTTTTAGTGTTGTCTCTACTTCTCATAATATTAAAAGGAACTGTGCAACGAAAAAGGAGAAGAGAACTATGAATTATATTTTAAAAGAGTGGAAAGAGCAAGCAAGAGGCAAAGGCATTTGGCTTTCATTATTAATCATTATGCTTCTTTCAGTCTTTTTACTGCTAGAGGCAAGGACATTACCAGTGGAACAAGGCTTTACTGTTTTACTTTTATCAATGTTTGAAATGAATATGTTTGTACTTCCCTTGCTTAGTATTTTTATTGCTTCGTTTTCTATTATGCAGGAAAAAGAGCTAAAGACGATGATGATTTTACTAACTAAGCATGAATCATATATAAGTTTTTTAGCAAAAAAGAGTATAGCTATTCAATTGGTTGTTATAGCGGTTATAGTAGCCTGGTATTTTCTGTTTGCGCTTGTTATGAAGGTTTTTTTATATTTCAATGTGTCACATTTTCTACTATTTATTTTAGCCGTGTCAGTTATGGTCTTTATTTTTAACCAAATTGGTGTAGCATTAGGAAGTATTTGTAGCACGAGGATGCAATTATTAGGTGCAAATATTCTTACATGGTTTTCTTTTGTCTTTTTAATAGATTTAATGTTTTTACAGCAACTTTCTAATGTCACGTATGACAATGTACAACTATTCGCATTTTTTTATTTCCTAGACCCTTTACACACGATTCCATTCTATTTAGAAACATCTCTAGAAGTATTTTCACTCGAGCACATGTCACGATTAATGAGCAAAATGATGTGGGCTTCCCCTACGGTTTTTATGATTATGAACCTTGTTATTTGGAGTTGTTTATCGTTTGTTGTGGCTATTGTTCTACAGAGAAGGGAGTCAAAATCATGATTAAGTTAGACAATGTGTCTTATTCTTATTCAAATAAAGTTGTGTTACGTAACATTCAGCTCGAGGTTGAAAAACATGAATTGTGCGCGCTGGTTGGGCGGAATGGAGCTGGAAAGTCTACACTTATACAACTTATGCTTCAACTATTACCATTGAAGAACGGTTATATTACGTTGAATGGAATTCCTATTCAAAAAAAAGGCTGGAAGAAGTTTGTCTCGTATTTACCAGAAAAATTTCAGTTGTATCAACATTTATCAGCCAAAGAGAATCTCGAGTTTTTTGCTTCAATGGAAAGACAAAGCATAAATTATGAGAAAATAAAAGACACGCTGCACAAAGTAGGATTGTGGGAGGATCGCAATGTACATGTAAAAAACTATTCAAAAGGTATGCTACAAAGACTAGGGCTAGGCATCATGCTTTATTACGACACTGACATTCTAATTCTTGATGAACCAACGAGTGGCTTGGATCCTATCGGTCGAATAGAAATATTAAATATATTAAAGTCTTTAGAAAATAAAACAATTCTTCTATCCTCTCATCACATTGAAGAAATCAGACAAGTCTGTTCACATGTCGCATATTTAAAAAATGCCACTTTAACTAAATATACAATTCAACAATTTGAAAGTGAAATTTTACTAGAGGGGGCACTTGTGTGAAAAAGATAATTACTGTTTTCATAATTATATTTCTTTTGACAGGCTGTAATAATACATCGAGTTGGGATGTATCCATAGTAGAAGCTCCTTCCTATAATCAAGGAGAACCATCGCATGTTGTCTTTCAGTTAAGTGAGGACGGGAAGCCTTTAACCGGTCTAGATGTAGTGGCTAGTTTTGAAATGACAAAAATGGACCATGGTTACATTGATATTCCTTTACAGGAAAACGAATCAGGATTGTACGAAGGGAATATCACTTTACCCATGGCTGGTGAGTGGGAGGTTTTGTTGCAAATCTCAAACAATAAGCAGGTAGTAGAGAAAATAGTGACTTTTAATGTTGAAAATAATGAGGTAAGTGTAAGTGCTGGTGATGTTATTGCATCAATTAATGGAGATGAGATTAATAGTGAGGATTTAGCATTTTATAAAGCAATTAATCAATTGCAAATTGCCATGTACCGAGAATATGATCGTAATAGATATGAAGGGGCAGAGCTTGATGCAGCTCTTACGTATTGGGATAGCCAAGAAAAAGCAATTGATAATCCAAACACGCTATTAACACAAATCATTCGCTTACGAGCGGTCGCATTATTAGCGAAAGAAAAAGGACATTACGCAAGTCAGCATGAAATCGAAGCTGAGCTTAATAAAGTGAAACAGACGTATGCTGCTAGTCCTGCAGCAACAAATGTTATTGCTGAATATGGAGAAGAGAGATTTTGGAACAAGCAACAAGAGCAGTATGAGCTAATTGTTCTTTCTAGTAAAGTACAGCAAGATGTTATTGAAAAAGTGAAGCAAGCGAACTCCGAAGCTGAAACGAGAGAAGTGAATGTGTTAGCACAAAAGAAATATGAAGAACTGTTAGTTTCGCAAGTTGGTACGCTAAATATTGAAATTTATTAGAAGCACCTGTCCCATGTTAGGGACAAGTGCTCTTTTTTAGTTAAATAACTATAAAACATTGAGGAAAATGGGAATATATACAAAGTGGACTCATATAATGAAACATTTCATGGTAAATATCGTCTATTTATTATAAAAGATGAAAAAGAAGGAGGGGAACCTTTCACAGGTTATAGTGATATGAAAAAATTAGTGGTTAGTATGCTATGTCTTATTACTGTGTCACTTTTTGTTCTAACTGCGTGTAATAGCGGAAATACCGAACAGGTCCAGGAGGGCAATGAAACCGTCGAAGTTACTTCTTCTCAACAAAATACAACCGATGACGCGGAAACGTTAAATGATGAGGGTAGTGGTAATGAAAGTAATGCGTCATCTGATGGAGAAGACAGCGGTACAGAGGAGACAAATACAGTGGACGGCGATAATTCCGAGCAAGCAAATCAAGAGGGCGAGAGTAGCGCAGAGCAAACGGATTCAGAAGACGAAAGTAGTGGAGAACAAGCGGGTTCAAACGAAGACCCTGGAAACGATAGCAGTACAAATTCTGAAAGTCCAGAAGCTGATGAAGAAGACGAAAACAATAATAATGGTGAAAGTGATGTCGCTCTTAATGTAGAAGCTCTCGCAGTCACCATTGTGGAAGCACTAAAAAATCATGATATGGAAACAGTCGTAGCCCACTCAATTGTTAGTGACAATGAGGGGGAGGGCTTACTATTTTCACCTTATATTTATATTGAAAACAACGCCTTAACATTAACACAGAGTGAATTGTTAAACTTTTTTTCGATTACTTCAACATATACTTGGGGCGTTGAAGATGGGACTGGATTTCCTATCGAATTAACTCCTTCTGATTATTTCAATCGATATGTTTATAACAAAGATTATAGTAATCCAGACGAAGTGCATGTAAACAATTTAATGCAACGCGGGAATTTGATAAATAACGTTGCCTCTGTGTTTCCTGGTGCAGCGTATGTTGAATTTTTTATCGAAGGTGATCCAAACATTGGAGGGATGGATTGGGGAAGCTTGCTTTTCGTGTTTGAGCAAAATACTTCTGGTTATTATCAATTAGTGGCTATTGTACATGATGAGTGGACTATTTAAGAGTTTCACTATGAGCAACCAAGCATACACGAAAGCAGCTTCAATAAAAAGCTCCCAAGAAATCCTTGGGAGTTTTATTTTGGGTATCTACTAGGTAAAAAGAAAGGGCATCGCTTTTAGCCATTTAGAGATAAACGTTTTTATTTGGAGTTGATATTTTTTATCCATTTTTCATTGTAAGCATTATCAATTATGTGAGAAGTTATGATAGGACTGGTGGCATAAACAGTCTCATTATCACCAATTAAAGTTAATTCACTATAGGGAAGTGTAGATCCCACTTCACTAAACGATTTAATGCATGTGTTTTTTCCAACAACAGTGCGAGAAACAGTCGCATGTTCACCAATAATTGTATGTGGTAATATAACTGAATCTTTTACAACAGCATTTTTATGAATGATTACATCGTGCGATATTACCGAATTAACAACAGTGCCAAATATTTTACAGCCTTCGCTGATTATTGATTTTTTTACATTTGCCTCATCATTTACATACATGGGAGGGAGGGCCTTGTGCTCTGTATAGATGGGCCAATACTCCTTATGTATAAGAGGGTTTGTTTCATAAGTTAGTAAGTCAAGGTTTGCTTCCCAATAACTTTCTATCGTTCCGACATCCTTCCAGTAACCTTTAAAAACGTAAGCATGTAATTGGCAGTTATCCTGGATCATAGTAGGGATGACATCACGACCGAAATCTCTTGTAGAATCTGGAATACCCTCTACAAGCTCTACATATTTTTTTAAAACACTCCATTTAAAACAGTAAATTCCCATGGATGCAAGGTTGCTTTTTGGATTTTGTGGTTTTTCCTCGAAATCTAAAATCCGATTAGAGGTAGTGTCAATAGACATAATGCCGAAGCGTTTTGCTTCATGCCACGGAACGTTGATGACAGAAATAGTGGCATCAGCATCAGTTTGGATATGCTTGCGTAACATATAAGTATAATCCATCTTATAGATTTGATCTCCGGACAAAATGAGAACGTGCTCAGGATTTTGCTGATCAATATGACGGAGATATTGATACACAGCATGTGATGTACCTTCATGAGATTGCTCAGGAGAAAGTACACGAACTTTGCTTTCGTTTTGGGTAAAGCCCCAATGTGATCCATCCCCGATATAGTTATATAATACATGTGAGTAATGCTGCGCTAACACATCAACTGTAGTTATCCCTGAGTTTCTGCAATTACTTAGAGTAAAATCAATTATTCGAAACTTACCTCCAAATGGAACAGTTGGCTTAGGGGTGTGTTTCGTTAAATCTTTTAAGCGCGTACCTTTTCCACCCGCTAAAACTACGGCAATGTATTGGTTTTCCGACATAGTCTCCCCCTATTCATTAATGTCATTTTTTACGGTCAGTTAATTAACTATATTTTACAAAAATTCAAGCGGGAAGATTGTCAAAAACCCACGAAAAGTAAATGATAAAATGTGTATTTTTTATAGGAGCTACACTCCTCAATACTTATCTTTTACTTGAAAACTAAATTAACTAATCGTCTTTTCAAAGACAATGTGTTGTGTCCATCATAAAAAGGAAAGTAGACAAATATTACATTTACAACTAAAAATAAGGTGTGAAAAAATCACCTGTCCATGGAATAGGAGGGACAGGGGTGGTTATGTAGATAATCTTCACACCATTTCGTGATATGATGTTCATATAATGGTAATCGCAATAAAGTAATTAAAAAAAGGAGTTTACATATGTCAGAGATTAAATTTGAAATTGTAGAGCAAATCGCAGTTCTTTCTGAATCGGCTAAAGGTTGGACAAAAGAGCTGAATTTAGTAAGTTGGAATGGACGCGAGCCGAAATACGACCTCCGTGATTGGTCGCCTAATCACGAAAAGATGGGGAAAGGTATTACACTGTCTGAGGAAGATATTAAAAAGTTAAAAGAAGTACTTAAAACTCTTTGATTTAAAATTTTAGCAAAGAGGAGGGGCATATAGTGAAATTTATGAAAAGAATTAAGTTTATATTTAAATTCTGGAAATTTGGACCGTTTTTAGTTGATTTTTTTCTATCTAAACAAGTGTCTTTATTTAAGAAGCTATTCGCTGTATTGTTTGTGGTAGCCTATGCTTTTTTTCCGTTTGATCTAATCCCGGATGTGTTATTGTTTTTTGGAATCGTGGATGACCTTGTTCTTGCAACGTTCGTGCTAGAGAGAATCGTGAAGCTTTCACCACCTGCATTAAAAGAAAAATATGATTTAATATAGTGAATGAGGGGCAAAGGGTGTAGATGCCCCTTTTTTGTTTAAGGTTTTAATGAATCACATGTCGTAAGTTGACGGTAATTGTTAGTTTTTGTCGGTACGTGGTACGCAATACATGCACCACACTATAAACCCACTTGTATCAAGGGTGCAAAAGACGTCGGAAAAGGTCGGTACTATGTACCGTCAAGAAGCGACAACCTTCGACGTTTCCAGTGCGAAAAAAAGATATAGAACGTACTAAAAACTTGTCCTATAATGAGTGCCGGTCCTAATTAAGAAGCGATCTATCATTACATTTAGCGGATTTTAACATATACGAGCCGTGAGTGTAAATAGCTGATTTTTTTAAAAGATGTATGTTTGTCCATTTCAAGCTAACCATTATTTTCATCTATATATATTATCTGATATGAAGGAGTTGTTAGATAATATGGGTGAAAGAGAAGGTAACTTGAGAATCCCACGTCCGCCCGATGTTGTGACGATTGTTTTTGAGCGAAATCCCTTTACAGGAGTGTTAGAAATTGTGGGTGCTACTGTTATCGGTAGTGCGCGTCCTTGTCAGCGTCTGTTAGATGAAGGGGATTCAGTAAAACGTGCGGCAAACTGTTTGTTGAAAAATGGATTCGAATTAGAATTTAAATCCCGAGATATTTTACTTTTTAGGAGGGACCGATAGTAGATTTTATGATTGGATGTGATATGGGATATCACATCTTTATTAATAATTTTAATAATGCACGGGAATAAATCAAATAAGATAAGAAGGGAGAGTGAATAATTATGCCTACTATTATTTTAGGCCCAGTTAATATTCGAGAAGCAGGAGGAGTTGTTGTGTTTGGTGATACATTCTATATTAGTCCAAAAGATACAGCAAAAACTCTTGCAGGATCTGGTGCGATTAATACTGGAAGTCTCGTTATAACCAATAATGGATTTAGCACGCTAAATAATGCCGATCCTGATACAATAGACCAACCGACAACAACGGTCGTATAGAAACTAATAAGTATTTAGACACAAAAATAAAGGCCTACTCATTTAGATTTAAGTACTAGAGAGCAGGCTTTTTTTGTGTAAGTAATATTGTAGGGGGATATGGTGATGGTTACACAACTTTCGGAGAAGTTGAATGGCAAGGTTCACCTGACTTCCAACGTGAGTTGTTTGCAGACTATTTACGTAAGCTTGACTCAGAAATTGATGCAGCAACAATTGTTGATGATCGTTTAGAAAAAGCTAATGACTAATAATGATAAAACTGCCTAAAGTGTGAACCATAGGCTTTTTTTTGTGCTGTTTTCAAGTCATTTTTCTTCACAATACAGAAATAATCGAGTAAAATACTTATAATCACATAAGAAAGGTTGGGATTAATGTGCAAGAAGTCGACACTCAAAGTATCCCTCGTCCTTTAGTTCGCGCGAATCAATGGTTTATTGTAATCAGCGTTGTCTTAGCTCTAGGTCTTAACCAAAGTTGGATTTTAGTGCTTCCATTAATTAACGGACTACTCGGGCTTACTATATACTTTAATCCAATAATGCAAGTTGCGAAGAAATTCCTGAAAAAACATCCTTCTGAGTACATCAATGAGGATCGTGCGCAACAACAATTTAATCAGTGGATATCTGTAATTTGTATAACCTTATCGTTAATTGGGTTTATAACGAATAATCTTGTGATTGGCTATATGTTTGCTGTTATGGTTGGAGTGGCGGCGCTTGTGGCAATATTAGGTTTCTGTGTTGGCTGCTTTATTAGGTTTCAATGGCAACAATTTATATATAGAAGAAAAACGTCAAGCTCTAAATAACTACTATAACGTCTGTATAGGTGCAGGCGTTCTTTGTGTTCTCAACATTTTTCATTCCGCATTCGCCCGTTCCCTCATTTAATGAAATTTTTTATTCCCATATTCGCTATGTCTTCCATAGTATGTATTGTGCACATTAATCAAACGCCACATGGTGTAATTGATTGAGACACAATGGGAGGTGAAAGGTATGAGTGGTGCTGTAGGTGGATATGCAGGTGGTGGCTTTGCCTTACTTGTTGTATTGTTCATTTTATTAATTATCATTGGTGCTTCATTTGTTGGTGGTTATGGTGGTTACGGCTATTAATAAAAAGTAAGCTACCAAAAAGCACACGTGGAATAACCATGTGTGCTTTTGGAGGTAAATTACTGTTGCTTCGTGTGAAAATCTAATTTAACAAAGGCTAGCGAGAAATCCCCTTGAAAATCTTCGATTTAGTTGGAGAGGTTCACGACAAAGCCATCATTGTTTCGAGGTCTTCTTGAGCAGATCCAATTAATTTTAAACCAAAGGTGTTAACTAAAACATCTAACACACCCTCAGAAATAAATGCTGGTGGCTTTGGTCCAATTCGAATATCTTGTATACCAAGACTGAACAAGCCTAATAAAATCGCAACCGCTTTTTGCTCAAACCACGATAGTACGATACTTACAGGTAGCTCGTTCACTTCGCATTCAAATGCATCTGCGAGTGCCATAGCTATTTTTACAGTGGAGCCGGAGTTGTTGCATTGACCTAAGTCGATGTAACGAGGAATATCTGTGCCTGGAACAGTACCGTAATCTACATCGTTGAAACGAAATTTTCCACATGATGTTGTTAAAATAACTGTTTCTGGTGGTAAAGAAGTCGCAAGCTCGCGATAATAGTCGCCGCCTTTACCAGGTGCATCACAACCAGCGATAACAAAGAATCTTTTAATTTTCCCATCTTTAACAGCTTGAATTACTTCTGGCGCTAAACCAAGTACTGTTTCATGATGAAAGCCTGTTAGTAGTGTTTCATCAGACTCTATATTTACTTCTGGTAATTGTAATGCGCGTTCAATTAATGGTGTAAAGTCATCTTCTGTTATTTTTGGTACGCCTTCAAGCCCAGTTACTTCATATGTCCACATACGGTCTGCGTAAGTACCCTTTATTGGCATCACACAGTTAGTTGTAGCAAGAATGGCGCCAGGGAATTTTTCAAATAACCGACGCTGGTCATACCAAGCTTTTCCTATATTCCCTTTTAAATGTTCGTATTTTTTTAGGTGAGGATACCCGTGAGCTGGAAGCATTTCTGAGTGCGTGTATATATTGATGCCTTTGCTTTGCGTTTGTTTTAAAAGCTCTTCAAGTGCAAATAAGTTGTGCCCTGTTACGACAATGGCTCTGCCTTCGATTTTGTTTTGTGAAACTCTTATTGGTTGAGGAATACCCAATCGCTCTGTATGAGCTTTGTCTAACACATCCATCATACGTACGGCAGCTTGCCCCACTTGCATCGCCATATCAATATGTTCTTGTACATTAAAGTTCGAGTTTGTTAATGTCATATACAATGCTTCATGTGTAGTACGGTCAACAAATTCATCTGTATATCCTAGTTGTCTTGCATGCGTACGGTACGCTGCAATCCCTTTTAGTCCAAAAATCATGGTGTCTTGTAAACTTGCAATTGTTTCATCTTTTCCGCAAACACCAACGACTGTACAGCCGCCAGGTGCTACCTGCATACATTGATGACAATACATGAGAATGCGCCCCTTTGTTTGTAATTGTGGTTTTCCCTTCGAGAAGAAGGTTTTGATCTTGCATAAAACTAAAGACAGTAAATAAATCGTTGTCTTTGCTTTTATTAGATTATGAGATTCCTATTGTGATAGCCGTGATTTGAATCACACCTACATGCGAGTTCGAAAAATTGTCATATAGTTTTGAAGCTCTCCATACAGACGTATTGGCTAACATCATGACTCTAAGGTATGATATAATATAACAGCTATTTCGACATAAATTTACTAAATTTTACATATTAAAAGGAGACTTTAAGAATGCAGGAGCCTGTTTTTCTTCGACAGAGTGTCACCTCTACACCCTCTCTATATAAATACTTAAATAGGTTTATTGGCACTATAAATGTAATTGTATTCATTGCTAGTATCGTCTATTTTTTGAATCCGAGTACTCACGCTGGTTGGAATGTACTTGGAGGTATATACATTGTATTGCTATTAAGTAATGGGCTTTTAATTTATTTAAAACCGTATACAACAACATTTATGCTTTGGTACCCGTTTTTACTAGCAATCTCTATGTTAACTATGGGCATACTAAACTACTCAATATCGAATTCATATGAAGCAAAGCCTTTAATGCAGATGGTTGTATATATAGCTTTTTTATTACCACTTTTCGTGGCAAGCATATCCACTTTTCTTGAAGAAAGATATTTCGAACCTCATAAGCTGTTTAAAATAATATTAATAGTTATGGTAGGGTTTGTTTATTTGTTAGGTTTTTATTTCTCATCTATAATAGTTGTGCCTTACGAGCATGGGGTAATAGAAGCAATAGTCACGTCGTTTTCGCTATTGTTTGGATTTGTATTTTTTGCTGCTACCATACTAATTAGTAAATTAATAGATAACAGAAAACTACTTTTTATTGCTGGTGGTATAGGGCTTATTATTACATCAATTCATTTCTTACCGTTTTTATCTACACAAAGTACAATTGTTAATTTAGACAAGCAATTTAAAGAAGCGTTTCAAGAACCGACGAATAATAAAAGTTTTTTACGGCACCCATTCTCCATTCCGGCCTATTTTGTTGGAATGCCACAACAAGATATTCAAATCGAGAAGGATGTAATTTTTTACGAAGATGATGACATTACATTGCGCTTTGATGTATTTATGCCTAAAGAGAGCCAAACCACAAAGCACCCTGTTTTAGTTCGTATACATGGAGGAGCCTGGAAGTCAGGCGATAAAGGTGCTGACAATGTGATGCAAATGAACAAGTATTTTGCAGACCAAGGCTATGTTGTTTATGATATACAATATGGGTTATCCACCTTAACAACGTACGATCTAGGTATTGATACACCAATGCACTTAATAGGACCATTTACAATGGATGATATGCTTTCACATATTGGTATATTTACAAACTATTTAGCTGAGCATGCAAATGAGTACAAAGCAGACTTAGATTCTGTCTTTTTCTCTGGTGGATCAGCAGGTGGACAATTAGCAACAGCTACAGCCCTCGCAATAGAGAATGGTAGTTACAATGATATATTTAGTGATACCATTACGGTTAAAGGGTTAATCCCATTTTATCCAGCCAACAAAAGTGCGAGAGCTATTAATATTACCGGACGAGACGAGTTTCTTGAGCCAGAAAATTTGATAAGAGAAAGTAGTCCCCCAACTCTTATATATCAAGGAAAGAATGATAGTCTTGTAGACTGGGAAACGGCACAATCCTTTAAAGATAAGAGCATGGAGAAAGGAAACAAGCACGTGGCAATAGGCTATATGCCTTTTGCAGGACATGCTAGTGATTATTATTTCCCTGGATTTTATAATCAAGTTTTTCTTTACTATATGGAACGGTTTATGTGGATGTATAAATAATAGGATTAACATAGTGAACGATTACGTGTAGTTATAAATTTTACACAAAAGCCCTGTATACATTAAAAGTAAACAGGGTTTTACACTCTAAAAAATAGGGCGCCATATACAAGATAAGCGGGAGCTGACAATAGTAAGATAATGTTGATTAGCAACGCTGTATAAGAAGGATGAGTTTGCTTTTGACGGGCTGCAAGGAAACCAGTTAATACACCAAGTCCACTAAAAGGAAACACTGCTAGTATGCTAAACGTATCAAAGAGTTGCGCTGAACCAAGAAATACTACATCTATGATAGCAATCATAATCACATTCGTAGCTATAAAGTATGATAATAACGCCCAAAGGTTTTTAAACATTTCAGATATACTCCCACATAATATTTTCATTAATCCTCTTACATAATAAGTGTTACTATGTCTTTTTTTGTATAAACAGTATTGCCTATAGTGGCATGTCTTAATTTGATTTTGATATATTTTTTAAAAATAAATGCTCAAGTAGAAAAATAAACAATATAGCTCCTGTTGATACAAAAACAATCAAAACATCAGTTTTTACTTTCACCCAGATAAAAGCAAGAAGTACGATGCTGTCGAACATTATTGCTAGTAAGATAATAATAGGATTGGCATCCACTTTTTTTCGTAAATGTTTAAGTACTCCCCAATGAATAATAATATCCATCACCAAATATAGAATGGCTCCCATTGAAGCTATTCTAGTTAAATCAAATAGAATAGTGAGTATTATGGCAACCACAGTAGTATAAATAAGAGTGTGCGTTTGCACATGCCCTGGCATACCAAAATGCTTATGTGGAATAAGCTCCATTTCTGTTAACATCGCAAGCATACGTGATACTGCAAAGATACTAGCAATAATCCCTGAAATAGTTGCAATAATGGCGAGAATCGCCGTAAACCAAACCCCATATTGCCCAAGAACGGGTCTAGCTGCTTCGGCTAAAGCATAATCTTTGGCTTGAATAATTTGTGATATTGATAAATTACTAGAAACCGCCCATGCTAACAAAATATATACGAATAAACTAATCATAATTGATATAATAATTGCTCTTCCGATATTCTTGGTAGGTTTTACAATCTCAGCACCACTATTTGTTATAGTAGTGAAGCCTTTAAAAGAAAGTATAGTTAAAGCAACTGCTGCAATATAACTACTGATACTTAAATTAGAGGCATTGCTACTTGGTGCTAGTTCGAGCTCAAAACCTGTTATCCATAAGGCAATGAACGCAAAAATGACTAAACCTGCAACTTTTAATAATGAGATGATTGATGTAAACGATTGAATAAATGTATTACCAGAAACATTTACTATAAAAGCAAAAATAAGTAGCCCAACTCCTAATATTGGAACTAGATAATCTCCTTGTTCAGTATTAAACAGCTGTAACGTATATGTTCCAAAGGTACGTGCTACTAAGCTTTGATTTAGAATCATGGAAGCAGCCATAAATATTGCGGCACTTGCTGTTACCGTACTTTTCCCATAAGCCTTAACTAAAAACATACCAATGCCACCTGCAGAAGGAAACTCTTGACTCATTTTAATGTAAGAGTACGAGCTAAATGCGGTAACTATTCCACCTATAATGAATATGACGGGAAACCAGTATCCTGCCAATTCAGCAACTTGACCAAGCAATGCAAAAATACCAGCGCTAATCATAACCCCGGTTCCCAAACCGACAGCACCGAACAGTGTAATACTATTCCGATTATATTTACTCATCTATAACACCTCTCTGGTATTTGTTTTCTACTATAGGTAGTACCCCTTCTAACGAAAAGTATGCGTATGTTAGCTTCATATTTGACCAGTACTAATAAAGAAAATAGTTTAAGTGATTGACAGCGTTTACATAATTAATTATGCTAGAATTAAGTTAATATTTGTGATGGAGACTCGAGACCACGTATCAATCGTCTAATTTTATTAGATGGGGGGCTATCGCGGTCTTTTTTGTCTTTGACCATACTAAATTCTTTAAAGTGACTGATTAAATTGTTGCTTTTAATACTTATGTATAGTATTTTTAAAGGCCGTAGAGGAGATGAGTAGAAGGATGGAAAAGTATATCTTATCACTTGACCAGGGGACAACAAGCTCAAGAGCAATTCTTTTTAACAAAAAAGGGGAAATTGTTCATGTTGCACAGAAGGAGTTTACACAAATATTTCCGAAGCCAGGCTGGGTGGAGCATAACGCAAATGAAATTTGGGGTTCTGTACTGGCGGTAATAGCGTCTTGCTTATCAGAAGCAGATGTGAAGCCAGATCAAGTATCAGCCATTGGTATTACAAATCAACGGGAAACAACAGTTGTATGGGATAAAATTACACAAAAACCAATTTATAATGCCATAGTATGGCAGTCACGTCAAACTGCGGACATATGTGAAGAGCTAAAAGCTCAAGGTCACGATGAGCTCTTCCGTAAGAAAACAGGCTTATTAATTGACGCGTACTTCTCAGGTACAAAGGTAAAATGGATTTTAGATAATGTTGAAGGTGCAAGAGAAAAGGCTGAACAAGGTAACCTAATGTTTGGTACCATTGATACATGGTTGATCTGGAAGTTGTCTGGTGGGAAAGCTCATGTGACTGACTATTCAAACGCATCTCGCACATTAATGTATAACATATATGAATTAAAGTGGGATGATGAACTGTTAAATATACTAACAGTGCCAAAATCTATGTTACCAGACGTTCGCCCATCTTCAGAAATATACGCCCACACAGCTGGCTATCATTTCTTCGGTCAAAATGTACCGATCGCGGGAGCAGCAGGTGACCAAATGGCGGCTTTGTTCGGGCAAGCATGCTATGAAACAGGCATGGCTAAAAGTACATATGGAACGGGTTGTTTCACGTTGCTGAATACAGGTGAAAAAGCAGTTCCATCTGAGCATGGATTACTAACAACTATTGCATGGGGAATTGATGGCAAAGTAGAATACGCACTTGAGGGTAGTATATTTGTCGCTGGCTCTGCAATTCAATGGTTGCGTGACGGTTTACGTATGATTAAGGACGCAAAGGATAGTGAGCAATATGCTGACAGAGTAGAATCAACAGACGGAGTATATGTTGTACCGGCTTTTGTTGGATTAGGTACACCGTATTGGGATAGTGATGTTCGGGGGGCTGTTTTCGGCTTAACAAGAGGAACATCGAAGGAGCACTTTATTCGTGCGACATTAGAATCATTAGTGTATCAAGCGAAAGATGTGTTAACAGCAATGGAAGCTGACTCAGGTATTGCTTTAAAGACACTTCGTGTTGATGGAGGATCTGTGAAAAATAATTTCCTTATGCAGTTCCAAAGTGATATTCTAGGTGTACCTGTGGAGCGTCCAAGCATTAGTGAAACAACGGCACTAGGTGCAGCGTACTTAGCTGGTTTAGCAGTTGGATATTGGAAGGATAAAGAGGAAATTTCTCAGCAGTGGAATATGGAACGGTGCTTTGAGCCAAATATGGGTACAGAAGAAAAAGCTAAGCTATATAACGGATGGAAAAAAGCAGTCCAAGCAGCTATGGCTTTTAAATAATTATTAGGTTTGAAGTGAGATGCTTGGCATTGGTATGGCAGATGACTGGATTGTCATAGAACTCAGCACACTGTCATCTAAGCTGCGAATCATGTGAATAGTAAAGAGGTAGAGCCGAACATTCGTAACAGCCAAAGTTCGGCTCTTTTTCGTATGTGAACGTATAAGGTGTGTACTCAGATTATTCTCTAGGTCTAGCCACCAACCGCTCGAGAGAAAACACAACCAATTTTCCCGTGGTCCCAAGTCAATCGCCTCTGGAAATCGGGACTTCCAACGGCTAGGAACGCGTAGTGTCGACAACGCGAAAGGGCATCGAGTTGTTGTTAACCGATGGCGCTCGTCTTTGCTAGTAGCCGTTAGGCGTGTGCCTTGCGTATTGCTTATTTAAACTACAAATACTTTATTGCAACATATCTTTTTATGTTGCAAAGATTCACAAATTCGCCACCCATACCTTAATACAATGTAATTGATGTATGATACGATTTTTATAGAAAACATAATAGATGGCCGGAGAATAGAGAAGCCTTTAAAACCACAGAAGATGCGTTAAAAATAATGCGTTCTTGTGTGTGTTTTGGCTTCTCTTTTTAGTGTGAATATGAGTTTAATTGGAAAAAACTGAAAAACGACTTTTTCTATAATGGTAGGAGGTATAGGCATGAGAGAGAAGATCCAGACGCAAGCTGTTGTAATTGGCGGTGGTATTACCGGAGCAGGTGTGTTGCGTGATTTAGCTGTGCGAGGTATTAATGGTGTGTTAGTGGAACAACGCGACCTTAGTCATGGAACATCCTCACGTAACCATGGGCTTCTCCATTCAGGTGCGCGTTATGCAGTTCGTGATGAGGAAGCGGCGATAGAAAGTTATACTGAAAATTTAATTATTAAGAAAACAATACCAGGCTCTGTTGAGCAAACAGGTGGTTTATTTGTTAAAGTTCCAGAAGATGATGATGCGTATGTTCAGAAATGGCTAGCATCTTGTGCCAAGGTAGGTATTCCAGTAGAGGAGGTATCTATTGACCAAGCTTTAAGAGATGAACCATTTTTGAGTAAACAAATACAAGCTGTGTATCGTGTACCGGATGGAGCTGTTGACAGTTTTACAATTGTAATCGATGTAGTGGCAGATGCTGTTCGCCGAGGCGCTCAGTTACTCACTTATCACAAAGTAACCGAATTATTAAAATCAGGGCGTGACGTGATCGGGGTAGTCGTTTGCAACGCGTATACAGGGGAAGAGATTGAGATCTACTGCGATATGGTTATAAATGCTGCAGGACCTTGGGGAGCACAAGTAGCTAGTTTAGCAGATATTTCTCTTAACATTATAAATAATAAAGGCATGTTGACTATATTTAATACTCGCTTTAATCGCCAGGTTATTAACCGTTTACGCCTCCCTGGGGATGCAGACATCTTTGTTCCCGGACATGATGTAACGATATTTGGAACAACTGGCATTAATGTGAATGATCCTAATGACTTTTCCTTAAGTCGTGAAGAGCTTGCTTATATGTTAAAAGAAGGGCAAGCGTTAATTCCTAATATTAATGAACTTAGGATGATACGGGCATTCAGCGGTAGCAGGCCTCTGTTTCAAGAGAGCATGTCGTCTGACAGTAGTGGTCGAAATGTAACGCGAGGAATGGCTTTGTTAGATCATAAGCAGCGTGATGGAGTAGAGGGGTTTATAACGATAACAGGTGGTAAGCTTACAACGTTCCGGTATATGGCGGAAAAAACAGTAGATTTAGTGTGTGAAAAACTGTCTGTTTCAGTGCCTTGCACGACACATGAAGAAGTAGTACCACATAGAGAAGTGAAAGAAGCTTTTAAAGACATCAATATGGCTCCAGCTGCTAAGAAAAAATTGTTGCATTGGGCTGGTACAAGAGTGAAGAAAATTGAAGAGACAATGAAACAACAAGAAACAGATCACACTGTTGTTTGTGAATGTGAGCAAGTAACATGGGCTGAAATTGAGTCTACGTTCCCTAAAGGTGGACACTTTAATTTAGGTGATATTCGCAGACGCACTCGATTAGGTATGGGACCGTGTCAAGGGACATTTTGTAAGCACCGAGCCACAGCCATGGCCGTAGAAAAAGGCATAGCAACAATAGACGAAGCAAATGTTACTTTGCAAAATGCTATTCAAGAACGTAGAAAAGGAATGAAAGTTGTTGCAACAGGAGAAACGGCAAAACAACTGCAGCTTATGGAAACTATATATAAAGTTGCTTTAGGATTAGATGTCGGTGAGGAGGAGACATACTATGTATAATCTTATTGTAATAGGTCAAGGGCTATCTGGCTTATTAGCCGCCATTTGGGCAAAAGAGCATAATCAAAACGTTGCTCTCGTATCATCTGGTGTAGGAAAGCTTATGCAAGCGACGGGCGTAATGGAAGTCATGCCTGCGATAAAAGACTATATAAGTGTGTTTAATGGAAACCGAGACAATGCTATTGAAGCTTTTAAAGTATTAACTGATAGATTAGAATATCCCTATCAAGGAAGTTTGCATGAGCTTGTCCCAATTGTTACTGGATCAGGACGTGTGAAGCATACTAATTTATATCCTAATACTATTGCTCCGATTATAGATAAAGGTCATGTCGTTGTTGTTGGGTTTCAAGAAATCATAGATTTCCAGCCTAAATATATTAAAGAGAATTTATTGAAAGATCTTCCGGGTTTAGTGGTAGATACAATTTCCGTTTCGCTTGGGCATCAATCGCAACGAACAATGACACAGCTTGATGCTGCAAGATTGCTTGATAAACCAGACGTACGCCAACATGTTTTGAATCAAATTAAAGAGAAAACCGATGACACAACGGATATGTATATTTTTCCTGCTTGTCTGGGCGTAGATATGTGGTCAACAGTATTAGCCGATATGCGAAAACAACTACATGCCACTATAACAGAAGCACCAGGTATGCCACCGAATGCTACCGCAGTGCGCCTCTTTAATGTGTTAAAAAAAGAAGCTGTTAGACTAGGTATTAGATTCTATAAGAACTCTCAAGTCGTGGGGCATATTATGGAAAATGATACACTTCAGAAGATAACAATAAACAATGTAAACTCACAAATTAGTTTAAAAGCCGAAAAGTTTATCATTGCAACAGGTGGGATTTTAGGGGGCGGTCTTGAAAAGACGGTATCTGGTATACAGGATACAGTATTAGGATTGCCAATAAATGAGTTAGGCCAATTTAAACAATGTCCTGACAATGTGTACCCTGTCGGTGCAAGCTGTGGAATACAAGTTACACAATATGGTATTACGGGAGGCGTGTTTTCTATACTATCAAGCTATGAAAGCGTGGTTTCTATAGAACGGGCGAGGAAGGGGGAGTTGCAAAATGCTTAATCAACAATTTGTCGAATCCTCGTTTGATCAATGTGTTAAGTGTAATGCTTGTACTGTTAACTGTCCCGTTTCTAATGTGACGTTAGATTTTGGTGGACCAAAGCATTTAGGTCCGGAATTGAAACGTCTAATTAACAATCAAGAGTATATTGATGATAAACGCATCGAACTTTGTACGTTATGTGGAACATGTGATTTAACCTGTCCTGAAAATGTCCATGTATCGCTGTTAACTGCGTATGCAAAAGCTGCGCATGCAGAAGAATCAGGAACTAAATTTAGAGATGTTATGCTGAGCAATGCTGAGTTATTAGGAAAAGTATGTTCAGCTTTTGCTCCAATTACAAATCCTACAATGAAACTTAAGCCTGCTAGAAAAGCAATGGAGTTTGTGCTAGGGATACATGCTGATAGACAATTTCCAGACTATCAATTTAATAATTTTAATCGAAGATATAAAAAGAAAACAGCTACAACGAAAAGAAAAGTAGCATATTTTGTCGGCTGTTATGCGACATATAATGCGCCAGATGTAGCACAGGATTTCATTAAGGTTATGAAATATAATGGAATAGATGTTGTAAAGCCAAAGCAAAAATGCTGCGGAGTACCAATGTTCGCAAATGGTCAAATGAAGCAAGGCTTAAAAAATGCGTCATACAATATTGATAGTCTTCTTTCATATGTCAAAGAAGGCTATGATGTAGTTGTTACATGCACAAGCTGTACGCTTGCTTTGAAAAAGGAATATGTCTCCTTCTTGGGAACCGATAAAGCGAAAGAACTGGCTAGTCACGTATATGATGCGAATGAGTATTTGCGCATGCTACATGAACTAGGAGAATTAAATACTCAATTAGCTCCTAGTGAGCAAAAAGTAGGTTATTTTTCACCTTGTCACATGAAGGCGCAAGGAATTGGTAATCCAGCTATGGATATGTTAGAACTGATTCCAGGGTATCAAATACAAGATGTTGCCGCAGGTTGCTGTGGTCAATGTGGTACGTTTGGGTTTAAAAAAGAAAAATATGATGTGTCTATGCAAATGGGTGAGAAAATGGCTGATGCAATTGCTGTGACGGATGGAGAATACACTGTAACAGAGTGTGGTATGTGCAAAAATCAGCTTGATCAATTAACAAATAAACCTGTAAAGCACCCCATACAGGTTTTAGCAAAAGCCTATGATGAGGCCTTAGTATAACGCGCAATGCATAACTGATTTCTATTAAGAAGAGTATGAACACAGTAAATGTGGGAATACTCTTCTTTTTTTGACGTTTATAGAAAGTATAGGTTTTCTAACTTAGATTAGTGTCTAGCTCTAGTGCTTAGCAAGGCGCTTTTAATGTAAATCAGATCACATTCTGTTAGTTTAACACAGTAATTCGTAAGCAAATTTCAACTGATTATTTGATAATTTTGTGAACAATCACTAAGTTTCCGACAATGTTCTACCAATTATTACTAAAAATATGTGAAATTTAATTCATCTCTCAGCATATTGAAATGAATTGTGCTATATATTGATGAAGTCTGTCGGAATAGCGAGTTTTACAAAAACGTTGATATAACTAATAATTTAAGTGAACTAATATTCTTCCGGTTGCACTAGTAAATACCAAATATAAGTTTTAATTCTTAATAATGGATGCTGCAATCATATTTTATTTGGCTGGTGGAATATTAACAAGTTAATTCGGGAGGGAATAATGTATGGGTTATGAGCAAAAGCCTTGGTTAAAATTATACGACCGTAGAATCCCGCATAATGTTTCTATTGAAGAGACAAATCTTTTTGAGTTGTTAGCAAAAGCCGCCAGAAAATATGGTGAAAATCCAGCATTAAGTTTTTTTGGAAAGTCGTGGAGTTTTTTTGAAACGAAGCATATCGCTGAAACACTGGCATCTTCGCTACATAATAGTGGATTTAAAAAAGGAGATCGCTTCGCTATTATGTTACCAAACTCACCTCACTATATTTTTTCATTATTTGCTGCCTTTCGTATTGGTGGAATAGTAGTGCAAGTGAATCCTATGTATGTGCAACGTGAGATAGAGTATGTTTTAAAAGACTCTGGTGCGGAATACATGATTGTACTAGATGCCTTTTATGAAAAGGTTAAGCAAGTACAGCCTAATACGTCACTTAAGAAAATTATAGTAGTTAGCTTTACCGGCACTAAGCATGAGCTAGCAGACGGTGATGTGTACTTTGATGAACTATTATTTATGAAGCAACAATCCCCTCTACCTGAAGTTGAGATAGATAGGGAAGAAGATATTGCTGTTTTACAATACACGGGTGGTACAACTGGTGTATCAAAAGGTGTAATGCTTACACATAATAATTTACTATCAAATGTTATTCAGGTTTGTGATTTTAGTTACCTTGCATGGGACGATAAACCTGAAAACTTTAATATGATGAGTGTTTTGCCAATGTTCCATGTGTTTGGTCTATCATGTAACGCTTTAGCCGGTATTCGTGAAGGCTGTAATCAGTTAATTTTACCTAGATTTGATGTACGTGAAGTGATGGAAATTGTAAAAAGAGAGAAACCGCTGCAAATGTCAGCTGTACCAACGATGTATATCGCGCTTAATAGTCAGCCGGATTTAGAGGATTATGGCTTTGACCATATCCATTTCGTAAGTAGTGGAGGAGCTGCATTACCAGTTGAACAAATTAAAATTTTCGAAAGAAAAACTGGTAATAGATTAGTTGATGGATATGGATTATCAGAATCTTCACCATCTGCTATATTCAATCCACCATTTTTAGAAAGAAAATTAGGTAGTATAGGTATACCAATTCCTGGTACAGAATGTCGTATAGTGAAGGATACACTTGAAGGTGTAGTCGATGTTCCAGTAGGTGAAGCAGGTGAGTTAATAATTCGTGGTCCTCAAGTAATGAAGGGGTATTGGAATCGTCCAGAAGAAACAAAACTAGTTTTAGAGGATGGTTGGTTATTTACGGGTGATATTGCGAGAATGGATGAAGATGGATACTTCTATATACTAGATCGTAAAAAAGATGTCATTATTGCAAGCGGATACAATGTATATCCTCGCGAAATAGAGGAAGTTCTATATCAACATGAGGCTATTGAAGAGGCACTTGTTATCGGTATTTCAAATGAGTATCGTGGTGAGTCCGTCAAGGCCTTTGTAAAATTACGAATAGGGTTTGAATCAACAGCAGAGGATATAATTCAATTTGCTAAGCAATATCTTGCTCCTTTTAAAGTTCCTGAGGTGGTAGAAGTGAAGGATGAATTACCAAAGTCATCAGTCGGAAAGCTTTTACGTCGTGCTCTGCGAGATTTAGAGCAAGAAAAACTAAATGTATAAATAAATAGCAAGAAGTGCCGAGATTAAAAGTCTTGGCACTTCTAAAAAATTATTGATTTTGCAAAAATTGTAACACTTTGTTGTTTACAATATCCGCAGCTTCTGTCACATAAATGTGACCAGCACCTGGTACTGTAAATAACTCAGCATTCTTGATTCGTGAAGCTAGAGTGACACCATTTTCATAAGGTACGAGCTTGTCTGCATCTCCATGAATAACGAGTGTGGGAACAGTTATTTTTTCAAGATCAGTAGACGTATCATGAGCTAAGCAAGCCTGAAGTTGGAGCATGTAACCGTGAACAGGCGTCGGGATCTCAATTCTTGTTTTTATATCTTCGGCTATGTCTGAATGGTTATTCTCGATGAAGGTTTCACTGTAGAGGATAGGAACAACGGCCCAAGCTATTTCCTCAGGTGTAGAAGGGACGGATGCTCTTGAAATCATTAACATGGATACATCTGGGCTTGGTTGTATGTGAGTGGCACCACCTGCTGTCGTACAGCCAAGGATGAGAGATTGTACGCGGTCAGGATAATTGATTGCTAGCTTTTGTGCAATCATCCCGCCCATTGATATGCCATAGACGTGAACCTTATCAACTTCGACTGCATCGAGAACTGCTTTAGCGTCATCTGCCATTAGTTCAATAGAATACGAGGATTGTGGTTTAGCACTTCGCCCAGTGCCTCTATTATCAAATAGGATTACTTGATACTTTTCAGCAAGAGCGGGCCAAGTTCTATTCCAGGAGAGTGCATTGTGTGATAAACCCATGATAAGAAGTAGGGGCTCTCCTTCGCCGTGTACTTCATAATAAATCTCAGTTCCGTTGTTTGTAGTTGTAGGCATGATTATCAACTCCTTATTTATTATAGAGATAGTTTCCGTTGTCTCTATTCAACTGTATAATATATGAAATTATCAGATAGTCAATGAATATTTTGTAAAACTTTCTAATAAATGGATGTTATTTCCGTTAGGTGGATGCTATGCAATTCTTTGACGAAGAGACCATACGAATATTAGAAAAACTAGAACAGAATTGTAATAAGCAGCTCTATAATGCAACTGATACGTTAAATTTTGTGGAATGCTTAAATGAGTCACTGAACATTCATGTGCAGCAGGTGCAGAGTGCTAGGCAGTATGTAACGGAATGTTTAACGTTACACGATGTTCCTTGTAAGCATAGCATTATTGATCTTTCAAAGTATGTAATTAAGTTCGAGGATAGATTGGATATGCTTGAAGATTTCGTATATACAGTGATTAAGAATCAACGGAAAGTACAGATAAAAGTATCACGTGTTAAGGAAGGATTAAAGAGTGCAAAAAGTGATTTATACTCAATAGATACGAATAATCGCTCAACAAAATTGTTAACTATTTCTCAACAATTATCGGAGCTAAAAGCAATGTTTTAAGAATATATTATGTAGAGGTGAGAGAAGTGACAGAAAATAAAACGTATGATCCTTATCAATCCTTTTTGAAGTTAAGTAGTTTATGGGAAAAGCAAATGAATGCAATGTTATTTATGTGGACAAATAATAGTGAATTTGTAAAGCTGTCAAACCTAGAGGCAGAATATCATTCTAAATATGTGGAATTTTTACGGAAAAATCAAGAACTAATTGCAAATGTATTAAATATACCGACAAAGTCAGATGTTGCTAATGTTGCTAAACTCACTATTCAAGCAGAGCATAAGCTTGATAATCTTGAAGAGCATATCTGGTCTTTACAAGACAGTCTTTCGGATACAAACAAGGATGTTGAATCCATGATTGATGTGTCTAAAGATATTATAAAGCTTACAAAGCAGCTGAAAACTGAGATGACAAGAACAAAAAAGGAGCTTGCTGAGTCAAAGAAAATGAGTTCAGAAATACAAGAGATAAAAGAAGAACTCTCCCTTTTAAAAGAATTAAAAGATGAATGGGGAAGCGTTCGAGACATGATTCTAGAAAAACAAGATGTGACGGAGAAACAAGAGCTAGTTGAGAGTGAAACTAATTAATACTAATCATATGGTTGAGAGGAGACATTAGCATGGCGACTGAAACACCTAGCAAGCCAAAAGTTCCAGCTTTAGATTATCAAAAGGAAATGAGACGTTGGAAAGAAATATATAAAGCATTACTTGGACCAGACCTTCAGGTAGGTACTACACCGCGTGTAGAGGTTTGGAGGAAAAATAAAACTGTCCTGTGGTACTATCCTGCTCAAGAGAAAAAATACAATGTCCCTTTATTCTTTGTGTATTCATTATTAAATAAGCCGTATATTCTTGACATTGCACCTGGCTCGAGTGTTATTGGAGGTCTTACTGAAAAAGGCTACGATGTGTATATGCTAGATTGGGGGTCTCCTGGAATTGAAGATAGCGAGATTAGCCTCGACACATATGTAGATGATTATTTAAGAAGAGCAATAAAGCGAGCCATTCGCCATTCTGATGCTGGAGAGATTTCTTTAGTAGGCTATTGCTTAGGAGGCACATTGTCTGCTATTTATACATCAATTTCCGATGAGCCAATTAGAAATTTGATTCTTGCAACAGTTCCAATCGATTTCAGCATGTCAATTGTACCACCGAAATGGTTAGATGGCTTGAGAAGAGGAATATTGAGTGTTGATAGTCTTGCTAATGTTTATGGTACGATTCCTGCTGAATATTTATATTTAATGTTCCGTGCCTTATCCCCAATATATTTAACGCCGTATACGAACTTAATTAGTCGAGCTGATGACAAACGTTATGTTGATAAATGGCGTCGTATGGATAAATGGACACGAGATACGGTCTCTTTTAGCGGAAAAGCATTTAAACAATTTTTCAATGATTTGTATAAAGAAAACAAGCTTGTAAAAGGAGAAATGCAAATAGGTGGTAAGCAAGTAGATTTGAGTAAAATAGATTGTAGCTTATTTGTAGTGTCATCCTCAAATGATAATCTTGTTGTTGAACCACAAAGCTTGCCTATTATGGACTTAGTATCAAGTAAAGATAAGACGTATCAATTAATCGAAGCTGGTCACGTATCACTGGCATTAACGGGAGTATTTGCAGATATTATTGACCCTTGGCTTGCTAGTCGTTCAGATGCTTTAGAAGAAACTAAAGTGTAAGCACGGAATGCTATTAACAATTTGCGGGAAGACAATTCTTCCCGCAATATTATGAATATAAATAAGGACTTTGTGAAGAGAGATATTTTTAACTTTTAACAAAACAAGAATGTTAGGCTGTTGCTTTCTGCTTTCCTAAAAAATTACGAAGCAACCCATTAAAGCTATGTTTTGCTTCTACTTTTGCAACATGGCCACTGTTCCTAAGTATTACAAATTCAGAGTGTGGAATTAATTTATGCATCCATAATTGAATCCATACTGGGAGAACGGAGTCATATTGACTTCCAACTATTAGAGTAGGTGCAGTGATTTTTGGTAGAAGTGATAAGTTATTTACTTTGAGGCATGCTTTTAATGAATTTAAAAATGCGTCAGGTTTAGGGCGGAAATAGTGGTTGAATTCGTGTACTGTGTTGTCGTCCCATGAATATAAACTAATATGGGCTGCGTAGTTTTTCTGTTTTTTTCTAGAAAGAGAATGGGCTTTATGCTCTCTGAACTTATAAAATAGCTTCCCAAATTGTTTAGGAAAGTAATGAAAGGTACTAACGAGAATAAGCGATCTACACATGTGGGGAGCTTGTCGATAAATTTCCTGAGCAACAGCACCGCCCATTGATAGTCCACAAATGTTAGCGTTTTCAATATTGAGATTCTTTAATAATGTAATAATATCCTCAGCAAATATTTCAATAGAAATGTCTTCTTGATTCTCACAATCACCATGCCCGCGCAAATCTGGAATTATCATATCGTATTGATCGGCGAGCTCGAATTGGTTGTGCCAGCCTTCTTTTACTTCTCCAAGTCCGTGGATGAGAACGAGAGGTTCTCCAAAGCCTAAACGTAAATAAGGAATGTTGCCTTTTTCCATATAATTCCTCCTAGGTTTTTAAAGGTTATTATAAAGCATTTTAACATTTAGTAAAGTAAAAACATCTAAGAAATTTATTGTTTTTATATATATTAAGAAAAATCGTAATTATGACCTATACATGTAAAATACATATATAGGACAATTGACATTTTTTACTTATAGGTGTAAAATACATATATAGGAAGAGGTGATAATACATGGAAAGCAAAAACAACAACCCGTCAATTAGTCCTTCAAAGAACTTTATTCTTCCATTTATTTTATTGCTTCTAAGTAAGGTTTCATTACACGGTTATGAACTAAGTCAGAAGCTACAAGCATTTGGATTTAAGTCGGTTGATCAAGGGAACTTATATCGTTTGTTAAGACAATTAGAAAAGGATGAGCTTGTCTCATCAGAATGGGATACTAACGGACCTGGTCCAGCAAAACGTCGCTACTTTATAACAAAAGCAGGTATAACGTATTTAAAGGGTTATGCTAATCAACTAGAATCGTATCAAACCATGCTTGACCAGTTTTTTAAGATGTATTCCAGTTTTATTGAGCTCTATCTCCCTCCATTTCAAAAGAAGGGTCCAATAGAGGAAGTAAAAGATGAAAAAAGGAGGAATGAGGAAGATGCCAGCAAAGAAGACTAGTACAACTACAAAGGCCACTGCAGACAAAAAGGAAGAAGTAAACAATGAGGTTATGGAAATGCCAAGATTAATGAACCAATTTGTCGACACATTTTGGAATCAGTACGAACGCTCTGTAGCGCGCGCTCGACAAATGCGTGAGCAGCGAGAGGATGCATATTTAAACGCTTTAAAAGAGTTAATGCAATTTAACAAAGAGTATCGTGCATCTGTTGTTAACCTTTACAGCGATGTTCGGAAAACAAACACAGAGTTAATGAAGCAGGCTGTAGCAACTATGAATGCTCGTACAGAAGATGCAGAACAACCAAAGTCTGAGGAAGAAAATGAGATGTTAAGGCAATGGCAGGATGTAGCACACCGTGCAGAAACACTAGCAACAACGCCTATTAAGTCAGGATTTGAAATGATGGATCGCTTAGCAGGAAATCTTGAAAACAATGTTGAATCTTATGTTGCATACTCTCGTGAGCAACGTAAGCAATGGGAAGACCTTGGTGATGAATATATGAAGTATGCAAGAAATACTCATCACAAAGTGGTTGACCGTTTAGAAGACACAATGAAAACTTTAGTAAATGCTAGATAACGCATTTTTGATCCACTAGAACTAGCACTGGTGGATTTTTTTTGTAAAAATTAGTGAATAGAATGTGTGATTTCACTACAGGATGTGACAAAAACATCAATTCTGGATGCTGCTGTGAACATTTTGTTACAGCAATAATCTGAACATTGTGTGAACAGCAGTCTAAGTTTGACAAAATTCGTTTCTATTTGCAATATCGACAATTCTCTTTTTTATGAGAAGTCCTTATTATCTCTAGATTTCTTAATGTGTTTGTTGATTTGTGTTACAAAAAATGATGATAGGTGTCGATAAGGCTTTGTTTACAAATTCTTACTGGGACTTAATAATTTAATAGAAGGAACTAAATGTAACCGTTTTAATAATTGAAATGGAGGAGATTAATATGACTGAAAACAAAGAGGTACATGCTCAAGAACCAGCTAATGAAAAAATGGAACAACAAGCTCATGAGGAAAGACTTACTAGTTTAGATTTATTATGGCAGCATATTCTTCAAGAAATAGATGCATGGGCAGCAAGAGCGGATTTTCGTGATGAGGTTCTATTAAAGGCTGTTCATCAATATGCAGAAGGCATGAAGAGAAGTCAAGAAAATGTTCAAAAAATTAGCGAGACATTTATGCATGAGCTAAGATCTTGGGAAAAAACAGCTCGTGAGGAATTTTTAATGTCGACAACTGCGATTCAGCATTTCTTCCCAATCAAATCATATGAAGAAGTAAATGAAGTATTTGATAGCATTCAAGAAAGAACCGCAAAATTAATTGCTACGCCATTTAAATCAATGTCAGAAAGACAATCTGTAGAAAAGTATATTGAAACTCTTCAGCATTATATGCAAATTAGAAAGCAAAGTCGTGACCAATATGTTGCTAATATGAAGCAAACAGCTCGCCTTGTTTATGAAAGTCAAAAAGGGTTTGTTGATTTGTTTACAAATCAATTGAAGGCCATCATCTTCCCATTTGAAAAATACATGGAAAAGTATAATGAGCCGGGAAAAGAACCTGTAAAATCAGAACCTGTAAAGTCATAGTACATTAGAAAAAGGCTACCACCGTTAGTTACTCATTTGAAAAGGGGGGATGTTTAGTGGCATATTTTAAATGGTATGATCCGTTCGACACTTATTTAAAGGTAAGTAAATTCTGGGAGAGACAACTAAACGGATTACTATTTATGGGCACAAATAACGATGAGTTCGTACGTTTATCTAATTTAAGTGCTAACTCTCATGCTCGATACGTTACTATTTTAAGGAAATACCAGGAGTTTTTAGCAACATTATTATACGTTCCTACGAAGAACGATGTTGCCAATGTTGCGAAGTTATCAATACAAACCGAAGATAAAATTGACAAAGTAGAAGAACAGCTTTGGGTTCTTCAAGACAAAGTTGATTTAGCATATGAGCAGATTCAAAAAATGGTAACCGAGACAACAGAAGTAATGAATGTAACAAAATCTTTCGAGAAGGCTGATCTTACACCTAGCATAGCTATCGATGAAACTCATAAGGATCTTGTAGCAATAAAGGAAGAGCTAGCTAAGCTTCAAGCATTAAAAGCTGATTTGGATGAAATTAAAAATATGCTAGAAAAAGAAAAGCTGCTTCAACCATCAAGCTTTGAATTTTAAAAATAAGTGGGAAAGCTCTTGTATAGCTTTCCCACTTATTTTTGTATGATTTTTTCATAATGTCAATTAAGGAGCAGTTTGTTATAGCGGTGTATATGAAGACGTTTGATAAGCTAAAGGCTAGGCAGCAGCCTGCTTTTGCTTTGTTAGAAATTCCCGTATTAAGGAGTTAAAGCGGTCTTTCGCTTCGATTTTTGCAACGTGTCCGCAATTTCTCATAATAACGAACTCCGAGTGTGGTATGAGCTTGTGCATCCATAGTTGCACCCATACAGGTATAATAGCATCGTATTGACAACCTATCACGAGTGTTGGGACTTTAATCTTCGGCAATAAGGATAGATTATTGACCTTTAAGCATGCTTGAAGAGATTGCTGAAACGCATCTGGATCCGGATTAAAGTATCGGGACATGTTTTTCGCAGTATCACCTTTCCATGAATACAAGCATAGCCGAGCAGCGCGCTCCTTTTGTTGTTGGCTTGTTAACATTTTTATATGTGGATGTTTTAGTACAGATAAAGTTTGTCCTAGAGCCTTTGGTACATAGTGCATAGTGCTAACTAGCAACAATGAGCGGCACATAGAGGGAGCTTGACGATAAATTTCCTGCGCTACAGCACCGCCCATTGATAAACCGCAAATATGAGCGCTTTGTATACGTAATTCCTTTAACAAGTTAATTATATCAGACGCAAAGTGTTCAATTGATATGTCTTTAAATGGTTTATGCTGCCCATGCCCTCGTAAATCAGGAATAATTAGCTCAAATTGGTCTTCTAATTCAAATTGGTTTAACCAGCCTTCTTTTATTTCACCTAGTCCGTGAATTAAAACAAGTGGCTCCCCAACACCAAAATGTAAATAAGGAACTCCAAAGCTACTTCTTTTTGATTTTTTCATAAAAACCCACCTTTAAAGTAATAAAGTCATTGGTTGAGGCGACTTTTGTTAATATGCATTATTGCCAAATTTTCTGTATGTAAACGAAAGTAAAAACTGAAAACGCTTGCAATTATACCCGTAAGAGTAAGGAGGGTTTACTTACTTATATGAAAAAATAATCGGTTTGTTAACAAATTTGTCACAAAATAGGCGAACGTGTAGAGTGTATGAGCACTAAACGTATTCTATGTATTTGGGAAGTATGGTTTTCTTCTATAATGTTAATAAGAGTTTTATAAGCTTAAAGTGAAAGAGTGCGGTTTGCGAGGGAGTGAAGGTTATATAAATGTAGAAACCCGGTCCTTTAGGTGTGGAAGTATCAGAAAGATGTTTCGAGAAGTGGTGAAATGCAGCAATAGGATGAAAAGCTTAACGATATACAACAACAGTCTGTAACAAGAAGATAAGATAACTCCAATACGTTATTTATACTTTCCTACAAAATGTCAGCTGGTTTCAAAGTATAATATAATTAAATGCTCATTATACTTCACTATTTGGAGTAAAAAAGAATGAACGGTGGTGTATTATGCGAATCATTATAGCACCAGACTCTTTTAAAGGAAGTCTTTCTGCATTACAAGCCGGTGTTATTATTCATGATGCTTTTAAAATGGAGCTTCCGTTAGCTGATATGGAAGTAATTCCAATGGCAGATGGAGGGGAAGGTACGTTAGAAAATGTAGTGTATGCAGCAGGGGGACAGCTTTTACAATGTGAGGTAACGGGTCCATTAGGATCAAAAATAATGGCAAAGTATGGAATTCTAAGAGACAACAAAACAGTAGTAATAGAAATAGCTCAAATAGCAGGTTTGACTCTTGTACGTAGCGATAAACGCAACCCTCTGCATACAACGACATATGGAATTGGTGAGGTGATTAAGCTCGCTATTCATGAAGGGTATAGAAAGTTTTTAATTGGTTTAGGAGGAAGTGCCACAAATGATGGTGGCTTAGGGATGCTTCAAGCGTTAGGTGTATCATTCTATAATAAAGATAATCTACATGTGTTGCCCTTTGGCTATTCTGTTGCAAAAGTCACTGGAGTTGATTACACGACTATGATGCCTGAAGTAAAAGAGTGTGTGTTTGAGATTGCTAGTGATGTAGATAATCCTTTATGTGGTGTTAAAGGCGCTTCTGCCACCTTCGGGCCGCAAAAAGGTGCCACACCTGATATGGTCCTTCAATTAGATAGTGCTTTAGCAAATTACGCTTCTATTATAGAAGAACACCTTGGGAGAAGCATGCAATTTAAAGGGGGCGCAGGGGCAGCTGGTGGGCTTGGTTTTGCTTTTTTAACGCTTGGGGCAGAAATTGTATCAGGGGCAGAGCTTGTCGCTAAAGCTTCTATGTTACCTGAAAAAATAAAACAAGCAGATTGGATTATTACGGGAGAAGGACAGAGTGATTATCAAACATTGTTCGGAAAAGTACCTGGGTACATTGGAAAAGAAGCGAGCAAACATAATGTTAAAGCAATATTAGTTTCTGGTAGCCTGGGGAAAGGATATGAGGATCTATATAATTACTTTGTGAGCTGTGAATCAATAGCGGTCGGTCCGTCAAGCTTACAGGAATGTATCAATCATGCAGAAAGTCTTCTGTTTAAAAAGGCTCGAAACATCGCGAGAATGTTAAATACAAAATAAGTAATGTTAATAAAAACCCTGGCTCAAGCTTGAGCCAGGGTTTTCATGCAGTAAAATCCAGGAGAGAAAAGAAAAAGTTCAGAAGTTCACAAAATATACGAATAATTATATTTTAAAAATTCCGAAAATATATTATAATGCCACAAAAGGGAGGGTTTCAGATGAACAATCAGCCACAAGAAACTAAAAATCTAGCAAGGTTACTTATTTCTTGTCCGGATAAAACGGGAATTATTTCACAAGTATCAACTTTTTTATTTCAACAAGGTGCTAATATAATGGACTCTGACCAGCATACAACTGAGGAAGGACAATTTTTCTGGCGATTGGAATTTGAGTTTGGGCACGATTCTCTCAGGAAGCTCACAGAAGAGTTTAGTTACATTGCAAAGACTGCCTCCATGAAGTGGACAATGAAGCTAAGCAGTGAACGAAAGCGTATAGCGTTATTTGTGACAAAAGAAGATCATTGTTTATTAGAATTGTTGTATGAATGGCAAGCAGGAGATTTACAGGCGGATATTTGTGCTATTGTGAGTAATCATCAATCCCTAAAGCTGTATGCAGATCAAGTACATATACCGTTTTATTACATTCCGGTTGCTAAGGATACGAAGTGGGAATGCGAGCAAGAGCAGTTAGCCATATTACGTGAAAATAATATTGATACGATCGTACTTGCAAAATATATGCAAATTCTTTCGCCAACCTTTGTTGCACAGTTTCCTAATCAGATCATTAACATCCATCATTCTTTTTTACCGGCTTTTGTTGGAGCGCGCCCGTATGAGCAGGCTTTTCATAGAGGGGTAAAGCTTATAGGTGCAACTTCGCATTATGTAACGAATGATTTAGATGAAGGTCCTATTATAGAACAAGGGGTAGATAGGGTTACACACAAACATAGTGTTGCACAATTAAAGCGCATTGGGAAAAACATAGAAAGAACAGTTTTAGCAAAAGCTGTGAAATGGCATGTAGAGGACCGAGTCATTGTGCACGGTAATAAAACAATTGTATTCACATAGAAAAAATAACTGCAAATATACAGTAAATAGAATATAATTAGGTTTGCGAAACAATCTGACATTAGGAGTACATCACATGGAGCAAACCTTTTCTATTTCAGAAAAAATCAAACAAATTATAATTCTACTTATTCCGATTTTAATTACACAGCTAGGCATGTTTTCTATGGTTCTTTTTAATACAATCATGTCAGGAAAGTATAATCCATCCGATTTAGCAGGGGTTGCTATAGGCTCAGCTGTTTGGACACCGATTTTTACCGGGCTAAGCGGTATATTATTAGCTGTATCCCCTATAGCTGCTCAATACTTTGGTGAAAAAAGAAACCGTGATGTATCACTAGTGGTAACTAATGGTATATATTTAGCGCTAGGCATTGCTGTAGCAGTCATATTGCTTGGTGCCATTTTATTAAACCCAATATTAAATAATATGGACCTAGACGATAACGTACGGATAACTGCGTATAAATACTTAGTTGGCTTAAGCTTTGGAATTATCCCCTTGTTTATATTTAACGTGCTACGTTCGTTTGTATATGCATTAGGGAAAACACGAGTGGTAATGGTGATCTTACTAGTCGTACTACCCATTAACTTCCTATTAAATTATGTATTTATCTTTGGGAATTGGGGGGTACCCGAGCTTGGTGGTGCAGGTGCTGGATATGCTACATCAATTACTTATTGGCTAATTTTAATATTAACTCTTATTTATATAAAAAATCACGAGATATTTAACCAATATGTTAGTCTAAAATACTTCCGTTCTTTTTCCTGGAGTAAATGCTTAGAAATTTTAAAAATAGGAGTCCCTATGGGGTTATCTATTTTTTTTGAAACAAGTATGTTTGCCGTTGTTACTATTTTGATTAGTAAATATAATGTTACAACTATAGCAGCCTACCAATCTGCTTTAAATATTGTCTCATTTTTATATATGATTCCATTAAGTATTTCAATGGCTTTAACTGTTCTCGTAGGGTACGAGGTCGGTGCTAAAAGGCAGAAGGATGCACGTGCCTACAGCTGGCTTGGTATTGGTTTATCTGTTGTAATCGCGTTAAGTACAGGACTTTTTGTAGTGTTGTTTCGCTATCAAGTCGCTGGTTTTTATTCAAATGAAGAGGCTGTTATTCAACTAATCGGTCACTTTCTTATTTATGCGATATTTTTTCAGATATCTGATGCTATTCAAGCAACAGCTCAAGCTGCCCTACGTGGGTATAAAGATGTTAATGTGTCTTTTGTGATGACCCTCATTGCTTATTGGATTATCTGTATTCCTTTAGGTTATGTGCTTGCTCATTATACAAGCTTAGGCGCAACAGGCTACTGGATTGGTCTAACTGTCGGCTTGTTAGTGGCTGGTGTTTGTTTGTCGCTAAGATTAGTGTACGTTCAAAAAAAGACATTACACTACGGAAATGGCTGCATAGGATAAATACTTTGTAAATTGCGAAAAGCTACTTAAGTAAAAATACCTTAAGTAGCTTTTTCTTTTTTGTAATGTTTTGTTTTAAATAAAATCAAGAAGGTGCGAATTGCAAGACTCCTTTAAAAGAAATTATAGTAATTATTCTATTTCATTCACAGTGCTCGCACTTGGCCGTAATCGCCGTAATGTTAAGTAAAAAGCAGGAACAAGAATTAGTGTCAAGGCAGTAGAGAACATTAGACCAGAGACGATTGAAATGGCCAACGGCTTAAACAATACGTCACCATTAATGGCAATCGGTAACAAAGCCACAATCGATGTAAGTGATGTTAATATAATCGGTCGGATGCGTGCACGTCCGGCATCAACAATAGCGTCACCAATATTATATCCATCACGAAGACGTTGCTCGAAAAATTCTATTAAAATGATGGAGTTTCTTACAGATACCCCGGACAGAGACACAATACCTAAAACGGCTAAAAAGCTTAAAGGGGTATTCGTAAAAAACAACCCTAAAATGGCACCTGTTGTTGACAAAAATACAGAACTTAAAATCAAAAATGGCATTGATAGTGAATTGAATTGAACAACAATAACTAAATAAATTAGAAATAATACGATAATAAATAGCTTTGTTACCTCAATAAAGAAATCTGTTCGTTCAGAGGTTTCCCCACCAACTACGAGTGTGTAATCCATTGCAAGTGAATCCTTTACATCATCAGCTAGAGCCAGTGCTTTATCTTCAAAGTTAGATTCAACATCGTTCTTTGGATACGCTCGTAAAAGAATAGTGCGTTCTCCGTTTTTATGTGGGATTTGCTGCAACTGAGATGATTCAACCTCCGTGACAATACTATCAAGAGTAATCGTAGCTGTATTAGCATTTCGCACAGGTATCTCCATTAATGATAAGTCTACTTCATTAAAGCTCGTTTGTACTTCCAACTTTAAATCTCTTCGTTCAACTCCGTCATCAAAAGTTCCGAGCGGAATACCTTGATGAGCAAGTTGTAGCTGTTCACTTACGACTTGTGTAGAAATACCGTAATAAGTTAACAGTGAACGGTCTAAATCGTAATGAATAACAGGCTGTGGTGTACCAACATCAAGAGTAACTAGTTTCGTTTCGTCGAGCTCTTCAAATTGATATTTCAGTGTATCTGCTATATCTGATAGGACAGCCATATTTGGTCCACTAATTTCGATCGCGACTGGGGCACCAACTGGAGGGCCAGCTTCAATACGCTCGAACAATAGTACAGCCTCGGGATACATGTCTCGTAGCTTTTGCTCCCAATTTGCAAGCATGTCTGAAGTGGACGAGATGTCTTTGTTTACACGAACAATGAGTTGCCCAGTATTTCCCCCTGTGTTAGAAATGATAGATGTAAATAAGCCAGGGTGCCCGGTACCTGCAAACACAGCTGTTTCTCTAATGGTCTCATCCTGCAGAATTGTATTTTCCATTTCTTGTAGGTTCTCAAAAGTTGTTTCTAATAGTGTGCCGTTTGGGAATGTAGCGGTAATGGTCACTTCCTCACGGTCAGCTGCTGGGAAAAACTCAAATGGAATCTTAGTTCCTAATGATGCTAATAGTACACAAGCTAGCAAACCGACAATACTTACAATAACCGGTCGTTTTATGATACCTTTTAAAACCTTTTCCGAATAAAATGCCTCTAACTTTAAAAACGGTTTGTGTAACAATCCACCTGAGAATCGTTTTGTTTGTTCTTTTTTTACGCGTCTCTTTTGAGTCCAATACGTAATGATTGGTATAAATGTTAGAGCCATTATAGTCGAGCCGATAATGGTGAAGATTAGTCCTGTCGGTAAAGCTCGGATAAAGCTACCTCCACTCCCTGATAAGAAGGTAAGTGGGAAAAAGCTAAACACAATCATTAAGGAGGATGTAATGATAGAATAGCGAATCTCCCTAATGCCGTTCACCGCTCCTGTGAAGGGACGATCACCTAATAAATAACGTCTCTGTATATTTTCGTTTGCCACAATTGCATCATCTACAAGTATTCCTATTGCAATGATCATTCCTATAATGGAAATTTGGTTTAAATCAACCCCCATATATGGAACCGGGATTAATCCTATTAATATTGATAAAGGTATTGATACTGCCACTAAAATAGCCGCTGCCGGTGATAAACCTAATAGCATAATAGCGACAACCGCCAAAATAGAAATAGCAAAAGAAGCAGTTAAATTATTAAATACATCCTCTACTAATTCACTTTGAATATAAAAAGGTTCCACAGAATATGTATCAGGGATTTCTTTTGACAGCTGATTAATTACTGGTGTAATACTTGCTTGTAATGACGGTATATCCACGCCTTTTTTAGCAAGGATTGTGAAGGATATAGCCGGCTTACCTTTATAAGTAACTAAATCTACGGTTTCTTTAGGGACAATAGCTACCTTACCTAGTTGACCTACTGTTATAGGTAGACTCGCGTTATTAAGCCCAACAATCACTTTTTCAATATCTGCAACTGATTGGTACGTATTTAAATCGAGTAAATAGGATTGATTATTCTTCTCTTGCTTTCCGATAGAATTCGGCGCAAATTCACTCTGAATCGCTTGAATAACCTGACCGGCTTGGATGCCATTCGTTTTTAAAGCAACAGCATTCAGTGAGATAACAATTTCTTCGTCAGTAACTCCTTTAACTTGAACCTTTTCAACCCCAGAAATAGCAGTAATTTTTTCTTCCCATCGTTCCATTTCTTGTTTTAATTGAGCTAGAACTGCATGATTGTTTGTTGTAATCATATATGATGCAACAGCAGAGGGGCTTAAACCTGTATTTACATCAGGTTCCTGCGCCTGGTCAGGGAATTGTAAAGCTGCGTCAGATACTTTCTGTTGTAAGTCTGAAAAAACAGCATCTTTGTTTATGTTGTCTTCAAACTCTAACACAATATTTGAGAATCCTTGTGCAGATGTGGACGACATGTCCTTTAACCCATCAAGGTCTTCTATTCTCTCCTCAATAATATTGGTAACGTTACGCTCAACCTCATCAGGTGAGGCCCCGGGATATACCGTTTTAACTGTTGCAACGTTTGGCATAATTTCTGGTACATCTCGTTGTGGTAATTGAAAAAAAGTTAAAAGACCTATAAGTATAAGTAACAAAAGAAAAATCATAACAATTTTAGAACGTTTTAAAACCCATTCCATCATTTCACCTCATTCAAGATTAGCCTCTATTCTGTTTATTTATATACAGTTTTCAGTTTGGTTAATTAGCTAAAGCATATGGTAGAGGGCTAGTTAATGTCAATTTATAAGTGCTAACTATTACTTGATTTAATAAGACCAAATCAAACATGTATGTCAAAGTATGAATGCGTATCAACGGCTACTTAGTATTAAAGGTGGTAATTTGATAATTTAGACATTATGCTTATAGGGCTATCAGCCATAGCTTTGGCGTCGGTACATGATTTGCTTATGTACTTAGGAGAAGGTGAGCTTGGTTTTCGTGAAATGATAGGTATAACAGCGGTAGCATCTATGGTGATCGCTGCATTAGTCGGGATTATATTATCGAAGAAAAAAACTCCAAATCTTTACGTACCGTCCACATTGCGATTCTCATCTTTACTACTATTTTGAGTGTTTCACATTTATTGGCATCTTAGTATGTAATCATGATTAAAAGCGCAAGAAGCTCTTGCGCTTTTTTGAATAGTATTTAATATCCTTCAAATATAGCTATTTTTTCTTTGATCGTGTCTGGTAGCGGAGCTGAAGATCCATTTTTTTCATCGTAGTTCACGTAAACTATCTCGGCGTCAATTAACTCTTCTTGATTGCGTGTTATTTTATAGGTCATTGTAAAGCTTGAATTTCCAATATGTGTTGTACGAGCGTGTATTTGTAACAGATCATCTAATTTCGCAGAGCTTTTGTAGTGAATAGTACTTTTAACAAGTACGGGATTAAATGGTACTTTATGCAGTCCTTGGACCCAATCACAGCCTAATAAATTCCGAAAATACTCTGTCATTGCTACATCAATATAAGTTAAGTAATGAGCATTAAAGACGATTTTTTGCCCATCTATTTCTGAGTAGCGTACTCGTAATTCGTATGAAAATTTAAAACCAGGATAACTCACACTATCTCATCCCTTCATCAATTAACTGACCATAGTTCATGAAAGCGCCTGCGTAAGTTCTGAAAGAACCGTTAGCGAATTGCTCCATGAGGAAGGATTGCATGTACGCCTTTACTTCCATTTACTACTTGAGTTATTCGTAAATCTACAGTGACACTTGCTAACGCTAGCGCCTCAGGCTTTGAAACAGAATGAATGTCCATTATTAATAGTGCTATTTCGTCAAGTGCGATAGCACAAGCTTCATTTAAATCTTCGTGGAAACCGAAAGTAATCCAACCAGCAGATGTATTTGCTCGTGGCATTTGAAGATTCATATTTTCATGAACAATCAACGTGAAATCAACTAAATCCATAGGGCATTCAATGGCGGTCCCTGAAACCTCCCCATCTCCTTGTGCTGCATGTCCATCTCCGATAGAAAATAGAGCTGAATCCACCGCGATAGGTAAAAATAGACTGCTTCCTCTACCTAATTCCTTACAATCTATGTTTCCGCCGCAATATCTAGGCGGTGATGTGATATGAACACCATCTTCAGCAGGTGCAACCCCCATTAAACCAATAAAAGGATTTAAACCGACATGAAATTGCTTCGTTCCGATTTGACAGGAGCCTGTCATCGTTGTCGTATTTAATTTCCAGTCAAGCCGAATGCGTTCTGAACTTGTTAGCTGGAGCTTTGTGTTTTGCCAGTTTTCTATTCCTCCAGCCCAATTTCGACCGTACCAGCCAGGAACAACGTTGTTTAGCCGTACCTCTAAAACCATTCCTCGCTTTGCACCTTCAATAGCGATAGGTCCAATCATAGGATGCCCCGGTTTATCCTCATGTTCTCGAGATTGATAAATGATTCTTTCTTGCCCCTTTTTCTTAGAGTAGCCCCATTCAATATCCGGTGTCTGTACAAGAATACTATCACCTGACTTTACTGTTAAGATCGGGTTATAATTATTAGAAAATGTACCGTGTAGAATATCCGTATGTAATTCCAATCTGTGTATCATATTACCCACTCCTACTTGTCTCATATTATATAAGTATAAGGTGAATTATTAACATAGACAATTTAAGAATGCGAAATTTTCTATATTTTATCAAGTGAGGTTAAGAGAATGAGGGACTTTCATTGTTGTGCAACATGCAAGCATTTTAAAACTGAAAAAAACACAACGGGTTTAAGGTACAAGTGTACACGTCTAGGTTACGAAACAAAGCCGTCATATCGATTTTCATGCTGGAATCCTAAGGATATAGTAAGAGGATTAATGGAAAAAGAAACTAAGGATTAGAAAAGAACACTGTCTCATCAGTAATTTATGACGAATTCAAGTTATCAAAATAGAAAAGCTCTCAATGATGAGAGCTTATCGGTTATCCGGAATATGTTTCGTTGTCTAACTCTTCTTGATAAGAGATAAACCTTGATTCAATTTCATTCCATTCATCTTCTGATTCGAGTTCATCATAAATAATTGTACCTTCAGAATCCTCAGTATAACGAAATGCTGTAATCATGATATCCTCTGAAGCATTTTCTAAGTCTTCAAGCAGTGCTACTACGATATATTTATTATTATTCATCTCGGTAGTAAATACAACTTCAAAGGTTTCTTCATTGCCTTCTTCACCAATTAAAAGCTCATCACCAATTTCAACAGACATTTATTTCTCCCCTGTCATTGTGTAGTCATTACTATTCTTCTCATGATTTGGTAGATTATTCTTCGAAATGACTTGAGAGACGACAATACGTCTAATTATTTTTTTATAGCGTCAGCGAAACGTTCAATGTTTGCATCATAAATCTTACCAGTGCTAGATTTAATACCTGCAACTGTACGGATAATTAATTTTTCAAGGAAGTTTAATTGTTTGAAGTCATATTGATACCCAAAAATTTCTTTCGATACCGCATGCTCATAGAGTTCTTTAGGGAAGGAGTCCACTAACTCTTGCTGTAGAATATTTTCGTCTTTATGGCCTGCACAAATAAATAATCCAACCTTTTTGTTTAAAAGCTGTGGAAGGTAATTATTAGCTAAGTCAGTAACCTCTTGTTGAATCTTTCCGAAGTAAATGGAACCACCGATTATTACGTTTTCAAAATCATCTAGAGAGGGAATCGGGTCAATTAGTATGTTTACAAGGTATACATTATCCCCAATTTTATCACGTAATAGTTGAGCACTGTGCTTAGTTGTACCAT
This sequence comes from Bacillus sp. HMF5848, assembly GCF_003944835.1. Lineage (GTDB taxonomy): Bacteria > Bacillota > Bacilli > Bacillales > HMF5848 > HMF5848. Next base: position 1,495,041 of record NZ_RWIV01000001.1, read on the forward strand.
GTTTTGTAGCATATAAAATAATAGTATTCATAACTTTGCCTCCTGTCTGCGCTTGCAGATAGATTATTTGTAGAAATGTATTACTAAACCGACCTTACTCATCAATCGTATAGTATCATTTTTAACGAATGAAAATGAATATTTTGGGATTTTTTCACAAAATCTACAGAATTATAACTTTGTACGATATTTGCTACCTATTTCTTCATGTCTAATAAATAATGTTAATTTTGCAAACTATGTGTCTAAAACTAAACAAAACTAGAATTTTTAAAAAAATATTAAATTATGTATTGAAAACCCTTACATATGTCGCTATAATGAAAATGTGAAAACGATATCATATCGAAATTCATTAGGGGGTGTTAGGACTTTAGATGAGGAGGAATACATGATGCCTACTATAGCAGATGTTGCAAAGCTTGCGGGACTTTCACGCACAACGGTATCACGTGTCATTAACAATCATCCATATGTCACAGAGGAAAAGAGAAAGTTAGTTCAGATGGCAATGAAGGAGTTAGGATATGTCCCTAATTCTTCTGCAAGAAGTCTAAGGAGTCAACGAACGAAGACAATTGCTGTTCTTATTCCGAGGATTATGAATCCTTTCTTCAGTTCTCTAATAGAAGCGATGGAAATGGAAGCTACCGATAGAGGTTACCAGCTCATTGTTTGTCAAACACATTATAGTCCACAACGAGAGTTAAACTATATGAAACTCTTACAGACGAAGCAAGTTGATGGTGTTATATTAGCTTCCATTCAAAATGAATGGGATATGTTAAAACCATTTCTTGAATATGGACCTGTTGTAATGTGTAATGAGTTCGAAGAAAACGTAAATGTACCGGTAGTAAAGTTAAACCAGCTTCAGGGTGGTTACATACTTACTAAATACCTATTACAGCAAGGTCATAGAAAAATAGCTTATTGTTGTGGTGGATATCGAAGTAACGTGGCCCGTTATCGTGAGAAAGGGTTTCGCAAAGCATTAAGTGAATACGGAATTAGCTTTGATGAAACACTCGCTTTTCGTAACGCTTATAACATTGAAGATGGTAGGACAGTATTTCGCGAAATTGCTTCAATGTCATCTAAACCGTCAGCCGTGTTTTCTGGTGGTGACGAAGTAGCTGCAGGTATTATTTCGGAAGCAAAGCGTCAAGGATGGCGTATTCCAGAGGATTTAGCTGTTGCAGGCTTTGATAACCAAGAGATTTCAAAAATTATAGAACCTACTATTACAACCGTGCATCAACCAGTAGAGTTAATTGGGACAACAGCAGTTAATATGTTAATAAAGCAAATTCATTCTCCCGTGCATACTGTTGATAACAGAGAGTTTCCGTTAGAGTTGATCGAAAGAGAATCAACGAGAGGAAATGCCGTAATTAGAGTGTAATTTACTTACTTATGAATTTTATGAAATCGAATTCATAAAAAACCATAACTTTCCAAAGGTAATGTCTTTGTAAAAGTAAAAATGTGAAATCGAATCCAGAAAATCTAGAATATCAAAAAAAAAGAGAGAACCCTATGAACTATATGAAATCGAATTCAGAAGTATGAACTACTTCCAGAGTCGAGACAATAAATATCGATTCTGACAACCAACATTAGGAGGCAGAAAGATTATGAAAAAATTTAGCCAGTTGTTTGCTGTTCTATTTGCACTAATGCTAGTTTTAGCTGCTTGTGGTGGTAACAATGATACTACAGATGAAGGCGCTACAACAGATAATGAAACAACTCAAGAAACAACTGATAACACAGATACAGCGACTACAGACGAAGGTACTGATGAAAAAGTTAAAATCGTTTACGCTCGTGGTCAAGATTCAACAAAAGCTACTGATGAAATCATTAAAGCTTTTGAAGCGAAATTCCCTAACATTGACGTAGAACTACGTGAAATGCCATCTGACACTGGCCAATCTCATGATGCTTACGTAACAATGTTTAATGCTGGTTCAAGTGAAATCGACGTATTTGATCTTGACGTTATCTGGCCAGCTGAATTTGCACAAGCAGGTTATGCTTTAGAACTGGATCGTTTCATTGAGAGAGACGGTCTAGATTTAAACAAATACAACCAAGGTGCATTATCAGCTGCTACATTCAATGGTAAGCAATGGGCTTTACCTAAATTTATCGACACTGGTTTACTATTCTACCGTAAAGATATCGTAACGGAAGTACCAAAAACTTGGGATGAGCTAATTGCTGCAGCTAAAGAAAATAAAGGTGCAGAAGGAACTCAATTTGGTTACTTAATGCAAGCTAAGCAATACGAAGGTCTTGTTTGTAACGCAGTTGAATTTATCGCTGCTTATGGTGGGGAAATTATTGATGCTAACGGAGATGTAGCAATCAATAGCCCAGAAACAATTAAAGGTCTTGAAACATTAGTTGAAATTGCAACATCTGATTTCGTACCAAGTAACGTAACAACATTTGCAGAGCCTGAGTCGCATACTTCATTCATTGAAGGTCAATCAGTATTCATCCGTAACTGGCCATACCAATGGAATCTAGCTAATGACGAAGAGCAATCTAATATTGTTGGTAAAATCGGTGTAGCTCCACTTCCTGCTGGTGACGCTGGTTCAGGTGCTGCTCTTGGTGGATGGATGTCAGGTATTAACAAGTTCTCTGAAAACAAAGAAGCTGCTTGGGAATTCTTAAAGTTCATGACTGGTACAGAAGGTCAAAAGATCTCTGCTATTCATGGTGGTTTAGCTCCAACTTTACCAGAATTATTTAACGATGAAGAAGTTTTAGCTGCAAACCCATTCTTCGCTGAAGAAGGATTTGTAAACGGTTTAAATGCTGCTGTTTCTCGTCCATTAGCTCCAAACTACCCAGAAGTTTCTGAAATACTACAAATCAACATCTCTAAAGCAATTGCTGGAGAAGTTTCTGTAGCTGACGCTGTTGCAACTATGGAGCAAGAAATTAAATCAGTTCTTCAATAATGATATGTAAGTGTTAAATTGTTAGCCTTCAGATCCTAGCTTACCGTTAGCTGAAGGCTAATATCCTTTTCACGTAAAGGAGGAGTTGAAACAATGGCAAAAAAATCATCAAGTTCGCTTAACCGTGCCAAGCGCCGTGAGCGAATTTTAGGATACTCACTCATTGCGCCATCGATACTACTAATTTTGGCTGTTGCAATCTGGCCTGTATTGCAGTCCTTCTACTTCAGCTTGTTTGATTACAGACTTAATGATCCAACAAAATCAGCTGTACATACAGATTACAGTCTTGATTTAGAGAAGTACTTAAATTCGTTTCCTTTTTTAATTTCAGCTATCGATAATGAAATTAATGCGGGAACAGGGGATGCTAACACTCTATCGGAGGTAAAAGCTGAACTAGAGGCGTTAGACTCTGAAATCCGCTCAGACGAAGAGGCTGCTGCAAAATATGAAAAGGTTAATGAAATTTTATTTAACTTTGATGTGCCTTCTGATGAGCTTCGTCTCGTTGATATAGAAGGAGATGTGGCTGACCAATTTCAAACTACATTAAATGAGGCTAAAGCTTCACTAGTAGGAATAAAAGATAATTTAAACCAAGGAGAAAAAGTCACTGGATTAGCTAATGGTCTGTCAGAAGCGATTATTTCACCTAACTTTATTGGATTTACTCATTATATTAACAACTTAACTGATTTACGTATGTGGAAAGCATTAGGAAACACTATGGTGTTTACCATTTCATCAGTAGCTGTTGAACTTGTATTAGGATTAGCGATTGCTATATTAATTAATAAGTCATTCAAAGGTCGTGGCCTTGTCCGTGCTGCTATCCTAATTCCTTGGGCAATTCCAACAGCTGTATCAGCAAAAATGTGGAAGTTTCTATACGATGGCCAAAATGGGATCATTGCAAAATACTTTGCAGACCTTGGTTTAATTGATCGGATGGCTGACTTACTTACAACTCCAACAGGTGCTATGTTTTCTGTTATTTTTTCCGATGTTTGGAAAACAACACCATATATGGCTCTACTATTATTAGCTGGATTACAAACAATTCCTGGCTCTTTATACGAAGCAGCCTCTATAGATGGAGCTGGTAAGTGGAAGCAATTCATGAATGTTACGTTACCATTACTAAAATCAAGCTTACTTGTTGCGTTATTGTTCCGTACTTTGGACGCATTCCGAGTGTTTGACTTAATTTATGTATTAACTGGTGGTGGCCCAGCGAACAGTACAGAAACAATCTCTATTCTGGCGTATAAAGTCATGTTTGCCCAAACAAACTTTGGAGAAGGTTCTGCTTTAGCTGTAATTGTATTTATATGTGTCGCTATCATTTCAGTGTTCTACATTAAATTCCTAGGCGCGGACTTAGTATCTGACAACAACTCTAAACGATAAGGAGGGCTGGTCATGCAGAAGAAAGCAGGTCCTTTGTTTTATGTATTTTTATTCGTGTTTATATTTCTAGTCATGTTCCCATTCCTTTGGATTTTATTAGCATCAATTAAGCCACTTTCAGAGCTTTTTGGTGGTGAGGCATTTAGTTGGTTCACATCAAACCCAACATTACAGAGCTATGTGTCTGTATTTGCTAATTATCCATTCTTAACATATTTGTGGAACAGTACAGTTATCGCAACAATTACAACAATCTACACTGTATTTGTCGCTGCCTTTGCAGCTTATGCGATTGCGCGATTAGATTTCAAAGGGAAAGCATTGATTTTAGGTCTAGTATTATCAGTATCAATGTTTCCACAAATTGCAACTATTTCGCCAATTTACATCTTGATTAAAAACTTAGGATTAACCAATACGTATTTAGGGTTGATTATCCCGTATACAACATTTGCATTACCATTATCAATCTGGTTACTTGTTACGTTCTTTAGAAAAATCCCGTTTGATTTAGAAGAAGCAGCAAAGATTGACGGTGCTTCGATCATGCAAACGTATTTTAAAGTAATTTTACCGTTAGCTGTCCCAGGTATTTTCACAACTTCAATTCTTGTTTTCATCGCTGCCTGGAATGAATTCTTATTTGCTTTAACAATTAACACGGCCGAGATGGCCAAAACTGTGCCAGTAGGTATAGGGTTATTTGAAGGGCAATACACTATTCCATGGGGAGAGATTACAGCTGCAACAGTTGTGGTAACAGTACCGTTAGTTATCATGGTTCTACTATTCCAACGTAGAATAGTATCTGGTTTAACATCTGGTTCAGTTAAAGAGTAACAAGTTGTTGCTCTTTTTCTCCCAATAATATGGTATCGATTTCATGGGGGGTGTTTGTCATCCTTGAAATCGATACCATACTTAACATTACATATGTTTATTTAAATTAGGAGGTATAACAGTATGGCACAAAAATGGTGGAAAGAATCTGTTGTTTATCAAATATATCCACGTAGTTTTAATGATAGTAATGGTGATGGTATTGGGGATATCCAAGGTATTATTGAGAAATTAGATTACTTAAAGGATTTAGGCGCAGAAATAATATGGTTATCGCCTGTTTATAAATCTCCAAACGATGATAATGGCTATGATATAAGTGATTATCAAGATATTATGGAAGAGTTTGGAACATTAGATGATTGGGATCAGCTTATTAATGAAATGCATAATCGCGGTTTAAAGCTTGTAATGGATTTAGTAATTAACCATACATCTGATGAGCATAATTGGTTCGTAGAAGCGCGCAAATCAAAGGATAACCCATATCGTGATTACTATATGTGGCGTCCTGGAAAAGACGGAAAAGAACCGAACAACTGGGTGTCATTCTTCAGTGGATCAGCGTGGCAATATGATGAGGCATCCGATGAATACTTCTTACATTTATTCACGAAAAAACAGCCAGATTTAAATTGGGAAAACCCAAAGGTTCGACAAGAGCTTTGGGATATGATGAGATGGTGGCTAGACCGTGGTGTAGACGGTTTCCGCATGGATGTTATTAATATGATTTCAAAGGTTGAAGGTTTACCGGACGCACCGATTACAAATCCTAACTATGAATATCAATGGGGCGGTCAATATTTTGCCAATGGTCCCCGTTTTATGGAATATATGCAAGAAATGAATGAAAAGGTACTAAATGATTACGATGTTATGACCGTAGGAGAAACCCCGTTTGTTGACCCTGATTTAGGATCAGAGTACACGAATGATGAAACTGGTGTTATGAGCATGTTATTCCAATTTGAACACATGGATATTGACGCAAAACCAGGTGGTCATTTAGGTAAATGGGATGTACAGCCTTGGAAATTAACGGAATTAAAAAGAATTATGTCTAAGTGGCAAGTAGAATTACATGGTCGTGGATGGAACTCTTTATATTTAGAGAACCATGACCAACCACGTTCAGTATCTCGTTTTGGTAATGATAAAGAATATCACAATGAAAGTGCTAAGATGCTTGCAACTTGGCTTCATATGATGCAAGGGACTCCTTACATTTATCAAGGCCAAGAGCTAGGTATGACTAATGTGCAGTTTGGTTCTATCGAAGAGTATCGTGATGTAGAGACACATAACCTTTGGAAAGATCTTGTTGTAAATAAAGGGGCTGATCCAGAGAAAATAATGGGCGCTATTTATTACAGAGGTCGTGACAACGCACGTACACCAATGCAATGGAATGATAGTGAAAACGCGGGATTCACAACAGGTACACCTTGGATTCAAGTGAACCCTAATTATTCTGAGATTAATGCTGAAAAAGCAGTTAAAGACGAGAATTCAATTTACAACTACTATAAAGCGTTAATTAAACTTCGTAAGCAAGAGCCAGCTATTGTTCACGGGTCATATGAACTTTTATTAGAAGATGATGAACAAATCTATGCTTATACAAGAACGTACAATGGGGAAAAGCTGTTGGTTATTACGAATTTCTCAAGTGAAACGCCAACTTTTACTCTTCCATCACATATAACTTTTAGTACAAAAGAAGTACTTATTAGTAACTACGAAGTAGATGCTCAAGAAGATATTGCTAACATTGAGCTTAAACCGTATGAAGCACGAGTGTATAAGTTGAAATAATGGGTAAGAGGCTGATACTTTTGTCAGCCTCTTTTTAAACCTATATTGCTGTCTAGCTCTATACGTTAATACCATAAACGCCTTGTACTTTTCTTATAGTCAATTGCAATTTTTAACGTGTCGACTTATAAGATTTATCTTCTCAAAAATCCACCTTCTGAGTGAATAATTTGACCTGTTATCCATTGTGCTTCTTCGCTAGCTAAGAAGCTTATAATATTTGCTGCATCATTAGGAGTACCAATTCTGCCTTGCGGGAATTTTGGACGTAGTTGTGTCTCTATGTTTTCTGTCATCCATCCAGTATCAGTAGGTCCGGGGTTGACTGCATTAACTGTTATATGTAGATGTGCTACTTCAGCTGATAAAGAGCGTGTGAAAGCTGATATCGCACCCTTTGTTGCTGCATAAGCTAGTTCATTAGGCATAGGTCCAAGATCTTGGCCAGATGTTAAATTAATAATTCTTCCATATGAATTTTTGGCATGTGATAATCTTCTTGCAAACTCAACTGACAATAAAAATGTAGAACGCATATTTACAGCGTAATGCTTATCAAGCGCATCTGCATCCAATTGTAAAAATCCGTCATTAGTTGAATGTGCCGCGTTGTTAACAAGAATGGTAGGGAATCCAATCCTATCTGTCACAACATTTAGTATACTGGTGGCGGCATCATGTTCGGACAAGTCTATTTCCATATGAGCACAGTGTACGCCGTAAGTCTCTAATTCAGCTTGGAAATCTTCAATCCACTGCAAATCTGCTTGCCAATGTGTAAAGAAGATATTAATTCCGTCCTTTGCAAGTTTTGTGCATATAGCTGCACCAATACCACGACTATGGCTAACACCCGTAATAACAGCAGTTAAATTCATATCTTACACACCCTTATTAAAATTTGTTACTGTTATATTACATTATATTACGTGGGAGAAAGTGAAATTTCCTAAAAAATAAAGTAGATACTAGCAAAAGTTTTTTTATGGTTATCCGATACCAAGGGTGTGAAAAAACATGAAAGAGAGAAAAGTTATTATATTTCATAAAGCCGGACTGCTTGTAAACGACCTTGAGATTCGGCGTTAAGGTTTGCTCTAAAGTCAGCAAGTAGGTTTCCACTAGCCCCTATGTAGGAGGCCGTCCATTTGTTACCAACACTGTCGACTGGCATCGCTCCCAATCCACTAACAATAATGTGCTGAGGATTAATGCCGCCCATTACAGCAGCTAAAACAGGATCACTTTTGTATGCAGCTTCTTGGTCTTTGATAGGTGCATTGTTAATACTTTTATCGTTGTATATTTCGTTAGTTTGTCAGCTGTTTTTGCTAAATGATTGACATATGTGATATTAGGAATTATTATATGTTTAAACGTTTAAATGTTTAAACATATAATAATTTAATGCCAATATTGGAGGTATATTATGACTAAAACTGTACTGATTACAGGTGCAACAAGTGGATTGGGATATGAATTTGCAAAGCTATTTGCTAACGATGGGTATAATTTAGTGTTAGTAGCAAGGAATGAAGAGCGTCTAAAAGACATTAAAAACAAGTTTAATAATGTAAATATATTTACATTTTCGGAGGATTTAAGCCAGAGTAATGCGGCTCAACGAGTATATCAAGCTATAAATCAAGAGGGCATTCAAGTAGATATGCTTGTTAACAATGCAGGATTTGGATTGTTAGGCGAATTTGATACAATAAGCATTGAAAAGCAGCATGATATGGTTCAACTGAATGTAACTGCCTTAATGGAATTGACATACTACTTTTTAAAAGATATGAAGATGCGAAATCAAGGGAAGATTCTTAATGTGGCAAGTACAGCAGCTTTCCAACCAGGACCTAAAATGGCGGTTTATTATGCAACAAAAGCATTTGTACTCTCTTTTTCAGAAGCTTTAGTGGAAGAATTATATGGAAGTAACATAACAGTAACAACCTTATGCCCTGGTGCCACTAAAACCAATTTTGGAGCTGTTGCGAACGTAGAAAATACGAAGATGTTTAGTAGAGCTATGTCTTCAGAAGTTGTTGCACGTCAAGGCTATGCAGCATTTATAAAAGGCAAAAGAGTAGTTGTTACAGGTGGCTTAAATAAAATGGGTGTAATAGCTTCGAAGTTTTTACCAAGAAGTATAGCTGCAAAAGTAGCTAAGTATGTTGCAGAAGAAAACTAAACTGTAGGAGCGAGACGTTATGGGACAACAAGCTATTGAAGTATTTCGGTCATGTATACCTTTATTTAATTCATTAAGTGATAGTGCAAGACAGGATATTATATTATTATTAGCTGAGCATGAATCATTAAGTGTAAATGAGATTGCGGAAAGGTCTAGTCTGTCGAGACCAGCGATTTCTCATCATTTGAAAATACTACGTGATACAAAGCTTGTGAAAATAGAGCAAAAAGGGACTACTAGATTGTATTCTCTTTCACTCGATGAGTCACTAGATTTACTTAAAAAGCTGATTCACACAATTGAAGCAACATGTTAATATAAAAGGCTGTTGCTAAACAAATCGTTCTTAAACGTTTTTTGATTTAGTAACAGCCTTGAATTGCTAGTTAGCTGGTAAAGAAATACGAATCGTTGTACCTTTATTTAATTCACTAACTATTTCAAGCTCACCTTTATGATCTTGTATAATCTTTTCAGTAATCACTAAACCTAAGCCAGTTCCTTCTTCTTTTGTAGTGTAGAAAGGAGTCTTGATAATTTCTAAAATATCTTTTGGTATCCCACATCCTGTATCAGTAATCGTTACAATATAATATTTATTTGTAGTGTCGATTTCTAATTGTATGATAATATCGCCACCATCAGGCATGGCCTCCATACCATTTTTTATAAGATTAATAAAAACTTGCTTAAGTTGGTTGGGCTCGGCCGAGATTGTTAGTGGTTTCTCAGGTAAATCCATAATTAAACGAATGTTTCGTAAATGGCACTCAGATTCAAATAAAATGTGTACATTGTGCAGTATATTTTGTAGACTTACCTGTTTCTTTATATTTGCTTGTGGCTTAGCTAGAATTAGAAATTCGCTTATTATTTGGTTTATTCGTTTTAATTCCGTGTCTATAATACGTGTGTAAGTTCTATGCTTTGAATCTTCATTGTGAATCATTTGAATAAATCCAGAAATAACTGTTAATGGATTACGTATTTCATGGGCTATACCTGCCGCCATTTCTCCTGCGAGTTTCAGTTTTTCTGATTGACGTAGTATTTTTTCTGTTTGTTTTTTTTCTGATATATTACGTACAATTCCTGAGATGGCCACTATATCCTTATGTTTATTAAAAATAGGGGATAGGGTCACTTCAGCATCAAAATAAGTTCCATCTTTTTTAATTTCCTTTGTTTCGAAAGCAACAATGCTTTCCCCGCTTAATACTGTCTTTAAACGTTTTTGTACCTTTTCCAACTGGTCATCTGGAATAATAGGGTGAACTTTTCCAATGATATCATTAAGCCGGTATCCATATAATTTAGCGAATGCATCATTTGCATTCATGATTGTACCAATTGTATCTAGGATAACAATACCGTCTTCTGTATATTTAAATAAGGATTGAAGTTGCTCCTGTGTATTAAAAAGCTCCTTTTTTGTATCGGCTTCTTCTTGTTGTAGATTTTCCCATAATTGATTGACATATCTTGTATGAAAAATAAAGAACACTAACGTAAATAAAGCAAATAAAACATAATAAATGACATCAAATGCCTCAAAATAAGTCCCATACAAATGAAAATTTTTATTGTGGAAGTAAACTAACAGGACACAACATATTATACTTGAATATACTAATGGTCCAATTCTTTGATATATGGAAGAAACGATAATGCCAAAGATGATAAAAATATAGTTAATAAAGTTAATATGCATAATGTTAAGCACAAAAAAGAAAATATACACACCAGTGATAGAAGCGTACATATTAAATATGGCTGGCGTCTTGCTTATGTTTAGTAAAAATAATGCTATGGCAACTACTAACCCTACAGGAGGCCACAACGTTGTGATATCAGGATCAAGTATGTAAAATACGCCCGTATCAAAAATATAAAAAACAGATAATAATATAAGAAGTAATTTATTTCGCTGACGAATATGGAGTTCATTTTGCATAAGAAAAGTATACCTCTCTATATTTTATATTTTTATAATGACAGAAAACGCCAATGTTTTTCAAGAGGTATTTCTATAACGTTAAAGAAAGCATAAGTTTATACTGGGATTAGTGACTAACTCCAGGCGGTTGCAGCTGTATTACCTGGCGTTCATCGTTTCTTTCATAGACGTCAGATTCTCTCCTCATATTATTTGGAGGAGTATGTCATTTTACGAAAAATCATTAAAGCAACAGGGGAAATGTATAAATGTAATGTGGAAGCTGTTTATAAATTAACTATATACAAGTAGACGCCGCTAACAACATTAGCGGCGTTTTGTAATTTTTATGCGAAATCTTGTGTTCCCATATACAGTGGCAACGGGCACCAAGACTGTAGACAGTGTGTTATATGACAAGGTATTTCTATAATGGAATCTGGAGAAGTTGGTCCAAATAAAACTTTCATAGCCGTCGCACTGTCTAGGGATATGTTAGGCTTCTCATCAGTTTGATGACAGCTTGCAGTCTGGTTCTTAACTATTATTTTGATGGTGTTGTAATTATGTATATGTAAAACGATTTCTCCTTCTAATAGACGATGTTTGGAAAGTTTAGCAGTGAGTAAAGCTTGGAGAACTTTCTCCCATTGAAACAATTGCCAGTTAGCAGTATTTTCAATTTGAACATCCTCAGCAATTGTTGTCAGAAGCTTAGTTACTTGACTATTGAAAGGATTAATATGAATGGAAACTTCTTCTAATTGATACTGATTCATAAATGAGTATATGATATCTCCTTCATAGTCCTCTTTTACATTGAACTCATAAATGTGAGTCATATTTTTATCTGCTACTAAGTAGCCACACACCTCATTTTTGTCATAAAAAATATAGGGCTTGTGGTTCCAACTTCTACATATATCAAAAAAATTAGTCAAATCTCTTTGAACATGAAGATGACTTGAGTTATGGAGAGTAAGTAACGCTGCCGTTACTTCTTTATATTTTTCAACATATATAGTAGAAGAAAGAGGTGCTGATGGTTGATAATATCTCAAATTATGCTGATTAATTTTGTAAATGTACTCCGTTCCACATTTTTCAAACCCGAAATGTAAGTAACGATGTCGTAAGCCTCCTAATACAGCTAAATCGTATTCTTGTTTAACTTTATTAACACAGTATGAAAGTAAGGATCTCATAAGGCCTTGCTTTTGTGAATATGGATGCGTACTAACGGCACCAATTCTTGCAACGTGTAGTAGGGATTCTCCA